>NZ_JBYMTK010000001.1:0-594428 GCF_057773105.1 Dietzia sp. IBK-p2-15D
GGGTCGACACGGCCCGCGCCCGGCAGACCAGGCTCGATGAGCACTACCGCCAGCACGCGGGCCGCTACCGCAAACGACCCCAGATCCCCACCCCGAACACCACCGTCACGATCAACCTGGCAAACGACGGCTCACGACTGACGATCCCACCGATCGCGGCAACCCTCATCGCCGCCTGAATGACTCACAACAGGTTGACAATCACCGCGCTATTCCCATCGGCATAGCGGATCGGGAATCCGGGTAGCCGATTCGTGGGGGTGGGCCGCCCGCGTCCGGCGAAACGAGTCGATCCGCCGCCCGGGCAGGGGCGGCGGATCGACGGTGGGGACCCAGAAGGGCCCGTCAGGTGGGGATCAGAACGCGGACTCGTCCAGCGCCATCAGCTCGTTGTCGAGGTCTGCGACGATCGCGCGGGTGGCGCTGATCAGGGGCAGCTCGTTCTTGGCGAACCACCGGGCGGCGGCGATCTTGCCGTTGTAGAAGTCCTTGTCGTCGTCGGACGCCCCGTCCAGCGCGCCGAGGGCGACCTCTGCGCCGACCAGGAGACGCCAGCCCATCATGAGGTCACCGAACGCCATGAGGACGCGCACCGAGGCGAACCCGACCGTATACAGGCGCTTGGGGTCGTCCTGCGAACCCATGAGGTGATCGAAGCACGTGCCGATCATGGCCTCGACGTCCGCGAGAGCGGTCGCGAGCAGCTCCCGCTCGGCCGCCAGTCGGCCGCCGCACGCGTCGCTGTCCAGGAACTGCTTGATCTGCGCCGACACGTGGCCCACGGCGGTGCCGCGGTCACGGGCGATCTTGCGGAAGAAGAAGTCCTGTGCCTGGATCGCGGTGGTGCCCTCGTAGAGGGAGTCGATCTTGGCGTCGCGGATGTACTGCTCGATCGGGTAGTCCTGCAGGAAGCCCGACCCGCCGAACGTCTGAAGCGACTCGGTGAGCAGCTCGTAGGCGCGCTCGGAACCGACGCCCTTGACGATCGGCAGCAGCAGGTCGTTGACCCGATGGGCCAGCTCGCCGTCGGCGCCGGAGACGCGCGCGGCGGTCTCGACGTCCTGGTGGGCCGCCGTGTACATGTACACCGCGCGCAGACCCTCGGCGAACGCCTTCTGGCGGATCAGCGCACGCCGCACGTCCGGGTGGTGGGTGATGGTGACGCGCGGGGCGGTCTTGTCGGCCATCTCGGTCATGTCGCCGCCCTGGACACGCTCCTTGGCGAATTCGAGCGCGTTGAGGTAGCCGGTCGACAGGGTGGAGATGGCCTTGGTGCCGACCATCATGCGCGCGTGCTCGATGACATCGAACATCTGACGGATGCCCTGGTTGAGCTCGTCGCCGCCGACCATCCAGCCCTTGGCGGGCACGCCGTGACCGCCGAAGGTCAGTTCGCAGGTCGTGGAGACCTTGAGGCCCATCTTGTGCTCGACGCCGGTGACGAACACCCCGTTGCGCTCGCCCATCTCGTTCTTCTCGAAGTCGAAGTGGAACTTCGGCACGAAGAACAGCGACAGGCCCTTGGTGCCGGGGCCGGCGCCCTCGGGGCGCGCCAGGACCAGGTGGAAGATGTTCTCGAACATGTCGTCGGAGTCGGCCGAGGTGATGAAGCGCTTGACGCCCTCGATGTGCCAGGAGCCGTCGTCCTGCTTGATCGCCTTCGTGCGGCCGGAACCGACATCGGAGCCGGCGTCGGGCTCGGTGAGGACCATGGTCGCTCCCCAGCCGCGCTCGACGCAGGTGGCGGCCCACTGCTTCTGCTCCTCGGTGCCGTTCTCGTAGAGGACGGCGGCGAAGGAGGGGCCGGCGCCGTACATGAACGCCGCCGGGTTGGCCCCGAGCATCATCTCGCCGGTGGCCCACACCATCGCGCGGGGGGCCGGCATCCCGCCGAGCTCCTCCGGCAGTCCCATCGACCAGTAGCCGGCGTCGTACCAGGCCTTGAAGGACTTCTTGAAGTCCTCCGGGATGGAGACCGAGTGGGTCTCGGGGTCGAACACCGGCGGGTTGCGGTCGGCGGAGGCGAAGGACTCCGCGACCGGGCCCTCGGTCAGGGTCGCGACCTCGGAGAGGATTCCCTTGGCGGTCTCGGTGTCCATGTCGCCGAACTCGCCGGCGTCGAGTGCCTCGTTCATACGCAGGACCTCGAACATGTTGAACTCGAGGTCGCGGACGTTGCTCTTGTAGTGACCCATGACGGTCTTCTCCGATCGACAGTGCGGTGCCGTGGCAATGGTGGTGCCCGGAAGGGTCGGTGCGGGGTGCCGCGGGCACACCGGAACCTACTCGCCGGTAACAAAACTGATGCTAGTGCGTTGTCAGCAAACAGTCCAAGGTGAGGGAAGGCTCTGATTTCGGCGCGGACCTGCAAGGGCGCGCCGCGCGGTCAGTCACGCCCGGGACGGGCGGCGGCCCGGGCGGCGTCGAGCAGGATCGTCCGCTCGGCCCGCGCGACGGTGCGCCGGGTCATCTCCGCGTAGTCCGGCGTGACGGAGACCGACGTGACCCCCTTCCGGACGAGGTGCTCGGCCATCCGGGGATCGGTCGACGCCGCCTGTCCGCACAGGGACACGGTGAGGCCGGACTCGTGGCAGCGGTCGATGATCTGGTCGATGAACGCGAGCACCGCCGGGTCCATCGAGTCGAACAGGTCCGCACACACCTCCGAGTCGCGGTCGACCCCCAACGTCAACTGGGTGAGATCGTTGGAACCGATCGATACGCCGTCAATTCCCATGGCGGCGTACTCGGGGATCCAGTGCACCACCGAGGGCACCTCGGCCATGATCCAGCGCTTGAGCCCCGTGTCGCGACCGATCGGGTGGGCGTCGATGATGTCCAGACAAGCACGCAGTTCCCACCCGGTCCGGACGAACGGGATCATCAGGTGCAGGTTCCGGTGCCGCCGCCGCACCCGCTCGAGCGCGTCCAGTTCCAACCGGAACAGGTCAGGTTCCCGGGTGTAGCGGAAGCAGCCCCGGTAGCCGATCATCGGATTGCGCTCCTCGGCCTCCACCTCCCCTCCGAGCAGCCCCCGGAACTCGTTGGACCGCAGGTCGGTGGCGCGGTACACCACGGGCCTCGGATCGAAGGCGGCGGCGATGGTGCTGATCCCCGAGGCCATCCGCTCCACGTACTCTTCCGTCCTGCCCTCCGCGATGAGCCGGCGCGGGTGCAACCCCTGCAGAGCGCTGGTGATGAGGAACTCCGCCCGCAGCAGGCCGACGCCGTCGACGTCCATCGCCGCGACCCGCGCCGCTGCGTCGGGCGTCGCGAGGTTGACGTAGACGGCTGTGGCGGTGACCTCGCGTGTGCGCACCTCGGGAGCCGCACCGGCATCGGCGGGAGCCTGCGGTGCCGTGGCCGCGCGGACCTCTCCCGGGTAGACGACGCCGGCGGTGCCGTCGACGGTGATGGTCTGCCCGTCGGCGATGTCGGCGGTCGCCGACCGCGTGCCCACGATCACGGGACGCCCCAGTTCGCGCCCCACGATGGCGGCGTGACAGGTCACGCCCCCCTCGTCGGTGACGATCGCGGCGGCGCGCTGGAGGATCGGCAGCCAGTCGGGGTCGGTCATCGTGGCGACCAATATCTCGCCGGCCGCCAGGTTCACTCCGTCCGACAGCTCTGTCAGGACGCGTGCGGTCCCGATCGCGGTGCCGGGCCCGGCGCCGAGGCCGGAGACGATCGGCTCCACCTCATCCCCCGTGGCCCCGGCAGCCCCGCCTGCCTCCCCAGCCCCGGGACCGCCCGTACGCCCGGCGTCGGCGTCCAGCGTGGTGATCGGGCGGGTCTGCACGATGTACAGCTCACCGTCCTCGAACGCGAACTCGGTGTCCTGTGGTACGCCGTAGTGCTGCTCGGACATCACTGCGAGGCGGGCGACCCGCCGCACCTGGTCGTCATCGAGCACCCGGTCCAACTGCTCGGCCTCCGGGACGGGGACGAGCCCGTCCGCCGTCCGGCCCGCGATGATCCGTGCGACCTTCCGGCCGACGTGCACGGTGAGGAGGCGGAGGTCGGACTTGGAGACGACGTAGGTGTCCGGCTCGACCTTGCCGCCCACCACCACCTCGCCGAGCCCGAACGCCGCCTCGATCACCACCCTGTCGACCTGGGAGGTGCGAGGGTCGGCGGTGAAGGCCACCCCCGACGTGTCGGAACGGACCATCTTCTGCACCACGACCGCGATCGACGGTTCGTCGTCGTACCCCGACACGGCCCGGTAGGTCATGGCGCGCGGCGTCCACAACGAACACCAGCAGTCCTGAATCGCCTCGAGCACGGCCTCCTCGCCGACGACGTCCGTGTAGGACTCGTGGATCCCCGCGAAGGAGGTGTCACCGGCGTCCTCCGCGGGCGCGGAGCTGCGGACCGCCACCGGGACGTCCGGCCCCAGCGACCGGTAGTGCGCCACGACCTCCTCGCGCAGTCGGGACGGCATCTCCACCCCGGCGACGGTGCTGCTCAACTCCGCCGCGCGAGACATCAGTTCCGCCTCGCTCATTCCCTCCTCCGGGACCCGCCCGTCGTGGAGAAGGGATCGGACACCGGCGGTCTCCATCGCGGCGAGGTAGGCGGACTGGCCCACCGAGAAGCCCGGCGGCACCGGGAACCCCGCGCCCGTCATCTCCCCGAGATTCGCGGACTTCCCGCCGTACTCCGGTGCGTCCGCGAGCCGTAGCTCGGCGAAATCGGCGACCCATCGTGCGTCCATCGCTCGCTCCTTCGAGATCGCGGCCCGACCGGTCGGAACCGTCGCTGTCTCCATGGTGCGCAGTCCGGCTGCCCGGTGTGGGTGGTTCAGGCACAATCAGCGCATGGCAGACATCCAGCTCCGCGTTCCCTCCGCTTCCTCCGTGGTGGGAACGGCGTTCCGTGTCGTGGAGTGGGAGTTGAGAATGGCCAGGGAACTGCTGATGCTGCCCGCCCGCGTCCTCGTGCTGCTCGCGGACGTGGAGGACGTGGTCGTCCGGATCCAGGACCTGCTCGACGAGGTCAGCCGCACCGTGCGCCAGATCGACGGGATCGTTGCCACCGCCGTCGACACGGTCGACGGTGTCCGCACCACGGTGGCGAGGGCCAACAGGGTCGTCGACGAGGTCGCCGACACGGTCTCCGCCGCCGAGGGGATCGTGGGCCGGGTGGGCTCGACCGTCGACTCGGCCGAGGGCGTGGTGCGGCGCGTGGACGGCACCGTCGATTCCGCCGAGGGCGTGGTGCGGCGCGTGGACGGCACCATCGATTCCGCAGAGGGCGTGGTGCGGCGCGTGGACGGCACCGTCGATTCCGCCGAGGGCGTGGTGCGGCGCGTGGACGGCACCATCGATTCCGCCGAGAGCGTGGTGGCTCGAGTCCGGACGACGGTGGACACCGCCGACGATCTGGTCCTCGACGCCGGCGGGCTCATCGAACGGGTCGTCCCGCTCGTCGACTTCGCGGACTCCACCTTCGCTCAGGTCAGGCCGGTCGTCGAGGCACTGCTCGTGGACGCCGACCTGGATGCGGAAACCGCCCGGGTCGTCGCGACCCGGATGACCGAGGTCCTGACGTGGGCGGACAAGACGATCCGGCTGCTCGAGCCGATCGCCGACGACGTCCTCGAGTCGGTCGACCCGGACGAGATCAAGGCGGTCATCCAGTTCATCGACCATCTGCCGGCGCTGGGAGACACCCTCGAGAACGATGTCATGCCGGTCCTGGCCTCCCTGGACACCGTCGCGCCCGAGGTCCACCAGATCCTCGAGGTGGCGCAACAGTGCCTCGAGGCGGTCGCCGGCATCCCCGGATTCCAACTCCTGCGCCGCCGCGGCGGGGACAACGGCAAGACCGAGTGATCTCCTGAATGACGAGAGGCCCTCCCGATCTGGGAAGGCCTCTCGTCTTGCGGAGCCGATGACGGGAATCGAACCCGCGCTGTCTGCTTGGGAAGCAGAAGTTCTACCATTGAACTACATCGGCAGTGCCTGCTGGAGGCGGCTTCAGATTAGCACGAGCCCCGGTGGCCGCAGGCGCGGTGGGGTCACTTCCGGGCGGACTTGCGCTTCGCGCCCGTGGTCATCGGCCGCTTGGGCTGGTTGAGCGACGCGCGGGGGACGAATCCGAACGCCACGCCCCCGATCACCGCCACCGCGATCGCGCCGATGATCCACGGCGTGACCGATCCGCCGCCGGTGATCCCCATCAGCACGATGAGTACGGCGACGCCGA
The DNA here is from genome assembly GCF_057773105.1 of Dietzia sp. IBK-p2-15D. Taxonomy (NCBI): domain Bacteria; kingdom Bacillati; phylum Actinomycetota; class Actinomycetes; order Mycobacteriales; family Dietziaceae; genus Dietzia; species Dietzia sp. IBK-p2-15D. The sequence goes on from NZ_JBYMTK010000001.1 coordinate 6,211, forward strand.
CACACACCCACGACCACTGGGTCCAGCGCCAGAAGTACCTCGAGGGCTCGTCCCTGATCTCGTCCATGCGCCTATTTCACCACGTCAGCGGGGGTCGGTGCATATCCGCCAGGCCCTCCAGGGGGGTCGCCGGGCCGGGGGGGCGCCGGGATGTGGCAGGTCTCACGTGGTTTCGAGGGTCGGTTCGGGAACGAAAGGGGTGTGCCATGCGCTGAACTGGAGGACAGTCCGATTTGTGCGACCGGATGGCCGGTCCGCGGGCTCAGCCCTGCAGGAGGTGCGTGGTGGACGTGCACGAAGCCATGGAGCGGCCGATCGCCGAGCGGGTGCGGACGGTGCTCGCCCGCGGTGCGGCCGGCACCATCGAGGCCGGCATGCTCAGGCGGCCGCTGCGCTCGGCGCGCGTCCGGGGCGACGGGGTGATCGTCCTGGTGGTCGACGTGGGGGGCATGTCGCGTGAGGCCGGTGACGTCGACCGGGTCGCGGCCGCCGGGGCCACCGCCACCGTCGAGATCGTCGACACGGTGTGTACCGGTCGGTGCCGGGGTTCCGCGCCGCGCCCGTCGTTCGCTCTCGACGGCCGACCCGCGTCGTGTGGTGCGGGACGCGGAGGGGTCGGCGGTGGGGGGCGCGCTGCCGGGGGCGACGACGACGGCTGCGCTGTCGCCCGGGGAGTTGTCACCCTCTCCGGGATCGTGACGGCCTCGTCCCCTGCGCGTCGGCGCAGGTTGGTCACCGCCGACGGCAGCGGGACGGGCCCGAACTCGGAGGGCGGGTCGCTCCGCCTGAGCGAGTTGCAGCCACTGGAGATCACCTACCTCACCGCGGACGGCGTCCACGTGGTTCCCCGGGCGTCCCTCGCCGCCGCGGCGGTCGACCCGATCGGCGTCGACGAGCAGGTCTGGCTGCACCGCCTCGCCGCCGACACCGGGCTCGCCTCCCGTCTCGCGTTGCGTGCCGGGCGGCAGATCGCGGGCACGGATCCGCGGATCGTCGCGATCGACCGGTACGGGGTCGACCTCCACATCGGATCGACCGGTGGCGGGTACCGCGACCTCGTCAGACTTCCGTTCGCGCAGGTCTGCGCCGATTCCGACGACGTTCTCGCCCAACTCTCCGCGCTGACGCGGTGAATCACTTCACAAGAATTCGCTGAAAGCCTTGCCTTTACAGGTAAGCCTTACCTAAGTTAATCGCTGCGGGTAGTCACGTCCCCGCTCCGGTGTTTTCCGTTCCGGCGCCACTACCCCTGAGGCGCCGGAACGGAAAAGGCCGGGACCGCGATGACGAGAGGACGAAGGCATGCGATCACTGGTGGGACCCGTTCCCGAGCCGGCCGAACGGGCGAGCTCGGCACTGCGGCGCTGCGCGAGGGCCACGCTGAGTCTCCCCGCTCCCACCGTCGGCTCCCGCGTGAACGCCACTCCCGCGGTCGCGCTCGCGCACCGGTCTTCCGGAACGGCCGACCTCAGCCTCGTCATCCCGACCGCCGACGCCGCCGCGATCCCGTCCGGGGGAGTGCACGCCCGTCTCGAGGTACTCGACGAGATCCTCGGCGGGGCAGCCCGGGGCCGGTGTCGCCGCCTCGTCGTCGTCGACGGACTGGTCGAACAGATCGACACGCGCGCCCAACGCCACGCCGCCACCCACATCGCGCGAGACCTGCCCGACTCCGCCCTGCTCGGGGTCGGATCCGAGTCGGCACTCGTCCGGCTCCGGACGGAGCGGATCCTGCTCACCGACGACTCCGGCGTCACCGACATCGCCCTGGACGACCTCGCCACCTCCGGGCCCGACCCCTTCACCGACCTCGAAGGGCACTGGCTCGACCACCTCAACGATCCGCGCTGCCAGGTGGTGCCGCGGCTGGCCCTGCGTGTCTGCCGGTGCCTGCCCGCCGAGCGCCCCCTCCTGATCGGCATCGACCGCGCCGGCGTCGACATCGAGCTGACGGACCGCGAGGGTCGCGCCCGGCGCGAACGGCTGCCGTTCGCCGAGGCCTGCACGGACGTCACCGAGCTGGGGACCCAGCTCCGGTTGCTCGCGGGAGGCGCGCGGTACCCTCAGGACCGTGCTGCTCTCCGACCGTGACCTCCGTACCGAGCTCGCCGACGGGCGGCTGGGGATCGACCCCCTCGACCCCGCGCTGATCCAGCCGTCGAGCATCGACGTCCGGCTCGACCGGATGTTCCGGGTCTTCAACAATTCGCGCTACACCCACATCGACCCCGCGCAGCAGCAGGACGAGCTGACCGAACTGGTCGAGCCCGCCGAGGGGGACCCGTTCGTCCTGCACCCCGGCGAGTTCGTCCTGGGAGCCACCCTCGAGCGACTCCGGCTGCCCGACGACCTGGCCGGCCGGCTCGAGGGCAAGTCGTCGCTCGGTCGACTCGGGCTGCTCACGCACTCTACTGCCGGCTTCATCGACCCCGGGTTCGACGGCCACATCACCCTCGAGCTGTCGAACGTGGCGAATCTGCCCATCACGCTGTGGCCCGGGATGAAGATCGGCCAGCTGTGCCTGTTCCGGCTCTCCAGTCCCGCCGAGACCCCGTACGGCAGTGCCTCCGTGGGCTCGAAGTACCAGGGCCAGCGCGGCCCCACCGCCTCCAAGGCGTACCTGAACTTCCGGTGACCCGCCGGACGGCGGCCATCCGGCGCGCACTGCTCGCCCGCCGTTCACCAGCCCGTTCCCGCCGCGCCGCGTCGACGGGGTAGAACAGCGCCATGCGTATGACCGTGTTCGGGACCGGGTACCTCGGTGCCACCCACGCCGCCTGCATGGCCGAGCTGGGCCACGAGGTGCTGGGGGTGGATGTCGACGAGGCCAAGATTGAGCGGCTGCGCCTGGGCGAGGTGCCGTTCTACGAGCCGGGGCTGCCGGAGATCCTGCTGCGGCACGTGGAGTCGGGGCGGTTGCGGTTCACCACCGACTACGCCGAGGCGGCCGCCTTCGCCGACCTGCACTTCATAGGGGTCGGGACCCCGCAGCGCAAGGGTGAGTTCGCTGCCGACACCTCGCACGTGGAGGACGTCGTGGCGCGGCTGACGCCCCTGCTGTCCGCGGATGCGGCGGTGGTGGGCAAGTCGACGGTGCCGGTGGGCACGGCCGCACGGCTGCAACAGATCGCCGACTCCCGCGCCCCGGACGGGGTGCGCGTCGAGGTGCTGTGGAACCCGGAGTTCCTCCGCGAGGGCTTCGCCGTGGCGGACACCCTGACGCCGGATCGGATCGTGATCGGCCTGGCCGGCGGTGAGTCGGCACTGGGGCTCGCGCGGGAGTTGGTGTCCGAGGCGTACGCGCCGATCCTGGAGGCAGATCCGTGCCCGGTGATCGTCACCGACCTGGCTACGGCAGAGTTGGTCAAGGTCAGCGCGAATGCGTTCCTGGCGACCAAGATCAGCTTCATCAACGCGGTGTCGGAGGTGTGTGAGGCCGCCGGCGCCGATGTGACGGTGTTGGCCGATGCGATCGGCATGGACAAGCGGATCGGGCGGCGCTTCCTCAATGCCGGCCTGGGCTTCGGTGGTGGGTGTCTGCCCAAGGACATTCGCGCCTTCATGGCCCGCGCCGGTGAGCTGGGCGCGGACGAGGCGATGACGTTCCTGCGGGAGGTCGACTCGATCAACATGCGCCGACGCGAGCGGATGGTGGACCTGGCCGTCGAGGCGTGCGGCGGGACGGTCATCGGCAAGACCGTCGCCGTGCTGGGGGCGGCGTTCAAGCCGAACTCCGATGACGTGCGGGACTCGCCGGCGCTGAACGTGGCGGGCATGCTCTCGCTCAAGGGCGCGAGCACCGTCGTGTACGACCCACAGGCCCTGGACAATGCCCGCGCCCTGTTTCCCACGCTGACGTACGCCGGGTCGGCGCTGGCCGCCTGTGAGGGCGCCGACGTGGTGCTGGTGGCCACCGAGTGGCCCGAGTTCGTCGAGCTGGACCCGGCCGCGGTCACCGGGGTGGCGCGCGGCCGGGTCCTGCTGGACGGTCGCAACTGCATGCCCGCCGACCGCTGGCGCGCCGCCGGCTGGACCTACCGCGCACTCGGACGCGGGGTGCCGGTGGAGGGCGCCACCCGCCGCACGGGGACGGCCCCCGCCGGGCCGGGGGTCGTCCCGTCGATGCGCTCCGGGCACCCGTCGACCTGACCCCGGCCGACCTGACACCGGCCGACGTGGCCCCCGGGCTACTGCCGGTACGAGGCCAGGAAGTTGCCGATCCGCTCGATCGCCACGCCCAGATCGCGGGAGGCGGGCAGGGTGACCACCCGGAAGTGATCGGGGTCCGGCCAGTTGAAGCCCGTGCCCTGGGTGACGAGGATCCGCTCCTGCTCGAGCAGGTCGAGGGCGAACAGCCGGTCGTCGTGGATCTCGTGGACGTTCGGGTCCAGCTTGGGGAAGGCGTACAGCGCGCCCATGGGCTTGACGCAGCTCACGCCCGGGATCGTGTTGAGCTTCTCCCACGCGATGCCCCGCTGCTCGTGCAGCCGGCCGCCGGGCTCGATGAGCTCGTTGATCGACTGATAGCCACCGAGCGCCACCTGGATGGCGTGCTGCGCGGGCACGTTGGGGCACAGGCGGGTGGACGCGAGGAGCTCCAACCCCTCGAGGAAGCCGGCCGCGTGCGCCTTGGGGCCCGTGATCGCCAGCCAGCCCGCCCGGTAGCCCGCCACACGGTAGGTCTTGGACAGTCCGTTGAAGGTCAGCACGAGCAGGTCGTGGGCGAGGGTGGCGATGGAGGTGTGCTCGGCCTCGTCGTAGACGATCCGGTCGTATATCTCGTCCGCCAGGATGAGCAGACTGTGCTCGCGGGCGAGATCGACGATCCCCTGCAGGACCTCACGCGAGTAGACCGCGCCGGTCGGGTTGTTGGGGTTGATCACCACGATGGCCTTGGTTCGCGGGGTGATCTTGGAGGCGATGTCCTCGAGCGACGGGTTCCAGTCGTCCTGCTCGTCGGCGAGGTAGTGGACGGGCCTGCCCCCGGCGAGTGAGGTCATGGCGGTCCACAGCGGGTAGTCGGGTGCGGGGATGAGGACCTCGTCGCCGTCGTCCAGCAGCGCCTGCATCGACATGGTGATGAGCTCGGACACGCCGTTGCCGAGGTAGATGTCGTCCACGCTGAGACGGGGGAAGTCCGGGACCAGCTCGTAGCGCGTGAAAATCGCCCGGCGGGCCGACAGGATGCCCTTGGACTCCGAGTAGCCCTGCGCGTGGGGGAGCGCGGCGATCATGTCGCGCATGATCACGTCCGGCGCCTCGAACCCGAACGGCGCGGGGTTGCCGATGTTCAGCTTGAGGATGCGGTGACCTTCGGCCTCGAGCTGGTTGGCCCTGGCCAGTACCGGCCCGCGGATCTCGTAGAGGACGTCCTTGAGCTTGGAGGACTGGTCGAGAGTGCGCAGCTGGTGGAGCGTTCGTCCCGTGGTCTCAGGCGTCATACCTTGCGATTGTGCCACCTCGGTCCGCGTGTCCGGTGTCACGGACCGGCCGGGAGGGGTGCGGGGTCAGATCCCGTACCGCAGGTCGACGATCGCCGGGATTTCCGAGTCCGGCAGGAGGTCATCAGGATGCTCGACGGACAAGTAGTCCACACACTGCCGCTCGTGCGCCGCCAGACAGTAGGGCTGCGATCCGATGCTCAGACCGGTGGCCTGGCGAAGTCTCCGGACCTCGCCCCTCACCGTGGTCGTGGCGGACCCGTCGTCATAGAGGGCCTCGGACAGGGCGCGCGCTGACCACGCCTCCCGCGAGGCCAGGAGCGCGAGGAGTTCTGCCCGCCTCGGGGTCAGGGCGACGGAGGTCCCGTCGGCACGGACCACCGCCGGCTTCCACCCGAGAAGACGGATCGACGTCACGGGGGAGCGCGTCCCATCGGGTTCGGGATGTGGGTCGTGCGGGCCGGGGGCATCCGGCCCGGGGGCGACGGCGGGGGTCGCGGTGCCCCGGGCGGTCAACAGCGTCTCGGCGAGGCGGACACCGCACCGGACCAGCGAGACGGTCTCGGCGCACGAGAACCGGAGGGGATGCGAGACGTCGAGGACACCGAGGACCCGTCCGTGGGGGTCCCTGATGGGACTCGCCGTACATGTCCACCCGTGGTGCGCGCGCACGAAATGCTCCCCGGCCGTGGCGTGCGAGAGCGTCCCTGCGTCGAGCGCCATCGAGATCCCGTTGGCGCCGATGCCCCGCTCGGACCAGTCGGCACCCTCAGCGAACGCGATCGAGTCCGCCCGCCGAAGCACCTGCGCACTGCCCGAACGCCAGAGCACCCGACCACGGACGTCGGAGATCACGACCACGTGCCGCCCGGCCACGGAGGTGTCCGCCAGTGAGGAGACGACGTCCTCCGCGATGTGTCGTAGCGGGGTGCCCGCCCGGGCGCGCGCGAGTTCATCGCCGGACAGCACGCTCGCCGGGAGTTCCTGGTCGGGGGAGACGCCGGCCTCGCCGCTGCGCCTCCATGCGCGCAGGAGGCGCGAATCCAGGTCGGAGGGAGGCCCGCCGGCCAAGGCGGACTCGTGCGCCCTGATCGACTGCGCTGCGAACGCCCCCGGGTCGGAGAACCGCAACGTCGCGTGCAACGACATTGCCACCCCCTTAGGAAGAAAGTGTGATCTACGTCATCCCAGAAGCTACAGGAAGTGGAGGAGTGGACATGACAGAGACTCAGCAAGCACCGGCCGACCGGAGCCCGGGGGGCCCGGGCATCGACCGTGGGCAGCCGGACCTGGTAGTCGAACGGTGGTTGACGGCCTTCGACGATGCCCTGCAGTCGGGGGACCCGGGTCGGGCGGCCGAGCTGTTCGACACCGACGGGTACTGGCGCGACTTCGTCGCCTTCACGTGGAACCTCAGGACACTCGAGGGTCGCGACCAGATCCGCGACATGCTGAGCGACCAGCTCGCCGCCGTCGAACCGTCCGGGTGGGCCCTCGACGAGCCCGCCACCGACAGCGACGGGGTGGTGGAGGCGTGGGTGCGTTTCGAGACGGGCGCGGGCCGCGGGTGGGGCCATCTGCGCCTACGGGACGGGCGGGCATGGACGCTCTTGACGACCTTGCAGGAACTCAAGGGCCACGAAGAGAAGAAGCGGCACAGTCGCGACCAGGGGGTGGAGCACGTCGTCACCCGGGGCCGGAAGACCTGGCTCGAACAGAAGACCGAGCGCCAGGAGACCCTCGGGTACACCGAGCAGCCCTACGCCGTCATCATCGGCGGAGGCCAGGGTGGTATCGGGCTCGCCGCTCGTCTCAAGCGCCTCGGGGTGCCCACGATCGTCATCGAGAAGAACGAACGGGCGGGTGACTCATGGCGCAAGCGCTACAAGTCGCTCCACCTGCACGACCCGGTCTGGTACGACCACCTGCCGTACATCCCTTTCCCCGAAGACTGGCCGGTGTTCCCCGCGAAGGACAAGGTCGGTGACTGGCTCGAGCACTACACCGCGATCATGGATCTCGACTACTGGTCAGGGACGGAGTGCCTCAGGGCGGACTTCGACGAGGACTCCGGGACGTGGCGGGTCGAGGTCGACCGCCGTGGCGAGAAGGTCACGCTGCGCCCGACCCAACTCGTGTTTGCGCTCGGGGTGTCGGGATACCCGAACGTCCCGCGGTTCGAGGGCTCGGAGGACTTCACCGGCCAGCAGTGGCACTCGTCCGAGTTCACGGGCGAGGGCGACGTCGCGGGCAAGCGGGCCGTGGTGATCGGATCGAACAACTCGGCTCACGACATCTGCGCCGCTCTGTGGGATCACGGTGCGGAGGTCACCATGGTGCAGCGCTCGTCCACGCACATCTCCCGCAGTGAATCCCTGATGTCCCTCGCACTGGGTCCTCTCTACTCGGAAGAGGCTCTCGATGCCGGTGTGACCACGGAGAAGGCGGACATGCTCTTCGCCTCGTGGCCCTACCGGCTGCTCCCGGGGGCGCAGATCCCGGTCTACGAGCAGATGGCGGAGAAGGACGCGGAGTTCTACCAGCAGTTGCGCGAGGTGGGATTCGACCTCGACTTCGGGGAGGACGGTTCCGGTTTGTTCCTCAAGTACCTCAGGCGCGGGTCGGGTTACTACATCGACGTCGGTGCGAGTCAGCTGTTGATCGACGGCGAGGTCGCGCTCGAGAGCGGCCAGGTGTCACGCATCCTGCCCGACGGCGTCGAGCTCGACGGCAGCCGGGTGCTTCCGGCGGACATCATCGTGTACGCCACCGGGTACGGGTCGATGAACCAGTGGCTCGTGGACCTGGTGTCCCAGGAGGTCGCCGACCGGGTGGGGAAGGTGTGGGGCTACGGGTCGGACACGACACGCGACCCCGGCCCGTGGGAGGGCGAGCTGCGCAACATGTGGAAGCCGACCAACGTCGAGCAACTGTGGATCCACGGGGGCAACCTGCATCAGTCCCGCCACTACTCGAGGTACCTCGCGCTGCAGCTCAAGGCCCGGATGGAGGGTATCCCGACACCCGTCTACCAGGTTCAAGAAGCTCACCACCCCTGCTGACGCTGGACAACACGGAAATGAAACGACCGCGGCCCGTGATCAGGAGACCTGATCACGGGCCGCGGTGGCGCCCGGTGGGCGTCAGCCCAGAGAGAGGCCGTAACCTCCGGACTTCTTCGAGCGGGGGATCGCCCCGCCCGACGCGGGCTTCGCCGGGGCGTCGGTCGACGTCGACTCTGCCGCAGTTGACTCCGTCGCAGTTGACTCGGTCGCAGGCGACTCAGCCTCGGCCGTCTCAGCCTGGGCGGCGGAGTCGGCGGGCTCGGCCTTGTCCGGGGCCTCGGTCGCCGGGGCGGCGGCCGGGGCCTTCGGAGCACCGGGTGCCTTGGGCGCGCCGGGCGCCTTCGCTCCACCCTTGAGGCCCAGGCCGACGGCCGGTTTCGCGGGCGCGGCCGGTGCGGTGTCCGTGGCGGACCCGGCATCGGCGGTCTCGGTCTGCGCGGCGGCGGACTCGCCCGCGGACGGCTCGGACGCCGCTGCCTTGGCCGTGCCCGGGGCCTTCGCGCCGCCCGGAGCCTTGGCCCCGCCGGGCGCCTTGGCCCCGCCACCCAGGGTGAGCCCGCCGGACTTCGGCGCACCGGCGCTCGGCTTGGGAGCGCCGGTGGTGGCCGGAGCGGAACCCTGCGCGGCCTCGCGGGTCTCCTCCGTGCGCTCGGCGTCCTTCACCGCGGACTGGGCCTCGGTGGCGGACTCGCCGCTCCCGGCGGCGCCGGGGGCCTTCGGAGCGCCGGGGGCCTTGGGGCCGCCTGGGGCCTTGCCGCCGCCACCGAGCTTGAGGCCACCCGACTTGGGTGCGCCCGTCGAATCGGCGGCCGACGGGCCGGCCTCGGCCGCGCTGGCCGCGCCACCGGTGCCGGCGGCGGCGACCTCCGCGCCCTCGCCCTCGTCGACGACGGCGTTGTCCGGCGCGGCCTCGGCCGGGGCAGCGGGGGCGGCGGCCGTGGCGGACTCCGCCTCGGCGGCGTCGCGCTCGGCCTGCTCGGCCTCCTTCTCCGCCTTCGTCTTCTCACGCGTGGGCTGCTCCAGCCACGCGGCCTCGCGAGGCTCGGGCAGGCCGCCGTCACGGGAGACGGACTCCAGGAGCAGCTGGGCGACGTCCACGACCTCGACCTGGCCCTCCTGCTCGGTGCCGTCGGTCTGGGCGGTGGCCCCGTCCGAGAGCATCACGCGACAGAACGGGCAGCCCGTGGCGATCTTCGTGGCCTTGGTCGACAGGGCCTCGTCGACACGGTCGATGTTGATCCGCTTGCCGACCGTCTCCTCCATCCACATGCGCGCGCCACCGGCGCCACAGCACATGGACCGCTGCCCGTGACGGGGCATCTCCGTGAGGGTCACGCCCGAGCCGTCCATGAGCTCACGCGGGGCCTCGTAGACCTGGTTGTGGCGGCCGAGGTAACACGGGTCGTGGTAGGTGACGCCACCGTCGATCGGGGCCACCGGCACGAGGCGCTTCTCGCGCACCAGACGGTTGAGCAGCTGCGTGTGGTGGACCACCTGGTAGTCGCCGCCGAAGTCGCCGTACTCGTTCTTCAGCGCGTTGAGGCAGTGGGCACACGTCACGACGACCTTGCGCTGCGCGGCGGGCACGCCGTCGAACGCGTCGTTCATGACCTCGATGTTCTGCTGGGCGAGCATCTGGAACAGAAACTCGTTGCCCGCGCGGCGGGCCGAGTCGCCGGTACAGGTCTCGCCCTGGCCCAGCACCGCGAACTTCACACCGGCGGTGTGCAGCAGCGAGGCCACGGCCTGGGTGGTCTTCTTGGCGCGGTCCTCGAAGGCGCCGGCACAGCCCACCCAGAACAGGTACTCGGTGTCGGCGAAGTCCTCGATGTCCTTGCCGATCACGGGGATCTCGAAGTCGAGGGAGTTCATCCACTCGTCGCGACCGGAGTTGTTCTGGCCCCAGGGGTTGCCCTTGTTCTCGAGGTTCTTGAACAGGCCCGCGAGCTCGGTCGGGAACTCGGACTCGATGAGGACCTGGTAGCGGCGCATGTCGATGAAGTGGTCGACGTGCTCGATGTCCACCGGGCACTGCTCGACGCAGGCGCCACACGTGGTGCAGGACCACAGGGCCTCGGGGTCGATGATGCCGGCGGCCATCGGGTCGTCGGAGAGGTCCGCGGTGGTGTGACCGACGAGGGGGCGCTGGGCCTCGAGGCGGGCCGCCTCCGGGATCTTGGCGAGCTTGGCCTCGTCGGGGTTGCCCTCGGCGTCGACCAGTCCGGTCTCCTCGCCCATCGTGGTCTGCCCACCGGCGAGCAGGTACGGCGCCTTCGCGGCACCGTGGTCGCGCAGGGACATGATCATGAGCTTGGGGCTCAGCGGCTTGCCGGTGTTCCAGGCGGGGCACTGCTCCTGGCAGCGGCCGCACTCGGTGCAGGTGGAGAAGTCCAGCCAGCCCTTCCACGAGAAGTCCTCGATGGCGCCCGCGCCGAGCTTGGGCTCGAAGTCCTCGTCGGCCTCGGTGAGCTCCTCGACCTTCTCCATGGTCAGCGGGACGCCGTCCATGGTCATCGGCTTGAGCGGGCCGAGCGCGGTGCGGCCGTCGGCCTCGCGCTTGAAGTAGATGTTGAAGAACGCGGAGAAGCGGTGCCAGGCGACGCCCCACGTGATGTTGCGGCCCACGACGTACAGCCAGATCATGCCGGTGAGCAGCTTGATCAGCGCGAAGACCGAGACCATGAGCTCGTTGGCCGGCAGGATCGTCGACAGCGGGCCGGTGACCCAGTCGGTGGACCAGTGGAAGTCGTACCCGTCGGCGGCCTGCAGTGAGAGCTTGCCGGCCTTGACGAAGATCATGCCCAGGCCCTCGAGGAGCACGACGGTCTCGACGAAGTAGGCGGCCTTGCGGTCCGAGCCGACGAAGCGGTTGAGGCCGCGACGCTGGTTGATCTGACGGATGATGATCAGCACGGTGATGCCGATGACGGTGCCCAGGCCCAGAAACTCGTCGACGGCGTGGTACCAGGCCTGGTCGGACAGCCAGGGCCAGCCACCGCGGGGGTTGAACGTCTGGATGTAGGCCTCGAACCAGACGATCGAGCCGAGCAAAAAGCCCACCATGACGAACCAGTGGAAGAAGCCCACCGACCGTTTGCGGGCCATCCGGGTGTGGGCGCCCACCTCGACGATGACGTTCTTCAAACGGGGCAGGATCGGCCGCAGCCGGTCGAATCCGTCCTTCTGTCCCAGGAACAGGCTGCGCACCATGCGCGTGACGCCGCCTATGAAGGATGCCCAACAGAACAGACTGAGCAGGACGCCGATCGTCCCGAGTGTGATGGTCACGCCTGACATGGTTCGCGGCCTTTCGTCGCACTTCTCGACGCACGAGCACTCATAGGAACCTGTGGGCGCGCCCGTCGACTGTGTCGAGGTCAAAGGTAAGCCACGCGGGCCCCGTCTGCCGAGTTGAGGCTGCCCTTACCGGAGCAGGCTCCACTCGCAGGCGGGGCCCGCGTGGAAGGGGAGGGTCAGTTGGTCCGGAGCGTCAGCCCGGGGTGTGCGGCGAGGACGTCGGCGATCGGGACGGCGGACAGGCGCGGGGTGAACCCGGCCGTCCGGGCCACGGCGTCGGCGTCGGCGCAGGTGACGGAGTCCGCGACGTTGGACGCGCTCGAGATGCCCAGGGCCCTGTCGCCGGAGAAGACGACGCCGCCGCTGTCGCCGGGCAGGGCGCACAGGTCCACGGTGAAGGCGTTCGAGATGGTGCGCGTGCCCGCCACGTCGATCGTGGCGCCGACCTGCGAGATCGTCCCGCAGGAGAAGCCGGTCCGGAATCCGGTCTTGCAGGCCTTCTGTCCGACGACCGGGTCCGCGGTGCCGATGATCTCCTGGGTGCTGTCCGGCCCGTCTCCCACCAGATTGGAACGGAACCGGTCCGCCACGTCGTCGTCGACCGCGATGAGGGCGGTGTCGATGCCCTCCCGCTCGCTGCGGGTCATGGTGCCGAACTCCTCGCCGTCGGCGAGGGCGGCGCGGGTGCCGTCGGCGCCGGCGCAGTGCGCGGCGGTGATGACGACGGGCTTGCCGTCCAGTTCACCGTTGAACCCGGTCGAGCACTCGAGGATTCCTCCCGGGACGCCCACCTGGTACGCGGTACCGCCCGTGACGGGCCCCGCCGGAGCGGGGACCGATTCGATGGCGCGCGGCTGGTCCTCGGGCACGGGGGTGCCGGGGTCGACCATGGTCTGGGCCATCATCCCGTCGATGATCGACCCGGTGCCGGGGGTCAGGCCGGCGAGGAGGTCGATGACCGTGCGCATGGGGCCCTCGGGGACGAGGCCGGCGTCATTGAGCAGGGCCAGGCTGCCGAGCGAGCCGGAGTCGCCGCCGCTCCCGGGCGCCGCGCCGGTCCCGTCCGGGTCGTCCGCGCGGGTGGTGGCCGGTTCGATGCCGTCGACGGTCGGGCCGCCGTCGGACCCGGTTCCCCCCTCGCTGCCGAACGGGGCCGTGTCGAACGCCGGGTCGGGGGCCTCGATCATGTCGATCTCGGCGAGGTCCCGCAGGCGGGCGTCGAGGTTCCCGAGCTGCGCGGCCTCGCCCCCGCGGGTCGTGACGACGACCGCGTTGCGGGTCGGATCGACGCGGACGTCGGTGACGAGGTCCTGCATGTCCTCGGGGGTGCCCTCGATGATCTTGATGACCTGGCGCTCGCGAGCCTCGAGTTCGCTCGTGGTCAGCGCCACGTCCTTGACCGTGAACCCGGACCGGGTGGCCTCGTCGCGCAGTTCGTCTCCGGCGGCGCCGGCCAACACACCGACCAGGCCGGTGCCCTCCTCGTCCAGCCAGACGCCGCCGAACGACTGACGGAACTGCTGCTCCCACCGGGGACGGGCCTCGGCCAGACGTTCTCCGATGCCGGCCTGGGCGAGGAACTGCTCGGGAGTGAGTCCGAGATCACGTCGCAGTGCCTCGACGAGTGAGGTCAGCTCCGGGCCGAGCGCGTCGGCCAACGCCGGCAGGGGCTGGGCGACGGCGGGGCGGGAGGCGGACGGAGCCGGGCTCCCGGGTGTGGGGGAGGGGGCCGCGCCGGCAGGGGTCGCGGTGACCACCAGCGCCGCGGCGGCGGCGACGGCGGCGAACTTCGAGGTGATACGCATGATGGCCTTCCGGAATGCACGGCTGGGCGACGGCGCGTCGACCGGCAGTGGCTCGGTGTGTCGCGGCTCAGATTACGGAGATGTGATTAGTGAGTCCAGTGTGACACGTGTGATTAGTGGGATTCGGTCGTCGATTCATGTGACGCAGCTGAGTCGGAGAATCGGGGGCCCTGCCGCTAGGCTGCCTCTTCGGCAACGACGTACGCGTCATCACCAAAGACTCATTACCCGGAGGTCCCATGTCCGACGCTGACGCCGCACTGCACGACGCCCTTGACACCGTGGTGCGACGCAATCCCGGACAGCACCTCTTCCGGCAGGCCGTGCACGAGGTGCTGGAGTCACTCGCACCCGTGGTCAAGCAGCACCCGGAGTATGTCGAGGGCGGGATCCTCAAGCGGATAATCGAGCCCGAGCGCGTGGTGTCCTTCCGGGTGCCGTGGGTCGACGACGCCGGTGCGGTCCAGGTCAACCGGGGCTTCCGTGTGCAGTTCAGCTCCGATCTCGGCCCGTACAAGGGCGGATTGCGTTTCCACAAGTCCGTGGACGAGGACACGTTGAAGTTCCTCGGGTTCGAGCAGGTCTTCAAGAACGCCCTCACCGGTCTCGGCCTGGGCGGCGGCAAGGGAGGCTCGGACTTCGACCCGCACGGCCGCAGCGACGCGGAGGTGATGCGCTTCTGCCAGTCCTTCATGTCCGAGCTCGCGCACCACATCGGTGCCGACCTCGACGTCCCGGCCGGTGACATCGGCGTGGGCGGGCGCGAGATCGGGTACCTGTACGGCCAGTACCGGAAGGTGACCGGCCGCAACGAGGCGGGCGTCATCACGGGCAAGGGCGTCGGGTACGGCGGCTCGTGGGCGCGCACCGAGGCGACCGGCTACGGGCTCGTCTACTTCGTCCGCGAGATGCTCCGCGACACCGAGTACAGCCTCGAGGGCTCCCGGGTGGTCGTCTCCGGCTCCGGCAACGTCGCGATCTACGCGGCCAAGAAGGCGGCCCAGCTCGGCGCGACCGTCGTGGCCTGCTCGGACAGCCAGGGTTACGTCCACGACGAGGACGGTCTCGACCTGGACCTGCTCCTGGACGTCAAGGAGGTCCGCCGCGAACGGCTGTCGGCCTACGCGCGGGAGCGGGGCAACTGCACCTACCGGGAGACCGGCTCCGTGTGGGACGTGGAGTGCGACATCGCGCTGCCCTGTGCCACCCAGAACGAGCTCGACGCCGAGGAGGCGCGCACGCTCGCCAAGAACGGGTGCCGCGTGATCGCCGAGGGCGCCAACATGCCGTGCACGGAGCAGGCGGTGGAGGTCATCCACCAGGCCGGCATCCTCTTCGGGCCCGCCAAGGCCGCCAACGCCGGCGGCGTGGCCACCAGCGGTCTCGAGATGCGGCAGAACGCCGGTCGGCTGCTGTGGGACTTCGAGCGGGTGGACTCCGAGCTCGACCGCATCATGACCTCCATCCACGCCACCGCGGCGGCGACCGCTGAGGAATACGGCGCCCCGGGTGACCTGGTGGCCGGGGCGAACATCGCCGCGTTCCGCAAGGTCGCCGACGCCATGCTCGCGCAGGGTGTCATCTGATCTGATCCGGGTGACGGCGCACCTCGTCGTCGTCGTACCTTCTTCTCCTTCCCGCACCTTCTTCTTCTTTCCACGCGAAGAGCGCTCCGAGCCGCACCGCCGAGAGGCGGTGGCCGGGGCGCTCTTCTCGTTGTTGAGCCCGCTGGGCTCAATGAATAGTGTGAGTTGCGCCACCGCCGGAATGGATCCGGCAGGGTGGGGGTTATACGGGGCGACAAACCTCAGCGGGACAGGCTCAACTCAGGTTGACGCGGCAGACCACCAGCGGGCAGGGTGGAGCCATCGATCCGAGCCTTGAGCCGGGTCCGCTTAGAGAGAACCCGTACACGTCAGTAGAAGGAGAACATCATGGGACGTGCAGTAGGCATCGACCTCGGCACCACCAACTCGGCCGTCGCGGTCCTCGAGGGCGGCGACGCCACGGTCATCGCCAACGCCGAGGGCGCGCGCACGACCCCGTCGGTCGTCGCGTTCGCCAAGAACGGCGAGGTCCTCGTCGGCCAGCCGGCGAAGAACCAGGCGGTCACCAACGTCGACCGCACCATCCGCTCGGTCAAGCGCCACATCGGCACGGACTGGAAGTCGGACTCGATCGACGACAAGACCTACACGCCGCAGGAGATCAGCGCCCGCACGCTGCAGAAGCTCAAGCGCGACGCCGAGTCCTACCTCGGTGAGGACGTCACCGACGCCGTCATCACCGTTCCGGCCTACTTCAACGACGCCCAGCGTCAGGCCACCAAGGACGCCGGTCAGATCGCGGGCCTCAACGTCCTGCGCATCGTCAACGAGCCCACCGCGGCCGCCTTGGCCTACGGCCTCGACAAGGGCGACAAGGAGCAGACCATCCTGGTCTTCGACCTCGGTGGCGGCACCTTCGACGTCTCCCTCCTCGACATCGGCGACGGCGTCGTGGAGGTCCGCGCGACCTCCGGTGACAACCACCTCGGTGGCGACGACTGGGACCAGCGGATCGTCAACTGGCTCGTCGACAAGTTCAAGGCCCAGAACGGCATCGACCTGACCAAGGACAAGATGGCCCTGCAGCGCCTGCGCGAGGCGGCGGAGAAGGCCAAGATCGAGCTGTCCAGCGGGCAGTCCACCTCGATCAACCTCCCGTACATCACGGTCGACGCGGACAAGAACCCGCTCTTCCTGGACGAGACGCTCTCGCGTGCCGAGTTCCAGAAGATCACGCAGGACCTGCTCGATCGCTGCCGCAACCCGTTCCAGGCCGTGATCAAGGACGCCGGCATCTCGGTCGGCTCCATCGACCACGTCGTGCTGGTCGGCGGTTCGACCCGTATGCCCGCCGTGACCGACCTGGTCAAGGAGCTCACCGGCGGCAAGGAGCCCAACAAGGGCGTCAACCCGGACGAGGTCGTGGCTGTGGGTGCCGCGCTGCAGGCCGGCGTGCTCCGCGGTGAGGTCAAGGACGTCCTGCTGCTCGACGTGACCCCGCTGTCGCTGGGCATCGAGACCAAGGGTGGCGTGATGACCAAGCTCATCGAGCGCAACACCACGATCCCGACCAAGCGCTCGGAGACCTTCACGACCGCCGACGACAACCAGCCGTCCGTGCAGATCCAGGTCTTCCAGGGTGAGCGCGAGATGGCGGCGCAGAACAAGCTGCTCGGGTCGTTCGAGCTCGCCGGTATCGCCCCCGCGCCGCGTGGCGTGCCGCAGATCGAGGTCACCTTCGACATCGACGCCAACGGCATCGTCCACGTCACCGCCAAGGACAAGGGCACCGGCAAGGAGAACACGATCATCATCCAGGACGGCTCCGGCCTGTCCAAGGAGGAGATCGACCAGATGATCAAGGACGCCGAGGAGCACGCCGCCGAGGACCACAAGCGTCGCGAGGAGGCGGACGCCCGCAACCAGGCCGAGTCCACGATCTACCAGACGGAGAAGTTCGTCTCGGAGAACGAGGACAAGATCCCGGCCGACAAGAAGGAGTCGCTCCAGGCCGCGATCGCCGAGGCCAAGACCGCCCTCGAGGGCTCGGACGTCGACGCCATCAAGTCCGCGGTCGAGAAGGTCAACACCGAGGCGCAGGCCGTCGGCCAGGCCATCTACGAGGCCTCCGCGGCCGAGGGTGCCGAGGCCGGCGACGCGTCGGGTGCGGGCGCGGCCGACGAC
This sequence comes from Dietzia sp. IBK-p2-15D, assembly GCF_057773105.1. NCBI lineage: Bacteria > Bacillati > Actinomycetota > Actinomycetes > Mycobacteriales > Dietziaceae > Dietzia > Dietzia sp. IBK-p2-15D. The sequence goes on from NZ_JBYMTK010000001.1 coordinate 23,550, forward strand.
GACGTGGTCGACGCCGAGGTGGTCGACGAGGACGAGACGAAGGGTGAGTCCAAGTGACCCGCCCCGAGCAGACCGACGCCTCCGAGAAGGCGGCGTGGGCCGGCGCCGACGACGAGGCCGAGCAGGCCGCCGAGGCGGTCGAGGCCGAGATCGTCGACGACGCCCCGCCGTCGACCGACAGCGACGCCGACGGCACCGCAGCCGATGCCGCTGACGCGGGGGGCACCCCGACCGGGGACGTTCCCGCGGACGATCCGGCCGCCGCGCTGCAGGCGCAGCTCGACGAGCGGACCGCGGACCTGCAGCGGGTGTCGGCGGAGTTCGCCAACTACCGCCGCCGCGTCGAACGTGACCGCCAGTCGATCATCGACACCGCCAAGGGCTCGGTCCTCACCGAGCTGCTGGGGATCGTCGACGACCTCGACCGGGCCGAGGCGCACGGCGACCTCGCCGAGGGGCCGCTCAAGGTCTTCGCCGACAAGGTCCGCGCGCTGCTCACCGCCCAGGGCGTCGAGGCCTTCGGCGAGGAGGGTGACGCGTTCGACCCGGCCCTCCACGAGGCCGTGCAGGACGAGTCCGAGGGATCCGATCCCGTGCTGGGCACGATCCTGCGCAAGGGCTACCGCCACGGTGAGCGGACCCTGCGGACGGCGATGGTGATCGTCCGCTGAGCCACCCGGCTCACCACCCCGGACGTGCCGGGGAACTGAGAGAATTCGTAGACCCGAACACTGCAATAAGAAGACGAACTGCAACAAGAAGAAGGGAGGCGTCTGGTGAGTCAGCGCGAATGGGTCGAGAAGGACTACTACGCCGAACTGGGCGTCTCCAAGTCCGCCACCCAGGACGAGATCCGCAAGGCCTACCGCAAGCTCGCGCGGGAGAACCACCCGGACTCCAACCCGGGCAACGCGGCCGCGGAGGACAAGTTCAAGCGGATCAGCGAGGCCAACGACGTCATCGGCGATCCCGCCCGGCGCAAGGAGTACGACGCCTTCCGCGACCAGGTCACCTCCGGCGGGTTCAGCGGCTTCGCCCCGGGTGGCGGGGGCCGGTACACCGCCTCCGGCGGTGACTTCGACATCAACGACCTCTTCGGTGGCGGCGGGCCCGCCGGCGGTGCCGGGGGATTCTCCGACCTGTTCGGCGGCCTGTTCAACCAGGCCCGCCCGGGTGGCGGCGGGGCCGGCCGCGGCCGGGCACAGCGCCCGCGGGGCGGCCAGGACGTCGAGACCGCCCTGACCCTGTCCTTCCGTGAGGCCGCCCTCGGCGAGACGGTCCAGATCAAACTCTCCTCCGCCTCGCCGTGTCTGATCTGCCACGGCAGTGGCGCGAAGCCGGGGACCAGCCCCAAGGTGTGCGGCACCTGCCACGGTGCCGGCGTCACCCAGCGCACCCAGGGGGCCTTCGGCTTCGCCGAGCCCTGCACCGACTGCGGCGGCACCGGGTCCAAGATCGACGACCCGTGCACCGAGTGCGCGGGGAGCGGCGTCACGGACCGCACCCGCACCATCAACGTCAAGGTCCCGGCCGGCGTCTCCGACGGCCAGCGCATCCGGCTCTCCGGGCAGGGTGAGGCGGGCTTCCGCGGGGCACCGTCGGGCGACCTGTACGTGACGGTCACCGTCCAGAAGGACCAGGTGTTCGACCGCGACGGGGCCGACCTGCTCGTCGACCTGCCGGTGTCCTACCCGGAGTTGGTCCGCGGCGCCCAGGTGTCGGTACCCACGCTCACCGGGCGGGTGACCGTCAAGATCCCCGCTGGCTCCCGCGACGGACAGATCCTTCGGGTGCGCGGCCGGGGTATCGCACGCAAGTCCGGAACCGGTGACCTCAAGGTCACTCTCCGGGTGGCCACGCCCCCCGCCGGGATGGCCGAAGCCGAGCTCGCCGCCTATGACGACGCGTTGCGCGCCGCCGGCTTCGATCCGCGGTCGGGCTGGGCCGGGTCGGCATGAGCCCCCGGCGTGACGTCGGGGAGCTGGGGCCCGACGACAGCGTCCTGGTGATCTCAGTGGCCGCCGAACTGTCCGGGCTGCACGCCCAAACCCTGCGAACCTACGACCGCCTCGGGATCGTCACCCCCGAGCGCACCAGCGGCGGTGGGCGACGCTACTCGCTGCGGGACGTGGCACTGCTCCGCGAGGTCCAGCGCCTCAGCCAGGAGGAGGGCGTCAACCTCGCCGGCATCAAGCGGATCATCGAGCTGACCAATCAGGTCGACGCCCTGCGCAGCCGCGTGTCCGAACTGGTCGAGGAGGTCGCCGAACTCCGTCGCCGTTCCGGGTCCTCCGCCCGGGCGGGCGGTGAACTCGTCCACGTGCCCCGCTCGACGTCGGTGGTCGTGTGGCGGCCCCGTCACCAGCGGGAGACGGGCCGCCGCGACGGCTGATGACCGGATCCGCCCGACTTTCATAGCGAAGCCTCACCTAATATAGTTCGGCGCGTGACCGTCGCACGCACGCATCAGGGGCAGGCTCCGCCCGGTCTGTTCGGCGAGTCCGCCGGGCGCGGCACCGCGGTCGCCGTCGTGACCGGCGAGGCGGAGTACACCTACTCCGCGCTCGCCCGGATGAGCGCCGAGCGCGCCGCCGAATACCCGCCCGTGACGACCGGTCGTCGCCTGATCGGCCTGGTGGCAACGAACACCATCGAGTTCCTCGTGGACTATCTCGCCGCCCACTCCGCCGGCCACGTCGTGCTCCTCCTGCCGCCGGACGGCGCGGCCACCGACAACCTCCTCGCGGCGTGGCACCCCGACGTTGTCGCGGGGGACGGCCGACCCCTCCCGGCCGGGGTGCTCACGTCGCCGCCGCGGCACGACCTGCATCCCGACCTCGCACTGCTCCTGAGCACCTCCGGGTCCACGGGCGCACCCAAGCTCGTCCGGCAGTCCCGGCGGGCGGTGCTGGCCAACGCGCGGTCGATCGTGGACTACCTGGGCATCGTGCCGGGGGACCGGGCGATCACCACCCTGCCGCCGCACTACTGCTACGGCCTGTCCGTCCTGCACAGTCACCTGCTGGCCGGCGCGTCCGTGGTGCTCAACTCCGACTCCGTCTCCGCACCGGCGTTCTGGGACCGGGCGGAGGCCGGGCAGGTGACGACGTTCGCCGCCGTCCCGCACACGGTCGAACTCCTCGAGCGCGTCGGTCTCGACCGGCTGGACCGCCTCACCCGCCTGCGCTACCTCACCCAGGCGGGCGGGCGCCTCGCGCCGGAGGCGGTGCGTCGCCTGGCCGCGCACCTGGAAGCACGCGGGGCAGAACTGGTCGTGATGTACGGCCAGACCGAGGCGACCGCGCGTATGGCGTACCTCCCCCCTCACCTCGCGCGGACCCGTGCGGGGGCCATCGGGATCGCGATCCCCGGCGGCTCCTTCCGCGTCGACCGTCCGCGGGGAACCGATCCGCACGCCCCCGGTGAGCTGGTGTACCGCGGCCCGAACGTGATGATGGGGTACGCCCGCACCTCGGCCGACCTCGCCCGCGGGCCCGAGCTCGACGAGCTGCGGACCGGGGACCTCGCCCGCATCGCCGACGACGGCCTCGTGGAGATCGTCGGGCGGATGGGGCGCGAGACCAAGATCTTCGGGCACCGGATCGACCTGGGTCGGGTGGAATCGACCCTGGCGGACGGCGGGTTCGACGCCTGGTGCGTCGGGGAGCCCGACCGGTTGGTCGTGGTCACCCGCGAGCGCTCGCAGGCCCTCGCCACCGCCGCCGCGACGGCCTCGGGACTGCCCACCTCGGCGGTCGAGCAGGTCGTCGTCGTCGACCCTCCCCGCACTCCCGCCGGCAAGGTCGACCAGGCCGCACTCCGTGCACTCGTCGCCGACCGCGCGCGGACGGGCGCCGGGGCGGACGCCGACCCGCCCAGCACACTCGTGGCCCATGCGCTCGGCCTGGACTCCTGCCCGCCCGACGCCACGTTCGTCGACCTCGGCGGGGACTCCCTGACCTACGTGGTGCTCTCGACCCGGCTCGAGGAGCGGGTGCCCGGCCTACCCCGCGACTGGCACCTGCGCCCACTGGGGGAGCTCGACACCCGCGCGGCCGGACCGCGTCCCCCGGCGGCCTCCCGATGGACCCCCTGGCGGGCGTGGGCCCGCGTCGACACCTCGGTGGTGCTGCGCGCCCTGTTCATCCTCACGATCGTGGGCGGGCACACCCGGGCGTTCGCTGTCTACGGCGGCGCCCACGTCCTGGTGGCCCTGACCGGGTACTCCCTGGCCCGCTTCCGGCTGCACTCCACCAGCGCCCGCGAGCGGGCCCGGGGCGTGCTCACGACGGTCGGGAGGATCGCGGTCCCCGCTGTGGTGTGGCTGCTGCTCGTCACCCCGCTGACCAGCCGCTACCACTGGTACTCGCCGCTGCTGGCCACCCACTTCCTCGGTCCCCGCTCCTGGTCGGACGACCGGTGGTGGAATCCGTGGCAGATGTGGTTCGTCGAGGCGACGGTCTACCTGTTGCTCGGCGTGGCCGCGCTCATGGCGGTCCCCGCGGTCAGCAGGCTCGACCGGCGGTGGCCGTTCGCGCTGCCGGCCACGCTGGTCGGGCTCGGATTGCTCGTGCGGTACGCCGTCATCGACCTCGGCGGCGGGCCCCTCGTGTGGTACTCGGCGCCGGCGGTGCTGTGGCTGTTCGCGCTCGGCTGGGCCGTGGCGCGGGCCGAACCCGGGGGGTCCGGACCGGGCGGGCCGGGCGGACCGGGCGGGCAACGCGCAGCGCTCGCCGCGATGTGGGCGCGGCTCGCCTGCTCCGCGGTCGCGCTCATGTGCGTGCCGGGCTGGTTCGGCGACCCCGGGCGGGAGGTGGTGATCGTGGCCGGGATCCTCGCCCTGATCTGGATCCCCTCGGTCCGGCTGCCCCGGCCGGTGGTCCGGGTGGTGACCCCCCTCGCGGCGGCCTCGCTCTTCATCTACCTCACCCACTTCCTCGTGTACCCGCCGATCCGGGACGCGGGCCACCCGTGGCTCTCGTGGGTCGCCTCGCTCGCGGTGGGGGTGTGCGTGTGGTGGCTGTGGGAGCGCGGTGCCGGGATCGCGCGGCGGGTCACCGCCCGGGGCGGGGACGCCGGAGCCTGAGGCGACGCGCGGGGCGAGCTGCTGTGGAGCCCAAACCGACGGGCGCAATCAACGATCCCCATTACGGTGAGCTAAGGAGGGCACCAGTGCCCGCGGGCGCCGGGACCACCCCCGGGCCGGCACCACGAGCAATGGGGAGCACGTATGCGGCGAGGCGTCACCGGATGGTTCGAGCCGATGTCGGCGCGCGATGCGGCCTATATCTACGACGAGGGCCCGGGCCACCCCGAGATGATCATTGCGTGCTACCTCTTCGATGCCTCGGGGGAAGCGCCCGTCGCCGCCTCGTCGGCGCAATCGCTCAGGCGATGGGTCGGCGAGCGTCTCGGCGCAGCGGACTTCCTCACCAGACGAATCCGGCACGTCCCCCTTGAGATCGGCCTGCCCGTGTGGGTTCCCGCGCCCGACCTCGACCTGGACAGGCACGTTCACCTGCATGCGATCGACGGCGGGGAGCCCGAGTTGCGCGCGATGCTCTCCGAATTCGCGGCCACCCGGGTCGACCTGGGCGGTCCGCCCTGGCAGATCCATGCCCTGGTGGGGCTGAGGGACGTCGACGGTCTGGACGAGGCTGTCGCGGTCGTGGTGAAGGTTCACCACTGCGCCGCGGACGGTATGGCGGTACGCACGCTGGAAGCAGCGTTGTTCTCCGAGTCCTCGCTGCCCGATCCGCCAGCGAGGATTCGCCCAGCACATCCGTTGGAGACGACCGTTCGGGGGGTCGTCGGCGCCCCGTGGCGCCTGGCCCGCTTCATCCACAGAGTTCGATCCACCCGGGCGGACGCCGAAGATGTCGCCCGCCGGACCCGGGAGGGGCTGCTGCCGGCCGGGGAGGCGGCCCGGCCCACCACCCGGTTCAACGCGCCCTCCTCGGGGTCTCTGCACCTCGAACTTCGCACCTTCGATCACGCGGACATCCGGGCCGCACGCCGCGCGGTACCGGGGGCCACCGTGAACGACGTTCTGCTGGCGGCGGTCTCGGGAGCACTGCGCCGGCAGCTCGCGGAGCTGGACGAGTCGCCGGAGGGTTCGCTCGCCGCGATGGTGCCGATCTCACTGCGTCTCCCGGATGGCCGCACAGGAGCGAGTCGGGCGGACCGGACCGGCGGGGGCGCGGCCAACCAGCTGCTGCTCGGCACGATCGACCTGCACACCGATCTACCGGATCCGGTGGAGCGACTGGCCGCGATATCGATGTCCGCGGCCGACGAGAAAGCTCGCTGGATCGATGATCGGGTCCGCCGGGCCTTCACGAGGATCGACGCATCGCCATCGTGGCTTCTGGCGCTTCGGGGCGTAGTGCGCCGTCGCACGCGAACGGGCGGAATCGCTCCCCACACCAGGCTCCGCAACACGATGATCAGCAATCTTCCGGCCCCGGCGGGGGATCCGACCTTCGACGGGGCCCCGATGCGCGCGAGCTTCGGTGTGCTGCCGGTGGTGGACGGTGATCTACTACGCCACCTATTCGCTACGCTCGGCGACCGGTTGATCCTGTCGGTCACGGTGGACCCGGAGGTCATGGCGGATCCTGCACACTATGCCGATCTGATCGCGGACGAGCTTTTCGTGCTCGCCACCGCGTCCGGGCCGGTGTAGCGGGGGTGGAGATACGTCAACATCCATTGTGTTTAACGGCACATTTGTTTATGCTCACTCTCGACCGTGCACACGGGAGGGCCAAGAAGCTCGTCGGACCTCCAACAAACCCCCAAGGAGTGGTTATGAATTCTCTCGACATCGGAGCCCTGCTTCCGCTGGTCACCACGCTCGCAGGCTTCGATCAGCTGTCCCTCAACATCTTCGGCTCGATCTCCGGCTCGCTGGGGCTGCCGGTCGAAGAGGCCGCTGCCTGATCTGAGGCGCGCAATCAGAAGCGTAGCCACACCTAACACTCACGCACACTCAAGGAGATCAACATGGACGGTGTAATCGGTTCGATCGGTAGCTTCCTGGGCCTGTTCCAGGGCAGCGTCGAGAACTTCGGTGGTTCTATCAGCGGTTCCGTTGGTACCGGGGCCGGAAGCCTGGCCGACAACCTCGAGCCACTGCTCGAGGCCCTCACTTCGGCCAGCGATCGGGCACCCGACGCCGGGAAGTAAGCCTTCCGACGCAGAAGCCCGAAAGCCCCCACACCTCAGGGAGTGGGGGCTTTCGCATGTTCGACACCGGGGCGTTCCTCACCGCCGAGTGCCTGTCCGATGGGGCGGGTAGCGTCGGGGCAAGCCCGACCCGGCTGAGACCGACAGCCCGCCGCCGACGAGGAGGACCACCCGTGCGCATCGCCGCCGCCCAGATCCTGACCGGACGCGACCCGCAGGACAACCTGCGACTGGTCCGCGAGTCGGTGGCCGAGGCCGCAGCACAGGGTGCGCGGGTCGTGGTGTTTCCCGAGGCCACCATGCGGGCGTTCGGCGCGGGCCGGCTGGACGAGATCGCCGAACCCCTCGACGGCCCGTGGGCGACCGCGGTGGCCGAGAGCGCCCGGGAGCACGGTGTCCTCGTCGTCGTCGGCATGTTCACGCCCGGGCAGGGCGGCCGCGTGCGCAACACCCTCCTGGTCACCGGGCCGGCCGGGGACGCCGACGGCGGCTCCGCCGGTGCAGGACAGGCCGGAAAAGGGCAGGGCGGGGACCTCCACCTGGGCTACGACAAGATCCACCTGTTCGACGCGTTCGGGTTCGCCGAGTCCGACACCGTCGAGCCGGGCGACGCCACGCACGTGGTGACGGTCGACGGCGTGGGGGTGGGTCTGAGCGTCTGCTACGACATCCGCTTCCCGGGCCAGTACACGGCGCTCGCCACCGCCGGCGCCCGGATCACCCTGTGCAGCGCCTCGTGGGGGGCGGGCGAGGGGAAGGTCGACCAGTGGCGGCTGCTCGCCCGCGCCCGCGCGCTCGACTCGACCACGTTCCTGTTCGCCGTCGGGCAGGCCGATCCCGAGGCCGAGGGCGTGGAGGTCAAGCCCGGCGCCCCCACCGGCGTCGGTCACTCGCTGCTCGTCGGACCGGACGGGACCGTGCGCGCCGAGGCCGGCGCCGGATCGGAGCTACTGGTGGTGGATGTCGACGACGACGAGGTCACCGGTATCCGGAAGGTGATCCCGGTGCTCGCCAACGGACGGGTCACGGAGCCCTCCGGCGGGCAGGTTCCGCGGTGACCGGGCCGGACGGCCCGGACCGGGGCGGCCGACCCGCTGATCCGGATCACCCGGGCGACGACGCCGTCACCGAGCCGAATCTGGCGGTCGAGCCGGGTGCCGACCCGCCGACGCAGCAACTGCCGCCCGCCGATCCGCCGACCGAGCACCTCCCGCCGGTCGGCGCGGGGGAGGGCAGCACGGCGTGGTCGCAGTACCCGGCGGACGGCGGAGCCGCGGCCGCGGGTGGGGCTGCCGGCGCGGCCGGTGGTGCGGGGGCGTTCGGCGCGGCCGCCGGTTCCGGGGCGTCCGGGGTTGGTCCCGGTACGTCCGACTATCCGACCGCCGCGGGCGTCCCCGACCCCGGCCACCCCGCCGGGGACGTCCCGCCCCCGGGGGATGTCCCGCCCCCGGACGACGGTGGTGCCTGGGACGACGGTGGCGGTGACGGCGGGTCCACGCCGTGGATGATCGCCGCCATCCTGCTCGCGGTCGCATTGGTGGCGGCGCTGGTGGTGTGGCTGGTCTCCGCGACCGGCGGCGACGAGGACCCGGTCGCCACCCCCACCACGACGACGCAGACCACCACCTCGCAGACCACCCGGACCACGCCGCCGACGACGCAGCCCACGACGACCGGCCCGCCGAGTCCGGCCGAACGCTGTAGCCCGGGTTTCGTGGCCGACGAGCTGGGCAGCGGCACCACCGTGCGGGAATGCGACGAGCGGTTCCTGCTGGTCACCCGCGACGACGGGGAGATCGAGCTGCTCTCGTGGCGCGACGACGACTGGGAGTTCCTGGCCGAGCCCACCTCGGACGTGTGCCGCGAGCAACTCGAGCAGCTGGGCGTCCCCGACCGGTTCCGCCGCGTGTTCCAGCCGTGCGAGGCGCCCACCAGCACCACCACCTCGCAGACCAGTCCCACCACCACGACGGGGGCGACCACCTCCACTCCGCAGACCAGCACCGAGACCCCCGTCCCGCCGGCGGGTGAGCCCCAGGCCGGCGACGACGACGGCGGCGTCGGCGACGGCGGCGACGGCGACGACGACGAGGGTGGGGGCGGCGCGGACGGCGGTACCGCAGCCGGCTACGGCGGTGACACGACCGACGACCCCGACGAGGGCGCGCCCGGCGCCGGCGAGGACGCGGACACCGTCGCGGCGGCGCGCTGATCCGGCCGCCGCGGCGCGTTCCCGCATCGAGAAGACAGTTCCGCACACCCGCTCTCGGCCGTCGTGTGCGGAACTGTCTTCTCGATGGCGACGATGGCGACGATGGCGACGTTGGTGGCCGCGCCGGTCAGGCGACGATGGCGACGTGGGTGGCCGCGCCGCGCGGCGGGATTGTCAGGGGCGGTCGAAGCTGATGTTCTCCCGCGGGGTGCCCGCCGCGACGAGACCGCGGACCGTCGCGCGCAGCATCTCGGGTGAGCCCGAGACGATGACCTGCCGGTCGGCCCACGACCCCCACTGCGTGACCGCCCGGACCAGGGTCCCGGTCTGCCGACGGTGCAGGGTGCGGGGCAGGTCCTGCCGGGGGCCGGCCCACCAGGGATCCTCGTCCTCCTCGGCGACGGGCTGGATCGTCAACCACGGGGCGGTGGCGGCGAGGTCGACCAACGTCGGCAGATCGTAGAGGTCGCCGGGGAAGCGGGCCCCGTAGAACAGGTGGACGCGCGGGTTGTCGGCGTGGCGCATCATGTCCAGCAGCAGGCACCGCAGGGGCGCGATCCCGGTGCCGCCGGCGATCATGAGCACGTCCCGGGTCGGCTCGGACCGGTCGACCTCGAGCATCCCCAGCGGGCGGGCGAGCACCCAGCGGTCACCGACGCCGACGCTGCGGACCAGTGAGCTGCTGAGCACGCCGCCGGGCACGTCGCGGACGTGGAACTCGATCTGCCCGGCCGGGTTCGACGGGATCGACGGGCTGAGCCGCCGCCACACGCCGGGCGAGTAGGGCGTGAGCACACTGAGGTACTGCCCCGGGTGGTAGTCGACCATCACGTCGCTGATGAGCCGTACCACCACCACATCGCGGGTGGGTCGCAGGATCTCCACCACGGTCGCGCCTACGCGTGCGGGGCCCTCGTCGACGGCCGCGCCCTGTTGCAGGGCGGTCGAGAGCACCCGGTAGGCGGTGCCCAGGGTGGTCTCCAGCCGGTCGTCCCAGGCGCGGCCGGCGAGGTGCCGCAGGGTGTGGGCCAGCGCTTCCCCGAAGCGCCGGTGATGCCCGGGCGTCAGTTCGAGTTTGCGGTGATCGGCGCCCAGGTGGCGGGCGAACTCGACGACCTCATCGACCTTGGCGCGGTCGCCGCGCGCGTACTCGGTGGTCTCGAACGCCCACCGCATCGCCCGCGCGAAGTCCCGGAGTACCGGCGTGGCGTCGCGGGGGAACAGTTCACGGAAGTCGGGGTCGGCCGCGCGCAGCGCCCGGGCGAACAGCTCCGGGAACCGCTCGTCGACCAAGAGGTCCCTCAGGACCAGCAGCGGCGGGGTCTGCGCCTCGACGGGCACAGGCTGCTCGAGCGGCTCAGCCAACGGGTCGACAGGCGTACCGAGGAACGGGTCGAGGTCGATGTCCTCCACGAGGCGCTCCACCTCGGAGGCGCGGAACGGTTCGTCACCATGGTCCGGTCCGGGGCCGTTGCTCACCGTTGCACGCCTCCCGTCTCGTCGTCGTCGCTGCCCCCACCCTATCCGCGCGCCCGGCACCCCCGCCGGGAGTGCGCGCGACCCCGGCCCGCCTTCGACCCCGGCCCGCCTTCGCGCTGGGCGCCCTCCCCGCCCGACGCTGCTCACCGACCGGGGCTGCTCACCGACCGGCCCGGCTCACCGACCGAGGGTGATGTCGACACCCGCGCGCAGTTCGCCCTCGGTGTAGGTCAGCTGGCCGCGGCCGGGCAGCTCGACCATGTAGAACGAGCCGCCGGCGGGGACGTCGGGGAACTCGAAGGTGAAGGTGCACGAGGACAGGTCGCCGCCGGAGTAGACGAGCATGGCGGTGCCGATCTGCGCGGCGCCGCTGTCGATGAGCGTGATGGTGGTGCCCTCGCCGATGTCGGACAGGGTGATGGGCAGGTCGCAGCCGGTGCGGTCGCCGGAGACCGGTTCCGCGGGGGTCGAGACGACGGTGAACGTGCCGTCGACCGTGAACGATCCGGACCCCGGTGCCCGCTCGGCCGGGGGGAGGACCTGCGGGAAGGGGCCGCGCGACGGGTCGGTACCGCGGCCGGGGTCGGATCCGGGGCCGAGGAAGACCACGCCCAGGACCACGACGACGAGGGCCGCCACCCCGATGATCGCCGCGGCCGCCGCGGTGCCGGGAGGGCGGCCCTCCGCGGGGGCCCAGGCGGGCGGTGGGCCGTCGCCGGGGCGGCCATCGGGGGCCGGGGCCGGGGGCGGGTACGCGGATCCCGGATCAGGGGCACCAGAGCTCGGATCCGGCCCGGGGACGGGGGAGGGCAGCGGCTGCGGCGGGTCGCCGTACCGGTAGGTGCCGTCGGGCAGCGGGGGGTAGTGCATCGGCATGTCCCGACCTCCCACGCCGGCCCGGGGGCACGTCGCCGGATGACGCGCCGCTGGACTGTCGAGCCTAGTCATCCCCCCGCGCCCCGGGTGCGTCGCTTGGATCGAGGGGCGTGGTTCGGGGAAGCTGTAACGATGACTGCCGATTCGTCGAGGCCCGCTCACGACCCCCACGGCCCGGCCGGGTCCGTCCACGACCCGGTCCGGTCCGTCCACGACCCGGTCGACGACGCCGATCTCGACCCCGGCACGCCGGTGCCGGTCCGGCCCGGACCGCTGGGGATGGCAGGCAACGTCGTCCGCGGCGCGCTCATCGGGATGGCCGAGCTCGTGCCCGGCGTCTCCGGCGGAACGGTGGCACTGGTGACCGGCGTCTATCCGCGCCTGTTGGACTCCGGGGCGCACGTCGTGGACGGCCTGCGCTCGGCCGCCCTCGGGCCGGAGCGTCGGGCCCGCACCCGCGCGGCGTTCCGCCACGTCGACTGGTGGCTGCTGCTGCCGCTGGCGCTGGGCATGCTCGTCATGGTCTTCACCATGGCCGGTGTGCTCAAGGGCTTCGTCGAGGGCAGCCCCGAGATCGCCCGCGGGCTGTTCCTCGGCATGGTCGCCGCCAGCATCGCCGTGCCGCTGGGGATGGCGCGCGCCACCCCGGGCGGGCGCACCTGGGTGCTGGGCCTGATCTTCGTCCTCGGTGCCGCGTTCGCGTTCGTCCTGTCCGGCCTGCCGAGCGGCTCGATCAGCGACCCCTCCTACCTGTTGGTGTTCGTCGCGGCGGCGGTGGCGATCTGTGCCCTGGTCCTGCCCGGCGTCTCGGGGTCCTACCTGTTGCTGGCGATGGGGCTCTACGCCCCGACCCTCGGCGCCGTCGACGACCGGAACTTCGCCTACCTCGGCGTGTTCGCCCTCGGCGCGCTCGTCGGGATCTCCCTGTTCGTCAAGGTCCTCGACCGCCTGCTCGAGGACTTCCGCAAGCCCACGCTCGTGGCGATGGCCGGACTCATGCTGGGATCGCTCCGAGCGCTGTGGCCGTGGCAGACCGAGGAGGCCGAGGTCCTGGCCCCCGGCGCCGACTGGCCGACGGTCCTGGCCGCCGTGGCCGCCGGCATCGTCGTGGTGCTGATCGTGCTGGCCGTCGAGCGGGTGTTCGCGGACAAGACCGCCACCACCGACCCCGACCCGCGGACCTCCGCACTCGAGGACCGCGGGTAGGCCGTAGCCGGTCGGGCGGCGGGCGGCACGGCCGTGATCTGCGCAGCCGTGGTCAGGGGCTGGTCAGCACCTCCGCCTCCAGCCGGCGGTAGCCGGCCTCCATCCCGTCGACCATGCCGGTGCCGAGGATCGTCTCGCGCAGGTCGGCGCTGTCGTAGGTGATGACGAGCGTCATGAGGGTCCCGTCCTCGACGGCCGTGAGGGTCTGCTCGTTGCGCGTCGGCGGTGCGTCGACGCCCTCCATCGTCTCGGTGAAGACCTCCCGGTGGGGTGGGTCGGTCTCCAGGAGCTGCCCGGTGAGGGCGAACGCCTCGCCCTCGACCCCGTCGTCGGGGGCCCACTCGAAGCGGGTGGTCTCGCCGGGCGCCGGGGCGACCCGGCAGTCGACCAGCGCCCAGCCGTCGGGTCCGTGGAACCACCGGTTCAGCAGCTCCGGCTCGTGGTGGGCGTCCCAGACCTGCCGGGGCGTGCCGTGCAGGATCCGGGTGACGCGCACGGTCCGCTCGTCGAGGAGTTGCGACTGCGTGCCGGTGTCGGCGGCGAAGGTGGAGTCGTCGGTGACCACGGCCTCGATCTGGCCCATCGCCTCGCGGGTCCCTTCCTCCATGCCCATCTCGATGAGTTGCTCGAGCTCGGCCAGGCTGGTGAAGTAGGTGGTGGTCTCGAGGCGGGAGCCGGTGTCCGTCTCGCCGAACGTGAACACCGCTCGCATGGTGGGCAGGTCGGTGTTGGGCCGGCCGTCGTCGTGGCTGAAGCCGTCGAGCACCTCGAACGACCGGCACTCGTCCACCGACAGATACTCCCAGTACCCGCACGCGCGGCTGCCGTCCGGTCCGGTCATGTAGTAGTCCGAGCGGCCGCCGGGGAACACGTCGTGCCGGGTGAAGGTGGCCGGCCACGTGGGCGGTCCCCAGAACTTCTCGAGCTGGCGCGGGTCGACGTACGCGTCCCACAGTCGACGGACCGGCACCGGGAACTCCGCGGTGATGGTCAGGGTCAGCCGGTCGAGGTCTCTGTCCACTGATGTCACAGGCATGGCCTGCCTCTTTCCTCGTGTGTGTCCTGCGGTGACGGGTCAGTCCTCGGCGAGGAGGGCGTCGAGTCTGCCGACGCGTGCCCGCCAGATGTCCTCGAAGGCGTCGAGGAGGCGCTGGGCTCCCCGGATCGCCCGGAGGTCTCCCCGGATCCTGCGTTCTCGGCCGATCCGGTGGTCGGTGATCAGTCCTGCCTCCTCCAGTACGTTGACGTGCTTGCGGACGGCCGCGAACGACATGTCGTAGCGGTCCGCGAGCTCGGAGACGGTGGATTCGCCGGCCAGGGTGCGCCGGAGGATGTCCCGCCTGGTCGCGTCGGCCAGGGCCCGGAAGATCCGGTCCACCTCGTCGTCGCTGTAGTCCGGACCGCCGGGGTCCACCTCGAGTGCCCGATATGAAACCATGTGGTATCACGATAGGCCGGTGGGCGAGGCCGGTCAAGAGTCGGTTTCGAACCTCCATCCGGTTCTCGGCACCCGGTTCTCCACAGCCCGTTCCGCCTCCACAGGAGTGGGCTCACCGACTCCAGTGTCCGGGCACCTCGTCGTCGTCGTCCTCTAGCCTGGCGGCGTGCTGACATCGACCGTCCGGGTTCCCGAGTCCGACGTCGAGTCCTTCGTGGGCTCGGCGGCGCTGGGGCGCGCCCGCGGCTACGCCAACGCGACGCGGATCCGCGACGTGGCGTACGACGCCGCCACCCGTCGGCTCACCGCGAACATCAAGGGCAGCGGCGCCGCGGGGAGCGGGCGCTGGTACTCCACGGCCGTCCACCTCACCGTGCCGGCCGCGGACGGGTCCAGCCGCCCGCTGCGCAGCATGTGCTCGTGCCCCGTCGGGCTGAACTGCAAACACGCCGCCGCCCTCATGCTGTTCGTCAGCGCGCAGGCGAGCGATGACGACTCGATCCCCGACTGGCGGCGGCAGGCCGAGGACTCCCTGCGCGCGCTCGACACCCCGCGGTGGCAGCCCGAGGCCCCGGTGGTGGGACTGCAATTCTCGGTGGTCCCGGACGAACTGGCGCCGGACGACGGCTCGGGCGGCCTGCGTCCCGGATTGGGCAACCGCCTCAAGGCCCGGATCGTCGTCCCCGGCAGTGGCGGACGGTGGAAGTCGGCCGGGGTGGAGTGGGACCGCCTCCGCTACGGCTGGGACGGCGCGCTGTCGATGGCCCAGGCCGGGTGGCTGCGCGCCGTGGACGCCCTCGCCCGCAGCCACCGGCAGGCACGCGTGTGGCTGGACCTGTGCGACGCCGAGGTCCCCGCGCTGTGGCCGCTCATCGCGACCGCGGCTGAGGCGGAGATCGAGATCGTCCCCGGCGACGGCCTGCGCGAGGTCGTGCCCGGGCCACCCCGCCGAGTGGGATTGACCGCGTGGAGTCCCGACGGTTCCGAGGTGGTGCTGGTCGCCGCCGCCGAGGTGGAACCGGAACCGGACGGTACCCGGCCACTATCCGACGACGACGAGGAATTCGACCGCCCCCTGCCCGGCGCCCTCGTGGGGGAGCACGGGGACATGGTCGCGCTGGTCAGGGGCCGGGTGCTGGAGCTCTCCCCGGTCGGGCGGCTCGACCCCGGCGTGGCCCGGCGACTGCGCGACTGGCGGGCGCTCAGCGTCCCGGACGAGGCGGTCGCGGAGTTCTGCGCCGACTTCCTGCCCGACCTGGCCGACCGGTTCCCGGTGGTCGACCGCGTCGGGCGGCTCGAACTGCCCGAGTGGGACCGCGTCGAGCTCGAACTGACGATCCGCCCCCTCGCGGGGATGGGGGCGGGGGCGGGAGCCGGTGCACGCGGCGGCTCGGGTGCGGGGTCTGCTGTGGGGCCCGCTGCCGGGCAGGGCCTGGAGTTGGTCCTGCAGTGGTACCGCATCGACGTGATGCGCATGTCCGACGGCACCGAGGCCGAGCGCCGCCGCCCCCTGACGGCGGATGTGGTCGCCTCACGCGGCGGTGACCCGTCGGACCTCGATGCGGTGGTGCTGGCGGCGGCCGTCGCGGAAGCGGGCTGGGCCTGGACGATCGCGGACGGCCCGGTCCGGATCGCCGGCCGCGACGCCGGCCTGCTGCTCACCGACGGGATCGAGCAGCTCGGCGCCCTCGACGGCGTCCGCGTGACGGTCCTCGAGGGCGTGCCGCAGATCCGGCGGGCCACCGAGGGGCCGCGGATCCACGTGGCCACTGAGGACGACAGGTCCGGCATCGACTGGCTGGGACTGACGGTCTCGGTGACCGTGGAGGGCCGTCCCGTCCCGTTCGCGGAGGTGTTCCGGGCCGTGGTCACCGGCCAGGAGGAGTTCATCACCGCCGACGGACTGCTGGTCCCCGTGGACCTCGAGCGCTTCGGGGAGCTGCGCGTGCTGCTCGACGAGGCGATCGCGGCCTCCGCCGACCGTGTGGGCAGGGAGCCGAACTCCACGGGCGTCCGGATCGGCCTCGGGCAGGCGGGTCTGCTCGCCGACCTGGCCGAGTTGGCCGACGACCTGGCCCCGCCCTCGGGCCGCGCCAAGGCGCTACTCGAACTGGCCTCCGACACGCCCACACCCGTGCCCGTCCCCGCCATGCTCGACGCCGACCTGCGGCCCTACCAGCAGCACGGGTTGGACTGGCTGGCCATGCTGTGGCGCCACCGGATCGGCGGCATCCTCGCCGACGACATGGGCCTCGGCAAGACCGTGCAGGCGCTCGCCCTGATCGCCCACGCCCACGAGACGGCCGACACCGGGGAGGCCGGGCCGGGGGGCGACGCGCCGGGCGCCGGGGCCGGCGCCGGGGCGCCCGGCCCGTTCCTGGTGGTGGCACCGTCGTCGGTGGTCCCCAACTGGGAGGCGGAGGCCCGCAAATTCGTGCCCTCGCTGCGCGTGGCGCGGCGGTCGGCGACCGAGGCCAAGTCCGCCTCCACGGTCGCCGAGGACGCCCGCGCGCACGACATCGTGGTGACCTCGGCGACGGTCCTGCGGCTGGACGCCGAGTCCTACGCGGGCGTGGAGTGGGCCGGGGTGATCCTCGACGAGGCGCAGCAGGCCAAGAATCCCACCTCCAAGCTCTTCGCCGCGCTGGCCGGGGTGCGGGCCGACTTCCTACTGGCGGTCACCGGCACGCCGATGGAGAACAACCTCACCGAGCTGTGGGCGGTGGCAGCACTGTCGTGCCGCGGTGTCCTGCCCGACGCCAAGGACTTCCGTGCCCAGTACCGCACGCCCATCGAGAAGAACGGGGACACGGCCGCGCTGGAACGGCTGCGTCGGCGACTGCGGCCCTTCCTGCTCCGGCGGCGCAAGGAGCTCGTGGCCGGCGAGCTGCCCCCGCGCACGGACGCGGTGATGGAGATCGAGCTCTCGGCCACGCACCGCAGGCTCTACGAGCGGGAACTGGCCCGGCAACGGGCGTCCCTGCTGGCACTGCTCGACGACTTCGAGGCCAACCGCATCAGCATCCTCGCCGGGCTGACCGTGCTCCGGCGCCTCTGCCTGGACGCCTCGCTGATCGACCCGGCCCACGCCGGGGTCTCCTCGGCCAAGACCGACGAGCTCATCGCCGCACTGCGGGAGGTGGTGGCCGAGGGGCACCGCGCGCTGGTGTTCAGCCAGTTCACCACGTACCTCGACACGGTCGTGGACCGCCTGCGCGCAGAGGGGATCACGGTGGCGCACCTCGACGGCCGGACCACCGACCGGGCGGGGGCCGTGGGTGAGTTCACCGAGGGCGGCGCGCAGGTGTTCTGCCTCAGCCTCAAGGCCGGCGGCGTCGGGCTGAACCTCGTGGGCGCCGACTACGTCTTCCTGCTGGACCCGTGGTGGAACCCGGCGACCGAGGCCCAGGCCGTCGACCGCGCGCACCGCATCGGCCAGACCCGACCGGTGCTGGTGTACCGGATGGTCGCCCGGGACACGATCGAGGAACGGGTGGTCGAGCTGCAGCGGCGCAAGGCCGAGCTGTTCGCGTCCGTCCTGGACAGCGGTGAGCACTTCTCGGCCGCGCTCACCGCCGACGACCTGCGGGGGCTGCTCGACTAGAACGTGCGGGCCGGGTGTCGGGGCCAGGCCCCGAGCGTCGCCTCAGCGTCGCTCGGGGAAGGCCAACCCAGCGGCCACGGCCGCCCCGAACAGCGCGGTGTCCCGCGACGGCGAGAAGACCACCCGCGGGGTGGGTACCGAGATCGGCAGGGACTGGAGTTGTTCGGCGACCGGGCCGTGCAGGGCCTTGCCCAGCCCGACCACGATGCCCCCCGTGAGCAGGACTGTCTGCGGGCGGAAGAGCTGGACCGCGTCCACGAGGAACGAGCCGAGCCGGTAGGCGTAGATCTCGGCGGCGCCGTCACCGTGCTCGCGTTCGAGGTCGTACAGCCCGTGACCGCCGAGCCCCCACCAGGCCTCGGTGTTGGTGCCGTCGCCGACGATGCGCCAGTGCCCGAGGTCCCATCCGGTGTGGCCGCACGGGTGGATGAGCGCACCGTGGTGGTTGAGCGCACCGAACGCCAGGGAGGAGCCGAGCGAGATGGCGATCCCGCCGAACTCCACGTCGGGCAGTCGCGTCAGTGCCAGGGCATGGGCGTCACCGTCGCCGATGACGGAGACGGGCGCGTCGATCAGTGACACGAGTTCGGTACGCAGGTCGCCCTCCGCCCAGGCGGCGGCGCGCGAGGACACCACTCGTCCCCGGTCCGCGTCGACGTGGCCGTGGAGGGATAGGCCCACACCGGCGGGGGAGTCATCGACGGCGAGGACCGCTGCGGCGAGGTCCTCGGCCGTGGCGACCTCGGCCCCGTGGACGCCCACCACGTGGCCGTCGACCACGGCGCCGATCCGCGTACCGCTGCCACCGATGTCGACGACGACGCCGTTCCTCATCGCTGCACCTCCGGTTCTCCCACCGTCATTCTCACCACTTATTCGTAGCGGTCGCGCAGCGGGCTGGGTGGCGACTCCGGTCGGGTGGGGGTACGGGGTGAGATGCTCAGGGGTCACCCGGTCTCGGCGTTGCGGATCGGATCGCTGGTCTGCCCCACGGTGCTGCAGTACAGCTTGGCCGCCTCCTGGTTGAGCGTGACCTCCATGCCGGCGGGATCGGACTGCCCCTTCTCATCGAGGAAGGTGGTGATCACCTCGCGCTGGTCCTCGGGCGCCATCTCCATGTAGTCGCCACAGGTGGTGTCTCCTCCCTTGTTCGGGTCCATCGCACCGCAGCCGGTCAGCGCGGCGAGGGCGAGAGCAGTGGCGGCGGCCAGTGCCGCGGGGCGGGTACGGGTGGACATGGGAACCTCCGGGGATGGTGTCGTCAGATGAGGCGAGCGTAGGCCCGCCGGGTCGGCGGCATTCCTCATTCGGGCGATGCCCGGGCTCAGTGGCACCCGACCATGTGCAGCGCGAACCGGTCGCCGTAGCCGAGGATCGTCTGGATCTCGCCGATCCGCTCCTCCGTCATGATCTCAGGACGGTGGGGTCCGGCGTGGTCGATCCCGACGGCGTGCATCAGTTCGTGCAGGGTCAGACTTCGGGACCAGGGGTCTCCGGGGACGGGACTGACCTGGCCGGGTTGGATCACGACGGTCCCCTGCAGGATGAGGCCCCGGGGCCAGACCGCGCCGCCGCCGACCCCCGCCGCGCCGTGGGTGTGGAACATCGGATGGTCGCCGTACGTCACCGACAGGGCACCCTCCACGTCCTTCTGGTCGGGAGCGCCCGGTCCGGTGTAGCGCAGCGGTAGCCCGCTGGAGAAGGCGAGCGTATCCACCGCCCAGGCCAGATCGGTCTCGCTCCCCGGTGGGGCATCGAAGGACCGCACCGGGATCTCGTGCTCACACGGCCAGTGGGCCAGGTACCCGTCGTCGGTGGTCTCGACGGCGTAGTCGACGCCCTCGACGAGCCCGGCCGGCGGCGGGAAATCCTCCGGGCGTCGCGGCGACCATTCCCCGCGCAGCGGCACCGGGGCACCGGGGATCGTGGTGTCCACGGCGCGGGCGTCGCCGGCGCGGAAGATCCCGCCGTTGCCACCGGAGAGCCGGACCGCGCCCTCTCCGATCGCCGCGACCGTGTCGCGGTGCCGTTCTGGGACCTTGTCCAGTAGGTACGGGGTCGTGCCGACCACCGCGAGGGCGATCACCACCGGGACGGTGACCGCCAGGACGTAGATGGCGATCCTGGTCGCGCGGGCCAGGGGACTGTAGTACTCCACGGCTCTACCGGCTGCTTTCCGCAATCGGCGGGACAGGGGAGGGGGAGGGCACGTCGGTCACGAGATCTACCTGGGGGGGGTCGAGGGGCGACGGACGAGGCGGAGCCGCCGGAGGTCTAAGAGTGTACTCATATCATGACGGCGTTCACATTAGGCCGCCCGACTTGAGCGGAATAGACTCAAGGAGGTGGGGGTTGTACGAGACGTCAGGCCGGAACGGATCCGGCATTGATTCCAGTACGCTCAACCATACGTCGAAGAAAGGACCGGTCGATGAGCCAGTTCAACCCCACGACCAAGACCCAGGCGGCTCTGTCGGCCGCAGTCCAAGCCGCCTCCGCGGCGGGTAGCCCGGATGTGCGTCCGGGACACCTGCTCGTGGCCCTGCTCGAACAACAGGACGGGATCGCGGGTCCCCTCCTCCAGGCCTGCGGGGTGGACCCGCAGCTCGCCCTGACCCAGGCGAAGGGCCTCGTCGGCGGCTACCCCAAGGCGTCCGGCTCGGGGCTCGCCGCCCCCAACTTCAACCGGGACGCCCTCGCCGTCATCAACTACTCCCAGACCCTCGCGGCGGAGATGGGCGACGACTACGTCTCGACCGAGCACGTCCTCGTCGGGATCGCGGCCGGTCACACCGGTGGCGACGCGGCCAAGCTCCTCTCCGAGCTCGGTGCCACCGAGGACGCCCTCAAGGCGGCGTTCACGGCGGTCCGCGGGAACACGCGCGTGACCACGGAGAACCCCGAGGACCAGTACCAGGCTCTCGAGAAGTACGCCACGGACCTCACCGCCCGTGCCCGCGAGGGCAAGATCGACCCGGTGATCGGGCGTGATTCCGAGATCCGGCGCGTCGTCCAGGTCCTCTCGCGACGCACGAAGAACAACCCGGTGCTCATCGGGGAGCCCGGCGTCGGCAAGACCGCGATCGTCGAGGGGCTGGCCCGCCGCATCATCGCGGGTGACGTCCCCGAGTCCCTCAAGGGCAAGACTCTGCTCTCGCTCGACCTGGGCTCGATGGTCGCCGGCGCGAAGTACCGCGGCGAGTTCGAGGAGCGCCTCAAGGCGGTGCTCGACGAGATCACGGCCGCCGAGGGGCAGATCATCACGTTCATCGACGAGATCCACACGATCGTCGGCGCGGGAGCGACCGGCGAGGGTTCGATGGACGCCGGCAACATGATCAAGCCGATGCTCGCCCGCGGTGAGCTGCGGCTGGTCGGCGCCACGACCCTCGACGAGTACCGCAAGTACATCGAGAAGGATGCGGCCCTGGAGCGCCGCTTCCAGCAGGTGTACGTGGGCGAGCCGAGCGTCGAGGATACCGTGGGGATCCTCCGCGGCCTCAAGGAGCGGTACGAGGTGCACCACGGTGTGCGCATCACCGACTCCGCCCTGGTCTCCGCCGCCGCGCTGTCGGATCGCTACATCACGCAGCGGTTCCTGCCTGACAAGGCGATCGACCTCGTCGACGAGGCCGCCAGCCGCCTCAAGATGGAGATCGACTCGCGGCCCGAGGAGATCGACGCCGCCGAGCGGATCGTCCGCCGACTCGAGATCGAGGAGGTGGCGCTGCAGAAGGAGACCGACGCAGCGTCCAAGGATCGGCTGGTGGCCCTCCAGGCCGAGTTGGCCGACGCCAAGGAGAAGCTCGCCGAGCTCACCGCCCGCTGGCAGAACGAGAAGACCGCCATCCAGGGCGTGCAGCTCATCAAGGAGGAGTTGGACGCTCTGCGCACCGAGTCCGAGAAGGCCGAGCGCGACGGCGACTACGCCCGGGTGGCCGAGATCCGCTACGGCAGGCTGCCGGAGCTGGAGAAGCAGCTCGCCGACGCCGAGGAGAGCGAGGCTGCGGCCGGCGCGATGCTCAAGGAGGAGGTCGGTCCGGAGGACATCGCCGAGGTCGTCTCCGCCTGGACCGGTATCCCCGTGGGCAAGATGCTCGAGGGCGAGACCGAGAAGCTGCTCCGCATGGAGGACGAGATCGGCCGCCGGGTCGTCGGCCAGGGCGAGGCCGTCCGGGCCGTGTCCGACGCCGTCCGCCGGGCGCGCGCCGGGGTCGCCGATCCCAACCGGCCGACCGGGTCGTTCCTGTTCCTCGGCCCGACGGGCGTGGGCAAGACCGAGCTGGCCAAGGCGCTCGCGGAGTTCCTGTTCGACGACGAGCGGGCCATGGTCCGCATCGACATGAGCGAGTACTCCGAGAAGCACAGTGTCTCGCGGCTCGTCGGTGCCCCTCCGGGCTACGTCGGTTACGAGTCCGGCGGGCAGCTCACCGAGGCGGTGCGGCGCCGGCCGTACACGATCGTCCTGCTCGACGAGGTCGAGAAGGCCCACCCGGACGTCTTCGACATCCTCCTGCAGGTGCTCGACGACGGTCGCCTCACCGACGGGCAGGGGCGCACGGTCGACTTCCGCAACACGATCCTCGTGCTCACCTCCAACCTGGGCGCGGGCGGATCGCGGGAGCAGATGATGGACGCGGTCAAGCGCGCGTTCAAGCCGGAGTTCATCAATCGACTCGACGACGTGGTGATGTTCGACCCGCTCAGCGAGGAGCAGCTCGAGTCGATCGTCGACATCCAGATCGACGAGCTCGCACGGCGCCTCAAGGGCCGGCGACTGGTCCTGGAGGTCGACGACGCCGCCAAGGGCTGGCTCGCCCGCCGGGGCTACGACCCGGCCTACGGCGCCCGCCCGCTGCGCAGGCTGGTGCAGCAGGCGATCGGCGACAAGCTCGCCCGCGCCCTGCTGGGCGGCGACATCCGCGACGGCGACACCGTCACGGTCTCGCTGGCGGAGGACGGCGAGTCGCTCAGCCTCAACTGACGCGGCTAACGCGCTCGCCGCGGACGGGCCCGACCACCGGGGATTGGTGGTCGGGCCCGTCTCTCGTCGTGTCAGGGCGTCCGCACGGTGTCGCCGCGCTTATGTGACGCATATCACATCACCGATCCCAGGGGTGGGCGGCGGCGGCCGGGGTGCCCCGGGGGCGGCGCTCACGCTCGGTCGAGGACGGTGATCGTGGTCCGGGGACGGGCTTCCGGGGCGGGTGGCCGAGGTCTGAGTATCTGCCGCGGGCCGTGGTGGCGGAGGCGGGCCAGGCACATCGCCGCTGGTAGAAAATGTGCCGATTTATCGATTCGTCCAGACTTTCGCCCCGCGCCATTTATTCGAACATTCCAGGGCCTTTCCAGTCCGGGAAAGTGGGGAGATCCCTGGGAAATCGACTCTGTTCCAATCCGGGATTTTCCTGGGTCTTTACCGGGCAAAATGGCGCTTGACCTGCGTTGAAGGGTGTGGTCCTCTTGTGGTCGGCGGGCGCCCGGCCCGCCCATCCGGAGACCACAGGAGCCCTCGTGAACAACTACCACCATTCGAACATCGTGCCCTTCCCCCATGCCCGCACCGAATCCGTCTCGGTGATCGTGGACGGATGGAACGTCCTACTCGGAGCCGCAGACGGATTCGGCTACTCGCGACGCCCACTCTCGACTTTCACGCTCGACATGCCCCGCCTCGCGGACGGCGTCGTCGCCCGGCGCCGACGGGCGGGCAGGGTGGTGCGGATCGGGATCATCCTGGGGAGGCATGAGAGGGCCGCCAACCCGGCGGCCCGTGCCGCCCAGGACGCCGCCACGCGACAGTGGGCCCGTGACTCCCGGGTCACCCTGATCGACCCGGGGATGGTCCCGGTCGGCCGGGCCGCGGCCGAAGTTGCCACCGCGGGAGACCGGACGACCCACAACACCGTGGTCCCGATCCGCCGACATCGCGAGGAGTACGGGGACGCGGCGGTCCAACAGTTGCTGACGCAGTGGACGGATGACGGTCTCACCGATGCCGCGATCCTCCTCAGCGCCGACGCGGACCACGCCGGGTGCGTAGCCGATATCCGCAGGAGACGACGGACACACGTGGAGGTCGCACGCTGGGAGTGGCAAGCCTCCACGCTGTGGCAACCCGGCCTCTGGGTGCACCACCTGGCTCCCGACCTCCTCGACTCCGTCACCACTTACCGCGACCCCCGAAAGGCGGCCTGAGATGACCGACCCACGCGACCCCATCCCGTCCGACCCCATCCCGTCCGACCCCATCCCGTCCGACCCCATCCCGTCCGACCCCGCCCCCGAGGGCCTGCCGCCCACCCCGCGGAGCCCCGCGCCTCCCATCCTGGGGGGACCGACGGACGGTGACCTGACGGGAGGCACCCCGGTCCTGGTCACGGTGTCCCATCTGTGCGAGGAGCAGGATCGGGGCATGGACTACGCCCTCGAAGTGGTGGAGTACCTCACCGTGGACCTGGCCACCTGGCTCTCGGACATCGCCCCGGACGGTTCCGGCCGCGGTCAGGAGGCCTCTGAGCGGGCCCGCCACCTGGGCAGGATGGTGGACCAGCTCTGCACCATGAGCACCCTGGTCGAGCTGTCCCTGCGCCAGCGCCGCGAGCTGGGTGACCCCACCACCGCCTGGGTCCTGCTCGAGCAGGCCCGCCAGCAGCTCGGCTGGGCGGCCCGAACCGCCGGGGCTCTCGCCCGGTCGATCGCCGGGGCGGAGGGGGACATCGCCGCCGGCCCGGCCGATGCCGCCGCCGGCCCGGCCGATGCCGACGCCGGCCCGGCCGATGCCGACGCCGGCCCGACGGACGACGCCCTCTCCGACCAATCGCTGCCCGGCGACGAGACGACGATGGTCGGCGACGCCGTGGAGTTCCTCCTCGAGCGGGATCTAGACCCCCATCCGGACCACGCGGAAGAGTTCCTGGACATGGGTGACGGCGTCGGAGTGATCCCCGACCCGCGGCCCCTGACCCCGCTCGAGATGATCCCGCTGCAGCTGCTCTCCGCGAGCGCCATGCAGCGCGGATCGGTGATCGACGATCCGGCCCCCCGGGCACTCGTGGACCGGATGGCGTACGGGACCTATGTGGCCAGGGTGCTCGACGAGGCCTCGGAGCTCCTCCGCGAGCGAGGTCGCGCGGCCGGCCAGCGCGAGCTGGAGCGTCTCGCCGACACGGGTCAGGAGGCCGCAGACATGATGTGGCAGCTGTCGCCGGGGCCGCTGGAGGTGTTCGCCCCGCGCAGCGACGGGCCTGCGGCAGCCTGAACCGCGGTCCCAGGTGGCGGCGGGTCCGCCTCCGGGCCCGTCTCGCGCGGACGGCATCCCCGCGGTCGCGTGAACCTTGTCACCGCAGCGCGGTCGGGAGGGGTCACCTCGTCGTCGAAAGGACTATCCTGGGCACGTGACCAGAGAACCCGCCCCCGCCACCGATACCCAGGTCAGCCCCCTCCTCGTCACGGCTCGTGAGCTGATCGAGGACGTCGTCACGCTGCCGCCCCCGGTGATCCTCGATGTGCGCTGGCAGCTCGGGGACGCGAACGGTCGGGAGCACTACTGGTCCGGCCACATCCCCGGCGCGCAGTACCTGGACCTGCCCGGCGACCTCGCGGGGCAACGCAATGTCCGCGAGGGGCGTCATCCGCTCCCGTCGCCCGAGGACTTCGAGGACGCGATGCGCCGGGTCGGGATCGACGACGACAGTCGCGTGGTGATCTACGACGACTGCGGCAACACGTCGGCCGCCCGCGCCTGGTGGCTCATGCGCTGGGCCGGCAAGAAGGACGTCTACCTGCTCGACGGTGGGCTCAAGGCGTGGATCGCGGAGGGTGAGGACCTCGCCGTGGGGCCCGGGAACCCGGTCTCGCGCGGCGACTTCACCTTCGATCTGGACCACATGCTCACCGTCGGCATCGAGGACACCGCGACGTGGCCCGAGCGGGGCGTGCTCATCGACGCCCGCACCCCGGAGCGCTACGAGGGCCGCACCGAGCCGATGGACTCGCGCGCCGGACACATCCCGGGCGCGGTGAACATGCCCACCGGGGACTTCCTCGACGAGCGCGGCCGCTTCCTGCCGGCCGACCAGATCCGCCGCATGTTCGCCGAGGTGGGCGTGACCAGTGGGTCCGACGCGGTCGTGTACTGCGGTTCGGGCATCCACGCCTGCCACGCGTTGGCGGCGATGGAGGTCGCCGGGATCGAGGCGGGTCGGTTGTTCCCGGGCTCGTGGTCAGCGTGGTCGGCGGACCGGAAGCGGCCGGTCTCGATCGGCGAGCAGCCCCGCTGACCGCCCTCGGCGCCTCGCCCACGCCCGTCTCTCATCCGGCCGCGCCCCCACGCGCCGCTGCGCCTGGCCGGGCACACCGCCGCCCCTGACTACCCTTGGGGGCATGGTCTGGATCTGGTTCCTCGTAGCCCTCGTGCTGCTCGCCGCGGCGCTCGTCCTGCTGCGCCTGGACGCCAAGCAGCGGGGAGGCGGCGCGGGTGGCGGCGCCCGTCGCGAGAGGCGGACGGCTGTCGGCTCGCCGCCGGTGGGGGAGTCCCCGGACGAGGAGGACGACGACGACGAGGTCCCGCTCCTCGACGCGCCGGCGGATGAGGTGGGACAGGATCCCGGCTCGGCCGAGCGTGCGGGCGAGCCCCGTCTCGCGCCGTTCCAGCGGTCCGAGGCGTCCGACATCGAGCGCGAGGTGGCCGAGGGCGGCCCGGAGCCGGAGGTGGGCGCGCAGCCGGCGACGGGGGACGCGCCGCGCGATGTCGTGGAGACAACCGCGGCGGCGTATGGCGCCGACGGTTCGGACGCCGACGCCGAGGCAGGGCCGGACGCGGTGGCCGATTTCGGTGACCGCTCCGACGCGGACACGGACGCGGACACGCACGCGAGCGCGGACGCCGTCGCCACGAGGGGCCCGGTCGCAGACGACGGTCTCGCCGAGCCCGCCCCGCTCGATCCGGCCGAGCCCACGGCGGAGTCGTCGCCGCGGCTGCTGGACCGGGTCCGGGCACTGCTGCCGGCGCGTCGGCAGCATACGTCCGCGCTCGAGCCGGTCGAGGAGTCGCCCGCCGATCCGCTGGCGGATTCGCCGGTCGTGCGCTGGCTGGAGGACCGGGAGTTCGCCCCGACCCCCACTCCGGCGCCGGAGTTCATGCACGGGGACTTCTCTGGTGGACTCAGCGCACTGGGCACCGTGTCCCACGGGATCTTCCGTGGTCGCCGGGCGATCATGGGCGTCACCGGCGGACGCACCGTCCTCGCGCTGCGCCGCGGCACCGCCTCCGATGTGGTCCTCGACCTGAGCCGCCCGGACGTCGAGGCCGAGCCCGGCTTCCACGACGCCGGCGAGGTCGGCGTCCTGGAGGCCCGGACCTCGGACTACGGCCGTCTCGATCTCATCGACCGCGATCGGCTGGTCGACGCCGTTCGGGAGGTACCCGCCGGGGTGCGCCGCATCTGGGCCGAGGGCGAGTGGGTGGCGGCGACGGTCGACGGCGTCGACGACCCCTCCACCTGGGATGACGTGGTGATGGCACTGCACGGGGCTGCCGATGTGCTGGCTCCGTTCCCGCCGATCGGGGGGCGGGCCCGCGCGTTGCCCTCCGAGATCGATCCCGGAGCGCCCGGCGCGGCGGCGGGCCCCGAGGCCGACCCCACCGTCGGGATGGACGGCGAGGTCGGCACCGGCACGAACGGCGCCCCGGCGACGGCGGCGCTGCCCGACCCGGAGGACTTCGCCGTCGTCGACGACGAGGACACCGACACGGACACGGACACGGACACCGGCCGGGTCGCCGGCGTGGCCACCGCCGTCCCCCCCGATGAGGGCACGTCGCCTCCGGCGCCCGAGCCACGGCGGGCCGGCCACCTCCGCCTGGTGCCCGACCGCAGGGGGGCGCGCGATCTGACCGACGTGCCCGTCGTGGCCGACCGGGGGGACCCCGCCGACGACACCGCGGACGACACCGAGGACGGCGCTGCGGGGGACCGGGCCGCAGACGAACCCGCCTCCGCTGTCGCCGGAGAGTCGGCACAGACCGTGGAACCCGCCGCCGAGGAATCCGACCCGTTCGCCGAGATCATGGAGCCGTCGGGGCCGGTCCCGGCCCGCGGCGACGTCGCCGCCGACCACCTGGCGCCCAGGCCCCCGCTGTCGCGTCCGACTCGCGGTGTCGGGCAGGCCTACCCCGAGGACGCGTCGGTCCCTCCGCTGGCCGCGGGTGCGACGACCGGCGCCGCCGGTATCAAGCCCCTGGGCTCGGAGGACGACGAGGACGAGATCCGCGACGAGGTCGAGCGGTTCGACGCTGCCCGCATCGACGGCGGGTCCGACCTCGACCGCACGTCGGGCGGCCGGCACGGGGCCGAGACCACCGAGGAGGATCCGGAGGGCGAGTCGGGCCGGCTGACGGTCGCGGACCTCGCGGCCAAGGTGGGGGCGACGCCGTCGAGCGGGCGACGTCATCATCGGCGCGCGGAGCCGGACGCGGAGCCGGACGCGGAGCCGGACGCGGAGCCGAACGCGGAGTCGAACGCGGAGTCCGATGAGCAGGCCGACGGGCAACCCAGCGACCAGGCCGGCGAGCAGGCGGACGATGCCTCCGGCCGTGAGCGTCCCGGCATCGACCCGGACGTGGAGCAGACCGCGAAGCTGCGACTCCCGCCCGACATCAGGGACTGACCCGACGCCGCAGCGGGTCGGGGCGTTCGGGGGGCGGACTAGAGTCGGGGGAAGCCGTTCCGCCCACCGTGTCACCACACACCGTGTCAATGAACACCGTGTCCCCGCGAGGAGTCCCATGACCGATCCCGTCACCGTCGACGCCCAGGCCCGCACGCGACTGTCCGAGCTGGTCGCCGAGCTGGCCGTCGTCCACGGTCGCGTCACCCTCTCCTCGGGGCGCGAGGCCGACTACTACGTCGACCTGCGCCGCGCCACGCTGCACCACGAGGCCTCGCCCTTGATCGGGCGGCTGCTGCGCGAACTCACCGCGGACTGGGACTTCGACGCCGTCGGTGGGTTGACGCTGGGCGCCGATCCGGTGGCCACGGCGATCATGCACGCGCCGGGCCGGCCGATCAACGCGTTCGTGGTGCGCAAGGAGGCCAAGAAGCACGGGATGCAGCGCCGCATCGAGGGCCCCGACATCGTCGGTCGCCGCGTCCTGGTCGTCGAGGACACCACGACCACCGGGAACTCGCCGCTCACGGCCGTGGCCGCCCTGCGCGAGGCGGGCGCCGAGGTCGTGGGCGTGGCCACCGTGGTGGACCGCGCGACCGGTGCCGACGACGTGATCAGGGCCGAGGGCGTGGAGTACCGCGCGTTGCTGGGTCTGACCGACCTGGGACTGGAGTGACCGGCATGGATACGACGACAACAACGACGACGACGAGGGCATTCCGCGATCGCCTGGTGCAGGCGCTGACGGAGCGGGTGGGCGCACTCGGCGACACGTCCCGCCCGGAGGGGCCCGCGTTCCTCGCGGCCGCCGCGGGGACGGAGATCGCCAAGGCCACCGGGGTCGGCGCGCTGGAGAAGCTGTGCAAGCCGGTGATCGTGCCGGCGGCGCTGGCGATCGCGCTGCGCGACGGTCGGCTCTCCGCGGTCGACACCGCACTGCTGTCTGCCACCGGGGCGGCGTACACCACCGGCGACGTGATCCTCATGCTCGGTGGCGGCCACGCGAGCCGGTCGAAGTCGAGGCTCGTCGCGGGTGCGGCGGCGTTCGGGGCGGGGCACCTGGCCCTGGGCGGACTCATGCTCCGGTCGGGGCTGCGGTTCAAGCCGGTGCAGTCCGCCGTGCACGGTGTCGTCGCCGGCGTCGCGGGCGCGGTGCTGCTCACGGAGGATCGCGCCAACGCCCCGCTCGCCGCGTACGGCGGGCTGCTCGCCACGCTGTCCGCGTTGGCCACCTCCGTCGACCGGTCGCACGGACCGGCGGCCTCGGTCCTGGCGGTCGCCGGGCCGGTCTTCCTGCTCAGCGACGCGTTGATCCTGGCCCGGCGCAAGACCGAGGGCGGGACCGCACTCGCCCGGGCGCTGGACGTCGGAGTGATCGACACCTACGCCACCGCGGCGCTTCTGCTGCTCACCGGTACCGCCGCCGCGGCGCGTACCGCCGGGAGCGCGTCGTGACCGCCGCGGGCGCACCTGGTCCCGGCACGCCGTCCACCGGCACGGTCCGAACGGTTCTGGTCACCGGCGCCGCCCGCGGGATCGGCGAGGCCACCGCGCGTCGGTTCGCCGACGCCGGCTACCTCGTGGGTGCGTACGACCTCCAGCCCTGTGCGTGGGCCGAGGGAGACGAGCGGATCGTCACCGGCTCGCTCGACGTCACCGATCCGGCCGCGTGGGAGGCCGCTCTCACCGAGCTCACCGCCCGTAGCGGTGGCGCGCTGGACGTGCTGGTCAACAACGCCGGCCTGCTCTACGGCACTCCGTTCATGGACGCGAGTTTCGAGAAGGACTCCGCGCTGGTGGACGTCAACGTCAAGGGCGTGCTCTACGGTTGTCGCGCCGCGTTCCCGTTCCTGGAGAAGTCCGCCACCCCGACCGTGGTGAACCTCTGTTCGGCCTCCGCGATCTACGGCCAGGCCGAGATGGCGACGTACTCGGCGACCAAGTTCGCGATCCGGGGGATCACCGAGGCCCTGGACCTGGAGTGGGCCCGCCACGGCATCCGGGTGTGCTCGGTGTGGCCGCTGTACGTGGGCACCGGAATGCTCGAGGGCGTGAACACCACCGGGATGCGCACGATGGGCGTGCGCCTCACGGAGGGCGACGTCGCCGGCGAGATCCTCGACCTGGCCGAGCAGACGGCGCGTGAGCCCTCCGGGGTGTTCGGCAGGATCCGCCGGGCGCTGGGCCGCGAGGTCCACCGGCCGGTCGGGAAGCAGGCCACCGCCATGTACCTGGCCTCGCAGGTCGCCCCCAGCCGACTCGTCAAGCTGTCCAATCAGCGCCTGACCTCGTGACGGCGGCGGGCCCGACCGAGTGGGGCGAGGGCGCGGTCGGCGTCGGCCCATGGGAGACCGAGCATCCCGGGGAGCCGCGCCCGGTCGGCGACCGGTGGGATCCCGACCTCCTGGACGCCGGCGACCGCCGCAACGTGGTCGACCGCTACCGATACTGGCGCCGCGAGGCGATCGTCGCCGACCTCGACACCCGTCGGCACCCCTTCCACGTGGCCATCGAGAACTTCGGCCACGACGCCAACATCGGCACCGTCGTGCGCACCGCCAACGCCTTCCTGGCCGCCGAGGTGCACATCGTGGGCCGCCGCCGCTGGAACAGGCGCGGGGCCATGGTCACCGACCGCTACCAACACCTGCGTCACCACGCCGACGTCGGCGCCCTCATGGACTGGGCCCGCGCCGAGGGGCTGCCGGTCGTCGCCGTCGACAACCTCCCCGGTGCCGAGCCGCTCGAGACCGCGAGCCTGCCGCGCGACTGCGTCCTGCTCTTCGGACAGGAGGGGCCCGGGGTGAGCGAGGACGCGCGACTGCGGGCCGCGAAGACCGTCTCGATCGCACAGTTCGGCTCGACCCGATCGATCAACGCCGGCGTGGCCGCCGGGATCGCCATGCACGCCTGGATCCGCGAACACGCCGCCCCGGCCTGATCGCCATCTCGCCCGCCTGACTCGCGCGCACACCACGCCCGCCCGCCGTTTCCCGCACCTATTGATTTTCGATAGGTATAGGTTCATAGTCGGTGTATGAACATCGAGAAACGAGCGGTGCTGCCGTTGCGGGTGTGCCTGGTGGTGCTGTTCGCGATACTGGTCCTGCTGCAGACCATGTCCCTACCCGGGCAGTTCGCGCACATGGCCGAGACGTCACCGGGCGACGCGCACCTGCGGTGGCCGTTGACGGCCGTATCGATCTACTGGGTGGTGTGCATCCAGGTCGTGGTGGTGGCCACCTGGAAGCTGCTCTCGATGGTCAGGGCCGACCGCATCTTCACGGACGGGTCCCTGGTCTGGGTCGATGTGATCCTGGGGGCGATCGTCGCCGCCTGGGCGATGCTCGTGGTGGTGCTCGTGCTGGTCGGCATCAACGCGACTGATCCCGGCCTGCCGCTACTGCTCTTCCTCGTCGTCGTCATCATCACGGTCGCCGCGCTGCTCATGGTCGTCATGCGCGCGCTCCTCCGGCAGGCGACCTCCCTGCGCTCCGAGATGGACACGGTGGTTTGATGCCGATCATCGTGCGGATCGACGTCGAACTCGCCAAGCGCAAGATGAGCGTCGGAGAGTTCGCGGAGCGGGTGGGATTGACGCCCGCCAATGTCTCGGTGCTGAAGAACGGTCGGGCCAAGGCCGTGCGGTTCAGCACGCTCGAGGCGATGTGCCGGGTGCTCGACTGCCAGCCCGGTGACCTGCTCGAATGGGTCGAGGAATGAAGCGCCGGGTGCACTTCCTGCTGGTCCTGGCCGCAGTGCTGGCCATGATCGCGCTGGGGGCGACGGCGGTCGTCCTCGGTGAGGCCGACGACTCCCCGGGTCTGCAGGGGATCGGGGTGCTCGTGGTGATCGGTGCCGCGGTCGTCGCGCTGCGCTGGCGCGGGCCGCACTGATCGGCGCATGCCCGGCTCCGGCGCCGGCCCCGGCGCTACGGTGTGGTCGTGGCCCCCACCGACCTGCCGGACACCCTCCGCCTCAGTCTCCTGGACAGGTCCCGGTCCCGCGTCGGCGAGTCCCACGCCGCCGCGATCGAGGGCACCCTGGCCCGCGCGGAGCGGGCCGACGCCCTGGGCTTCCACCGCTACTGGACGGCCGAGCACCACGCCGTGCCCGGGATCGCGAGCGGGAGCCCGCCGCTGTTGATCGCGGCCGCCGCCGCGCGCACCGACCGCATCCGCCTCGGATCCGGGGGCGTGATGCTGCCCAACCATCGACCGCTGATCGTCGCCGAGCAGTTCGCCATGCTCGAGGCGATGCACCCGGGCCGTATCGACCTCGGGGTGGGACGTTCGCTCGGGTTCACCGCACCGGTCCGTGCGGCGCTCGGCGTCGCCGAGTACGACACCGACGCGTTCGCCCGCGACATCACCGCGGTGCAGGACTTCCTCCACGGTCGGGGGCCCGTCACCGCGCTGCCGGTCCTCGAGGTCCCGCCCCCGTTGTTCGTGCTCGCGACCGGTCGGGGCCTGGAGGTCGCCGCACGGGCCGGACTGCCCGTCGTGGTCGGGGGGCCGAGGCTGCTCGCCGACCCGTCGCCCCTGGATCGCTACCGCGAGATGTTCCGGCCGAGCGAGGCCACGCCGGAACCCTATGTGGTGGTGAGCCTGGAGGTGATGGTCGCCGACTCGGTCGGGACCGCGCGGCAGCTGCTCCTCCCGGAGGCGTGGGCGATGGCAGAATCCCGGGAGACCGGGGAGTTCGGCCCGCTGCGGTCGCCGGCGGAGATCCTGGAACGGAGGTTCCGTCCGCAGCAGCTGCGTCGGGTGGAGGACTGGATGGCGGGGGCCGTCCAGGGGGACGCGGAGAAGGTCGCACGCGAACTCGCCGCGCTCGTCGAGCGGACCGGGGCCGACGAGATCATGGCGTCCACCTCCACTTTCGACCGCGACGACCTCGCCCGGGCCGACGCGGCGCTCGCCGAACTGCTCCCCGGCTGACCGGTACCGCACGGCTCGCGGGTGCGCGTCGTCACGCTGGCCTAGGCTGGAGGGTGTGCGCCCACCTCCACAGGGGTGCGGCGCCCCGAGATGCGCACGTCGCACAGCCGAGAACCCTGGAGGAGACCACATGCCCATCGCAACTCCCGAACAGTACAAGGACATGCTCGACCGGGCCCGTAACGAGGGCTTCGCCTACCCGGCGATCAACTGCACGTCCTCGGAGACCATCAACGCGGCCATCAAGGGCTTCGCCGATGCCGGGTCCGATGGCATCATCCAGTTCTCCACCGGCGGTTCCGAGTTCGGCTCCGGCCTGAACGTCAAGGACATGGTCACCGGCGCGGTCGCGCTCGCCGAGTTCGCGCACGTGGTGGCGGCGAAGTACGACATCCTCGTCGCGCTGCACACCGACCACTGCCCCGAGGACAAGCTCGACGGCTTCGTGCGGCCGCTCATCGAGATCTCCCAGGAGCGCGTCGACCGCGGCGAGAACCCGCTCTTCCAGTCGCACATGTGGGACGGCTCGGCCACCCCGCTCGACCGCAACCTCGAGATCGCCAAGGAGCTGCTCGAGAAGACGGCCAACGCCAAGCAGATCCTCGAGATCGAGATCGGCGTCGTCGGCGGCGAGGAGGACGGCGTCGAGAACGAGATCAACGAGAAGCTCTACACCTCCCGTGAGGACTTCGAGGCCACCATCGACGCGCTCGGTGCCGGCAACACCGGGCAGCGCTACCTGCTGGCCGCGACCTTCGGCAACGTCCACGGCGTGTACAAGCCGGGCAACGTCAAGCTCAAGCCCGAGGTGCTGAAGATGGGCCAGGACGTCGCGGTCGAGAAGCTGGGCCTCAACGCCGGTGATCTGCCGTTCGACTTCGTCTTCCACGGCGGCTCGGGCTCGGCCAAGAGCGAGATCGAGGAGGCGCTGTCCTACGGCGTCATCAAGATGAACGTCGACACCGACACCCAGTACGCGTTCACCCGGCCGATCGCCGCGCACATGTTCGGCAACTACGACGGCGTCCTCAAGGTCGACGGCGAGGTCGGCAACAAGAAGGTCTACGACCCGCGTTCCTACCTGAAGAAGGCCGAGCAGGCCATGTCCGAGCGCGTCGTCGAGGCGTGCAACGACCTGAAGTCGGCCGGCAAGTCCAAGGGTGCCGCTGCTTGAGTGAACGCTGCTTGAGTGAACGCTGCTTGATCGAACGGGCCTGACCGAGCACGGCCTGATCAGCCGGGCTGGTCAGCTTGCCTGACGGTCGGATCTCATCGCGGCCTGACACCGCCCCATCAGCGGCGCTCCTCCACCCGGAGGGGCGCCGCTGTCGTGTGTGGACCACTCGCCGCGGAATCGAACCCTTGTGCTACGCGGAGGGTGCCGGTAAGATCGCCTGTATGTTCGAGTCGGGCGCGACGCTGAAGGGGGGTGCGGTGGTGAGCGAGGAAACGGGGACGACGACGACGAGGTCGGCTTTCGCCGGGGCGCTCCGCGCGGTGCCGGAGCCCCTCGACACCCTGGGCGCCGAGGCCCTGAGCGAGGTGGCGCGCTCGGCGACGCTGGCGCAGAACCTGGCGGCGGCGACCCGGCTGCAGGCGGCCCACCTGTTGGTCCAGGCGATGGGGAGTGTCGACAGGGGCTCCCCGGGGCCAGCCGATACGCCGCCGTTCGGGGACTCCCGTCCCGCCTACTCCCGGCTCGAACCCACTGAGCGTGCGCGCAACCACCTGGCCGCGGCCATGTCGCTGACCGGGTGGCACGCTGCCCGCCTGGTCACTGCCGGTGTGCAGATCCACACTCGCCTGCCGCGTCTGCGCAAGGCTGTAGAACGCGGACTGTTCCCCGAGCAGCTGGCCATCGACGCCGCCTGCCGTCTGGCAGAAGTGTCCGACACGATCATCGGCGCGGTGGAATCGGACGTCGTCGGCGCCCTGACCCGAGACCTCGACGGGGGCCACCGCCCCAGTCGCCCCGACCTGGACTCCGCGGTCGACGGGTCCCGGGAGCGTCATGACCCACAGGCCGCCGGCGACGCCGTGGACGCCGCGGTCGAGCAGCGAACAGTGCGGTTCCGCCCGGCACGCGACGGCATGACCAGCATGTGGGCCTCGCTGCCCAGCGGGGACGCCGAGAAGCTCCGCCGCCGGATCGACTCCGCCGCCCGCGCTGCCTCGGAGTCGGGCCACCCCCGCACGCGCGACCAACTGCGCGCCGACGCCCTGTGCGCACTCGGGGACCCCACGACCAACGACATCGGCACGAGCCTGTACGACGCGGAAGAGTCGGCGGGCGCGGGCGATGCCACTGCCGGCACCCGCGCCGGCGCAGGCGCCGACAGGCCCCCGCTGGGAGCGTCGTGGGGCACCGAACAGCCCATCCGGATCTCGATCATCGACAGCGTCGCCCAGGGTCTGCCCAACCGCGTGCAGTTCGTGAACGGCGCCTATTCGAGCTTTGACTGGCTGTGCGAGGAGCTCCTGTCCGGCGGGGACTCCAAGGTCCGGTTCGAACTGCTCGACCCGCAGCCGGGTGTCCAGGACAGACCGGACGCGGTGCTCAAGTACTTCATCACCCCGGCGCTGGCCGAGCGAATCCGGCTCCGCGACGGCACGTGCCGCCACCCGGGGTGCACGGTCGACGCCCACGACTGTGAGATCGACCATGTCATCGCCTTCGATCATCAGCGACCTGAACTGGGCGGACCCACCGCCGAGTGGAACCTCGTGTGCCTCTGTCGCAAGCATCATCGGGAGAAGACCTTCGGGCACTGCGCCTACCGGCCCGGACCGCTCGGTGAGCTGACCATCATCACCGAGACCGGTCACGAACACCGCACCACACCACACGGGCCGCTGGCCCAGGCGCGCGACAGGATTCTCGACCACCGATGGCGACAACACGTCGACCGTCTCATCGCCGACGACGGCCACCTCACCAATCCGCCCGGCATCGAGCGGGACAACCGCACCGGCCGAGACGGTTCCCGGCCGGCCTGACTGCCAGCGGCAGACCCGGCCCGCCTGACCGTTGGCGGGTCGGATCGCCCTCGACGGGTCGGGTCAGCCCGGCTGCTGGTCCTGCGGGACCGCGCCCATTCCGACTCCGGGCTGGCACATCTTCCAGGCGCCATCCTCGTCGCGCATGTGAATCTGCTCCGGGCCCGTCCCATCGGACTCCGACTCCACGGTCGCGGTCGCCTCGGCGCCGTTGTCACTGATCTCCACCCCGAGCACCTCGAGATCCTGGGGGAACGAACCCGCGATCGACTCGCGGAACATCGAGTCGAGGTCCGAACCCGTCGCCTCGCTCGACGCGGTGATCGTGTCCACGAGCTCCTGCGGGACGCGGTTCTCCGCGCACATGTGCCCGTTGAACTCGGCGAACGACTCCGCCGAACTCATGCTCTCCAGCGTCTGCTCGACGTCCCGCTCGGCCCGAGCGGACGACGACAGCGGGCCCGCGAGGAAGAGCCACGCGAGCGCTGCGATCACGAGGAGCGCCACGACGACGGCCGCCGCGACGGCCACGCCGCTCCGCCCGCCGCGACCGCCTTGCCGGCCGCTGCCCGGACGTGCCCCACCCTCCGGGCCCCCGCCCGGCTGTCCCGCGGGGTTCGGCTCCCCGGCGGCCGGCTGCTGGCTCGTCGTCGTCATCTACTACTCCCGGTGCGCGTCGCCGGCCCCGGACGGGCCGCGTCGACCCGCCACCGTAGCGGACCTACCTGTGATTCCGGGGCTTCAGGGGCGCCGACCACACCGGCGCGGACTCCGCTCCCGTCAGGCCACGGGAATTACACACGAGATCGCCAGTTAGCCTTCAGGTATGCCCAGGCTCCGTCTCAGCTCTGTCCGTGTCCTCACCAGCGGCATGGCCGTCTCGGCGCTCCTGCTGTCCGGCATCGGCCCGGCCCACGCTGACCCCGGCGACTGGAGCCAGTACCGCGCGACCCCCACCAACAACACCCACGTCGTCACCGGTGGAGCCCAGATCTTCTCCGGCACCATCCCCACCGCGAACGAGGTACGGGCGACCCCGGTGGTGGCCGACGGCAAGGTGTTCGTCGGCAGTCACGGCTCCGGGGAGCTGCAGGCGTTCGACCTGGCGACGGGCGAACTGTTGTGGCAGGCGCAGGCGCCGAACTGGGTGCATTCGGAGATGATCCATTCCGACGGGCGGCTGTTCGTGGGATTCGGGAACCGCTTCTTCCAGGACGGGCCGGGCGGCTACCGCGGCACCGGGGAGTCCGGCGTCCTGGGTCTGGACCCCGACACCGGTGCGATCCTGTGGCGCCACGACACCGCAGGCGAGGTCATGCCGACACCCGCCGTGACGGGCGGAGCGGTCTGGGCGGTCACCGGGGACCGGCGCCTGTATAAGCTCGACCCGGCGACCGGTGAGGCGCTCGAGGTGGTGGAGACCGGCCACGTGGTGAGCATGTCCTCGCCGTCGGAACAGGGCGGGGTGCTGTACTTCGGCGGCGGCGCGCCCCGGCCGTACACGTTCTTCGCCTACGACACCGTGGCCGGTGAGTTCGCCTGGCAGCGGGAGTTCCCCGAGTTCACCCACGGCCTGGACGACGTCCCGCCGGCCGTCGACGAGGGGATCGTCGTCACCACGGCCAACCGCGCCCTGCTGCCCGGGATCGCCGGCGCGCGCGAGGAGCACACGATCATCGCGATGGACCAGCAGTCCGGCGAGGTGGTGTGGCGGGACGTGATCGGCGACGGGCCCGCCCCGACCAACAACCGGTCCGGTGCGCCGACCATCCACGACGGCACCGTCTTCGTGGGCAGTCCCACCACGGGCGCCGCCTATGCGTATGACCTGCACTCCGGCGAGCGACTGTGGCGTAACCCTGTCGGCGCGATCAAGGGTGCCCCGGTGATCCACGCGGGTGGTGCCTACTTCTCGACCACCGCCGGGAACGTGTACCGCCTCGACGTCCGCACCGGCGCGATCACCGGCGTCCTCGAGCTGGAGGGGCCGTTGGCCCCGGCCGGGCCGATCCTCGTCGACGACACCCTGGTGGTCCCCAGCCAGAGCCGGAACGTCTACTTCGTCCCGCTCGAGGAGTTCCCCGACTCCCGCGCCACGGGCGGCGCGACCGCGAGCCTCGGCGACCCGGCGTCACCGTGGGGGAGCGCCGCGGGGTCCGCGGCGTCCGCGGCGGGATCGCTCGGCACGGACGCGGGATCGCTCGACCCCGCGTACTGACGGGCGCCGTCGCCGGTACCGGGCCCACCCCACCGGCCCCCGGCTCGCCTCACCGGCCCCGGGGCCTACCCACCCTGCCGGATCAGGGGAGCGGGCCCGCGGGCTCCAGGCGGTCGGTGCCGTGCCGGGTCCGCCAGCTCGCCATCGGGTAGGCGCCACTGTTCGGATCCTCACGGGCCACGAGCGCCCAGTAGTCGGCGTGGGCGTAATCGCTGGTGAACTCGACCACCGTGAAGCCGTGGCGGTCGAGATCGGCCCAGAGGACGTGCCGGTTCGCGGCGGTCAGCGCGCCCTGGGCGGCCTGCGAGAGCGGGTTGCCCTCTGGTAGTCCGCCCACCATGTCGTTGATGTTGTTGCTCGTGATGGACGGGGTGACGAACTCGACCGCCCCGGTGCCGGCCCCGGGGTAGTCGGCCGGGTCGAACGGCACCTCGTTGGCCCAGGACGTGTGGATGTCGCCGGTGAGGAAGACGTGGTTGCGGTTGCCGGTGGCGCGGATGACCTCGAACAGGCGGCGACGCTCCCCGGCGTACCCGTCCCACTGGTCCGAGTTGTATGTGATGCCCTCCCGCGGGACCCCCAGGAGTTCGGTGAGCGCGCCGGTCGTGCGCGCATCCAACGGCGGGATGAGCACGGGCGAAACCATGACCGAATTGCCGATGACGTTCCAGCGGGCGGTCGACGACTGCAGCCCGCGGGCCAGCCAGTCGAACTGCTCGGCGCCGGTCATCGTGTTGGTCTGGTCGATCGCCGGCCCGTTGAACCGATCGGGGCTCTCGGAACGGTACGAGCGTAGATCCAACATACTGATCTCGGCCAACGACCCCCACCGCAGGCGCCGGTAGAGGTGCCCGCCGTCGCGTAGCGCCTCCGGCCGGACCGGCATCCACTCGAAGTACGCCTGCGAGGACGCGGCCTTGCGGTCGGAGAACGGGCCCTCGTGCGGCTGGTGGTTCTCGGCGCCGTGCTCCCACGAGTCGTTGGCCAGCTCGTGATCGTCCCACGTGCAGATCCACGGCACGTGCGCGTGCAGGGACTGCAGGTCGGGATCGGTGTGGTACTGCGCCAGCCGGATCCGATAGTCGGCCAGGGTGACGATCTCGTGCGGTGGTTCGTGCGGGCGTATCGCCCCGATGGCGGCGGTGTACTCGCCGCGGCCGTACTCGTAGATGTAGTCACCGAGCTCGATGATCGCGTCCAGGTCCCCGCGCGCCTCGAGGTGGCGGTAACCGGAGAAGAAGCCGGCCTCCCAGTTGGAACACGACACCACGCCGACGCGCCAGCGGCCGGTGGCGGGCATGGCGCCGTCGGCGGGCGCGGTACGGGTGCGCCCGGTCCGCGAGACCTGACCGAGCGCGCGGAAGCGGTAGTGGTACCAGCGGTCCGGCGCAAGTCCGGTGCAGTCGAGCTTGACCGTGTGGTCGCGGCCGGCGTCGGTGACGACGGAGCCAGTGCGGACGAGGGAGGTGAACCCCGGGTCGGTGGCGACCTCCCAGGCGACGACGACGGGGTCACCGATCCCCGAACCGGGGCTCGCCTGCGGGGTGGGCGTCACCCGCGTCCACAGGATGACGCGGTCCGCCATGGGGTCGCCCGAGGCGACGCCGTGCCGGAAGACGGCTCCGGCCGGGGCCCCGCCACCTCCTGTGCCCCCGGCAGCCGCGGCCCCGGCGACGGCGGTGCGTCCGGCCAGGGCACCGGTCCCGACGGCGGCACCGGCCAGCGCTCCGGCCCGGAGGAGGGAGCGCCTGCCGATGCCACCGGTGGGATGGGAATCGGCGATGCGGGCGGTTCCGGCGATGTGGGCCGACCCGGGAGACTCGGGCGAGGGGGCGGGAGACGCGGTCACGCGTTCAAGTCTGTCCCCTCGGGTGACGTCCGGGAGCGGATTCGCCCCAGACGTCACCGACGGTTCACTCGCCGGCGACCTGCGCGTCCTGTCCCGGCGTGGTGTCGGCGCCCACCACGAGCTCCTCGATCTCGGTCTTCTCCGGCGTCGAGAGGTACCGCTCGCGCGAATCGTCCAGCTCCTGGAGCCACGGGGTGTGGTGGACGGTCGCCATGGTGCCGGTGAGGACGGAGCGGTACGGCTTGTCCCGGTAGGTCAGGATGTTCTTCTTCTTGTCCTTCTTCCAGGCGAGGAAGATCTCGACCACCTCGTCGAGGTCGAACATCGGGTAGTCCGTGGCCTCGATGAGATCGCGGACGTAATCGGCCTGGAAGCGCACGTCGTCGGCGTCACCGTCCAACTCCTGGAAGCGGTTCCGCCAGGCCCGCATGTGGGCGACCCGATCCTCGGCGGACGGCAACTTGGCCCGGCCCAGGATGAGGTCGCGGACATACCAGGCCTGGGCGTCGAACATGTTGAAGGTGAACCACTGGTCCTGGGCGCCCAGGTAGTAGACCTTGGGGTTCTTCTGCCACACGACGCCGCGGTACAGCCCCGCGGGGTAGATGTTGTTGGGCGACTGCAGGGCCAGGTCCGCCGGCAGGAACGGGTACTTGTGGAGGTAGCCGGTGCACAGGATCACGGCGTCGAACTCGCGGGTCTGGCCGCCGGTGAAGTGGACGGTCTCGCCGTCGAACCGCTGGACCAGCGGCAGTTCCTCCATCCCGTCCGGCCAGTCGTAGCCCATGGGGGCGGTGCGATAGGAGATCGTCACCGACCGGGCGCCCATCTTGAAGGCCTGCACGCCGATGTCCTCGGCGGAGTAGGAGGCGCCGATCAGCAGCACGCGCTTGTCCGCAAGCTTCTCCGCTCCGCGGAAGTCGTGGGCGTGGCGGATCGACCCGGGGAACGTCTCGATGCCCTTGAAGTCCGGGAGGTTGGGGTAGGAGAAGTGGCCGGTGGCGACGATGATCCGGTCGAACTCCGACGAGGTGGTCTTGCCGGACCTGAGGTTCTCCACGGTGACGGTGAAGGTGTCCAGATCGCGGTCGTAGTCCACCCAACGGACGGCCGTGGAGAACTGGACCTTGTTCTTGACGTCGGACCCCTGGACCCGGCCGTCGATGTAGTCCCACAGGACCTCACGCGGCGGATACGACGAGATGGGCCTGCCGAAGTGCTCGTCGAACGTGTACTCGGCGAACTCGAGCGCCTCCTTGGGGCCGTTCGACCAGAGGTTGCGGTACATGGAGGAGTGGACCGGCTCGCCGTACTTGTCAGTGCCGGACCGCCAGTTGTAGTTCCACTGGCCGCCCCAGTCGTCCTGCTTCTCGTAGGCCACGATCTCGGGGATCTTGGCCCCGGACCGCTGGGCCGATTCGAACGCCCTGAGGGCGGCCATTCCGCTCGGCCCGGCTCCGATGATCGCAATACGCTGTCTAGACACAGTCTTCCTTCCGGCCCACGTTCGACCTGTTCGTTCGCTCCGACTGGTGCCGGTGGAAGCTCGTCCGACGCGGGGACTGGATGAGTCCGCGTAACGGGGCCTCGACACCGGGACCACTATCACTCCGAAGGGGCGTGAAACCACTGCCCGCGACGAGCGCACGGCGCCCCGTCCGGGGCGCCGCATGCCCTCGACCTTAGCAAATGGGGGCAGGGGAGGCGATGCGGCGGATTAGTGGACAATGGGGGCATGACCCAGTTCGGAGATCTCCTCGGCCCCCCGCCCACCCGTCTCACCGGTGACCCGGAGGCGGAGGCCGCCGTCGCCGCCGGGGAGGATCCCCGCACCGTGGCGGCCTCCCATCCCACCGCCTCGATCGCGTGGGCCGAGCTCGCGGAGCGTGCGCTCGACTCCGGCGAGGTGATCAGCGCCTACGCGTTCGCCCGCACCGGGTATCACCGCGGGCTGGACCAGCTGCGGCGCCACGGCTGGAAGGGCTTCGGGCCGGTGCCGTACGACCACAAACCCAACCGCGGCTTCCTCCGTTGCGTCGCCGCGCTGGCCCGCGCCGCGCAGTCGATCGGTGAGGAGGACGAGTACATCCGTTGTCTGGACCTGGTCAATGAGTCAGACCCGCACGCCGCCGCGTCTCTCGGCCTGGCGTGACCGACTGGACGCCCGCGCGCTGGGCGTCTACGCCGCGCTGCCGGGCCCGCTGAGGGCGCGCGCACGGCGACTCGGTTACGCGTTCCTGCCGATCCTGCAGTGCGGTCTCGCCGCGGGACTGGCCTGGTTCCTCGCGCACGACGTGCTGCACCACTCGGCACCCTTCTTCGCTCCCATCGCGGCCGCCATCGCCCTCGGCACCGGTATGGGGCGTCGCGTCCGGAGGGGTGTCGAGCTGGTGCTCGGCGTCATCGTCGGCGTCGGGTTCGGTGACCTGCTGATCCGGGAGATCGGCTCCGGGGCGTGGCAGATCGCGCTGGTGGTGATCCTGGCGATGTCGGCGGCGGTGTTCGTCGACCGGGGGGCGATCACCGGCACCCAGGCGGCCTCCTCGGCGATCCTCGTGGCGACGATCCTGCCGCCGGGCAGCGCGGGCGGCTACGAGCGGATGCTCGACGCGGCGGTGGGCGGGGTGGTGGCGCTGGCCGCGATGGCGCTCATGCCCGTCCATCCCCTGCGCCGCGCCCGCCGGGAGGCGGCGTCGCTGCTGGGCGTGGCGTCGTCGGTGCTCGCCGAGGTCGCGGACGGGTTGGAGCGGCGCGACTCGGAGCTCATCCGCTCCGCCCTGCAGGAGGCCCGTGACACGCAGCCGGCCGTCGATGCGATTTCCGAGCAGCTCGCGGGGGCGCGGGAACTGGTGCGGATCTCCCCGTTCTACCGGCGGCGGCGTCCGGAGGAGATCGTCCTCACGGCGATGCTCAACCCGCTGGACAACGGCATCCGCAACATCCGTGTCCTCGCGCGCCGGGCGATCGTGGCGGCGGACGATCAGGTGGACGTACCGCCCGCGCTGAGTTCGTTGATCGCGGCGCTGGCCGGGGCTCTGGAGGTGCTCACCCGGCGGGTGGCCGCGGACTCCGACGCACCCACGGACGCTGAGGTCCACCGCGAGTTG
This sequence comes from Dietzia sp. IBK-p2-15D, assembly GCF_057773105.1. Taxonomy (NCBI): domain Bacteria; kingdom Bacillati; phylum Actinomycetota; class Actinomycetes; order Mycobacteriales; family Dietziaceae; genus Dietzia; species Dietzia sp. IBK-p2-15D. The sequence continues at coordinate 67,335 of NZ_JBYMTK010000001.1, forward strand.
CGGGCGGTCGCGTCGCGCGCCAAGCGGGAGCTGATCACGGGGTCGGGCCTGACCGAGACCGTCATGCTGGCCCAGCTGCGCTCGATCCTGGTGGACATGATGCAGGTCGCGGGGCTGAGCAAGATCTCGGCCCTCGCCACGCTGCCGCCGACCGTCCGCAATCCCGCCGTCGAACCGGAACTGACGGAGGAGTGGCCGGACGCGCCGGACCGACCGGCGCCGGTGATGCCGCCGCTCAGGGCGACACGAGCCTCCATGGCTCGGTATGACGATAGAAAGTCGTCCTCTTGATGGCCCGCCGACCGGTGAGTCCGTCCCGGGTGAGCAGGCCGGCCTCGGTGCCCAGTTGCACCGCCCGGGCCGCCACCCACTGACGGCGACGCAACCTGCGGGGCCGCGCGGCGGTGGCCCGGACGCCGGGCAGCTCGGGTGTGGGCCGGACGGTGAGGGTGTGCGTCTCGCCGGAGAAGACCACGGTGTCGTCGGCGTAGGCCTCGCCCACGAGTCGGTCGCCCTCGGCGCCGCGTACGAGGGCCTCGCCGACGAGGGCGGTCCCGGTCTCGTCGCGGACGAGCGGCACCTCACGCGACGTGCCGCGGATGCCGAGCTTGGCCGCCTCCGACCCTGTCGGCAGCCCGTAGGCGCGGGTGGCGGGGGTGGGCTCGTCGGCGACGTAGGCGATCTCCGCGTCGAGGTTCTCGGTCCGCAGCAGGCGGGTGAGCACCGCGGCCAACGCGGCGTCGGTGCCGCAGAGGACCAGTCGACGCCCCGGGCCCACCTCGGCCAATGCACGGTTGACCTCGTCCTTGGTCGGCACCTCGCTGACCTGGATGCGGGGGCGCTCACCGAGAACCGTCGGGACCGGGGCCGAGCCGCAGCGGATGACGATCATGACCTCCATCATGACCGCAGCTGATGGCGGGGGCGAACCTGGGGCAGGATGGAAGCGTGGTTGGACAGGCGCGCAGGATCGATCTGAACTGCGACCTCGGCGAGGCCCGTCGGGGGACGCCGCGGTGGCCCGCGTCGCTCGCACCCGGCGCCGGGCCGGATCCCGACGACGCCGCACTGTTGGACGTGGTGACGTCCGCCAACGTCGCGTGCGGCTTCCACGCCGGCAACCGGCCCACCATGATCGCCACGGCCGTCGCCGCCGCCGAGCGCGGGGTCGCCCTGGGTGCCCACCCCTCGTACCGGGACGGCGCCAACTTCGGGCGTATCGAGCACGACCTCGACCGCGAGGAGGTCGCCCGTCTCGTGGAGTTCCAGCTCGTCGAGCTCGACATGGCCGCGCGACGGCACGGGACGCGGGTGCGGTACCTCAAGCCACACGGCGCGCTCTACAACCGTATCGTCCGCGACCCGGAGCAAGCCGCGGGTGTCGTGGACGCCGTGATGCGGTACGCCGAACTCGCGCATGAGGAGCCGTTGCCGATCCTCGGCCTGCCGGGTGCGGTGGTGCTGTCCCACGCCGCGGCCGTCGGCGTTCCCACGGTGACGGAGGCGTTCGCCGACCGCGGGTACCGGCCCGACGGCACACTCGTGCCCCGCGGCGAGCCGAGCGCGGTGATCACCGATGTCGACGAGGTCGCCGAGCGGGTCGTGGCCATGGCGACCGGGCAGTCGATCACCACCGCCGAGGGATCGCGGGTCGTGGTGGCCGCCGCCTCGGTGTGTGTGCACGGGGACACGCCCGGCGCCGTCGACCTGGCGCGACGCGTGCGCGCGTCGCTCGAGGAGGCCGGGGTGGAGGTGGCGCCGTTCGCCGCGCCTCACGTCCCGCCGCGCGGCCCGGTGGGGGACGGGTCCGGGCGTGATGCGGTGGGGGACGGGCCGGTGGGGGAGGCCGGCCCGGGATGACGACGACGAGGATCCGCCGCTGCGGGGAGGCCGCGCTGTTGCTCGACTGTGCCGATCTGGCCGAGGCGGTCTCGTTGGCCGCGAGGATCGAGCAGTGGCGACCGGACGCCCTCGACGTGGTGGCGGCGACCCGCACGGTGCTGGTGACCGTGCGCGAGGCCGCTGCGTTGCCCGAGCTGCGGCGGCGACTGGAGGCCCTGCTCGCGGACCACGCTGATCAGCCCGTCGTTCCGCCACCCTCCGGCAATCTGCCCTTCCGAAATCGGCCCTCCTCAAATCGGCTATCCGGATTCCGGATCGGCGCTTCTGATCCGAATAGCGGATCCGTAGGGGGAGTAGCGGATTTCGGGGATGCGGGCGCGAGTGCAGGCGGGGATGCAGGCGCTGATGCGGGCCCGAAAGCGGGCTCGGGGGCAGGTGCGGAAGGCGGGGTGGCAGGAGTGACGATCGACGTCCGCTACGACGGGCCCGACCTTGCCGCGGTCGCCGACCTCGCCGGGATGTCCACCGAAGCGCTGGTCCGCACGCACTCCTCGATCACGTGGCGGGCCGCGTTCGGCGGGTTCGCGCCGGGCTTCTTCTACCTCGTCGACGCGCGGGAGCTGGACGCGGGCGGGGCGGATGCGGGCGGGGCGGGTGCGAGCGAGGCGGCCGGGGGGCCGTCGACGGAATCCGCCCTGCCTGCGGTGCCGCGGCTGGACTCGCCGCGGGCGCGGGTCCCGGCCGGGTCTGTCGGCCTGGCGGACCGCTTCTGCGCCGTCTACCCCGGGGCCTCGCCCGGCGGGTGGCAGCTGCTCGGCACCACCGACGCCCGGCTGTGGGACCTCGACCGGCCCGACCCGGCCCTGCTCGCCCCCGGGATGACCGTCCGGTTCCGCGAGGTGGGCGGGCGATCCGGGGACGACCGCGGGCGCTCGGCCGAGCGCCGATGAGCCCGGACGCGCCCCGATGAGCCTGCTCGTACTGCGGGCCGGACCGTCCGCGCTCGTGCAGGACCTCGGCCGCCCCGGTCACGCCTCGGTCGGGGTGACCGCCTCCGGGGCCGCCGATCGCGCCGCCGCGGCCACCGCCCTGCGGGCCGTCGGCACCGACCCGGCGGCCGCCGTGCTCGAGGTGCTGCTCGGCGGGCTGACGGTCAGGACGGATGAGCCCGCGATCGTGGCGATCACGGGAGCGGAGGCCCTCGTCGTCGTCGTCACCCCCGACGGTTCCCGACGGACCGTCGCCACCGGCGAGGTCCTCCGACTGGACGCCGGGTCGACGCTGGAGATCGGCCGGCCCGTCGCCGGGGTGCGCAGCTACGTGGGCGTCCGCGGGGGGATCGACGTGCCGGCGGTGCTGGGCAGTCGATCGCGCGACACCCTGGCAGGGCTGGGTCCACCGCCCGTCGTGGCCGGCGATGTGCTGGACGTCGGCGACGCCGTGGTGGGGCCGTGGGCAGACGGGTGGCAGGTCTCCGCCGGCCGGGGTGTGGTCGGCGGGGGCGCGGTCACCGGCGCCAGGGAATCCGTGGAGCTGGACGTCATCCCCGGGCCGCGCGACGACCTGTTCCCGCCCGCCGCGTGGGACGTGCTCGCCGCGACCGGGCACGTCAGCGGGCACGCCGACAGGGTGGGCGTCCGCATCGACCCCGCCCGGCCCGTCCCGCGACTCGACGCGCGCGAGATCCCCAGCGAGGGCATGGTGCGCGGCGCGGTGCAGATCCCCGCCGACGGCTCACCCGTGGTGTTCGGGCCCGACCACCCCGTCACCGGCGGCTACCCGGTGATCGGCGTGCTCACCGCCCGCTCGGCCGACAGGATCTCGCAGCTCCTGCCCGGAACGCCCGTGCGACTGCGCAGGCTGCGGGGGGCTGGCGACTAGGGTGAGAGCGCTGATGCGACTATTCTGGAGCGCTGGTGTGCGCGGAATCACGAGACTGTGGCCGTCCCTCACCGTGTAGACGACTCAATCCGAGGTGAAAGCGAACCATGCCAGCGATCGTTCTGATCGGCGCCCAGTGGGGCGACGAGGGCAAGGGTAAGGCCACCGACATCCTGGGCGGCCGCGTCGAGTACGTGGTCAAGCCCAACGGCGGGAACAACGCGGGCCACACCGTGGTGGTGGGCGGCGAGAAGTACGAGCTCAAGCTCCTCCCCGCCGGCATCCTGTCGCCCACGGCCACTCCGGTGATCGGCAACGGCGTGGTGGTCAACCTCGAGGCGCTGTTCGAGGAGATCGACGGCCTCGAGGCCCGCGGCGCCGACACCTCCCGGCTGCGCATCTCGGCCGACGCCCACCTCGTCGCGCCGTATCACCAGGCGCTGGACAAGGTGACCGAGCGCTTCCTGGGCAAGAAGGCCATCGGCACCACCGGCCGCGGCATCGGGCCCACCTACGCCGACAAGGTCTCCCGCGTGGGCATCCGCGTGCAGGACATCTTCGACGAGTCGATCCTGCGCCAGAAGATCGAGGGCTCGCTGCACCTCAAGAACCAGATCCTGGTGAAGATCTACAACCGTCGAGCGGTCGAGGTCGAGGAGATGGTCGAGTACTTCCTCTCCTACGCCGACCGGCTGCGGCCCATGGTCTGCGACGCCACCCTCATGCTCAACCAGGCGCTGGACCGCGGCGAATCCGTCCTCATGGAGGGCGGGCAGGCCACCATGCTCGACGTCGACCACGGCACGTACCCGTTCGTCACCTCGTCCAACCCCACCGCCGGCGGCGCCTGCGTGGGCGCGGGCGTCGGCCCCACCCGGATCACGCACTCGCTGGGCATCGTCAAGGCCTACACCACCCGCGTGGGCGCCGGGCCGTTCCCCACCGAACTGTTCGATAAGTGGGGCGAGTACCTGCAGGTCACCGGCGGTGAGGTGGGCGTCAACACCGGCCGCACCCGCCGCTGTGGCTGGTACGACGCCGTGATCGCCCGCTACGCCGCGCGCGTCAACGGGTTCACTGACTACTTCCTCACCAAGCTCGACGTGCTCACCGGCATCGGCGAGATCCCGATCTGTGTGGCCTACGACGTGGACGGCGTCCGGCACGACGAGATGCCGATGACGCAGACCGACTTCCACCACGCCACGCCGATCTACGAGACCATGCCCGGCTGGGACGAGGACATCACCGGGGCGCGCGAGTTCAGCGACCTGCCGCCCGCCGCCCGCGACTACGTGCTGCGGCTCGAGGAGCTCGCCGGCTGCCACATGTCGTACATCGGCGTGGGCCCGGGCCGGGACCAGAACGTGGTGCGGCGCGACATCCTGGGGTGATGAGGTGAGCCCGCTCGTGTGACGGGTGAGTCCGTTGGTGCGTGCGGGTCAGGTGGGGCCGAATCGGGTGTGAACGTACGACACATGTCGTATGAACGGCCGCCAGTGCGGTGACAGCGCATCGGGTGGACTCCAGGGAAGCGGCCGACCGGTCGCGTTCCCTTCCGATCGGAGCACCACATGCGTTCCCTCACCCGCCTCGGCGTCGCCGCCGCGGCCACCGCCATCGCCTCAGCCACCGCCCTCGCCGGAGCCGGTGTGGCCGGCGCCCAGGACGTCGATCCCGTGTTCAACAGCCCCAGCAGTGTGAGCGTGAGCGGCAAGGGCGAGGCCACCGAGGTGACCTAGGCAAATAATTCCGAGCACGATCTCGCAGCGGGTTCGCCGGCAAGGGGCGCCTCATCACTGACCTCTACGACTACATGAAGTCCGCCGACGTCGACAGTGCCTTGCCTCCGACCTGGCTCGAGGATCTCGCCGACGCAGCTGAGCGCCAGTGCCGGTTCGGGACTCGTTGACGGCGTGCTCACCGATGACTCGTTCTCGCCGGCGGCCGTCGTGGTGTGCGTCGCGCAGGCCACAGATGAGCAGTACGTGGAGGTCGAGATCTCCGCAGGTGCCGGCGTCCCAGCCGGCCTCGGATCGCTGGACGCAGCGCTCGCGGGGATCGGTAGCTCGGGCTCCGTTGCCCAGACCACGGGCTCGCTCGGGATCTGACAGTCGCAGGACGCGGCTTCCGCCGTCTACCCGCGAGGGTTACGACCGCACACACCCTTCACCCCCGGCGGCTGAACGGCGCCGGCGGTGACGAGTTCCGTCAGGCGGCGGTGGCGGTCAGAGGCCTGGGATCCGGGGTAGCTCGAACGCGCCACCGGCCACACCGGCGCTGACCGCCAGGGCGATCGACACGCCGACGCCCGCCAGAAGGACCAGGCCGGCCCCCACGACCGGGTTCTCCAGTGAGCCCCCGTCCGCGCTGCCCGAGGCCTGCGCGACATAGTGCACCGCGGTGGTGTCGACCGGCGCGGCCTGGGCGGGGGCGGCGGTCACGGAGGTGGCGGCAGCCAGGGCAATCGCCGCGGCGGCGGTCGTGGCACTTCGGGTGTTGTTCATGGTCATGACTCACTCATCGTCGTGGGGCTCGGAGCATTACAGACCGGCGACTCCCCCCTCGGTGCCCCCGCTCAAGCCGCACGCTTCCCTGGGTGGTGTCGGATAACGATTCTGTAAACGGTGGTTACATATCTCGAAATTAGCTGCTAGTTTCGCCTCCGTCGTCCTGAAGTTCAGGGCGATGACATCCGCGTCTCCCACTCGTTCGACACGTCGGGGGGAGTCAACCCGGGAGGTAGCATGACTACAAAATTCCGACGAGGAACCACGATTGCCGGAGGCTTTGCCGCAGCAGCGCTTGCGGTCGGAATGGCCTCGCCAGTGGCGAGCGCGCAGAACCTGGACGGGCCGGTCCAGTTCTGGGCCGCTGGCAACGACCAGTGTGAGGTCGAGTTCACGGTCTTGAACTCGACCAATGGCGTGTACCCCCTCGACTGGTGGGTCGAGGGACAGGAACGAGAGGGTGACGACCTCGGGCTCGGCAATACCGGCCAGCTCATCGACACCCGAAACTACGAGCCGGCCGTTCCGGAGGCCTCTTACCGGTCTGACTACGACGTTCCGCTGACCACTAACGTGGTCGTCAACCTGAACGACGTCGCCGGTCTGCCGCCTGCGGATGATGGTGCGTACGTGGTCAATTACCGTATCGCCGCCGGCCCCGAAGGTGATCACCGAGGCGGCGAGTACGACGTCGCTGTGACCGGCTGTGAGACCGAGGACGAGGGCACCGGGTCGCTGAGCCTGGGCTCGCTCGACGTTTTTGGCTCGCTCGGTAGCTGATAACCAAAGCGCCAGAGCGCACCGCCCCGCCACCGGAAACGGTGGCGGGGCGTTCTGCATCCGTGCGGCGCAGGCCGGGTCGTCAGGCTAGGTTCTTGAACGCGTTACGGACAGCGTTCACGGCCTCATCGACGCCGAAACCCGTCCCCGAGGCACGCTCGGCGAACTCCTCTGCGGCCCGGGCCAACGCTGCGTCGGCCACGTCGGCGGCGGAGACGAATGTGCCCGATCGGCCGCGCCCCTCGAGCACGCCGGCCTCCTCGAGTTCGCGGTATACCTTGGCAGCGGTGGCGGTGGAGACACCCACCTCTTCGGCCAGCTTCCTCACAGCGGGCATGCGGGTTCCCGCCGTGAGTTTCCCGCGTGAGACCGCCTCGACGATTTGGCCCTTGAGCTGACGGAACGGCGGGTCGGACGACGCGGGATCGACGATCAGGACGACCCCGGCCACGCGGGAACCACCAGCCGGAGGGCTATCGTTCGCCGATCGAGGCGCGGCCCCCGGATCGGTCATGCTCAGGCCCACACCTGGTCGATCGCGGCGGCCTCGGTCGGGGGCACGACCGGCACCGCGGGGGCCGGAGTGCGAGAGAAGCGCGGCGCGGGCGCGGGCCCGGCATCGCCGGCGACCTCGACGAACGTCTCGCGCGCCACGTTGTGCGGATGGTCGAGCGCCTCGGTGTAGGTCAGCACCGGCGTGGTGCAGGCGTCGGTGCCGTAGAACAGCTCGGCCCACTCGTCACGGGTCTTCTCGGCGAACTTGCCGGCGATGATCTCGCGCAGTTCCTCCCAGCGGTCCATGTCGAACTGGCCGGGCATGCCTTCGCCGTCGATACCCAACAGTCGGGCGAACTCGGCGAAGAACTGCGGCTCGAGGCACCCGACGGCCATGTACTTGCCGTCGGAGCAGGTGTAGACGTCGTAGAACGGGTACCCGGTGTCGAGCATGTTGGTCCCGGCGGCGTCCGACCACTGGCCCCTGGCGCGCATCGCCCACTGGAACTGGCCCAGCACCGAGGCGCCGTCGGTCATGGCGGCGTCGATGACCTGCCCCTGGCCGGAGGTGGCGCGCTCGATGATCGCCGCGAGGATGCCCTGGATGAGGAACATCGAACCGCCGCCGAAGTCACCGACGAGGTTGAGCGGCGGCACGGGGCGCTCGCCCTTACGGGCGATCGCATTGAGGTGGCCGGTGAGCGAGATGTAGTTGAGGTCGTGGCCGGCGGTGTGGGCGAGCGGGCCGTGCTGGCCCCAGCCGGTCATACGGGCGTAGACCAGGCGCGGATTGAACTCGAGGCACTCGTCGGGGCCCAGCCCCATGCGCTCGGTGACCCCGGGGCGGTAGCCCTCGACCAGCACGTCCGCCTTGGCGATGAGTCCGCGCACCTGCGACAGGCCCTCGTCGCTCTTGAGGTTGGCCTCCACCACGGTGCGGCCGCGGCGGGTGATGTGTGCCCAGCCGCCGACCTGGGTGGCGAGCTCTCCGGGGCGCATGACCGTGACGACGTCGGCGCCCAGGTCCGCCAGCATCATGCAGGCGTGGGGGCCGGGGCCGATGCCGTTGAGTTCGACGACGCGGATGCCGGCGAGGGGGCCGGAAGAGGAACTGGTCACAGGTGTGCCCTTTCGTGTGGCTTTGAACACACATTATCGCCTAACCGTCGAGCGGGTTAGAGGCAGGTGGCCGGTACTGCTGTTGCGCCTGTGGCCAGTGATGATAAGAAAGTTAACATCTAGTTATAGAACCCTAAAGTTTGCGCCGCTTACGACCGCTGTAGGTGTGATCTATGCCACGCTCAGCGAAGGCGTTCACCGGAGCGTCTGCGAGTGTCACCGCGGTCCTCGATGTGGTGACTTTCCCTCACTGCAAGGAGCATTCATGTTCGTTCGTAACCGATTCCTGGCCGGAGCATCGGCCGTCGCCCTCGCTGCCGGAACCACCTTCGCGGGTGCCGGCATCGCCTCCGCCCAGGATGACGAGTCGACGGGTTCGCTCGGCAGTAGCTCGATTAACCTCGGCGAGATCGCCGGTGATCTCGAGACCGCCGCCGAGGCTCTCAGCGGCCCCGTCACGGTCACGCCCAACGAGGAGGGTGGCCCGACTGTCACCTACTCCAACCAGTCCGACGTTGATCAGCGCTGCCTGGGGGCCACCGCCCCGTACTCGACGATCGAAGACAACGACCTCGAGACCGACTACCCGGAGGGCGACCTCGCGGCTGGCATCGCGCTCATCACTGCCATCGAGGCCGGCGGTGGGCTGACCCACCTCCTCGCCGACGACGAGGGGGCTCCGGCAGTGGAGCTCGACGATCCCGTGGTCGAGAACAACGTCGTTCAGAACGTTCTCCCGTTCGTGTTCGGTCAGCCGGGCCGCTCTGTCCTGGTCGAGGCCGGGGCGGATGTCAGCTGGACCGCGTTGTCGCCGGAGACCCCGGCGGTCGGCATCGTCCTCTGTGTCCCCGTGAACGAGGACGGCACGCTCGGAGGGTTGGAGACCAACTTCGGTATCGACCCGCAGGTCGTCGCGGACCAGATCAACGGCAGGATCCCCGGAGGTTCTGTGGAGCCCGTCTCCGCCGGATCCATTTCCGGCGGCAGTGTCGCGACGGGTGCGAACGTCCTCGGTTCGCTCGCTGCGGCCAGCTCGGAGGACGGAGAGGGCGAGGGCAGCTCGTTCATGAGTTCCGGGTTCAGCGAGGCCGGCAGCGGTGGAGACGACACCGACGACCTCCCCCCGCTTGAACCGGCGGAGTGATCGCAACGCACCACAATGTTCGACCGGTCGGGCCCGGCACCTCACGGTGCCGGGCCCGATAGTCTGTTCAGCCGCACTTCGGCCGTCGTCGCAGGTCTACTAGCGTGGTCGACATGACCGACCCCCACGATCCCCTCGCCCCGCCCACCGTGGACCGCTTCGGCACGCCGGGTGCGCCGACCGCGACCCGCGTGATGCTGCTCGGCTCGGGCGAGCTGGGCAAAGAGGTGACGATCGCGCTGCAGCGTCTCGGTGTCGAGGTCATCGCGGTTGATCGCTACGACGGAGCCCCGGCGCACCAGGTCGCACACCGCTCGCACACCATCGACATGACCGACGCCGACGAGGTGCGCCGGGTCGTCGAGCTGGAGAAGCCCGCGGTGATCCTGCCGGAGATCGAGGCCATCGCCACGGCCGCGCTCGCGCAGATCGAACAGGACGGCGTCGCCCGCGTCGCGCCCACCGCCCGCGCTGTGCAGCTGACGATGGACCGCGAGGGCATCCGCCGCCTCGCCGCCGAGGAGCTGGGCCTGCCCACGAGCCGCTTCGCGTTCGCGTCCTCGCTGGAGGAGCTGCAGGAGGTGTGCTCCCGGATCGGGTTCCCGTGCCTGGTCAAGCCCACCATGTCGTCGTCGGGCAAGGGACAGTCGTCCCTCCACGGTCCCGAGGACGTGGAAACGGCGTGGAACCACGCGCAGTCCGGTGCCCGCGTCGCGGGGGCGCGCGTGATCGTGGAGTCGTTCGTCGACTTCGAATACGAGATCACGCTGCTCACCGTTCGGAGCGTCGACCCGGAGACGGGGCAGATCCGCACCGACTTCTGCGAGCCGATCGGCCACCGCCAGGAGCGCGGCGACTACGTCGAGTCGTGGCAGCCGCAGGCCATGACCCGCGACGCCTACGACTCGGCGCGGTCGGTGGCGGCGCGGGTGACGGGCGCGCTCGGCGGGGTCGGAGTGTTCGGCGTGGAGCTGTTCGTCAAGGGCGTCGACGTCTACTTCTCCGAGGTCAGCCCCCGTCCCCACGACACCGGGCTCGTGACGTTGCGCAGCCAGGTGCTCAGTGAGTTCGAGATGCACGCGCGCGCCGTCCTCGGTCTGCCGGTGGTCACCACCATGGCCAGTCCGGGCGCGTCCGCGGTGATCTACGGCGGCACGGGAATCGCCGAGGACGGCGGGACCGTCGAGGGAGTCGGCTTCGAGGGCGTCGCCCGGGCGTTGGCCGTGCCGGAGTCCGATGTCCGTCTGTTCGGCAAGCCGTCCGCCAGTGAGTTCCGCCGGATGGGCGTGGCCGTCGCGACCGCCGAGGACGTCGAGATCGCGCGTGAGCGCGCCCGCGAGGCCGCGTCGCGTGTGACGGTGGTGAGGTAGGTGCGGCCGGTGATCGTGGGTTGGGAGGGCGCCGCGAGATGACGACGACGAGGTCCGCGGCAGACGACGCACGCGATCTGCCGAAGGAGCCGACGGCGCCGTGGATCCTGACGCTGTCCGTGGCAGTGATCCTGGTGTGGCTCGGCGTGCTGGCCTGGCAGGTGGCCGTCCTGCCGGATCGGGTGCCGACGCACTTCGGCGCGGGCGGCGAGGCCGACGGTTGGTCGAGCAGGAACGGCGCGTTGGCGTTCTCCGCGCTACTGCCGCTGGTGGTCGTCCTGCCGATGCCGCTCATGTCGAGGCTGGTGGTGTCGGCTCCCGAGTTCATCAACGCCCCCAACAAGCAGTGGTGGACTGCCTCCGGAGCCCGACTGCGCAGGTTCGAGAGGTTGCTGCGTGAGGACCTGTGGCTCATCACCGCGTTGACGCTCGCGCTGCTGGTGGCGGGACAGGTGGGCATCGTGATGGCTGCCCGGTCCGGGACCGATCAGATGCAGGGGTGGGCGCTTCCGGGTGCCCTGGTGGTCTTCATCGTCGGGCTGGGAGCGGTGCTCGCTCGCATGTTTGTCGGCGGGCGGTACGCCGAACAGCCCGACCTGCGCTGAGAGACGGACCGGCTCGCCCGGGCCTGTGAATGGTCGTCGACCTCATCCACAGGCCCCCGCTGGCGGGCCCTGTGCGTCGTACTCCGCCCATAGCGTGACCTCTCGAACGGCCCGGATGCCCGGGCCGGAGGGGAGCGGGGACGATGGCGGAGCAGGGGGAGCGAGCCGGTGGCGGGGTCGCCGCGCCGGGCGCCACGGCCGAGGCGGGCCCGCTGGGGGCCGTGCTCCTGGCGTTCGAGCAGACGGCGGTGACGGCCGAGGCGGCCCGGGTCCGCGACGCGGGCGTGGACACGGCCGCCAGTGCGGCGGATCTGGTCGCGGCGCTGGAGGAGGCGTCGGCGGCGGCTGCCGGCATGGCGGCCGGAGGTGCGGGGGCGCTGCTCACCGGTCCCGCGCTCGCCGAGTGCGCGGACCTGCTCGCCCGGCGGGCCCGGGAGCACGAGGCGCAGAGCCGGCGGATCGCGGAGGCGATGGCCCGGGCCGCCGGACTGCTGGCGGAGGCGGATGAGGAGGTGGCCCGCGGTGTCACCGGGACAGCGGGCTGAGGCGCTGGTGGTGGCGATCGACCACGCCGAATCGCGGGCGGCGGCGGTGGGTCGGCGGATCGCCGAGTCGGCCGAGGACCTCGACATGGTCGCCCGCCGACTGGGCGGCGCGGTGGCCGGTGACGGGATAGGCAGCGGCGCGGCGGTCGGTGGAATGGCCGACGAGGGCGGGTGGTCCGGCCATGCGGGGGCCCGGGCGCGCAGCCGCGCTGCTGACGCTGCCGCCGAGGCCAGGATGGTCTCCGGCAACTGCCTCTATGTGGCCGACGTCCTGCGGGCCGAGGGGGCGCGGCTGGCGCGGGCGGTGATCAGCTGGAGCGACGACGAACTCGCCGCGCCCGGCACCGGGGACACCATGGCGGTGGGGGAGGCGGATCGCGGCCTGGCGAAGCGGCTGCGCGAAGCTGCCGACCATCTCACCGGGCACACGGATCCGGCGACGCGGCCATGCATCGACCTGTCGGGATCGACTGACGACGATCCCCGGGCGGTCGCCGAACTGTGGCACGGCCTGGGGCCCGCCGATCGGGCCAGGCTGGCTCGTGATCACCCTGAGCTGGGCTCGGTGGACGGCCTGTCGTCGGCCACGCGGGATGCGATCAACCGGACCCGATTGCGCCGACTGCTCGACGCGGCCGATACCGGCGCCGGCGGAGACGGGCTCGCCGGTGTCGCACCGGCCCTGTCGGCGTTGGCCGCGCATCTCGAGGCCGACCCGCGACGGCATCTGCTCGACCTGCACCCGGACGGTCGCGCGGTGGTCGCGAGCGCCGATCCCGACGCCGCCGACCGGGTGGTCACGCTCATCCCGGGAACGGGATCGTCGCTGGAAACGCTCGACCGCACCGGCGAGCGGGTGGACGCGATGTGCGAGGCAGCAGGCTCGGGTCTCGAAGGGGCCGCCTCTAATCCCGGTGCGGCCGGTTGGAAACCCGACGCGGCCGTCGAGTCCTGCGTCGCGGTGTCGTGGCAGGGCTACGACGCGCCCGCCGACGTCGCGACCGCCGGCTCCTCGACGGCACCCGCGCGAGCGCATGCCGCAGACCTGCGGACCTTCGCGGCAGGGTTGGACGCGGTGGAACGCAGGGACGGCGACGACGCTCCCCATGTCGCGGTCGGGTACAGCTACGGGTCCGCGGTCCTGGGGGCGGCAGCCGAGGACCCGGGAGGGCTGGCAGCCGACCGGATGATCCACGTCGGCAGTCCCGGCGCGGGCGTCGACTCGATCGCCGGGCAACGGGTCGACGAGGTCGGCGTCGCTCGGGCGGCGGGGCAGGACGAGGTGGTCGGCGTCGCCTCGCGCTGGGATCCGGTGCCGTGGTGGTCGATCACCGGCGTACTCGGCGGCCGCCCGGGCACCGGGGAGTTCGGCGGACTCGCGGTGGACGTCACGGAGCCGGACTCGGGCGCCGACTCGGTGCGCAGCGCCCACTCCCGCTACTTCGACCCGGGCACGGTGTCGCTGGACGAGATCGGCCGGCTCATCGCCGAGACCGACTGACCCCGAGACCTGCTAAGCCCCCACGATCCGCTAAGCCCCCACGATCCGCTAAGCCCTCACGATCCGCTATCCGGAATTCGGATCGGCTGGTCGAATCGGACCAGCCGATCCCGAGGGACGGTAGCGGATCTCAGGGGGTCCGGGCCGTGGGGGCCGTGGGGGAGGTGGGGGAGGTGCGGGAGGCGCGAGCGACCTCCAGCATCTCCGCGCGGCCCGGCAGCTTGGTGCGTTCGCGGCCCGCCGCCTCGCCGAGCCCACGCTCGTGAGCGTCGATCTCCAGCCAGGCGTCGCCGTCGACGAGGTCCACGCCGCGGTCGGTGAGCAGGTCGCGCACGGCCTGCGGGTCCGGCTCGGCGGGCTCGGGCAGGGCGCCGGACTCGAGCTCGGTGGCCAGCTGCCCCACGGTCTCCACCGCGCAGGAACGGTTGGTGCCGATCACCCCGGACGGCCCGCGCTTGACCCAGCCCGCGGTGAACAGACCCGGCAGGTGCTCCCCGCCCGGCGAGTCGAGAATCCGGCCGGAGTCGTTGGGGATGGTCGCCGAGTCGTGGTCGAAGGGCACACCCTCCAGGGCGGCCGAACGGTAGCCGACCGCGCGATAGACCGCCTCGACCTGCAGGTCCTCCGTCCGGCCGCTGCTGCGGACCCGCCCGCCGGCACCGGCCGGCTCGGTCACCGCCAGGCGCAGCCCGGACACCCGGCCGTCGGACCCCAGGATCTCGACCGGGGACCGGTGGAAGCGGAACCGCACCACCCGTTCGCCGGCCGCGAGGGCGGCGGCCTCGGCCTCGTCCGCCGTCCCCAGACCGGCCTCACGCTGTGCCCCGGCCCATTTCTCGAGTTGCGTGCACACCTGACCGACCCGGCGATCGCTGTCGCGGAGGGTGCGAGCCTCGTCGTCGTCGTACTCCAGGTCGGCCGGGTCCACCACGACGGTGACGCCCTCCACCTTGGCCATCTCCCGCAGCTCCAGGGGCGTGAACTTGGCGTGCACGGGGCCGCGGCGGCCGATCACCGACACCGCCCGGGTCGTGTTGGTGCCGAACCCGGTGCGGACGTGCTCGGGGATGTCGGTGGGCTCGAGCTGCTCGGGGCTGCGCACCAGCATGCGCGCCACGTCCAGGGCGACGTTGCCCACGCCCACCACGGCCGCGCGCTCCGCGGTCAGCGCCCACTCGGGGTGCGCATCCGGGTGGCCGTCGTACCAGGTCACGAATTCGGCGGCCCCGTACGAGCCCTTGAGATCCTCGCCCGGGATGCCGAGCCGACGGTCCGCGAGCGCGCCGGTGGAGAAGACGACCGCGTGATAGAAGCGGTGCACGTCGTCCAGGGTGAGGTCGCGGCCGAACTCGACGTTGCCGAGGAACCGGATGCGCGGATCGGCGGCGATGCCCTCCAGCGTGCGGGCGATGCCCTTGATGCGGGGGTGGTCGGGGGCCACGCCGTGCCGCAGCAGACCGTAGGGGACCGGGAGCCGGTCGATGAGGTCCACCACGATCCCGCGTCCGGAGGGATCCCGGTTGTCACTCCAGTCCAGCAGGGCCTCGCTGGCGTACACCCCCGCCGGGCCGGACCCCACTACGGCCACCCGGAACGGGGAATCTGTGACAGGCGTCATGTCCGCGATCGTCGCACAGAAAGGCGAGCGGGGTACCTCGACCCAGTCGATCTGCCGTCGGGGGAGCATAATCGACACCCATGAGCGACTACGCCGGGGACCTATCGCCCCGCCAGGCCTGGGATCTGCTCGCCTCCGATCCCGACGCGGTCCTGGTGGACGTCCGTACCAGCGCCGAGTGGCAGTGGGTCGGCGGCGCCGATCTGTCGGTGCTGGGCAAGCGCACGCTGGGCATCGAGTGGGTGACCTCGTCGGGCCACCGCAACGAGCGGTTCGTCGAGCACCTCGGCGAGGCCGGTGTCGCCGCGGAGACACCGGTGTTGTTCCTGTGCCGCAGTGGTGGCCGGTCCGCCGCCGCCGCGAGCCTGGCCACCGCCGCCGGATACCGCACCGCCTACAACGTGGCCGAGGGGTTCGAGGGCGACCCGGACGCCGCCGGACACCGCGGCACCGTCAACGGGTGGAAGGTCGCGGGCCTGGCCTGGCGCCAGTCCTGACCGGGCCACCACGGCCAGCCCGCCACGCCCGTACGCCCCTCGCCCCGCCGCATCACCCACGCACCACACACAAGAAAGCAGCGATGAGAAACAACGAGCTCCCCGACGGTCTCCACCCCGACACCCTGGGCGTGCGGGCCGGGCAGATGCGCACCGGCTTCGAGGAGACCACAGAGCCGATGTTCCTCAACTCCGGCTACGTCTACGAGTCCGCGGAGGCGGCCGAGGCGTCGTTCAACGGCGAGAAGCAGCGGTTCGTCTACTCCCGCTACGGCAACCCGACGGTCGCGATGTTCCAGGAACGGCTGCGGCAGATCGAGGGCGCCGAGGCGTGCTTTGCCACCTCCTCCGGCATGTCCGCGGTATTCGTGGCCCTGGCCGCGCTGTGTGGGAACGGGTCGCGCCTGGTGGCCTCGCGCGCGCTGTTCGGTTCCTGTTACGTGATCTGTGCCGAAATCCTGCCGCGGTGGGGTGTGGAGACGGTGTTCGTCGACGGCGCCGACCTCGACCAGTGGCGCGAGGCGCTCAGCGAGCCCACCGACGCAGTCTTCTTTGAGACCCCCTCCAACCCCATGCAGGAGCTGGTCGACGTTCGCGCGGTGTGCGATCTCGCCCACGCCGCCGGCGCGCAGGTCGTGGTGGACAACGTCTTCGCCACCGTCCTGCACCAGAAGCCGCTCGAGCTGGGCGCGGACATCGTCGTGTACTCCACCACCAAGCACATCGACGGCCAGGGCCGCGTGCTCGGCGGCGCCGTGCTGGGCACCGAGGAGTACATCTCCGGGCCGGTGCAGAACCTCATGCGCCACGCCGGGTTCGGGATGAGCGCGTTCAACGCGTGGGTCCTGCTCAAGGGCCTGGAGACCATGAGCCTGCGCGTCGAGCGGATGAGTGCCAACGCGCTGGAGGTGGCGCGGTTCCTGGAGTCGCACCCGGCCGTGGAGCGGGTGACATACCCGATGCTCGAGTCGCACCCCCAGTACGAGTTGGCGCGGGCGCAGATGTCCGGCGGCGGGTCGGTGGTGACGTTCGGGTTGAAGTACGACGACGACGGTGGTGACGGTGGCCGCGACGACGACGACAACGGCGGCCGCGGCAAGAAGGAGTGCTTCTCCCTGCTCAACTCGTTGGAGGTCATCGACATCTCCAACAACCTGGGCGACGCCAAGACGCTGGTGACCCATCCCGCGACCACTACCCACGCGTCCATGGAGCCGGAGGCCCGCGCCGCGGTGGGCATCGGCGACAACGTGGTCCGACTGTCGGTGGGGCTCGAGTTCGCCGGAGACCTCATCGAGGACCTGCGTCGCGGTCTGGGGTGACGGTCTAGATTGATCGTATGTCTGATCGGGGTGAACATTCCCGGACCCGGGTAGCGGTCCTGCCCGCCGCCCACCCCGCGGTTCGCCGGATCACCGGCCTGGACGGGCTGGGCCATGTGGAGCTGGTGCCCGTCCGGCCCGGGGTGGTGAACGGGCAGACCCCGCCCGATGCGGTGACTCCCGCGGAGTTCGATCCCGGACATGAGGCGTCGGGCGAGATTCAGCGCGACGGGGACCCGCTGGGCGGCGTCGACCTGGCGCACGTGCACTTCGGTTACGACTACCTCGAGCCGGAGAGCGTGGACGGGGTGGTGGAGCACCTGTCGCGGGCCGAGGTGCCGATGGTGCTCACCGTCCACGACATCGTCTACCCGTCCCACGAGGACGAGCTGCCGCACCGCGATCACACCGGCACGTTGGTCGAGGCCGCCGCCGCGGTGATCACGCTGACCGAGGTGGCGGCGCACGAACTGTGGGTGCGGTGGGGCGTCGAACCGGTGGTCGTGCCGCACCCGCGGCTGCTGGACGAGGACGAGATCTCCTCCGCCATCCGCGCCGGGAAGCACCTGCGCGGCCCCGGCGACCCGCTGGTGGTGGGGGTGTTGCTCGAGCGGATGGGCGAGAACATCGACGGCCCGGAGCTATTGGACCAGCTCGCGCCCGTCGCGCAGGGGCGGCGGGGCTCACACCTGCGGATCGTCGTGGAGGCGCAGGCGTGGCGGGACGCGTGCGGCGAGGACCGCGAGGCCGGCGGGCACCACCTGGTTGCGGAGCTGGCGGCCGAGGGTGGTTGGGAGTCGGTGCGGTTGGTGAGGTACGAGTCGCTGGACCTGGCGCCGGTGCTGCCCGAGTTCGCCGCTCTCGACGTGTGCGTGTTGCCGTACCGGTTCGCCACCCATTCCACCTGGTTGGAGTTGTGCCGCGATCTGGGCGTCTCGCCGGTGTTCCCCGCGGTGGGATTCCTGCGGGAGCAGTGGTTCGACCGTTGTGATCCGGGCGATCATTCCGGGGAGATCTACGATCCCGGCGACCCGTCCGCCGCGGCGGTGGCGGTCCGGGCGGCGTTGGAGAATCCGCGGGCCGTCCCGCCGCGGGTCGAGGGAGCTGATCCGGCGAGCGTCATCGCGGCCCATGCGCGGATCTATTCCGAGGCCGCCGGGCGCCGCTGAGCGGCTGGGGTCGGGCCGGCGCGCGGTGGGGTGGTGGCTGCGCTCGGCCGGGCCGGGCTGGGGGCTGCGCCGGGCCGGCTAGGAGTCGGCGTCGCCGCGGGCGATGTCGACCGGCCAGGCCAGCGTGAGCATCGAGTCGGTGGCCGGGGCGGCCGCGTCCATGCTCAGCTCGAGACACACGGTGACCGGGGATCCGGGCGTGGTGCGGGTGGCGCCGGGCAGGACCAGCGGTTCGTCGACCGTCGGCGCGTCGAGTGGCACCGGGCGGTCACTGTCGCCGGCGAGGATGCTGGGCGAGTCGAGGTCGAACGCTGGCGCGGCGCATGCTCCGCCGCGGGCCGAGACGGCCCGGACCCGCACGTGGGACGCGGTCTCGGGGTCGCCTTCGACGAGGGCGCCCTCGCCGATGTCGACGTGGGCGTCGGACCGGGAGTCGACGGTGGTGCGCAGTGTCAGGGGCTGGTAGGCGGAGCGATTGCGCAGGCCTGCGGTGTCCACGCGGACGGGGAAGTGGCCGCCGTAGGAGGAGATGGGCGCGGTCCAGGTCGTACCGAAGTCGGTGGACGCCTGGACGGACCACGCCGAGCTGCGCAGTTCGGACTCGCGGGTCTGCTCGTCGCGGTCCTGGACGATCACCGTCGCGCCGAGTGCGCAGACGGAGGCGGCACCGAGTGCGACCAGCGTGGTCGCCGCGTGCCGGATGCGCATGACTCCTCCGAGGGGCCGTCTGGTGGAGATCGGTCCAGAGGAGGGGGCTCTGGTGCGGGCGGGGCCGCAGTGATCGCCGTTTCAACTAGTTTATGGCTCGCGGCCGAACCATCGTTACAGCGCCCCTGGGTGTGTCCGATATCACTCTCGCTGCGGCGTGTCGACCGGTCGTCAGCGGATGTAGACCACGGTTCCGGTCTCCTGGTTGATGGCGGCCCAGCGCCAGCCGTGCGCGGCGGGGTCGTCCGAGGTGAAGGTGGCCCACGCTGCGCCGGGGTCGCTGCCGCCCAGCCAGATCGCGAGCGCCGCAAGCCCCTGCTGGGCGTCGGTGGGGATGGTGTTCCTGACTATCGGGGAACGCGGATGACACTGGCCGTGGCTGTGAGTCTGAATCGGAATGCGGCGTCCTGCTTATCGAGCTCAACGCGTCGCAGGGGTGGCGCTTGTCAACACGTGCACCCCTGCCCGGCCCTGTTGGCATACTCGGCCCCGTGCCCCGCGCGCGCCAGAGGTGAATCTGGTCACATGCCTACCTGCAGGAGAAGCCGATGCCCGACACCCCGTCCCTGAAGCTCGGTTACAAGGCGTCGGCCGAGCAGTTCGGTCCGCGTGATCTGGTGGAGTTCGCCGTGATGGCGGAGCGGGCGGGGATGGATTCGGCGACGGTGTCGGATCATTTCCAGCCCTGGCGTCACGACGGTGGTCATGCGCCGTTCTCGTTGGCGTGGATGACGGCGGTGGGGGAGCGCACCGAGCGGCTGCAGCTGGGCACCTCGGTGCTCACGCCGACGTTCCGCTACAACCCGGCGGTGCTCGCCCAGGCGTTCGCGACGATGGCGTGCCTGTACCCGGGCCGCATCTTCCTCGGGGTGGGCACGGGTGAGGCGCTCAATGAGATCGCCACCGGGCATCAGGGCCAGTGGCCGGAGTTCAAGGAGCGGTTCGCGCGCCTGCGTGAGTCGGTCCGTCTCATGCGCGAGCTGTGGACCGGTGAGACGACGAACTTCGAGGGCGACTACTACTCGACCAAGGATGCGTTCCTCTACGACGTGCCCGAGGGGGGTGTGCCGGTGTACGTGGCGGCGGGTGGTCCGGTGGTGGCCAAGTACGCCGGCCGGGTGGGCGACGGGTTCATCTGCACCTCCGGCAAGGGGATGGAGCTCTACACCGACAAGCTGCTCCCGGCCGTCGAGGAGGGCGCGGGAATCAACGAGCGCGATTCGGCGAAGATCGACCGGATGATCGAGATCAAGATCAGCTACGACCCCGACCCGGCCGCCGCGTTGGAGAACTGCCGCTTCTGGGCGCCGCTGTCGTTGACACCGGAGCAGAAGCACTCGGTGGACTCCCCGCGCGAGATGGAGCGCCTCGCGGATGAGTTGCCGATCGAGCAGGTCGCCAAGCGGTGGATCGTCGCCTCGGACCCCGACGAGGCCGTCGAGCAGGTCAAAAAATACGTCGACGCGGGCCTGAATCACCTGGTCTTCCACGCCCCCGGCCACGATCAGAAACGCTTCCTCGACCTCTTCAATTCCGACCTCGAACCGCGACTGCGAGCCCTTGCATGAGTAACGAGAACAACCTCCCCGGCCCGGACACGGCCGATCTCTCCGGCCTCGAGGGCATCCTCGGCCACAAGGAATCGGTCCGTGTCCTGCGCTATCCGCACGAGACCGAGCCGGATGAGGAGGGTCAGACAACGGAGTGGCATTGCGACATCGTCGTCGTCGACGACGTTCCCGCGCCCGGCTTCTCCACCTACGCCACCGTGGGCGCCCGCGAGCTCCCCACCAACGTCACCACGCCCGAGGGGCGACACATCCGCTCCGAGTTCGTCACCGTCGGCCGCACCGGTCACCGCGCCATGGCCGACGTCCTGGACGCGTGCGCGCTCGCGGTGGCCACCGGTTCCATCCACGTGGCGCCCGGCGCGGTGATCCCCAACGCGGTCGGGCTGGTCGATCCCGGCCGCACGTGCGAGCACCTGGTCCTCACGCCGCCGTTCCTGTGGCCGGACCTGCAGGTGGTCGACGAGACCGGCGGCCCCGACGGCACCGGCCCCCTGCTCACGCGGCTGCAGGCCGTGCCGATCACCACCGCGGAGATGTCCGCCATCGGTCGCGACGGCGCCGACGCCCTGTTCGAGAAGCTCGACACCGCCGACGCCGACGTCACCAACCCGGACCGCCCGAGCGTGGTGTGAGTGGGCCCAGTGTGAGTGGGCCTGGTGTGAGTGGGACCCGTGTGAGCGCGTCCGCGCCCCGGACGCCCGGCGGCGTGACGCGCGTACTCGCCACCTTGGCCGGGCTGATGCTCGTCGAGGCCACCCCCGACGGCATCGCGCGCCTCGTCCAGGTGGACGCGGACCAGCTCGACGCAGACCAGCTCGACCACAGGGATGCCGCCGCGACCTGGTTCAACGTGAAACATGACGACGACGACGAGGGCCGCGATCCCGAGCCCGGCGCCGCGGCGGAGCACCTCGCCCGCCTCGCGGAACAGGTGGAGGATTACCTGGCCGGGAAGCTCCGCGGGTTCGACGTCCCGCTGGACTGGGCGGCGGCCGGGGTCCACGACGAATTCTCACGTGAGGTCTACCGCGAGATCCAGCACATCCCCTACGGCGAGACCTCCAGCTACGGCCAGGTCAGCATCGACGCCGGCCGGCCACGCAACGCCCGTCGCGTCGGCCGGCTGTGCACGCTGGTGCCGGTGCCGTTCGTCATCCCCGTCCACCGGGTGATCCGCGCCGACGGCGGAATGGGGAACTGCCCCGAGTACCGGCTGCGGCTGCTCGAGCACGAGCGACGCAACATCGCCGCCGAGCGCGCAGGAAAGCCCGGTCCGCTCCCGTTCCGGTAGGCGTCACTGCGGTTCATCAGGGCACGGCCGGATCGGTGGGACGGCGGCCACACCGTGGTTAGGGTGGCGATCAGCGTCGGGGGCCGAGGGGTCCGCCGGCGCGGACCGCCTGCCGTCGACCACAACCCACGGGGGAAGCCATGACAGCCGGAACCGTCGCCACCACTGCCCGCGCCGAGAGCGTGGTCGAGAAGTTCCAGCGGGTCCGGGGGCTCACCGACCTGCTCGCGTCCCGGCTCAGCCCGGAGGACCAGATCCCCCAGTCGATGACCGCGGCCAGCCCCGCAGCGTGGCACCGGGCGCACACCACGTGGTTCTTCGAGGAGTTCGTGCTGGGTCGGCTGCCGGGCTACACCTCGCCGGAGCCGGTGTTCCGCTTCCTGTTCAACTCGTACTACGAGGCGGTCGGCCCACGGCAGCCGCGGCCGCAGCGCGGGCTCATCACCCGCCCGTCGGTGGCGGAGATCGGGGACTTCCGCGCCCGCATCGACGAGGCCGTCGTCGACGCCCTCGAGGCGGGCCGGGTCGACGAGCGTGGCCTCGAACTGCTGGAGCTGGGCTGCCATCACGAGCAACAGCACCAGGAGTTGCTGCTCATGGACATCAAGCACCTCTTCTCGCACAACCCGACCGACCCGGTCTACGTCCACAGGGCGGCGGACCCGGCAGGAGCGGCGCCGGGGGAGACCGAGTGGCTCGCCGTCGCCGAGGGGGTCGCGCAGGTCGGCGCCCCGGCTCCCGGCGACTCCGACGTCGGGGACGGCTCGGGCGCCACCGCCGCAAGCCCCGCCACCGCCGCAGGCCCCGCGTTCTCCTATGACAACGAGCGTCCCCGCCACCGGGTGTGGATCCCCGGCGGTGAGGTCGCCACCCGCCAGGTCACCGTCGGCGAGTGGAAGCAGTTCATGGCCGACGGCGGTTACTCCCGGCCCGAACTGTGGTTGTCCGACGGCTGGGCCACGGTCCAGGCCGAGGGCTGGGATGCGCCCGGGTACTGGCGGCGCGAGGACGACAGCCAGTGGACCACCTTCACGCTGAGCGGCCGGCGGCCGGTCGTCGACGCCGAGCCCGTCATCCACGTGTCCTTCTACGAGGCCGACGCCTACGCCCGCTGGGCCGGCGCACGGCTGCCCACCGAGTTCGAATGGGAGGTCGCCACCACCGGCTGGGAGATCCGCGACGAGCTCGACCCTGACCGCTGCCACCCGCGGCCCGCCGCGGAGCGGGCGATCGGCGGCGTGTGGGAGTGGACCGCCAGCGCCTACCTGCCGTATCCGGGGTTCGTCACCGAGGAGGGCGCGGCCGGCGAGTACAACGGCAAGTTCATGTCCGACCAGCATGTCCTCCGCGGTGGCAGTGCGTTCACGCCCGCGGGCCACACGCGGCACACGTACCGGAACTTCTATCCCGCAGCCTCGAGGTGGGCGGCCGCCGGACTGAGGCTCGCCCGGTGACCGGCGCGCGCGAGGTGGCCGCCCAGTGCGGTGCCGCCGGGCCCGACGTCCCCGGTGCAACAACAGCAAAGACAACGACGACGACAACAACGATGACAACGACGACGACGAGCACCGCCGATCCCGACACCGCCGCGCTCGAATCGGATCTGCGCGCCGGGTTCTT
This sequence comes from Dietzia sp. IBK-p2-15D, assembly GCF_057773105.1. Lineage (NCBI taxonomy): Bacteria > Bacillati > Actinomycetota > Actinomycetes > Mycobacteriales > Dietziaceae > Dietzia > Dietzia sp. IBK-p2-15D. The sequence continues at coordinate 90,923 of NZ_JBYMTK010000001.1, forward strand.
CGACGACCCGCCGACCGTGCCGCCCCGCTGGTTCTACGACGAGAAGGGCAGCCTGCTCTTCGACCGGATCACCCGGCTCGCGGAGTACTACCCCACCCGCGCGGAGGCGGAAATTCTGCGGTCGCGGGCCGTCGACATCGTCGGCGATGCCGACACACTCGTCGAGCTCGGGGCCGGGACCTGCGAGAAGACGCGGGTGCTGCTCGACGTCCTCGCCTCCCGCCCGGCCGGCGCCACTGATCCAACCGGCCCGCTGTTCGTTCCGGTCGACATCAGTACCGAGATGCTCTTCGGTTCCGCCCGTGCGCTCACGGCCGAGTACCCCGGATTGCGTGTCGTCCCGGTCGTCGGTGACCTCACCGCCCTCGACGGCCCGCTACCGGGCGAGCCGGGCGGGCGGCTGGTGCTCTTCCTCGGCGGCACGATCGGCAATTTCAGCGAGGCCCAGCGAGCGGACTTCCTCGCGATGCTGCGCGGCGTCATGGACCCGGGCGACCGGCTGGCGCTCGGCTTCGACCTCGTCAAGAGCCCCGAGCGGCTGGTCGCGGCCTACGACGACGCCGACGGCGTCACCGCCGAATTCAACCTCAACATGCTCGACGTGATCGCCCGGACCGTCGAGTGCACCGGGCTGGACAGGCGCGATTTCCGCCACGAGGCCGTGTGGAACGCCGCCGAGAGCAGGATCGAGATGTGGTTGCGGGCGGTCCGCGACGTGCACGTCGACTTCCCGACGCTGGGGCGCTCGCGAACCGTCGCCGCGGGGGAGGGCATCCGCACCGAGATCGCTCGGAAGTTCGAGCCGGACGCACTCGCCGACGACCTCGCGGGCCACGGCTACGTCGGTCCGACCGTGTGGACCGACGACGCCGGGGACTTCGGGCTGGTCCTCGTCGTCGTCGACTAGGGGTACACCGTGACCCCCCGGGGCGCCCCGGATCTCGCCGATCGGGCCCGCGGCCTTCTCGGGGAGGCCCGCGCGGCCGGAGCCGCCGTCGACTCGGCGGCGGCTGAACTGTTCCGGCTGGGCGGGGAGGTCGCGCGCGCCGGCACCCGGGCCGAGGCCGCCCGGAGCGGGGCGCACGTCGCGGCCGAGCGGGACCTGGTGAGCGGCTTGCTCGACGAGCTGGACGTGATCGCCCGGGTAGCGGATCGGCTCGTCGCCGAGCTCGACCGGGCCGACGGCGGCGGGCGAGGCGCCGCCGACGGCGGGGCCGGGCCGCGGGCGACCCTCGTCTCCGTTCGGCGGGTCATCGAGGCGGCGGACAGTCGGGGCCGCGAAGGTATGTGGTTGGGAGAGCTGGCGACGGACCGCGTTCGGGATTTCGCCGAGTTCGAACTGCTGTACTCGCGCGCGTCGCAGCACCTCGACCGCCGCCGGTGGGACGCCGCCGACGCCGTCCTGCCCCGGCTCGTCGCACTGGATCGCGCGCTGGTGAGCACGGAGATCGGCGCGATGCTCGACGAGCTCAAGTTCCGCCTCATGACCTCGCGGGGGTGACGCGGGCCGACCTGCGACGATGCGCTTCCGGACCGGTTCGTGTCGTACGTGTGTTCTATGCTTCGGGGTATGGAACAGGGAGTATGGGATGCGGAGGGGCGGGGCGGTGAGCGGGACGAGCCGGCCCCGCTGACCGACGTTCTCGCGTTCCTGGAGGCGTCGGTGGAGACGCTGTGCGCGGTCGACTGGGCCGAGCACGACGCGGACGCGCTCGCCCACGCGGTGGGTCGCGTGGAGGTCGTGGCCCGGCGGCTGGACGCCAGTGGCTCCCGGGCCACTGCGGAGTTGGCCGCGCTGCACCGTCAGAAGGGACGCACCGCCGGTGGCGTCGCCGCGCTCCTCGCCGAGAAGCTGGGACTGGCGAAGGGCACGGTGCACGGTCGGATCGACGCCGGAGGACGTCAGGCCACCCCGGCCGGGCGGGCGGCCGCGAACGGGGAGATCACCGGCGAGCACGAGCGGATCATCGCCCGAGCCGTCTCCGGTCTGCCCGGAACGATGGGCGGCGACGCCAAGGTGTGTTTCGCCGAGGAGCTCACGGAGTTCGCCCGCACGGCGGCGCCCGCCGACCTGCGGGCCGAGGCCGCCCGCCGGGTCGCCGCCCTGTGCCCGGACCGCGGACGGGACCGCGAGGAGCACCAGGAACGTCAGCGCTCGGCGCGGCTCGGCGCGGTTCGGTCCGACGGCACCAGCACCCTGACGATGACCCTGACGCCCCGCGGCCGCGCCCTGGTCGAGAGGGCACTGTGTGACTTCGGCGGGCCCGGCGGCGCCGTGGAGTGTGAACCCGGGTCCGACGAGCGTGCCCCCGAACAGCGCGCCCACGACGCCCTGGTGCACCAGTGGGCCCTCGGCTCGACCGTCGACCCCGCCCGCCCCAAGGGCATCGCGACCATCGTCGTGCGGGTGACACCGGAGCAGCTCGAGGACCCCAAGACGCTAGTGCAGACCGACGCCGGCACCCAGCTCAGCGTGCGGCAGGCGGTCTCCATGGCCGGAACGATGCCGTGGTTCGTCTCCCTGCTGCGCGACGGCCGGGAGGAGCTGCACCGGATCGACGTGGACGCACACCCCGACCGGCGCCTGGCGTCGGCGATCCAGCGGTTGGTCCTCTACGCCGCCCACGGAGGGTGCACCTTCCCCGGGTGCACCGCCCCGGCCAGGCGAAGTCAGTTCCACCACGTGAGGGAATGGTCCAGGGGCGGGCCGACGACGGTCGCCAACGGGGCACTCGGCTGTCCCGTCCACCACGGGTTCGTCGGCGACGGCCCCGGAGGGTGGACAACCGTGGTGAACGCCGCCTCGCCCGGCCTGTGCACGTGGCTGCCTCCCGGCGTCGACAGGCTCACTGATGTGTGACGACCCGCCCCGGACCGGGGTGGGGGATCGGGCCGTCGGGTGTGTACAAGGTGTGCTGCGCCGCCGGCGCTGTCACAATGCCCCCGTGCCCGAATCCCTTCCTCCCGAGTCCGTAGCGTCCGACACCCTCGCGTCCGAACCCCGCGCCTCGGGGTCAGGCGATCCCACCGGGGCCGAGTTGTCCGACTCCGACGTCGCCGCACTCTCGATCCCGTCCCAGTCGGACGGTGCGCCGCTCTCCTCGTCCGCGGTCTACGTCGTGGCCCCCGAGGGCGACACGGGCAAGTCGACCGTCGCGTTGGGGCTGCTGCGCATCTTGGCCGGGACCGTCCAGCGGGTCGGGGTGTTCCGCCCCGTCACGGTCGCGCCCCGCCCCGCCGGTCCCGGCGTCGAGGACGAGGAACCGGTACGCGACCGCATCGTGGAGATGCTGCTGCAGCACACCACCGTGGACCTCGACTACGAGGACTGCATCGGCGTGACCAACATGCGCGTGCACTCCGACCGCGACGCCGCCCTGAGCGAGATCGTGCACCGATATGAGGCGGTGGCCCGGCAGTGCGATGTCGTCGTGATCGTCGGCACCGACTACACCGGGGTGCCCAGCCCCACCGAGTTCGACTTCAACGCCACGATCGCCGTGAACCTCGGCGCCCCCGTCCTGCTGGTGCTCCGCGGATCCGACCGCACCCCGGCCGAGATCGCCACCAACGCCCGGCTCACCCTCGAGGAGCTGCGTGTCGAGCACGCCCACCCCGTGGGAGTCGTCGTGAACCGGTGCGATCCCGACGCGCTGGAGGAGATCCGGGCCGAGCTCGGATCGCTGGACGTGCCGGCCTGGACGCTGCCCTCCCAGTCGCTGCTCACCGCGCCCACGATGGGTGAGCTCATGGAGGCGGTCGACGGCGAGCTCTACTCCGGCGACCCGGCCCTGCTCGACCGCGAGGCGATGGCCGTGATGGTCGGCGGCATGACCGGTGACCGGATCCTGGAGCGACTGGTCGACGGGATGGTCGTCATCGTCCCCGCCGACCGCACCGACGCGGTCCTGGCGATCCTCGCCGCACACGCCGCCGAAGGCTTCCCCTCGCTGGCCGGGATGGTCTGGAACGGCGGGGTCAGGCCGAACGCGGCGTTGGACAGGCTCGTCCGCGGGATGCGCTCCACCCTCCCCATCATCTGCACGGGTCACGGCACCTACGACACCGCCCGTCTGGCCGCCGAGACCCGCGGGCGCGTCTTCTCGGGCTCGGGGCGCAAGGTGGAGACCGCGCTCAGCCTGATGGAGAAGCACGTCGACACCGAGGAACTGCTCGCGCCGCTGCGGGTCGACGCGCCCGACGTGATGACGCCGCAGATGTTCGAGCACCAGCTCCTCGAGCGTGCCCGCGCCGACAAGCGCCACATCGTGCTCCCCGAGGGCGACGACGACCGCATCCTGCACGCCGCCGGCCGACTCCTGCGGCGCGACGTGGCCGACCTGACGATCCTCGGTGACCCCGAGGCGATCCGTCGGCGTGCCGACGAGCTGGGCATCGACCTGAGCGGCGCGACACTGCTGGACCCGCGGACGAGCGAGCACGCCGATCGGTTCGCCGATGAGTATGTCGAGCTGCGCAAGCACAAGGGCATGACCCCGGACGTGGCCCGTGACCGCATCCTCGACATCTCCTACTTCGCCACGATGATGGTGCACACCGGGCTCGCCGACGGCATGGTCTCCGGCGCAGCCCACACCACCGCGCACACCATCCGCCCCGCCCTGGAGATCATCCGGACCCGCCCCGGCGTGAAGACGGTCTCGAGCGTGTTCCTCATGTGCCTGGCCGACCACGTACTGGCGTTCGGGGACTGCGCGGTGGTGCCCGACCCCACCGCCCAGCAGCTCGCCGACATCGCGGTGTCGTCCGCCGAGACCGCCTCGCGGTTCGGGATCGACCCGCGTGTGGCACTGCTCTCCTACTCCACCGGGGACTCCGGCAGTGGGGCCGACGTCGACAAGGTGCGCGAGGCGACCGCACTCGTGCGGTCGCGGATCGCCGAGGCGACCGAGGGTGATCCGGCTGCCGGCCTCGTCGTGGACGGGCCCCTGCAGTTCGACGCCGCAGTCGACCCCACCGTCGCGACCAAGAAGATGCCCGACTCCCCGGTCGCCGGCCGGGCCACCGTCCTGGTGTTCCCCGACCTCAACACGGGCAACAACACCTACAAGGCCGTACAGCGGACCGCGGGCGCGGTCGCGATCGGCCCGGTCCTCCAGGGGCTGCGCAAGCCGATCAACGATCTGTCCCGCGGTGCGCTCGTGGAGGACATCGTCAACACGGTCGCCATCACCGCAGTCCAGGCGCAGGGCGTCGGAGACCTCCAGGGAAGCGACTCATGACCCGCGTGCTCGTCATCAACTCCGGCTCCTCCTCCCTGAAGCTGCAGATCCTCGACACCGCCGTCGAGGGTGAGTTGGCCTGGGCGCTGGTCGAGCGGATCGGTGAGCCCGTGGGCACGCTGACCGTGCGCCGCAGCGACCTGGCCGGTGCCGGTGCGGAAGAACGCACCGCGGAGGCGGAGTTCCCGGACCACACCGCCGCGCTCGGTCACGTACTGGAGTTGGCGAAGGAGCTGCACGTCCATCCCACCGACCTGGGGGTCGAGGCGATCGGCCACCGTGTGGTCCACGGCGGGCCGGCCTTCCACGAGCCGGTCGAGGTGACGCCGGAGGTGGAGGCCGACATCGAGAAGCTCGAGGTGCTCGCCCCTCTGCACAACCCGGCCAACCTGCGTGGCATCCGGGTGGCCCGCGACCTGCTGCCGGGGCTGCCGCACGTGGCCGTGTTCGACACCGGGTTCTTCCACACCCTGCCCGCCGCCGCCCACACCTACGCCATCGATCGCGAGACGGCACGCGAGTGGGACCTGCGCAGGTACGGCTTCCACGGCACGAGCCATGAGTTCGTCTCCCGCCGCACCGCCGACGTCCTGGGCCGCCCGTACGGCGAGCTCAACCAGATCGTCCTGCACCTGGGCAACGGGGCGTCGGCGTCCGCTATCGAAGGTGGCCGCGCCATGGATACGTCCATGGGTCTGACGCCCCTCGAGGGACTGGTCATGGGTACACGACCCGGAGACCTCGACCCCGGCCTGATCATCCACCTCATCCGTGACCGGGGCATGTCGCCCGAGGATGTCTCCACTCTGCTCAACCGCCGGTCGGGGCTGGAGGGGTTGTCGGGGGCGCGCGACTTCCGCGAACTCCTGACGCGGGTCGACGATGGCGACGAGGACGCCACGCTGGCCTACGACGTGGTGATCCATCGCCTGCGTCGCTACATCGGCGGCTACTGGGCGGTCCTCGGCGACGTGGACGCGATCACGTTCACGGCAGGGGTGGGAGAGAACGTCGCGCGCCTGCGGGCCGATGCGCTGTCGACCATGCGCGGCTGGGGAGTGGAGATCGACGCCGAGGCCAACGAGAACGGCACCGGCGAGCGGGTCATCTCCACCCCCGGCAGTCGCGTGACGGTGCTCGTGGTGCCCACCGACGAGGAACTGGCGATCGCGCGGGCGTGCGACGAGGTGCTGGGCCTGGGAGATAACCCCGTCCATATTTGCTAAGAACAACTTTAGTTATAGATTGCGAGGTGATCCCCGGCATCCGAGCCCGGGCTGGACGAAGTCGGACGATGCCCCACGCCTCACCCTCCTCTCCGGACGACCGGCCCGAGCACGGGCCGCCTCCCGGCCCGACGCAGGGTTGGCCCAGGAGTCGCGGGATCGTGCCGCTCATCCTGGCGGCGGTCGCCACCCTGGTCCTGGGCGGGGCGTCCGTGGCTCAGGAGGTGACGGTGCCGGCCCTCGATGCCCGCGCCGATCTGGAGTTCTCGCTGGACGGTTCCATCTGGACGGACGCCCCGGATCTCGCTCTCGGTTCGTGGGGTTGCGACCCGGCCGGTGGGCCCGGGGGTTCCGCTCCGCCCGCAAGCCCCGCTCCGCCCGGGGCGAGCGCCAGCATCCCCGACGTGGACCCGTGCGCGATGCTCCCCGGCGAATCCGTCGACCGCACCTATCACGTCCGCAATGCGGCCGACTCCGGCCGCACCGGCCGGTATGCGGTCGGAGTCGGTGACTTCGTGGTGTCGGAGGGCGCCGAGTTCGAGGTGCGCTCGAGCATCACCGGCGCGACGGCCGCCGACTCGGGGACCGTGATGCCGTACGGCGCGGGAACCGGGCAGGCCGGGGGCTCTCCGGCCCGCGGTGCCACGGTGGCCGCCCTGGAACTGGGGCCGGGGGAGTCGGCGCGAGTGGTGGACGAGGTCTCCGTTCCGCTCGACGTCCCCAACAGTGCGCAGCGGCAGAGTGTCAGCCCGAGGATGTGGGTGTCGTTCTCCGACGTCGACGGCCTCGACCGCGACGGCGACGGACTGCCCGACACCACCGAGGACCTGATCGGCACCGATCCGTCCGACCCGCTCAACCGGCTGCCCGACGTGACCGCTGGACAGGAGTACGGGCCCGAGCCGTTTCTCCCGACCCCGCCCGAGGGCACCGTGCCCGACGTGGTCACCGACACGTTGCCGCCCGGCATGCGACTCGAGGACGGGGCCCTGAACGGTACTCCCACCCGCGCCGGCACCTACGACGTCTCGTTCTCGGTCACCATGCCCGGAGGGGCCACCTACACCTCTGTCCGGCGCGTGGTGGTCCACCCCGCCTCCGGCGGCGGTTCGACGGACCTGCCGGACGTCGTCTCGCCGGTCATCGTAGGGGGCGTCATCGGTGTGGTGATCGGTGTCGTCGGCCCCGCCCTGGGCTCCCTGGCCGGTTCGCTCGGTGGGTCGTCCGACTCGTCCGGTTCATCCGGTTCAGGTGGCCCCGGTGGCCCCGGTGGCCCCGGTGGCCCCGGTAGCTCCGCCGGTTCGGACTCGCTGGCGGGCACCACCGCCCCCACCGCCTCTGCCCCCACCGCCCCCGCGACCGCGGCCACCACGCCTGACGCGGACCCCGCCACCGACGAGGGTGGCGCCACCGGCCGGGTCGCCGAGAGTGCGGTGACACCGCGCGAGGGGGCGCCGTCGGACGCGTGGATCCGCGCCAATTCGGAGGTCCGCGGGTCGTTGGCCACCACCGGCGTCAGCGGGGCCGAGCTCGTGCTGTGGGCGCTCACCGCGGCGGCGGCCGGCGCGACGCTCATCCTGTTCGCCCGGCGACGCCGCCGCCACGATGACCCGGCCCTCGCCACCGACCCCGCTCTCGACCACGCTCTCGACCGCGAGGGCTGAGCCGCCCGGCCCGGTGGGAGCGCCCGAGGCCGGTGGAACCCCCGCGGACTCAGAACAGGGTGCGTGGACGGATGCTGTTGGCCTGGTCGACGAGCCGGAACCGCTGCTGACGGGTCTCCGTGGACCGCGCGAGGGTCCGCAGGACGGTCTCCGCGCCGGAGCGCAGCCCGAACTCGGTGAACGGCACGCCGCGCATGAGGGGGGACGGGGACGGCTCGTTGCCCGGCAGCTGCACCCAGGCGAGTGCGGTGGTGAGCACGGTGAGCCGGATCTGGAACGCGCGGTGTTCACCGGCGGACAGATTGGTCACACGGCGGGCGGCCTCGCGGAGGTGGGACTCCTCGGTCTCGTCGAGCGGGCGGCCCTGGCACAGCAGGAGGATCGCGGTGAGGTTGGCCAGCGCCGAGTACCGGGAGTTGGGCGGGACGCGGTCGAGCTCCTCGATGGCGGACTTGACCTCGCCACGACGCTGCAGTTGGCGCGCCAGCCCGAACGCGGAACTGATCACCGACCGGTCGACCGACCACACCGTGCGGTAGAAGTGTTCGCTCGAGCGTGCCCAGCGGGCCCGGTCGCTCTCGGGGCACACGTCGAGGATCAGTTCCGCCGTCGCGGCCAGGGCCAGCTTGGGGCCGTTCTCGCCGGGCATGGCCGAGAGCACCCTCTGGAACTTGGGATACGCCCCGACGGGGTCGCCCTTGAGCAGGTCGGTCACGCCGTCGTACCAGACCAGCCGCCATTCGGCGGGCATCCGGTGCGCGTTCTCCTCCAGCAGCGCCTCGGCCGCGGCGAGATCGTCGCTCTCGAGGTAGGCGCGGGTGAGTGACATGATTACGCCGACGCTCTCGTGGGCCTCGGACTCGGTGTCGGAATACAGTTCGAGGAGGGTGTCGATCCGCTGCTCGACCGAGGTGTACGAGGTCGCGGCGAGAATGCGGCTGGCGGGGTCGGAGGCCTCCATGAGCGGCACCGGCAGGGCGTCGACCAGTTCGGACCCGGTGAGCGTCGTGTCGCGGGCGCGGCCGTCGACGAGGAAGTCGGTCGGCTCAACGGTGAACAGCGTGCCGAAGGTCGATCGCTGGGGTGAGAACACCGAGGAGAACGCCGGGTGCGGGACCCCGGTGCGCAGCGCGAGTACCTCCCGCAGGACGCCCATGAGCTGGTTGGCCATCCCGTTGGCACTGCGGAACCGCGAGTCGGGTTCCTCGTGGGTCGAGCGCAGGAGGAACCGGTACAGCGAGTCGTACCGGCTGAACACCGGCTCCTCCATCGGGGAGGGGATGCCGTCGGCGTAGCGGCCGTCGACCACGGGAAGCCGCACGATGAGCGAGGCGAGGGTGCGACCGACGGTGTACAGGTCGGAGGCGATGGTGGGCCCGGTCCGGGGGATCTCCGGGGCCTGGAAACCGGGGGTGCCGTAGATGTGCCCGTAGTCCCCGACGCCGGACACCGCGCCCATGTCGATCAGTTTGACGTGGTCCTCGGTGAGCATGATGTTCTCGGGTTTGAGGTCGTTGTAGACCAGTCCCACCGAGTGCAGGTAGGAGAGCGCCTGCAGGACCTCGAGCACGTAGGCGATGGCCTTCTCCACCGGCAGCACCCGCCCGGGTGCCGCTCGTCGGACGTCGCGCAGGCTGGGGCCGCCGACGTACTCCATGACGATGTACCCGCCATGGGTGGGCGACGTGGCCCAGTCGTCGTGGATGAAGTTGTAGATTCGCACGATCGACGGGTGGGACAGTTCGGCCAGGATCTCCCGCTCGGCGACGGCGACCTCCTGGGCCTCGGCCTGGTCGGCGTGGAGCAGGCCTTTGAGGACGACCCAGCGGTCGGACACGTTGTGGTCGACCGCCAGGTAGATCCAGCCCATCCCGCCATGGGCGAGCGCACCGCGGACCTCGTACTGGTCGGCGACGATGTCTCCGGGCCACAGTTCGGGCCGCGGCAGCCTGCCGTCGGAGGCCGCGCACTCGGCCTCGATGTCCTCCGGCTCCAACATGGCCGAGGTGGGGTCGACGGGGATGATGTACGGCAGATCGACCAGACCCTCGGCGGCCTGGCTCGGGCGGTCCTCCGGCTTGTCGGGGTGCCGCATGCGGAACGGTGCCGAGGTCGACCGGTCGCCGGTAATCACCTCGCCGGTCCGGGCGGAGGACCGCGCGCCGGGGACGGACTCGGTGCGGGACTCGGGATCATGACTCCGCCCCGCGCCCGCCGCGCCCGCCGCGCCCGGATCGGTCGCGCCACCGGGGTCGGTCTCCGCGAGGAACCCGGTCATCGACGCCGCGCCGGTGGCCTCGACCGCCCCGGTCTCCGCCATGCTTCCCGAATGGACGTGCGGGCCCGTGGCCTCGAGCTGCCCGGTCGCCCCCATGGCCCCGGTGGCTTCCATGGCGCCCGTGGCCTCCATCGCGCCCGTCGCCTCGGTCAGACCGGTCGCCGTGGCGGCCTCCGTTACGGCCACCGCCTCGGTCCGCATCGTGGCCTGCGTGCCGACGCTGGGTTCGCCCTCCTCGAGCGGGTCGTCCCACTTCCGGTAACTCATCGCTGCTCCTCCGGCACGTACCTCGGCACCGGCATCCCGGGGTTGGGCCCCAGCCCGGACAACCACGTCGAGTACATGCGGTTCCACGTGCCGTCCGCGCGGATCCGTTCGAGCGTGGAGTTGACCTGACGGACCAGCCCGTCGGTGTTGTCGCCCGGCGTGGACTTGGCGATGCCCACCCCGTACGGCTCCGCGTCGAGCTGCGGCCCCACGATCTCCAGGTACGGGTCCTGCGCGGTGATTCCCACGAGGATCGCGTCGTCGGTGGTGATCGCGTCCACCTGGTTCTGCTGGATGGCCACGAGGCAGTCCGCCCACGTGTTCACCGACAGCACCGTGATCCGATCCAACTCCTCCCACAACCGCGACGCCGACGTCGTCCCGGCGGCCACGCACACGCGCTTGCCCTCGAGGTGCTCGATCTCCGTGATCCCCGACCCGCGCACCGCCAGGACCCGCTGGTAGGCCTGGTAGTACGGCACCGAGAACGTCACCCGCTCGCGCCGTGCGCACGTGATGGACATCGACCGGATCACCACGTCCACCTGGTCGTTCTCCAGCGCCTCGAGCCGGTTCGACGACGTCAGCGACCGGAACTCCACCTGTCGCGGATCGCCGAAGATGTCCGCGGCGATCTCGCGCGCCAGGTCCACGTCGAAGCCGGTGAGTTGGCCGCTGGCAGGGTCGCGGAAGGAGAACAGGTTGGAGCCCTGGTCCAGTCCCACGATCAGTCGACCCCGCTCGAGGATCCGCGGCACTCTCTCCGCGGGGGTGGCGTCGTTCGGCCGCAGACTGGGCAGGGGGTCGCAGCTCTCGTCGTTCTCGTCGGGCAGGCCGGCGGGGACGTCCGTGCTGATCACCGCGCCGGCGGGAAGCGGCATCACCGCGTCAATCTGCGGGATCCCCGCCCCGGGTATTCCGGCCGACTCCGCGGTCGCGTCTCGTTCCGGCCCGCCGGCGCCGGGGCCGCCCTCGTCGTCGTCGACCCCACACGCCGACCCGAACGCCAGGGCCGCCACCAACACGCCCCCGAGCGCGACCCGCCTCGCCCGGCGCCGCGCGCCGTGTCCCCGCGCGCCCGACCCGGTCCGCACCCCCGCCGTCACAGGTACTCCCTGATCCTCGGCGCGATGCCCACGACCACGGCGAACGCGGCCAGGGTGGACAGCGCGATGATGAGATCGGGCCCGTTGGAGGAGGTGCGGCGGGCGTTGTCGATGCGCGTACGCAGGGTGTCGCGGGCCTCCTCGATGGCGTCCTGCATGGACTCGTCGAACTCCTCGAACGCGGCCCCCGAGTCGCCCTCGCTCTGGCCGGAGGAGATGGTGATCGCGCCCTGGTAGTCGCCCTGTTGGTACAGGGAGTCGGCGCGGTTCTGGGCGGCCATCCAGGCGTCGAGCGCCTCGATCGCGTCCGTCACCGCACCCTGCGAGTCGAGGTTGATGCGCCCGGAGGAGTCCGCGTCGTCCTCGTCGTCGAGGTAGACGGTCAGGGTGTCACGCACGTTGCCCAGGGTGGTCGCCCGCTCGGCGGCCGACCCTTCCGGATCGGTGCGCCGCACCAGGTTGAGCGTCTCCTGCGCGCGCACCTTCTGGGCGTTGATGCGCTGGCGGGTGAGCTCGTTCATCGGTGCCGCGCCCTCGGACAGGCCCTTGGCGTTGTCATTGGCCGCGAGGAACCCGGCGATCATCGTGAGCAGGAACGTCGCCACCATGAGCAGCGAGCCCAGGGCGAGCGCCGGGTTGAACCGCCGCCCGGTGAGTCGCCACAGCCACTGTTGCAACAGCAACAGCACCGCGATCGCCAGCCCCAGCAGGAAGAACGACCCCCATGGCGGCGACGACCACTCCCTGTCCGACTGTCCCACCGACGTGGACTGCCGGTCGTACAGGTCCGCGGCGGCGGGCAGGATTGTGTCCTGCATCAGCGTCGACGCCGACGCCAGATACGCCGAGCCGACCGGATTGGCCACGCGGTTGTTGGTGCGCGCCGTCTCCACCAGGCCGGTGTAGGTGGCCAGCTGGGCGTTGATGAGGGCGAGCTGTTCGATGGACTCGGTGTCGGTGCGGTCGAGGCCCTGGGAGGCGGCGATGATCGACGACGACGAGGTCGCGATCGCCTGGAGGTAGCGTTCGCGCAGTTCCGCAGGCTCGATACCGCCGGTAATGAACGCGGTGTTCGCCGCGGAGTCCGCGATCGTCAGGGAGCTGTACAACGTCTGCGACGCGTTGGCGACGGGCTCGACCTCGGCCAGCAGCGTCTCGTGGTAGCTCTGCCGCTGGGTGATCGTCGAGGACGCCACGATCCCGCCCGTGAGCACCGTGATGATCGCGAGCAACGCGAAGACGGACATGCGGCCCGGCGTGGTGAGCACGTCGTTCCAGAAGCGGGCGGCGCGACGACGGACCGGCCTGCGGGGTTGGAGGGTGGATGACGACTCGCCACCCGAGCCGGACGTTGGTGTGAGCGTGGAGGCGGAGCCGGGCCGGGAGCCGGAGGCGGGTGAGGCGCCGGCCCGGGGAGCGGAGCCGGCCGGTGACGCGGCACTGGACTGCGCGGACCCGGGCTGGGATGCAGAGTCGGGTCGGGACGCGGGGCCGGACTGGGAGGCGGAGCCGGGCTGGGACGCGGACGCAGGCGCAGGCGCGGCCCCGGCGGCGGGCGCCGCGGGCGTGGGTGCCGATGTCGACCCGGCCGGGGCGCCGCCCACCGGTGCGTCGCCGGGTGCGGGCGTGTCGGCGGCCGCACCGCGGGCGCGGCGTAGCGAGAAGGTTCGGGCGCGCATCTGCTCGCTCACCTCCCCGGTCTCCGCCCGCCGAGCCGACGATCCGACGGGAGTGTCTCCCAGGTTAGTGAAGTGGCGGCGCGGCGTCGGGCAGACTGGTCGACGAGGACTCAAGGTTCCGCCCGATCCGGGGGTGGACGGGTCCAGGGGAGGTGGACGACCGGTGGTGGCGAGCGAAGGTGACGGCAACGGCTGGGTGGTGTCCGACGAGGGCGATCGCCGGTGGGGTCGGTTCGGCGCCGCCGGGCTGCTCCTGCGGGCTGCGGACCCGTCCGATCCCGACACCCCGCTCGTGTTGCTGCAGCACCGCGCCGTGTGGACGGCCTCGGGCGACACGTGGGCACTGCCGGGCGGTGCGCGGGACTCGTACGAGGACGCGCCCGTGGCGGCGCTGCGCGAGACGGAGGAGGAGGCCGAGATCCGGCCCGCCGACGTGGTGGTCCGCGCGCAGGTCGTGACCTCCCGCATGCCCGGGACCGTGTGGCACCGGCCCGGACTCGACCTGCGGCACGCGGCCGAGCTGCTGAGCCGGCTGCGGCCCGACCAGCGCCACGACGAGCTTCCCGAGGACCCGTCGGGCCAGCCGTCCGGCTCCGCCCGCCCCCGCACCATCCCGCCGCTGGTCCAGGAGTCGCCCGACGCGGTGGAGTGGACGTACACCACCGTCATCGCGGACGCCCCGCGCGCGCTGGAGACCGTGCCCAACAACGAGAGTCTCGAACTCCGCTGGGTGCCCGAGACGCTGGTGGCCGAGTTGCCGCTCATGCCCGCGTTCGCCCACGCCTGGGCGAACGGGCTGCGCACCGACCCCGTCGAGCTGGTGGTGGACGTGGCCAATGTGCTCGGCTCCCGTCCCGACGGCTGGTGGAAGGACCGGGCCGGCTCCACCTCGCGACTGCTCGACGACCTGGGTGCCGGGATGCCCCGCACCCTCGAACTGCCGGGGGGGTTCGGCTGGGTCGCCCGCGCGCACGCCGTCATCGAGGGCGCCGCCAAGGCCGCCGAGCACGAGGGCCCGTTCGTCGTCCACCGCGCGCCCGGGTCCGGCGACGACGCGATCGTCGACCTGGCCACCGAGCTGGATGGCGGGCCCCGCCGGGTGGTGGTGGTGACGGCCGACCGGGGACTGCGGGACAGGTTGCCGGGCGACGTCGTCGTCGTCGGACCCCGCGCCCTCCTCGGGTAGCACGCGCGCACGCCGGCCCGGTCCCACCCCGGTCCCGCCCCGGCCCCGCCCCGCCCCGGTCCGACCCCGGCCCCGCCCCGGTCCCGGCCCGGTTCACCGGGTCCACCCGACCTGACGGGTCGGATCCGCGCGCCGCACCGCCCCACGGGTGCACACTGGAACGCATGACCCTGCCCCCGGAGATCCTCGTCGGCCCGATGCTGCGCTACGTCGACAGCACGGACGCCACGGTGTGGGTGGAGGTGTCGGCACCGTGCGAGGTGACCATCCGTGCCGGCGACGAGATGGTCACCGAGCGTTCGTGGGGCGTGCACGGCCACCACTTCGCGGTACTGCACCTGTGCCGGCTGCCGGAGGGGGAGATGACGCCGTACGAGGTGTCGCTCGACGACCGGCTCGCCTGGCCCGTCGACCCGGGTCGGCCCAGCGTGATTCGCACGCCGCGCGCCGACGACACGGTGCGGCTGGCGTTCGGGTCGTGCCGTCGTGGGGAGAGCCAGACCCCGGTGGCGCTGCGCCGGATCGGTGCCGACGCGTTGGTCGCCCTGGCGCACCGCATGGCGCACACCCCGCGGGAGGAGTGGCCGGACGCGATGCTGCTGCTCGGCGACCAGGTGTATGCCGACATCCCCAGCCGGGAGATCTCCGAGCGGCTGGCCGAGCGTCGGCGCGCGGGCGGTGGCCCGCAGTCGGTGCGGGACTCGGCCGGCGCCGGGGGAGACCGCGACGTCTCCGACGAGATCTGCGATTTCGAGGAGTACTCCTGGCTGTACCACGAGTCGTGGCGTGACGCGGATGTGCGCTGGTTGCTGTCGACCGTGCCGAGCTGCATGATCCTCGACGACCACGACCTGCGCGACGACTGGAACTCCTCCCACGCGTGGCGTCGCGAGATGACCGCTCAGCCGTGGTGGAGCGACCGGGTGATCGGGGCGTTCGGCAGCTACTTCGTCTACCAGCACCTGGGCAACCTCGCCCCCGACGAGCTGGAGCGCAACGAGATGTACCGGGCGTTGCGGTCCGCCGGTTCGGACGCGGAGAGGGAGTCGCTACTGGACGACTTCGCGCTGTCCACCGATTCCGAGCGCCGCACCGAGCAGTGGAGCTTCAAGCGCGACTTCGGGCGGGTGCGGGTGGTGATGCTCGACGTTCGGGCCTCGCGGCACCTCGAGCCCGGGAACCGCCGCGTGATGGATGCCAACGAATGGGAGTGGACGCGCGAGTCCTGCCTGGACGCGGACGTGGACCACCTGGTGATCGGCTCGTCCCTCCCGGCGTTCATGCTGCCGGCCCTGCACAACCTCGAGGGCTGGAACGAGGCGGTGTCCCGCGACCAGCCCGACAAGCCGGCCACCGCGCGGGTCGGCGAGTGGATCCGCCTCACCGTGGACCTCGAGCACTGGGCGGCGTTCCGGAACAGCTTCGACGACCTGGTCGGCCTGCTCACCGAGGTGGCCGCGGGCGATCACGGGCCCGCGCCCGCGTCGATCCTCCTGCTGGGCGGCGACGTGCACTGCTCGTACCTGGAGGAGGTCGACCTCACCGCGGAGCGGGTGGCGGACTCACCCACCCGCGTCCACCAGCTGGTGATGTCTCCGTTCCGCAATCCTCTACAGAAGTCGATCCGGGCGGTGAACCGACTGTCGGTCCGCGAGCCCGTGCCCGCCCTGACGCGACGGCTGGCCCGGGCGGTCGGGGTTCGGGAGCCCGAGGCGCGGTGGCGGGTCACCGACGGACTCTGGTTCGATAACGGGGTGATGACCCTCGTGCTGCGGGGCCGCCGCGCCACGGTGCAGGTCGATCACGCCGCCGTCGAGTGGCCCGCGCGCGGCCTGGGCAAGGTCCTCACCCTGGTGCCCGGGTTGGCGCCGGAGTCGTGGGGACGACGACGACGGCGAGAGGGCGATTCGCTGGACCGTAAGCCCCGGCAGGTGTTGCGCAGGACGCTGAGCAAGGAGTTGACGGGGGAGGGCCTGTCTCCGCGGGCAACGGCCGACCGGACGGACGCGGACCGGGGCGGGGCTCTCCGGGGCGGGGCTGGTCCGAGTGGGGCTGTCCGGACCGAGGCCGCGCGCTAGACCGACACCGCCGACCGGCTAGGTCAGGGCCGCGCGGAGTTCGCGGGCGGCGGTGGTGGGGTCGGCGGCGCCGGTGATGGCGCGGACCACCACCACCCGGGTCGCACCCGCCGCCAGCACCTCCGGCAGGTTCGTCGCGTCGATCCCGCCGATGGCGAACCACGGCGTCCCGGCCGACCCCGCAGCCGACCCTGACCCGGCAGCCGACCCCGCAGCCGACCCCGACCCCGCGGTGGTCCCTGCCGCGTGGCGCACGAGGTCCGGGCCCGGCGCGACGCGGCCCGGCTTGGTCGGGGTGGGCCACACGGGGCCCGTGCAGAAGTAGTCGACCAGCGGGTTCGCCGCGGCCCTGTCGACCTCGTCCACCGCGTGGCAGGACAGGCCGAGCACCACGTCGTCTCCGACGATCCGGCGCGCCCACTCCACCGGCAGGTCGTCCTGCCCGACGTGCAGCACGTCCGCCCCGGACGCCACGGCGACGTCGGCGCGGTCGTTCACCGACAGCAGCGCCCCGTGGGAATCGCACACCTCGCGCATCACCGCCAGGGCCCGCAGTTCGTGCCCGGCCTCGAGTGGCCCGTGGTCGCGTTCGCCGGCAGAGTTCTTGTCCCGCAGCTGCACGATGTCGACGCCGCCCGCCAGCGCCGCGGTGACGTCCCTGCGCAGCGCCGGGAAGTCCCCCGACCACCCCTGCTGGCGCGCCTGCTCGTCGAGGTGTCGACGCGCGTCGATGCAGAGGTAGAGACGGGCATCGGCGAGGCGGGCACGGAGGCGGTCGGCGCGGGAGGTCATGGTCACAACCGTAGGCCAGGGCCCCACTAGGCTGGGCGTCATGACCTCCCGCGCCGCCGCCGACGACGGACTCCGCCCCGGTGCCGGTGCCGGTGCCGCCGCCGCGGCCCGGGAGGCCGCGGACACCGGTGTCGCGCGTATCGGGGCCCGCCGGCTGGCCGTGATCGGCGGTTCGGTGATCGGACTGGCCTGCGCCTGGTCGGCCGCCAGGACCGAGCTGGCCACGGAAGTGGTGATCTACGAGCCCGATGACTCCGGCCCCGACGGAGTGCCCGCCTCGGCCGCGGCGTGGGTGGCCGGTGGCATGCTCGCCCCGTTCAGCGAGGCCTGGCCGGGGGAGGAGGCCGTGTTCGCGCTCGGGGTGGACTCCCTGCGGCGGTGGCCGGACATGCTGAGCGCACTCGAGCCGTACGTCCCTCCCGGCCCGCCGGTCCGCACCGCCACCCACACGCACATGCTGGCCGTGGACGAGGCCGACGCCCGCGACCTCGACATGGCCATGGAGTGGGCCGCCCGCCAGCCCGACCCCGCCGACACCGGCCCGGCCTCCGGGATCACCGACGCCGACGTGCGCCGCGTCACCCGGCGCGAGCTGCGCGAGGCCGAGCCGTCCGTGGCCCGAATCGCCCGCGCCGCCTACCGCATGGACTCCGAGGGAGCCGTCGACAACCGCGTCCTGCTGGCCGCCCTGACCCGCGCCTGCCGCGCCGAGGGCGTGAGGTGGGTGCGCAGCGCGGTGACCTCGCTCGACGACGTCGACGCGGACCGCATCGTCCTGGCTGCGGGTTCCGGGTCCGCCGAACTGGCGGGGCTGCCCGTGCGCCCGGTCAAGGGCGAGGTGCTCCGGCTGCGCGCCCGGCCCGGGTGCGAGGACCCGCCCAGGGGAGTGGTGCGGGCGTTCGTCCGCGGGCGACCGCTGTACCTGGTCCCGCGCGACGGTGGTCTGGTCGTGGGCGCCACGCAGTACGAACACGGCGACGACCGGCAGGTGACCGTCGGCGGGGTGCGCGACCTGCTCGCCGACGCCGAGACGATCTTCCCCGGGATCGGTGAGTACGAGTTGGCCGAGGCGACCGCCGGGCTCCGGCCGATGTCGCCGGACAACCTGCCGTTCCTCGGCGCCGACCCGACGGACCCGCGCGTCATCCACGCCACCGGGCACGGACGCAACGGCATCGCGCTCACCCCGGTGACCGTCGCGGCGGTCTGGGCGACACTGCACGCGGTGCGCGGTCCGGCGGCGGCGCGTGCGGCCGCTCCCGACCGCTTCACCCGCGGGTGAGCCCCGGGTGCGGTCGCCGTGGGGCCCGGGTGCCGGTCGCTGTGGGCCCACCGCATCGACGTCGCCGGGGCCCCGCGCCGGCGACTACGGGCACCCCGCGCAGGCGACTACGGTGGAGACGTACAGCCGCGACCCGGAACTAGGAGGGCCCATGATCGTCACGGTGAACGGGGAGGACCGCACCCTGGCCGACGGCGCGACCGTCCGCGCACTCGTCACCGAGCTGGACCTGCCCGACGAGGGCGTCGCCATCGCCGTCGACGGCGTGGTGGTGCCCAGCTCGGGCTGGGACGACGCCCCGCTCGGTGCGGGCGCGGAGATCGACGTCCTCACGGCGGTCCAGGGTGGCTGACCCGACCGCGACCCCGGTTCACGGCGTCGCAGGGCCGTCCGCGTACCCGTCCGACGTTGCCGCGGTGCTGGACTCACCCCTGGTGATCGCGGGCGAGGAGATCTCCTCGCGGCTCATCACGGGCACCGGCGGCGCCGGTAACCAGGAGGTCCTGCGCGAGGCGCTGATCGCCTCGGGGACCGCGTTGACCACCGTGTCGATCCGCAAGGTCGACCTGCGGCTGGGCATGGACGGCGCCGGCGGACTCGGGCTGCTCGGGATGCTGAAAGAGCTCGACATCCGCCCGCTGCCCAACACCGCCGGCTGCAGGTCCGCCACCGAGGCCGTCAAGACCGCCCGGCTCGCCCGCGAGGCGCTCGGCACCGACTGGGTGAAGCTCGAGGTGATCGCCGACGAGCGCACGCTCCTGCCCGACGGGGTGGAACTGGTAGAGGCCGCAGAAGACCTCGTCGACGACGGTTTCGTCGTCCTTCCCTACACCACCGACGACCCCGTCCTGGCCCGCCGCCTGGAGGACGTGGGCTGCGCCGCGGTCATGCCCCTGGGCGCACCGATCGGCACCGGGCTCGGGATCTGCAACCCGCACAACCTGGAGATGATCGTCGAGCGCGCCGGAGTTCCGGTGATCTGCGACGCGGGGATCGGCACTGCCTCCGACGCCGCACTTGCCATGGAACTCGGCTGCGACGGCGTCCTACTCGCCACCGCCGTCACCCGGGCGGAGAACCCGCCGCTCATGGCCGCCGCGATGCGCGAGGCCGTCCGGGCCGGGCACGCCGCCCGCCTCGCCGGCCGCATCCCGAAACGCTTCTGGGCGCAGGCGTCCAGCCCTCCGGTCGACTGAGGCCCTACCGGCCGCCCGACGGCATGCGCGCGACCTGTCCGCCAGCCCGCCGACGGTCAGTCCTCGGTGCGCGGCACCCGCCGCACGCCGATCCCGCCCATGAGCGCCAGTCCCGTGACCCTGATGACCGGGGCTCCGGGCGGGGCCTGGCGGACCGGTCGCGGATCGGGCTTCCAGTTCCCGGACTCCTCGCCGAAGCCCCCCATCAGCCCCAGGCCCTCGATCTCCACATGGATGTCGTCGGGGACGTAGATGTCGATGCCGCCCATGATCGCGAACGCCCGGATCGTCGTCTCGTGGGACTGCAACGAGGCGCCACGCAGGTCGATCTCGATGCCGCCCATCAGCGCGAACGCGGTGTGCACGGAGGGAAGGGTCCACGCCCCCGCCCGCTCGACGCCTCCCATGATCGCCAGCGAGGAGGCGGGCCCGCTGGCCCCGGTGACGCGACGCGCCGGGGCCCCGTGCGGCCGGGTCGCGGGCGTCGAGTCGTGCTCGTGGTGGGCGATCGGCAGGTCGTGCGTCAGCTCGATGAGCTCGGACCGGAAGCGTGCGGCGTACGCCCGCGAGGTCCGGTCATCGAATTCGGCGAGCGTGAGCCTCCCCTCCGAGAAGGACTCCTGGAGGAGCTTGGCGGTGGCGTCGCGCTCGGCGTCGGAGGCGCGGACCGACGGCAGATGGCGATCCGGCTCGGGCGTGGCGTCATCCATGGTCACGAGCCTAGTACTGCACTACCTGTACGCGGGCTGAGTAGGTGGACGCACGCTGCCCGCGCCCCGGCAGGCAGACTGGGACCATGATCGAGGTACGGAATCTCACCAAGCGCTTCGGCGCCTCCACCGCCGTGGACGACCTCAGCTTCGAGGTCCGTCCCGGCGTCGTCACCGGATTCCTCGGCCCGAACGGCGCCGGGAAGTCCACGACGATGCGGATGATGGTCGGTCTCGACACCCCCACGTCCGGGCAGGCACTGATCAACGGCACCCCGTACCGCGAGTTGGATCGCCCCGCCCACAAGGTGGGCTGTCTGCTCGACGCGTCCTGGACCCACGCCAACCGCTCCGCCGGCGCGCACCTGAGGATGGTCGCCGCGGCGGGCGGGGTGGCCCCGGGCCGCGTCGACGAGGTGCTCGGCCTGGTCGGCCTCACCGACGTCGCCGGCCGCAAGGTCGGCGGATACTCGCTCGGCATGCGCCAGCGACTCGGTCTGGCCACCGCCATGCTCGGCGACCCCGAGGTCCTGCTGTTCGACGAGCCCGTCAACGGACTC
This sequence comes from Dietzia sp. IBK-p2-15D, assembly GCF_057773105.1. Taxonomy (NCBI): domain Bacteria; kingdom Bacillati; phylum Actinomycetota; class Actinomycetes; order Mycobacteriales; family Dietziaceae; genus Dietzia; species Dietzia sp. IBK-p2-15D. The sequence goes on from NZ_JBYMTK010000001.1 coordinate 112,190, forward strand.
GACCCCGAGGGGATCCTGTGGATCCGCCGTTTCATGCACGCGCGCGCCGCAGAGGGCCGCACCGTGCTCGTCTCCTCGCACCTGCTGTCGGAGATGGCGCAGACCGCCCAGGATCTCGTCGTGATCGGCCGCGGCAAGCTGCGCGCGCAGACCTCCGTCGAGGAGTTCCTGGACGCCGCCACATCCTCGGTGGTGTTGCGCACCCCGCACGTCGACGAGTTCACCGCCGCCGCGCGCGACGAGGGCATCGAGGCCACGTTCGACGCGGAACAGGGTGTCTTCCTCATCCAGAACCTCCGCGCGCCGCAGGTCGGCGATGTCGCCGCCAGCCTGGGGATCACCGTCCACGAACTGCACGAGAAGCGGGCGTCGCTGGAGGAGGCCTTCATGGCCCTCACCGACCAGGACGTCGAGTACCACGGTCAGGAGTCCACCCGATGAACCAGCTGAAGTCCGAGTGGATCAAGGTCACCACCACCAAGAGCGCCTACTGGCTGTACGCGATCGGCATCGGCCTGGCGGTGGTACTCGCAGTGGTGATCGGCCAGTTCGAGCAGCCCGCCACAGGGGACCCGATGGCCGGTGCGCCCGGCGGCGGCAGTGACCCGCTGTTCGCGATCCTCGGCGTCAGTGCGTTCACCGTCCTGCTGGCGTGGATCGCCGCGATCGTCGGCGTGACCGGCGAGTACCGATATCACACCATCAAGGCCACGTTCCTGACGACGCCGTCGCGCTGGCCTGCCATCCTGGCCAAGACCGCCCTGTTCACGGTGCTGTCGATGGTGGTCACAGCCATCGCGGTGATCCTGGCGCTCCTCGTCGCCGGGGCGCTCTCCGGCAACGAGGGCTGGACCCCGTTCTCCGGAGACGGGCTGACCTACCTGTGGCGCTTCCCCGTCTACGCCGCACTGGGGACGATCGCGGTCACGGGCCTGGCGTACATCATGCGCAACGCCGCCGGCACGATCTCTCTGTTCCTCGTGTGGATACTGGCCCTCGAGGGCATGGTCTCGTTGATCCCGCGGGTCGGCGAGGACATCGCCGCCTGGATGCCGTTCGCCAACGGTGACTTCTGGACCCAGGGAGAGAGCGTCCGCGGGTACATCACGTGGGGCGAGTGGCCGGCGTTCGCCTGGTTCGCGTCCGTGTGCGTGGCCCTCTGGGTCATCGGGGTGCTGATGACGCTGCGCCGAGACGCTTGAGTCCGGGCTCCCGATCCGACGTCGCACCGGGGCTCGCCCCGTCGAGGGACTGGTGGGTGGCGGCGCGGTCGGTGACGACGACGAGGTCGACCCGTCGCTCCACCAGTGCGACCTGCCGGGCGACTCGCCTGGCCGGAGCGGTTATCGACCGGTGATCGGCAGGTAGACGCGGCCGCCCCCGTCGGTGAACTCGGCCGACTTCTCCGCCATCCCCGCCTCGATCGCCGCCACCGTTTCCATCCCGTGCTCCGCGGCGTAGTCGCGGATGTCCTGGGAGATGCGCATCGAGCAGAACTTCGGACCGCACATCGAGCAGAAGTGGGCTGTCTTCGCCGGCTCCGCGGGCAGCGTCGCGTCGTGGTACGCCAGCGCGGTGTCCGGGTCGAGGGCGAGGGCGAACTGGTCCCGCCAGCGGAACTCGAACCGGGCGGTACTCAGCGCGTCATCGCGGGCCTGCGCGCCCGGGTGACCCTTCGCCAGATCGGCCGAGTGCGCGGCGATTTTGTAGGTGATCACTCCGGTCTTGACGTCGTCCCGGTCGGGCAGGCCCAAGTGTTCCTTGGGCGTGACGTAACACAGCATCGCCGTGCCCGCCTCGGCGATGCGGGCTGCACCGATCGCGGACGTGATGTGGTCATAGCCCGGCGCGATGTCCGTGGCGAGTGGGCCCAGCGTGTAGAACGGGGCCTCCTCGCACCACTCCTCCTCGAGGCGCACGTTCTCCACGATCTTGTCCATCGGCACGTGACCGGGTCCCTCGATCATCACCTGCACGCCGTGGCTCTTGGCGATCCCGGTGAGCTCCCCGAGCGTGCGCAGTTCGGCGAACTGCGCCTCGTCGTTGGCATCGGCGATCGACCCCGGCCGCAGACCGTCGCCGAGGGAGAACGTCACGTCGTAGCGGGCGAGGATCTCGCACAGTTCCTCGAAGTGGGTGTAGAGGAACGACTCGCGGTGGTGCGCCAGGCACCACGCCGCCATGATCGATCCGCCACGCGACACGATCCCGGTGACCCGCTTGGCCGCCAGCGGGACATAGCGCAGCAGCACACCGGCATGGACGGTCATGTAGTCCACGCCCTGTTCGCACTGTTCGATGACGGTATCGCGGTACAACTCCCAGGTCAGACGGGCCGGGTCGCCGCCCACCTTCTCCAGCGCCTGGTAGATGGGCACGGTGCCCACGGGGACGGGGGAGTTGCGCAGGATCCACTCCCGCGTCTCGTGGATGTCCCGGCCGGTGGACAGGTCCATGATGGTGTCCGCGCCCCAGCGGGCAGCCCACACCATCTTCTCGACCTCCTCGGCGATCGAACTGGTGACCGCCGAGTTGCCGATGTTGGCGTTGATCTTGGTTCGGAAGCGCTTGCCGATGATCATCGGCTCGCTCTCCGGATGGAGGTGGTTGGCCGGGATGACCGCCCGGCCGGCGGCGACCTCCGAACGCACCACCTCGACGTCGATCCCCTCCCGCACGGCGATGAACCGCATCTCGGGGGTCGTCAGCCCCGCCCGCGCCCAGGCCAACTGCGTCCGGACAAGGGTGTGCTTGCCCGGCGAGGCGGGGACGGCCCCGGGGTGGGACCACTCACGGCGGGTGGGCGGGAGTCCCGCGCCCAGGTCATGGCAGTCGGCCGCACGCGCGTAGGCGGTATACGGGCCGGAGGTGTCGTAGACGTCGAACGTCGTGCCGTTGGTGAGCGCGATCCGGCGCACGGGCACGCGCTGGGCGTCACCCGATTCGCCGGGTACCTCGAGGTGAGCCTTGCCGCTGGAATGGATGGGGCCGCACGTCACGGCGTCGATCGGGGTGGAATCGGGGCCGTCGGCGCCGTCGGTGAATAGAGCTGTGCCCATGGTGTTTCCTGATCTCCCTACGCCGGCATGATCCGGACAGGTTCTACGGTCGACGACCCGGCTGGTCGTCCTCTCAGCCCGCGCGTCGAAGCGGACTCCCGTGTGGATGAGTATGTGATTGTGCCGGGGCGAGCGTAGCCCGACGAGTAGCATCGCGGGTGGAACACGCCCTGAAGAAGGAGTTCTGATGTCCCCTGTAACGTCGCTCAAGCTGGTCCACAACACCGATAGAGACCGCTTCGAACTGTGGGACAGCGAGACCTTCATGGGTCTCGTCGGTTACGAGAAGGACGGCGACGTCTACATCCTGCTCCACACCGTGATCGAGGAGCGGTACGGACAGCAGGGGATCGCGCGATTGCTGGTCAGCCTGGTGCTCACCCGCATGCGGCTCGACGAGCTCAAGATCCGGCCGGTCTGCAGCTACGTGCGGCGGTTCCTTGTTCGCTTCCCGGAATATCAGCTCCTGGTCGCCCAGCCGTGACAGACGCGGGTCGGTGACCGTGGCCCGCGGTGACCATTGTCAGCCGGCCGACGAGCGGCTGAGAAGGGGCCGGGGGAGCGGGACGTAGTCTGACCCCAGACGACCAGCTACCCGGAGGACTCCCATGACCTACCCGCTCCAGGGGAACACTGCCGACGGCGACTCGACCGGTGGCGACGATGCGAGTCGGGGCTCCTACAGCCAGAACCCGTACGGGCAGGGCACCTACAGCCAGGGCACATACGGACAGGGCACATACGGACAGAGTCCGTACGGCCAGGGCTCGTACGGGCAGACCGGTTACGGCGCGCAGACCCCGACCGGTTACGGCGCGCAGACCCCGACCGGTTACGGCGCGCAGACCCCGACCGGTTACGGCGCGCAGACTCCGTCCTTCGCCGTGGCGGGCGGGTACGGGACCACCTCGGGAGCTCGCCCCGGCCCGCCGTCGAACGTCGGCTGGGCGGTCGCGTCGATCCTCTTCTTCTGGCCGCTGTCGTTCGTCGCGATGACCCGCGCCCTCGAGGTCTACCCGCTGTGGGCCGCCGGTCGCCACGCCGAAGCCGAGGCCGCCAGTGCGACCGCCAAGAAGCTCGGCATGATCTCGCTGGCGATCGTGGCAGTCCTCATCGTGCTGTACTTCATCTTCATCTTCGCGATGGTGGGACTGGCCTCGAGCGGCTTCTAGACCCAGCCGGGCCCTCGGTTCACGCCAGGCCCAGACGAGGGGCTTCGATCGCGGGGCACGCGTCCATCACCACGTCCAGCCCGGCATCCTTCGCCCGCTGCGCCGCGGCCTCGTCGATGACGCCCAGCTGCAGCCACACAGCCTTGGCTCCCTTGGCGATCGCATCGTCCACCACGCCGCCCGCGAGCTGCGAGTTGACGAACACGTCGACCACATCGACCTCGCCGGGAACGGACGCGAGATCCGGGTAGCCCTGCTGACCGTGCACGGTCTCGGCCTTGGGATGGACCGGAACGATCTCGTGCCCCAGGTCGCGGACGTAGGCGGCGATCCCGTACGCGGTGCGCGCGGAGTTGCTGGACAGGCCGGCGACGGCCCAGCGGCCCTTCTCGGTGAGCAGGCGCTTGATGACGGCGGGGTCGTTGGTATGGCTCATACCCAGTGCAAGGCCCGCCGTCGCCCAGACATTCCCGGCGCGGCTCCGCCAGGCCTGTGCGCGGGGCCCTCCTGAGCAGGCTCAGTCAGTCCCCGACGGCGTCCTTGCCGCGTCGGACGATCTGCGGGTCCGGGTCGAACACCACCTGGGGGTCCTTGTCCGGGTAGTCGAACTGGTTCAGGAAGTAGCGCATCGCGTTGATGCGGGCCCGCTTCTTGTCGTTGGACTTGATGGTGATCCACGGGGCCCATTCGGTGTCCGTCCGACGGAACATCTCCTCCTTGGCCTCCGTGTACTCGTCCCACTTGCCGAGGGACTGCAGATCCATGGGCGAGAGCTTCCACCGACGGACCGGGTCAAGTTGCCGGATCGCGAACCGGGTCTTCTGCTCCTCGCGGGTGACCGAGAACCAGAACTTGGTCAGACCGACCCCGGACTCGACCAGCATCTTCTCGAACATGGGCGCCTGCTCCATGAACGTCTCGTACTGGGAATCGGTGCAGAAGCCCATCACCCGCTCCACGCCGGCGCGGTTGTACCAGGAGCGGTCGAACAGCACGAGCTCGCCGCGGCTGGGCAGATGGGCCACGTACCGCTGGAAGTACCACTGGTACATCTCGGTCTCGGTCGGCTTGACCAGCGCGACGACCCGGGCCTGCCGGACGTTGATGTACTCGCTGAACCGCTTGATCGTCCCGCCCTTGCCGGCGGCGTCGCGGCCCTCGAACACGATCACCTGCCGGTGCCCGGTCTCGGCCTGCCAGTTCTGGAACTTCAGCAGCTCGATCTGCAGCAGGTACTTCTCGACCTCGTACTGGTTGCGGTCCAGTCGCTCGTCGTACGGGTAGTTCTCCCGCCAGGTGTCGACGGCCCGGCCGTGGATGTCGATGAGATCCGGGTCCTCGCCGTGGTCGTCGCGGACCGTGAACCCCTCGGCGCGCAGGCGGTCGATGTAGCGCCGAAGCTGGAACGTGGACATGGCTCAGTCGAGGTCCACGACGACGGGCGCGTGGTCGGAGGCGCCCTTGCCCTTGCGCTCCTCGCGGTCGATGGACGCCCCGGTCACGCGGGCGGCCAGGGCGGGGGAGTGCAGCTGGAAGTCGATCCGCATGCCCTTGCGCTTGGGGAAGCTGAGTCCGGTGTAGTCCCAGTAGGTGTAGACGCCGGGCCCGGGGGTGTGTTCGCGGGTGACCTCGCGGAAGCCGGCGCCGTCGAACGCGGCGAACGCGAGCCGCTCGGGTCCGGAGGTGTGGGTCTTGCCCTCGAAGACCTCCGGGTCCCACACGTCCTCGTCGAGCGGCGCGACGTTCCAGTCACCCACGAGGGCGATCTGGGCGGCGGAGTCGGCGGCCAACTCGGCGGCGGCGTGGTCACGCAGGCGGGCCAGCCACTCCAGCTTGTACGTGTAGTGCGGGTCGCCCAGCTCACGGCCGTTGGGGACGTAGAGGCTGTACACGCGGACGCCGTCGCAGACCGCCGAGATGGCGCGGGCCTCAGGGTCCTGCGAGACCTCGGGGTCCTTGTGGAAACCGGGCATGTCGTCGAAGCCCAGACGCACGTCCTCGAGCCCGACCCGGGAGGCCACGGCGACGCCGTTCCACTGGCTCAACCCGTGGTGGGCCACCTCGTACCCGAGCTCACGGAACGCGTCTTCGGGGAACTGCTCGTCCTTGCACTTGGTCTCCTGCATCGCCAGGACGTCGACGTCGGAGCGTTCGAGCCACGCGAGCACGCGGTCTTTCCGGGCGCGGATCGAGTTCACATTCCAGGTGGCCAGACGCATGCGCCCGAGTGTATTGCCCTCCGCGCGGCGGTGTCACCGTGGGAGCGGAGCCGGTGTCAGTCGACGACGACGAGGTGGCGCAGCGAATGGTGCGGCTGCAGTCCGAGCTTGGCCCACAGGCCGCGCCCGGCGGAGTTGTCCGCGAACACGTGCAGGTGACATTCCTGCGCGCCGAGGCCCAGTCCCCACTCCACGAGCGAGCCGGTGACCACCTCGGCCAGGCCGCGGCGGCGGTGGGCGTCCGCGGTCTGCACGCAGGACACCGCGATCCGCGGGTGTCCGTCGGGTCCGGCGGTGACGGCGCCGCGGGCGATCGCGGCCAGGTCCCCGTCCTCCTCGAGCCGAGCGAACACCGCGTGGCCGCCGGGGCCGGGTTCGCCGGCGTCCGGTCCGGAGGCGACGAGCCCCGCGGTGGCGAGCATCGCCGGCCGGACTCGCTCGGGGTCGAGGTCGGCGGTGGCGTGGTAGAGCGCCAGCCAGTCGTCGTCGGGGCGCTCGGCCAGGGTGACCGCCGGCCTGGTGGGGGCGGGGAACGCCTCGTCGACCACCGCGAGCAGGTCGCGGCTGCCGGCGGTGCACAGCAGGAGGTCGCGGTCGGCATGGATCCGCGAGTCGTCCACCGGGGCGCCGCCGAGCCTCATCCGGTCGGATTTCACCAGCCGGTCCACGTCCACGAGTCGCAGCGGCAGGCCGCGGGCGGCGTACCAGGAACGCACCCCGTCCAGGTCTTCGCAGTCGGCCCACGGCAGGACGGGCACCGCCGAGTTCCCGCGGTAGGACCAGTCGTCGCCGGCGCGGCAGAACCAGCCGTCGACCACCTCGTACTCCGGTCCGGGCCACGCCAGGGCACCGGCGTACTCGTGCGCCCGGATGTCGCGGGCCCGCACCGGCCGCGGCGGGATCACCTTGAGCACCGCGATGTCGGCGTCCGCGATCCGCACCTGCTCACCGGACTCGCGGGCCACGACCAGTTCCGGCTCGAGCTCCACCACGCGACCGATGACGTCGGTGTACAGGTGCGAGGTCTGGCCCGCCTCCAGGTGGCGACGCACCACCACGCGATCGCCCACCGCCACCCGGCGGCCGGCGTTCCACCGGGACCGTTCCGACAGGCCCCGGTCCTGCTCAGCCATGGTCGGTGCCGACCTCGTCGTCGTAGTCATTGTCGTTGTCGTGGTCGTCATCGTCTTCATCGGCGAACGGGTCCGGGTCGGAGGCCGGATCCCAGCTCAGGCCGGGTACGCCCCACCCGGCGTCACGGATGTGGCGCTTTGCGGCCTTCCGGTTCCGTCCGATGAGGCCGTCGGTGTAGAGGAAGCCGTCGAGGTGGCCGACCTCGTGCTGCAGGCAGCGGGCGAACAGTCCGTACCCCTCCACCGAGACGGGCTCGCCGTGCTCGTCGGTGCCCGTCACCCGCGCCCACCAGGCGCGACCGCGCGGGAAGTTGACCGCCGGGACGGACAGGCAGCCCTCGAGGTCGTCCTCCGGATCCGGCATGGTCTCCGGGATCTCGGACGTCTCGAGTATTGGGTTGACCACGCATCCGCGCCGGTTGAGCCAGCCGCCGCGCGCCTCGACCTCCTCGCGGGTCACGCCCTCGCCGTCCTCGGTGTCCAGGTCGGGGCAGTCGTAGACGAACAGCCGCTTGCGCACGCCGATCTGGTTGGCGGCCAGGCCCACCCCGTTGGCGGCGTCCATGGTGTCGTAGAGGTCCTGCACCAGCGCCGCGAGTTCTTCGGGGGACTCGGTGACGGGCTCGGTGGGGGCGTGGAGCGCGGGATCGCCGAGGATGACGATGGGACGGACGGCCATGGTGGTCGATTCTAGAGCGCCGGACATGGCGACGTGTCGGAGGCGTGTGGTTCACTACGGGGGAATCACAAGGGTGTATTTCACCCGCACGGTATTTCATCTGCACGGTGATCCGGGTAGTGATCATCAGTGGTCAACAGAGGTCATCACGGTCAGGAGGCAGGCACATGGGTCGGTCAGCCACCGCGGCACGCGAGGTGCAGGGCGAGAAGGACCGCGCGCAGGGGGCGGCCGAGCTCCACGCCGCCGACCCCGTCCTGTCCGAACGAGACCGGGCCATGCTCGAGTTCGAGCGGCAGTGGTGGAAGTTCGCCGGCTCCAAGGAGGAGGCGATCCGGCAGCAGTTCGACATGTCCGGTACGCGCTACTTCCAGATCCTCAACGATCTCATCGACCGCCCCGAGGCCCTGGCCGCGGATCCGCTCCTCGTCAAGCGGCTGCGCCGGATGCGTTCCAGCCGACAGAAGGCACGCGCGGCGCGCAACCTGGGAATGCGGCTCGACTGACCTAGACTCGGCGGCGTGAGCTCCCAGTCCGGAAACCCGCAGTACGACAGCCCGCAGCCCGGCGATGCCGAGTACGGCGATCCCGAGTACGGCGGCGCGCACGGCGCCGACGACCCCTACACGCAGGGCGACGGCCCGGCCATGGACGAGCCGACCGGCCCGCCGTACCGCGCAATCGCGATGGTGCTGCTGGCCGCGGTCGTGCTGGCGGTCGGCGTCGGACTGGTCCAGCTGTTCGGCGGTGACGAGGACGAGGCGACGCCCACCGCCGACGACACCACCTCCCAGGTCGAGCAGGACGCCTCGGCCGGACAGGGTGCCGATGGTCAGACCGGAACCGACGGCGCCGGCGCTGCCACTGCCCCGGGCGACGCCGGGGCCGGTCAGGACGGTGCCGGCGGCGCGGACGGTGCGCCCGGCGGAGGAGCCGACGGGCAGGACCCGCAGTCGGGCGACCCCGCGGCGCCCGCCCCGGGCCAGCCCGCCGGGCAGGTCCCCGGCGGAGCGGTGCCGGACGTGACGTCCGTGCCCGTGCAGATCTTCAACAACAGCACCGTGACCGGGCTGGCCGGCCGCACCGGTGAGACGCTGCGCGAGAACGGGTACGCCGTGGGTGAGGTGGCCAACATGCCGTCCAACCGCGGCGTCGTGGCGGAGTCGACCGCCTTCTACGGCTCCGGCCCCGGCGAACAGCAGGCTGCACAGGCGATCGCCTCCCAGTTGGGCATCACCGCCAAGCCGCGGCCGGCGGATCTCGCGGACGAGGCGCCAGGGGTGATCGTGATCGTCACCCAGGATCTCGACCGCTGACCCCTGAGGATATGATGAGCCCACGCATTCCGTTCCGCGGGTTGCGTGCTCACTAGCGACTTGCAGCTTCCCGAGATCGAAGGAGCCCCCATGGCCCCGCGTCAGACCGCCCGCCGCCTCCTGGTCGCGGCTCCCGCACTCGCCCTCGCGTTCGCCGTGGCCGCGTGCAGCCCGCCCAACGAGCAGCCGGCCGAGGCCGACGCGCCGTACACGCTGCCCAGCTACACCGAGGACGCCGCGCCGACGAGCTCGATCCCGGAGACGCAGGAGACCGACGTGCCCGAGGGTGCCGGCGACTTCGAGCCCGGCGTGACGGAGACGGGCACTCCCGGTGGCGAGGGCGGCGACGAGGGCGGCGGCCAGGCCACCACCGACGACGGCGTGGTCGTCCCGGGAGCCGGGCAGCAGGCCGGCAACGCCCCGGCGCAGCCCGCCCCCTGAGCAGTCCGCCCCTGACCTGACGGGTCGGCACCACCCCCGGACGACGAGAAGAGCGTCCCGTACACGTTCCCCGAGAGGGACAGGTGCGGGACGCTCTTCTCGTTGAGCCGGCGGCCGGCCCCGGCCGCGCGACGGGTCAGTTGGCGGCGCTGCCGTCGAGGCCCGACCCGGTGAACTTCTCCAGCACGGGGGCCTCGTGGGTGATGGTGCCGTCCTCGACGCTCTCCCGGTAGGCGAGGTTGCCCACGCGGTTCGCGATCACCGGCGCCGTGCACACGGCGACGATCGCGGCCAGCACGAGCATGCCCAGGTCGATGTCCGGGAAGATCCGGATCCCGGCGCCGAGCAGGATCAGCACGAGGCCGAGGACCTGCGGCTTGGCGGCCGGGTGCATGCGGCTGAGGGTGTCGCGGAAGCGGACGAGGCCGATCGCGCTGGCCAGTGTCAGCAGCGCGCCGGCGAGGACGAACAGTGCGGAGATGATCTCCACCAGGTCGTTGGTCATGGGAGGGCCTCCTCGGGCGATCCGACGGTGTCGTTCACGCGGAAACGGGCCACGGACACCGACCCGAGGAACGCCACGAGGGCGAGCGCGACGAGCGCGGCGGCGGGGGTGGTGTCCTTGGACCAGGCGATGTAGACACCGATGCCGCCCTGGGCCACCGCGACGAGCGCATCCAGGGAGATCAGACGGTCGAGGGTGTTGGGGCCGCCGACGAGCCGGATCATGGTGGCGAACAGCGCGGCCGTCAGCGCGATGACGGCCAGGCTCCAGAGGACGAGCGAGATGATGTTCACCGGGGGGCCTCCTTTCCCGGGCCGGGGCCGTCGGCGTCGTCCGCGTGGTGGGCCGAGTGCTCTGCTTCGGCCTGCTCTGTTTCGGCCTGCTCTGCTTCGACTCGTGCAGCTCCGGGCTCGTCTGCGTCGGTGTGGTCTGCGGCGGGGTGGTCTGCGGCGGCGTGAGCTGGCGCGGCTTGGTTAGCGGCGTGGGGTGCGGATTCCGCGGAGTCCGCGGTGCCCACGGTCGTCGGGGCGCTGTCGGCGGGTGCGGAGTAGTGCTCCGGGCTCGGCTTCCAGTCCTCGTCGCGCTCGAAGGCGCGCTGGTAGAGCGTCTCGATGTGCGCGGTCTGGGATCGGAAATGCTCCACGGCGTCGTCGGTTCCGGTGTTCAGTACGTGGATGTAGACGTAGCGGGCCGCGGGATCGACGCGGACGACGATGCCGCCCGGCATGAGGTTGAGGGTGTTGACGGCCAGGGCCAGGGTGAAGTCGGACTTCAGCCGCATCGGGGCGCGCAGCACGGCGGAGCGTGGGGGAGCCTGGGGCCGGACCGACAGCCAGGCGACGGCGAACGACGAGCGGACCAGGTAGTAGGCCACCACGAGCACCAGCCACACCATCGACACCGGCCGCAGCAGACCCTCGACGGGGACGCGGGGGAGCGGGAGGACGGCCATCACCACGGTCGCGACGATGAGTCCGGCGGCGATGGTGCCGATGTCGATGCTGCCCCACAGCAGGACCCAGGCGAATGCCAGCCACAGGGTCATGAACAGGCGGGCGCCGAGCACCCGCGGCTCCAACGTCATCTTCCGGGCCATGTCAGCGCACCCCCGTCACGGAGTCGACGAAGCGTTCGGGTGTGGCGTCGGTGGGGACGGTCACGAGGTACTCGACACGCTCCCGCAGACTCTCGGCGGCGCCGTCGGTGACCGCGAGCAGCGGGCCGGCGAAGACGGTCATGAGAAGCGAGACGACGATGAGCGCCCACGTCGGGGCCAGCATGCTCCACGGCATCCGCCCGACCTCGTCGCGCTCGTCGAACTCGACGTACTCGTCGGACGGCAGCAGTGCGAGCGGCTTGGCCAGCGCGATCGCGCCCTCGGGGGCGTCCGCCCGGGGCCGCCAGAACGCCTTGGACCACACGCGCACGACCACGTACAGCGTCAGCAGGCTGGTGACCATGGCGCCGGCGACGAGCACCCACATGAGGACCCCGCCGACCTCTGCGCCGGCCTGGACCACGGCGAGCTTGCCGACGAAGCCGGAGAACGGCGGGATCCCGCCCAGGTTGAGCGCCGGGATGAGAAACGTGACGGCGAGGACCGGGCTGACGACGCCGAGGGACCCCAGCCGCCGGAGGGAGGACGACCCCGCCTGCCGTTCGATGAGGCCCACGACCAGGAACAGTGTGGTCTGCACGACGATGTGGTGGCCGACGTAGTAGATCGCGGCGCTCAGCCCGGACTCGGTGGACAGGGCGACCCCGAAGATCATGTAGCCGATGTGGCTGACCAGGGTGAACGACAATATCCGCTTGATGTCCGACTGGGCGATCGCACCGAGGATCCCCACGACCATCGTCAACAGGCCGGCCACCAGGAGGACGCCGTCCATGCTGCCCCCGGGGAACACCAGGGTGTGGAAGCGGATGATCGCGTAGACGCCGACCTTGGTGAGCAGACCGGCGAACACGGCGGTGACCGGGGCGGGCGCGGTCGGGTACGAGTCGGGCAGCCACGTGGACAGCGGGAACACGGCGGCCTTGATGCCGAACGCCACGAGGAACACGGCGAAGATGGTGTGCCGCAGGCCGTCCGGGACCTCGGCCATCCGGGTGGCGACCTGCGCCAGGTTGAGCGTTCCGACGGCGGAATAGGTCAGCGCGATGCCCAGCAGGAAGACCATCGAGGACACCATCGACACAACGGTGTACGACACGCCCGCGCGCACACGTTCCTGACTGGCACCCAGCGTGAGCAGCACGTACGACGCGGCCAGCAGCATCTCGAACCCGACGAACAGGTTGAACAGGTCGCCGGCGATGAACGCCGCGTTCAGGCCGGCGGCCAGCGCGAGGTAGGTGGGCAGGAAGACCGAGGTCGGCTGGTCGCCGTCACCGTCGCGGACACCCTGGCCGACGGCGTAGATGATGACCGTCAGCAGGATCACGGCGGATACGCACAGCATCAGCGCGCTGAGCCGGTCCGCGACCAGGGTGATGCCGACCGGGGCGTCCCAGCCTCCCACCTGGACGGTGTGCATCCCGTGTTGTTCGGTCAGCACCAGCAGGATGCCGGAGATGACCAACACCCCGGTCAGGGTGGCGATCGTGATGACGTTCTGCACCCGCGGTCGGCGGGAGACCACCAGACAGAGGGCGGCCGCCAGCATCGGGGCGAGGACGACCGACGGGATGAGGTAGCCGAAGAGTTCGGGGGAGATCACAGGTCCTCCTCCTTTCCGGCGTCCTTGTTGCGCTTCACGCGTCGATCGATACGTCGGGCCTCCGCCTCGGCGCGGGCCCGTGCCTCCGCGCGAGCGTCGGCCTCGGCTCTGGCCCGGGCCTCCGCGCGGGCTTCGGCGGCGGCCTCGGCTTCGGCCTCCTCGAGGTCCTCGTCGTCGTAGTCGACGTGGTCACCGAGTTCGGTGGGCTGACCGGTGGCGTGGTCGTCGGAGGCGTCACGGTCGGGAGCGGACCAGGCGTCGGTGGGGGAGCGTCGGGCGATCTTGGTGTCCTCGACGTCGTCCGCGACCTCGTCCACGGTGGTGAACTGGTACGAGCGGTAGGCCAGCGCGAGGATGAACGCCCCGACACCGGCGGTGATGACGATGGCGGTGAGGATCATCGCCTGGGCGAGCGGATCGGAGTCGGTGGCGTTGCCGCCCCAGGTCCGGTCGCGGATGGGCGGGTTCCCGGGCGCGCCGCCCGCCGCCAGCAGCAGCAGGTTGACGCCGTTGGACAGGATCATGATGCCCAGCAGGATCTTGATGATGGCCCGCTCGAGCAGCAGGTAGACGCCGGCGGCGCTGAGGATGCCGGCTAGGAGCAGCAGTGCGAAGTCGGCGGTCATGGCATCCCCCGGGACGTCGTGCCCTGGTTCTCGGCGGCCTTCAGGCGTGCGGCGCGGCGGGCGGCCAGATCGGACCGCGGTGCGGCGCCGTCGACGCCGGGGACGCGGCGCAGGGAGGCGGTGGACGGCGAGTCGGTGGCGTCGACGTAGACGGCGCGGAGTTCCTCGAGGTCCTCGGCGTCCAGGTCGAGTCGGGCGCCGAGGCTGCGGAGGATGTCGAGGACGAGACCGACGACGATGAGGTACACCCCCGCGTCGAAGAACAGTGCCGTGACGAACTTGACGTCCCCGAACACGGGGAGCGTCCCCTCGAAGGTGGCGCTGGACAGGGGAGGCGCCCCGAAGAACATGGACGCGGTGGCCGTGCCGGCGGCCAGCAGGAGCCCGAATCCGAGGATCCGGCCGGCGTCGATCGGGATGGCCTCCCCGAGCTCGTAACGGCCGCCGGCGACGTACCGCAGTACGAGGGCCAGGCCCGCCACGAGACCGCCCGCGAAGCCGCCTCCGGGATTGTTGTGTCCCGCGAAGAAGAAGAACAGGCTCAGGATCATCATGGTGGGGAAGATGAGCCTGGTGGTGACCTCGAGGACGAGGGAGCGGGCGCGCGGATCGCGGACGGTCGCCCCGACCAGCCAGCGGCCGGGGGAGGCGCCGGGAGCCTCGACGACGATGCGGGCGGCCTCGATGCCCCGTCGGCCGGAGCGCGTCTTGCCGGCGTCGGCGAGGCGGGGCCCCGAGCCGTAGCGGCGGTTGCGGAAGACCAGGCTGGCCACACCGGTGGCGGCGACGAGCAGCACCGTGATCTCACCGAGGGTGTCCCAGGCGCGGATGTCGACCAGGGTGACGTTGACGGCGTTGGCACCGTTGCCGATGTCGTAGGCGAGGTCCGGGAAGACGGTGGACACGGCGGGCCGCTGGCGGGCGTTGATCGCGTAGGCGCCGACGATCACCACGAGCAGGCCCACCCCGATGCCGAGCCAGGCGCGGGTCCGGCGGAAGCCGTCCGACAACGGGACCTCGGCGGGCATCGTGCGCAGCACCAGGACGAACGCGACCATCAGCAGCGTCTCCACCAACACCTGGGTGAGGGCCAGGTCCGGGGCGCCGTGGAAGGCGAAGATGATGGCGACGCCGTAGCCGGTGACGGACATGCTGATCACCGCGGCGAGGCGGTTGCGCAGGACGGTGGCGGCGATCGCGGCGACGGTCATGGGGATCATGACGAACAGCACGACCGGGTTGCCCGCCAGCTCCATCCGCAGGCCCTCGCGGGTGCCGACCATGAGGGACGCGAACGGGAACAGCACGAGGGTGAACAGGATGATGCCGAGCGTCAGCGGGAGGGAGCCGCGCTGGATGCTCGCGGTCAGGCGCAGCGACAGGAGGTCGAAGAAGCGCAGGACGGCGTCGTAGATGCGGTCGGCGTTACCCAGCGCGGGCGACTCGAATTGCATCCGCTCGACGGTCCGCTGGGCGACATAGAGCATGGTTCCGAGCACGTACACGACCGCCGTGAGCGCCAACGGGATGCCGACGCCGTGCCACAGTCCCAGGTGGTAGGCCTCGTCTCCGCGCCACGGGCTGCCGGGCGGGAACGCGACATCGACGAACCGGACGAGGAGGTTCTCGACGGGCGCCGACCACAGGCCGAGCACCAGGCCGGCGACGGCGAGGACCGCGGGCACCGAGAGGAACATCGGGTTGACGGGCTTCGAGTCGGCGACCGCGGGACTGATCCCGTCGGGGAAGGTCGGCTTGTCCCGGAATGCGCCCATGACCAGGCGGGCGGTGTACGAGAAGGTGAGCACCGAGCCCAGTACGAGGCCCGCGGTGACGACGATCGCGGGCATCCCGTGTAGTCGGCCCTCGGTCAGCACGGTGGCGAACGCGGACTCCTTGCCGATGAATCCGAGGAAGGGCGGGAGCCCGGCCATCGAGGCGGCGGCGAGGGTGAAGAACACCGCCAGTGCGGGCCGCGAGCGGCCGAGGCCCGACAGCTCGCGGATCTCACGGGTGCCGGTCGTCTTGTCGATCACGCCGACCGCCATGAACAGGGACGACTTGAACAGCGAGTGCGCGAGCAGCATGGTGAGCCCGGCGAGCATGGTGTCCCGGGAGCCGATGCCCACCAGCACGAGCAGGAAACCCAGCTGGGACACGGTGCCGAAGGCCAGCACCAGCTTGAGGTCCGTCTCGCGTAGCGCCCGCCACCCGGCCATGAGCAGGGAGACCAGGCCCAGGGCGATGAGTGGCAGCTGCCAGGTGGACGAGCCGGACAATCCGGGACTGAACGCCGCGACGAGGAAGACGCCGGCCTTGACCATGGCCGCGGAGTGCAGGTACGCGCTCACCGGGGTGGGGGCGGTCATCGCCCCCGGTAGCCAGAAGTGCAGGGGAGCGATGGCGGACTTGCTCGCCGCGCCGATGATGACCAGGGCGAGAGCCCAGTGGACGAGGGGCCCCGACGGTGGGGCCGCGATGATCTCGCTGAGCAGGTACGACCCGGCTTCCTGCGCCAGGATGATCATGCCGACGAGCATCGCCAGGCCGCCGAGGGTGGTCACCAGCAGTGCCTGGGTGGCGGCACGCCGGGACGAGGCCCGCTCGGCGTAGTGGCCGACCAGCAGGAAGCTCAGAACGGAGGTGATCTCCCAGAAGATGTACAGCAGGATCATGTTGTCGGCCACGACCAGGCCGAACATGACGCCCGCGAAGGCGACGAGCTCCGCGGCGAACAGGTGGAGTCGCGGTTCGGAGTCGTCGAAGTACCAGGTGCAGTAGAACAGCACCAACGCACCGACGCCCAGTGCGATGAGGGACATCAGCGCGGACAGGGCGTCCATCCGCAGGTCGAGCGCCAGGTGGATGCCGGGAGCCCACTGGATGGACTCCGTGGGTACCCGGTCGAGGTTCGCGGCCACCCAGACCGCGCCGGCGGCGGGGACCAACGCCAGGAGCGGGAAGGCGCGGCGTCCGAACCTGGACACCAACGGGATCGCGATCAGGGCGGCCACGGCATGGGCCGCGAGGATCACGATCACCGGCGGCTCCTTTCCTTGCGTCGAACGGACGACGACATGCGGACGTATCCGCCGCGAGGCGGCGGGGAGTCGGTGGTCGACCGGGGCGTGGTTCCTGTGATCACTTTACAGAACGGTGTTTCTGAGCCGACTTCACCGCAGGTGGAGACGGGTCGCGGCGCTGAGCAGCGCCGCGATCGAGGCCTCGGTGGAGGTCTGCCCGAACCCGAGCGCCCACGTCTCGCGGCGACCACAGCTGGCGCGCAGGATCGTGCACCACGATCCGGCCTCGCCGAAGGCGTGGCCGCCGTGCCGGTGGCCCTCGTACTGGTGGAACTGCTCGATCTCCGCACGCGCGCCGACCTGGCCCAGCATGTCGGACATCGCGGTGACGTCACCGCAGGACTCGGTGGTCAGGCGGCGGGCGGTGAACTCGCCGGGCGCGTCCCCTGCGGCACGGGTGGCCAGGATCGCCTCGTAGGCGGTGATGCCCCGACCCAGCGGGCGGCGGGAGAAATCGGCCAGATGAAAGCGGTCGGAGGACGGGGCGTAGGTGTCGAGCAGCGTGCGCCAGTCCAGGCCCGCGGCCTCGGAGGCGAACCCTCGTGGCAGCCGGCGGCCGAATCGATCCGCGAAGGGGCAGATGGGAGAGCCGGTGGTCGCGTGGGGTCCGCCGAACGTGGGATTCGCCGTGGGGGTCATGGAGTTCTCGCTTCTGGTGCGTCGGTGAGATGACCGACGTCAGAAGGAGCAACCACGCAACGGGGGTGCCGGTCTGTCAGGCCCCGTTACGTCCGGTTACTACGAGAATCTTCCGCATGGTCAGACACTCTAGGCCGCCGGCGTGAATCCCGGCAAGCCCGTGGCGCCCCGCCCCCGCGCGCGGCACCCTCGCGCTGCTCAGCTCTCGCGACGCTCGGCGTACTGCCGGAGGTCCTCCACCTGCACGGGGTCGAGAGAGGGTCTGACCGCGCGGCGGGCGCGCGCCACGTCCTCTGCGGTGACCTCGGCCGCGTCGATGTCGCGACGCATCGCGGTCAGCGCCGACTCCCGGAGCAGGGCGGCGCAGTCCGCTGCGGAATACCCGTTCAGGTCGGTCGCGAGCTCGGCCAGGTCGACGTCCTCGGCCAGCGGGACGTCCCGGCCGGCGGCCCGGAGGATGTCGGCGCGGGCCTCGGCGTCCGGCGGGGGGACGAACACCAGGCGTTCGAGCCGCCCCGGACGCAGCAGGGCGGGGTCGATGAGTTCGGGCCGGTTGGTGGCGCCGAGGATGACCACATCACCCAGTGGCTCCGCACCGTCGAGTTCGGTGAGCAGGGCCGCCACCACCCGATCGCCGACGCCCGAGTCGCCCGACTGGCCCCGGCGCGGGGCGAGCGCGTCGATCTCGTCGAGGAACACCAGCGACGGCGCCGAGTCACGCGCCTTGCGGAACAGGTCGCGGACGGCCTTCTCCGAGGACCCGACCCACTTGTCCATGAGCTCGGCACCCTTGACCATGTGCACTGTCAGCCGCCCGCTCGCGGCGAGGGCCCGCACGACGAATGTCTTCCCGCAGCCCGGGGGACCGTACAACAGCACGCCCCGTGGCGGCTGGACCCCCAGCCGTTCGAAGGAGTCGCGGTGCTGCAGTGGCCACAGCACCGTCTCGGTGAGCGCCTGACGCACCTCCTCCATGTCCCCGACGTCGTCGAGGGTGATCGATCCCAGGCTCAGCTCCTCGGTGCCGGACCGGGACAGCGGCCGGATCACGCTGATCGCGCCCAGGAGGTCGTCCTGCTCCAGACGGGCGACGGGGTGGTCGGGCGCGGGGTGGTCGGGCGCGGGGTGGTCGGGCGCGGGGAGATTTGGCGCGGGGTCGCCGGGCGCGGGCCGGTCGGTGACGCCGTTGCCCGCGGCCCGCCCGGCCGCCCGCAGGGCCGCCTCCCGGGTCAGTGCCCTCATGTCGCCGGCGACGTACCCGGGGGTGCGCTCGGCGACGGCGCGCAGGTCCAGCGTCCCGGTGGGCACGTTTCTGAGCATGACCTCCAGCAGCGCGGCGCGGTCGGCCGCGTCGGGCAGGGGCAGGTCGAGGACGCGGTCGCAGAGGTCGGGCTCGCGGAGCCGGGCGTCGGCGTCCTCTGGGCGCACGCAGGTCGCCACCAGCACCGATCCTGGGGACGCCACCACCGACCGCAGTCGGTCGAGGACCAGCGTGGACACCGGCTCGGGCTGGGCGGGGAGCAGTGCGTCGACGTCGGTGACCAGCAGGATCCCGCCATTCTCGCGGGCCCGCTCGGCGGCGGCACGTACCGCCTCGAGTCGTGAGGCGGGGTCGAGCGCTCCGACCGAGGGCCCGTCGACCACCTCGAGCCGCCGGTGGCCGGCGACCGAGCGGACCAGCGTCGCCTTGCCGACGCCCGGAGGTCCCGCCACCAGCACCCCGAGGTGCGGCGACGCGCCCAGCGTCCGCAACAACTCCGAGCGGTCCAGCGCGAGGGAGAGCCATTGCTCCAGCACCTCGGCCCGGTCGGCGACCCCGACGAGGTCTTCCCCCGCGACGGCCGTGATGGCCGAACCCGGGCCGTGCACGCCGGTGACGGCAGGAGCCGGCGTGGTGCGGGGGCTCGTCGTCGTTCCCGTACTCGCGGCCCCCGTGCCCCCGGTGCCCACGCCGGTCACGATCGCCGTGGTGGGCTGCACGGAGACGGTCCCGCCGGGCACGGTCGCGATGACGGTGAGCAGTTCGGTGCTCCATGCCGCGCCCATGGTGTTGCGCAGGGTTCGGGTGGTGTCGGAGGTGGGGAAGTCGGGGCCGAGATCGCGCGGCATCAGCGTGACCGAGTCCCCGACCCGCACCACCTTGCCCAGCAGCGCCGACCGCAGCACACGCTCGGCGACACCGCGGCCCGCCGGCGGGAGGCCCTGGACCTCGACGGACTGCGCGCCCGTCACCTGCGCGGCCCGCACGGTCACCCGCGCGTCCTCGCCCAGGCCGCAGTTGGCGGCCACCACCTCGTCGACCACCAGCACGCCGCTCGGCGCGCCCGTGGCCGCGGCGGCGACCACGGCGCCCGTGGTGCGGGCGCCGATGATCTCGATGGCATCCCACTCGCGCATCCCCAGCGCGAGGATCACCTCCGGGTGTGCGCGGACGATCCCCCGTCGGGAATCGGCCGCGGACGCCGACAGACGCAGGGTCAGGTCAAGATCCGGGCGGGAGTTCACGGAGGTGAGCGTATCGCGGCGAGCGCAGGACCCCCTCCGGCCCCGGCGGGGTCACAGCGCGCCGCGGATGGCGTTCCAGGCGACGGGGATCTGACGCGAGTAGTAGGACCAGTTGTGCAGCCCGGTGGGCAGGTGGTCGATCGTCGCCGGGATGCGCAGTTCGCGCAGGCGACGGTCCGCCGCGCGTGTGCACTGCCCGGTCGCCTGCTCCAGCGCCATGCCGGCGACGAAGTTGGCGGCGTCGTTGTTGTAGTCCTCCCAGTCGCCCGGGTTGGCCACGCCCGTGCCGGACGAGAGGTAGATCGCCTTTCCGCGCAACTCCTCCGCGTTGATCAGCGCGTCGTGGTCCGCCCACTGAGCGTTGCCCGGCTCGCCCCACATGTTGGTCAGCGTGGCGCCGCGGCTCTCCACGGTGTAGCGGGTGAGGATCTGACCGAGCGTGCCGGTGGAGTAGCAGCCCGAGACGCCGAAGACGGCCCGGTAGAGATCGGGGTGGCGGGTGGCGATGGTCACGGCCGCGCCGGCGCCCATCGAGATCCCGCCGATCGCGCGGCTGCGGCTGGTGCTGACCTCGGGCTCGACCAGGGCGGGCAGGTCGCGGGTGATGAAGGCCTCCCACTTGCTGATGCCCAGCACCGGGTCGGGCTCGTTCCAGTCCGCCCACATCGAACCCTGGCCGCCGGTCGGGATGATGAGGTTGACGTTCTCGTCCGCGAACTGCTCGGCCGCGCCCCACTGCATGAAGCCGCTGGGGAGTTCGGAGCCGACGCCGTCGAGGAGGTAGAGGAACGGCGCGTTCTGATTACCGTCGGGCGCGCGGTAGACCTCGACGGTGATCCCCCGCTTCATGTCGGCCGAGTCGATGAGCCATCGCTCGTAGCGTCCGTCGATCTCCTTGCTCACGACACGCGTCTTGGTGATGTTCGGGTTGGGCTGGGGTGCCGGCGGCGGGGGTCCGGCGAACATGTTGGGGGAGAATCCGAGCCGGTTGGCGATGCCCATCATCGATGACCCGGACGAGCCCGGCAGGTTGCCGAAGTAGAGGAGCTGGCTGAGGCTCTCCGGCGAGATGGTGCCGAGTGCACCGTTGGCGATCTGCTCCGGACTGATCGACCCCGGTAGCCCCTGCGCCTGCGCCGGGGCGGGGAGCAACCCCACCGTCAGTGCGGCGGCGGCAGCGGTCGCGAGGAGGGCGCGGCCTGCGCGGGTGACGCGGTGGGCGAGTGCGGGCACGGGCATGGCGGCTCCTTCTTCCGGGCAGCCGAGACCTGGTCGAACCGCCACTGGTGACAGTATCGGCCCAGGGGCATCACACTGTTACCGGTTCGCCGAGCGGGGGGCTCAGCGGTAGCGCTGCAGGAACGCCGCCTCCGCCAGTGCGATGCGCTCGATCTCCCGCGGGTCGACGCTCTCGTCGGGGGAGTGGATCGCGGCCGCGGGGTCCTCGACGCCGAACAGTGCGATGCTCGCGTCGGGATGGGCGCGCTGCAGCGCGGTGCACAGCGGGATCGATCCGCCGGAGCCGACCACGGCGACCTCGTCCGCGCCGTAGGCCTGCGCCAGACACTGCGAGAGCAGGTCGTGGACCGGGTCCGAGCCGCCCGCCGGCACCGAGCGGAACGGGTGGCCGACGGCCTCGGGTTCCACGCTCACCCGGGCGTTCCACGGCCTGCGCCGCTCGATGTGCTCGGTGAGTAGCCGTTGCGCCTCCACCGGGTCGATCCCGGGCGGAACGCGCAGGTTGACCAGGGCGCGGGCTCGGGGCTGGACGGCGGCGATCGCGCCCTCGACCGGAGGGCAGTCGATCCCCAGCACGGTCACCGCGGGCCGTGACCACACCAGGTCCGCGAGCGGCGCCGCCGTGGAGACCTCCACCCCGTCGAGGATCCCGGCGTCGGCGCGGAACGTCTCCTCGGGGTAGGGCTGCCCGTCCCACTCGCCGGTGAAGTCCAGGCCGTCGACGGTCGTGGCGCCGGTGGCGGGGTCGCGCAGCGAGGCGAGGATCGAGATGAGGGCGGCGAGCGCGTCGGGCGCCGCGCCCCCGAACTGTCCGGAGTGGACCCCGGCCTCCATGGTGTCGACGACGACGACGAGGTTCGCGATCCCCCGGAGGCTGGTCGTGAGCGTGGGGGTGCCGACCGAGACGTTCCCGGAGTCGGCGATGAGGATCGCCTCCGCCGCCACCAGGTCGGGCCGCGACGCCACGAGATCGTCCAGGCCTCCTCCGCCGGTCTCCTCGGAGCCCTCCACGACGAGTCGGATCCCCAGGCCGTCCAGCGGGTCCGTTCCGGGCGCGCCGACCTCGTCGTCGTCACCCAGGGCGGCGAGCGCGCGCAGGGCGGCGAGGTGCACGACGAGGTTTCCCTTGCAGTCCGCGGCGCCGCGGCCGTACCACCGGCCATCGCGCTCGGTCAGTTCCCACGGCGAGGACGTCCACTCGCCCGGGTCCCCGGAGGGCTGGACGTCGTAGTGGCTGTAGAGCAGCACCGTGGGGCGGCCGGGTGCGGCCGGGCGGTGGGCGAACACCGCGCGCGACCCGTCGGACGTCTCGATCACCTCGACCGAATCCGCGCCCAGGCCCGGGATCGGCAGGTCCGAGAGCAGGGTGCGGACGAGGTCGCAGGCCTGCTCGCAGGCGCCCGGCTCGGCATCGTGCACCGACGGCAGGGCGACGAGATCGGCGAGATCGGAGCGGGCTCGGTCGAGCTGGGCGGCGACCGCGGCGGCGAGCGGGGCGAGATCGGGGTGGGGGTCAGCGAACGCGGGGGAGTCGGCCATGCGCACAGAGTAGTTGCCCGCTCCGACACGACCCGGCAACATGAACGGAAAGTGAACGCAGCATGAAGTATAGTGTCCACATGAGTAGCTTTGTGATCGTCGTCACCCCTGCCGAGAAGGAGCTCCGCGAGCTCACCTCCGTCGACGAGTTGCCCGCACACGTGCGCGCAGACCTCGAGTCGCTGTGCGACGAGGTGTCGAAGCGGTTCCCGGAGGCCGAGGCGATCGGCGAGACCGGCGCTCTGTGCTCGCGCCCGGTGATCGAGGGCGTCGGCGTGGTCATCCGGCCCGAGGTGATCACCCGCCCACTCGTGGTCAACGCCGTCATGCGGTACGCCGCCCCGCGCCAGCTCCGCGTGACCTCGCCCGAGCTGGGGCTGGTGGCCGACCCGCGCGAGCGCATTGATGTCGACGTCCACCGCCGGCCGACCATGGTGGGCGCGGGGATCGCCGACCACGCGGTGCGCGGCCGGCCCCGCGGCACGCTGCCGTGGGTCACCCACGAGCTCCTGGGCCAGCTGATCGGCAAGCTCCTGATCGACGGCGACCGGTTGGAGCTGGAGGTCGACGGCGAACGCTGCTTCCGCTTCGAGCGGTGTGGCGAGTCCCTGATCATCCACGCGAAGGACGGGCCGGACGTCCCCGTGCGCCTATGGACCGTCCCGGTCGACGCGGCCGACGCCGCGGCGGACGCCGGCTGGGCCTGGGCTCGCTGCGATCAGTGGTGGGCGGAATTCCTGCCGCGTGACGCGCGGACGGAGGATGCGCGGACAGATGACGTGGTCGCGGAGCCCGCCGGGGGCGATCCCGCGACGGGCGGCCGCGACTCCGCCACCGCGGCCTGAACCGGGTGGCCGCGCCCGGGTGGCGTCACACCGAGATGTCGTAGCGCAGGGACGCCACCACGGCGTCGATCGTCTCCGTGGGCTGCACGCCGGCCTCGCCCTCGTCGGACATGAGCACGAACACCAGTGAGGCCGGCGCGCCGTCCGGGCCCCGCGTGGACACCGCGATGGTGTCGAAGCGGATGGTCGGCGGGGTGCAGTCGTTGCGCGGGGGACGCACCTCGCCGCGCAGCGAGACGTACCAGGCGGGCACCCCCGAGACCCCGATCCTGCGGGCATCGGGGACGGGGACGTCGGCACCGGCCTGGGTGAACCGTCGGTCGATCGAGTCCGCCATGGCCCGGGACGCCGATTCGGCTTGTTCACGCGCCTCGCCCGGCAGTGCCGTCGCGCTGATGCCGACCAGGGTCCGGAAGCTCAGGCCCCCGAGCCGGCAGTAGCCACGGTCGGCGATGGCGTTGGCGGTGGTGACGTAGCCCGATCCCCAGTCCGATCCGGGGTCGCCGGCGTCGTCGTCGACCCCGGACGGGTCCCCGACCTCCCACCCCGGCGGAACCGAGTACACGAGCCCGGTGGGGCTGCGGACGTCCTGCCAGTCCGCCGGCGGGGGGCCGGCGGCCAGGGTGGGCCCGGGCTGCTCACGGGTGGGCTCGTCGGTGTCGTCGCCGCCGCCCGACCACAGGGCGCAGCCGGAGAGCGACGCGACGAGCGAGCCCGCGATGAGGGCCGCGGCGGCCCGGGCCATGCCGGCCTCAGCCCCGCTCGGCGAGCGCCTTGATCCGCTGCAGGGAGGTGGACACGCCCCGGTCCAGCTCGCTGGTGAACGACTTCTGTCCTCCGAACACCTTGTCGGTGAGGAATCGGGAGATGAAGGTCAGCCCGTCCGGGACCTCCCTGCGCTCGGTGAGGAGGGTGCCGCCGGCGGGGGTCGGCTCGAGGTCGAAGACCCAGATGGTGGTGTTCTCGGTGATGCGGTTGGCGAACCGGCGGCCGGGCTCGAACTCCACCACACGGCTGGTCGTGGGCCACAGGAGCGGCCCGCGCTTGTTGAGGTTCAGTGCCCACGTGCCCTTGGCGGTGCGGCCGCCGAGGGGGAAGATCTTCCAGGCCTGGCTGCTCCACTGGGTGGCGTTGCGGACCTCGGAGATGACCTCCCAGACCCGGGCCGGCGGGGCGTCGATCTCGATGGAGCTCTCGATGGCGCCTGCTGCGGCGGGTTCGGTGGGCATTGACGAGCCTTTCGGGCGAACGGGTGGGACGGCGTCTCGATGGTAGGGCAGGGCCGGGCGGCATGAGGGTCGTTCGCCGAGCGCGAATCAGCCGTCCGGGCCTTTGCACTCGTCGGGGGCGAGTGCTAGAAAAGCGATTGGCACTCGGCTACCCTGAGTGCCAGCAAGATCTGAGAACCGAGGTCGCAAGGTGAGGCGCGGATCCGACACGGTCCGCACCGTCCGTCGCGGGCACCGACGCTGACCACACGCGTGTCACCCCATACCCGGAGGATGATTCACCCCATGGCAAAGATGATCGCGTTCGACGAAGAGGCCCGGCGCGGCCTGGAGAGCGGTCTCAACCAGCTCGCCGACGCCGTCAAGGTCACGCTCGGCCCCAAGGGCCGCAACGTCGTGCTGGAGAAGAAGTGGGGCGCCCCCACGATCACCAACGACGGCGTCTCCATCGCCAAGGAGATCGAGCTCGAGGAGCCGTACGAGAAGATCGGCGCCGAGCTGGTCAAGGAGGTCGCCAAGAAGACCGACGACGTCGCCGGCGACGGAACCACCACCGCCACCGTTCTCGCCCAGGCCCTCGTGCGCGAGGGCCTGCGCAACGTCGCCGCCGGTGCCAACCCCATGGGCATCAAGCGCGGCATCGAGAAGGCCGTCGAGGCCGTCACCAAGCACCTGATCGACTCCGCCACGGAGATCGAGACCAAGGAGCAGATCGCCGCCACCGCGGGGATCTCCGCCGGCGACCCGGCCATCGGCGAGCTCATCGCCCAGGCCATGGACAAGGTCGGCAAGGAGGGCGTGATCACGGTCGAGGAGTCCCAGACCTTCGGTCTGGACCTCGAGCTCACCGAGGGCATGCGCTTCGACAAGGGCTACATCTCGCAGTACTTCCAGACGGATCCGGAGCGCCAGGAGGCGGTCATGGAGGATCCGTACGTCCTGCTGGTCTCCGGCAAGGTCTCCACCGTCAAGGACCTGCTCCCGCTGCTGGAGAAGGTCATCGGCGAGAACAAGTCGCTGCTCATCATCGCCGAGGACGTCGAGGGCGAGGCCCTGTCGACCCTGGTCGTGAACAAGATCCGCGGCACCTTCAAGTCCGTCGCCGTCAAGGCCCCGGGCTTCGGTGACCGCCGCAAGGCCATGCTGCAGGACATCGCCATCCTCACCGGTGGCCAGGTCATCTCCGAGGAGGTCGGCCTCTCGCTCGAGACCGCCGACATCTCCATGCTCGGCAAGGCCCGCAAGGTCGTCGTGACCAAGGACGAGACCACCATCGTCGAGGGTGCCGGGGACCAGGGTCAGATCGAGGGTCGGGTCAACCAGATCCGCGCCGAGATCGAGAACTCGGACTCCGACTACGACCGCGAGAAGCTCCAGGAGCGCCTCGCCAAGCTCGCCGGCGGCGTCGCCGTCATCAAGGCGGGCGCGGCCACCGAGGTCGAGCTCAAGGAGCGCAAGCACCGCATCGAGGACGCCGTGCGCAACGCCAAGGCGGCCGTCGAGGAGGGCATCGTCGCCGGCGGCGGCGTCGCCCTGGTCAAGTCCGAGGTCGCTATCGATGGTCTGTCCCTCGAGGGCGAGGAGGCCACCGGCGCGAACATCGTCAAGTTCGCGCTCAGCGCCCCGCTCAAGCAGATCGCCCACAACGCCGGCCTCGAGCCGGGCGTCGTGGCCGAGAAGGTCCGCAACCTGCCGGGCGCCGAGGGCCTGAACGCCGCCACCGGCGGATACGAGGACCTGCTCAAGGCCGGCATCAACGACCCGGTCAAGGTGACCCGCTCGGCGCTGCAGAACGCCGCGTCGATCGCCGCGCTGTTCCTCACCACCGAGGCCGTCGTGGCCGATAAGCCCGAGCCCGCCGCGCCCGCCATGCCGGGTGGCGACGAGATGGGCGGCATGGGCTTCTGATGTAGCCCATCCCAGCACGCGGCCGTGGCCCGCACCGGAGATCCGGTGCGGGCCACGGCCTTTGTCGGGCTCTCCTGGGGCGTCGGGTCGCGTAACACGATCGTCACGTGGGTCGTCCCGCGTAAAACGTCTGTGACCTGCGGTTAAGGAACGGTTTCGTCTCTGGTGGCTGCTGAACGGCCGCCCTAATGTCTGTGTCAGGCGCCCCGGAGGGCGCCGGTACACACTGAGAACGGAGACCTCCATGCCCAACTTCGGTCAACTGTCCGACCTCTTCGGCGGAATCACCGACATCCTCGGCGCCGTCGTCTTCTTCACCGGGTCCCTGGGTGGCGAGGGTGGGGTCAACGACTTCATCGGCGCGATCACGAGCATCAGCGCCGAATAGCCGTCACGACCCACCCACGACACACCAGAACACCTCCAGGAGTAGACGATGACTTTCCCCGAGTTCGGATCCCTTGCCGGCGTCAGTGGCGCACTGGGCTTTCTCAACGACTTCCTCGGCGCGTTCGGAGACATGTTCTCCGGCCTCGCGTACTTCACCGGAGGTGACTTCCAGGAGGCCCTGACGGGGGGCTTCCTGCAGTGACACGAGCCCCGTCCGGGGCGATGACCGCCCCTGACGGATCCGAATGCGGCCCGCGCGACTCTCCCTCGCGCGGGCCGCTTCGCGTCGATCAGGGCAGTGGCGTGGGACACCTCCTTCGCCACCTCGAGGTGTACGGCAGGCGACGGTGGTGAATCTCTGACCGGTCACTCATGGACACTGCTCGAGCCGCAGGCGAACTTCTGGCAAAGAACGCGCATTAATGAGACTTCTTAAGGCTTCGTAGTTTAGAGTGACTCAGGGCACAGACCCGCCGCACGGTGACCGGCCAGCGCCGCAGGATTGAACTGAGACGCATGTCACAATTGACACCGATGCGACTTAGGTTATCCTAACTCAGTGCCCCCTCAGCCGGGGCGACATCACAGTACAAGGGAGAAATACATGCCTGACTTCGGAGCGATCGCCGGCCTGCTCGGCAACGTGAAGAGCATCTTCGACTTCATCGCCGGGACCACCGGTTCCCTCGCGGGCTTCGGCGGGGAGGATGGCGCGCCTGCCCTCATCGAGGGGCTCCTCGGCGGCAGCTCTGCCGCCCCCGAGGCGACCAACTGATCGTCCCGTTCGGGCGGACACGCCCTTCCAGCTGTGTGTTCGCCGTCCGCGGTTCGCCGCACTCGGTCTGCCGTCACATCTCGGCAGCCGTCCCCTCATCTCGTCCGCCGTGCGATCTAGTGTGCGGCGACACCAACAATCAAGGAGATCATCATGGGTTCTGAGGCACTGGGCGCGATCGCTGCCCTGAGCAAGCTCGGCGGCGACTTCGTCGGCGCTCTGGCGGCCGGCGCGAAGGCTGCCGCCTACTTCATCGGCGGCGGCTTCGCTGCCGACATGGCCACCGGCTTCATGAAGTAAGAAGCACCGCCTCAAGCGCGGTCGTCGAGGGCGTCGGAGTGGCTCCGGCGCCCTCGATGCGTGTGCGGACGTCGAGATGGCTGCGACGACGCGGCCGGTCTCGCGGACGTTCCGGGGGTGGGAAAATGCTCATAGTCGTAACGCGGGCCTGGTTGTCGTCGATAATGTTGACGTGAGCCGCGCCGGCCGGCTCCGCGGTTTCCCTCGGTCCACCTGACTGTGGGAGCCTCGGAGCGTGCCCCGCGGATGCAATACGCACGACCTGCGGACGCAATAGTGGTACTACTGTGTCTAGTGGGACTTGTGTGACTACTGGGAATCGGGTTAGCGTTCCCGCAGGAATGCCCGGGTCCGTCTGTGAACAACGAGAATGTAAGGCGTCGAAATATGCGTTCAGTGAAGCGGTTCGGCACGAAGGTCGCGACAGCGGCCCTCGCTGCGGCCATGGTCCCCGTCGTCGCCACGGGCACGGCCCAGGCCCAGGGCGGAAACATCCAGTACACCAAGGCCACGGCCGCCAACAAGGTCGTCGAGACCAAGCTGCCCGACGGCCGCTTGATCGTCTCGGTGTGGTCGGACAAGATGGCGATCGAGGTCCCCAACATCGTCCAGCCGCCGCGTAACGGTAACGCCGGGGCCCCGGTGCTGTACCTGATCAACGGCGCCGGCGGCGGCGAGGACTCGGCCACCTGGCAGGCGCAGTCCGACGTGAAGAAGTTCATGTCCGACAAGGACGCGTGGACCGTCACCCCGATCGGCGGCGCCTTCTCGTACTACACGGACTGGCAGCGGCACGATCCCAACGTCCAGACCCGCTTCGCCCGCGAGACCGACCGCCCGATGGCGTTCGAGACCTTCCTCGCCGAGGAGCTCCCGAACCTCTTCGAGGGTCGCTACGGTGGCAATTACGAGGGCCGCAAGCGTGGCCTCGCCGCGATCTCCATGACCGCCACCTCGGTCTTGACGATCGCCCAGAAGCACCCGGGCAGGTTCCAGGCCATCGGCTCGTACTCGGGTTGTGCCGAGACGTCCACCCCGATCGGTCACGAGTTCATCAACATCGTCACCGGTCTCCGTGGCGGCGCGAACCTCGACAACATGTGGGGCCCCTTCCCGGGTGAGCCCCGCACCGGGACCAACAACTGGTTCGACAACGACCCGGTCTGGGGTGCCTTCCGCTTCCAGGAGCAGATGAAGAACAATCAGCTCCCCGCCATGTTCATCTCCACCGGCAACGGCCTGCCCGGGCCGCACGAGTCGCTCGAGAACTGGCGTCTGCGCAACAGCATCCCGGCGCTGGCCAACCAGGCGATCGTCGGCGGCGTCATCGAGGCGGCCACCCAGTACTGCACCGCCAACCTCGCCCGCCGCTTCGGCGAGCTCGGCATCCCGGCCCACTTCGACTTCGCGCCCAACGGCACGCACTCGTGGGGCTACTGGGAGGACGACCTCAAGCAGTCCTGGCCGATGATGGGTCGCGCCATGGGTGCCAGCTGGGGCTGAGCCTGATCCCCTGATGCCGAGCGGCGCACGCGCCGCCCCGGACCTCCACGAACCCCGCACCACCGACGACCGGTGGTGCGGGGTTCGTCGTATCCAGGGGTGACCGCGCAGACCGGAGTGCAGTCCGGCATCCTGTACACATGACCACGATGGAGGACCCGCAGCGGGTGGAGCTGCAGCACTCGGACGGCAGCACGAGTCCGCTGCTGATCGTCGAGACGGCTCGGCGGGACGAGAGCCGGCCGGCGATCCTGGTGCTGCCGGGCATCGCCGTCGGCGCCCGGTACTACCTCCCCCTCGCCCGCGCGTTGGCGGCCGAGGGCGTCGACGTCGCCATCACCGAGCTCCGCGGTCAGGGTGAGAGCACCTACCGCATCGGGCGTCGCAGCGGCCCGGCCGGCTACCACGAGAGCGCCGCCGAGGACGTCCCGCTCGCGTTGGACGCGATGGAGCAGCGTCTCGGCGCGCGGTCCGTCGTGCTGCTGGGCCACAGCATGGGCGCGCAGATCGGCGTCTACCACCTCGCCCGCCACGACCCGCGGGTCGTGGGCCTGATCGCCGTGGCCGCCCAGTCACCGTTCCACCGGGGTTTCCCGGGCTCCTTCGGGCACAAGCTTCGCGCCGCGTCGGTCATCCTCCCGACGCTGGCCTGGCTGTCCGGGCATGTGCCGGGCCAGTTCTTCGGGGCGCAGGGGAGAATCCCGGCCGACCGGGTCCGCGACTGGTCCCGGCTCGCCGGGCGCGGCGTCATGCAGCCGGCCCGGGCGGACCTCGACTACCCGGCAGGCCTCGCGCGGGTCACCGTGCCGGCGCTGGCGGTGGCGATCGCCGACGACCCACTGGCCCCGGCCGGCGCGGCGCGGAACCTCCTGGCCATGCTTCCCTCGGCGCGGACGACGCTGGAGCTGGAGCCGGAGGCGCTGGGCCACAACGCGTGGGCCCGCCGCCCCGCCGAGGTGGTCGCCCGGGTGCTGTCGTGGATCGACCGCGAGCTGGGTGCCGTCACCCCTGGTGGGGACGACGACGAGGTAGTCGGCGCCTGAAGAACTCGTACGTGAGGACCGCCTTCCGGGCCTCCTGGGAGTTGTCGGCGGCGCCGGCGTGCCCGCCCTCGATGTTCTCGTAGTACTGGACCTCGTGTCCCGCGTCCTCCAGGGCGGCGGTCATCTTGCGGGCGTGGCCCGGATGGACGCGATCGTCCCGGGTCGAGGTGGTCATGAGGACCGGCGGGTAGCGGACCTCCGAGGCGGGCCGGATGTGCTGGTACGGGGAGTAGGCACCCAGGAAGTCGTCCCAGTCGGCGGTGTCCGGGTCCCCGTACTCGGCCATCCACGACGCTCCGGCCAGGAGCAGGTGGTAGCGCTTCATGTCCAGCAGGGGCACGGCGATCGCGAGGGCACCGAAGAGCTCCGGATAGCGGGTGAGCATGACGCCCATGAGCAGGCCGCCGTTGGACCCGCCGGTCGCCCCGAGCTGATCGCGGGTCGTCACGCCCTCCTCGACGAGGGCGCGGGCCACGGACGCGAAGTCCTCGAACGCCCGGGGACGCTTCTCCCGTACGGCGGCGCGGTGCCACGACGGGCCGTACTCGCCGCCGCCGCGGATCCCCGCCACGACGTACACCCCGCCCTCCTCGAGCCACAGCGCGCCGCGCAGGGCGGCGTAGGCGGGGCGCATGGACACCTCGAACCCGCCGTAGCCGTAGAGGATGGTCGGACGTGGTCCGGCGGGGCCGGGCCCGCGCATGACCGTGTAGGGCACCTCGGTGCCGTCGTCACTCACGGCGGTGTGGCGGGTGACCTCGATCCCGGAGGAGTCGAACCGGTGCGGCGTCGAGCCGAGGGTGGTGGTGCTGCCGTCCGCCCGGAGCAGGACCAGCGACGGCGGGACGACCGGCCCGGAGACCGCGAGCACCGCGTCGTCGGGGTGTGGGCGCTCGCCCGCGTAGGTAGGTGCGGCTGAGCTGGGTGCGGTTGAGCCGGGCGCCGCACCCGAAACGGCGGCGTCGTCCATCCCGGACAGCCGGTCGCAGGACAGTACGTCGACCGAGACGTGGTCCGGCAGGCCCTCGACGGGCAGCGGGGTCCACTCGCCGTCGGCGGTGTCGGGGATGGAGAACGCGTCGATCCGCGACTCGGTGTCCTCGAGGACGGTGAGCAGGATCCGGCCGCGGCCCCAGGTGACGTCCTCGACGGTCGTGGACGGGGTGGGGGAGAACAGCACGACCGGCTCCGGCAGCCGACCCGGCTCGGCGTCGACGGCGGCCCACGGCACCACGAGCACTGACCCGCCGGGGTGGGAGCGACCGGCGATCTCCAGATCGGTGCGGGGGCGCAGCATGAGCCAGTCGCCGCACGAGGTGACGTCACAGTCCTCGGGCACGGGCACCGCGAGCGGGGTGGTGGAGGCGGGGTCGGTGCCCGGGGTCCAGAACACCTCCTGCGAGGTGTGGAAGTCGGGCGCCCGGCTGGCCAGGAACCGCCCGGTGACGGGGTCGTGCGAGGCGCCCACCGCGACGTCGTCACGGCGTCCCTCGAAGATCACCGGGGCCTGGGCGGGATCGGTCCCGCGACGCCAGAGTCGCACCACACGCGCGTACCCCGAGTCGGTGGCGTCGGAGCCGTCCGGGTCCAGCGGCGCGGTGAGCAGCACGGTGTCGCGGTCCACCCAGGACACCGAGCATTTGGCCTCGGGCAGGTGGAACGCCCCCTCCCCGGTGGTGACGAAGCGGCGCTCGGTCAGGTCGAACTCCCGGACCTCCACGGCGTCCGCGCCCCCGCGGGACAACCGCAGGAGTGCCCGGTCGTCCACGGGACGACGCACGACCGTGCCGGAGTACACCCAGTTGACGCCCTCCTCGTCGGCGAGGGCCCCGACGTCCACGAGCGTCTCCCAGTCCGGGTGGTCCACTCCCGGTGCCCCGTCGGCCAGTACGGTCCACGGCACCCGGCGCCACAGCCCGCGGGGGTGGTCACCGTCCTTCCATAGCGTGTAGGCGTAGCGGCCGCGCAGGACCGGCCACGCGATCCGGTCGGTGGCGTCGAGGATCTCCAGGGCGCGGGAATGCGCGGCTTCGGCATGATCTCCGGCGGCGAGATCGGCGATCGTCCGGTCGCTGCACTCGCGCACCCATCCGAGCGCCTCGTAGGAGTCGACGGCTTCGAGGTGGAGGAACGGGTCGGAGATCGAGGTGTCGGTCATGTCCTCGATGATGCACGTGATCAAGCGAACAGACCGAAACCCACCTCAGATGTTCACAGGCTCTTGTTACTCGTTCGTGAGGTCAGTACCATCTTCTATAGCTGCGGGTCGACTGACCCGGCCATTCCCGATCAGGTCGGGAGTGCATTTCAATAAACGGAGATACACACAATGGGTTCCATCACCGACCTCCTCAGCTCCGGTTCCGGCGAGTCCGGCTCCCTCAGCGGCGGCAGCGCCACCGCCAACATCACCGACACCATCGCCGAGGCGATCGCCGGAGTGGTCGAGACCACCCTCAAGTCGGTCCTGGGCAACCTGTCCTGATCCTCGCTCACGCGAGCGGCCGCGCCGCCTTCTCCACACGGAGGGGGCGGCGTCGGTCATTTCGGGTGCAGTTCCGGCCCGCTCCGCCGTTCCGGTGCCGCCGGTAGCGCTATCCTGAGTGTCGTGGCTGACACTCATTACGATCTCATCGTCCTCGGCGCGGGCCCCGGTGGCTACGTCGCCGCCATCCGCGCCTCGCAGCTCGGCCTCAAGGTGGCCGTCGTCGAGGAGAAGTACTGGGGCGGCGTATGCCTCAACGTGGGATGTATCCCCTCCAAGGCCCTCCTGCGCAACGCGGAGCTGGCCAACACCGTCCAGCGCGACGGCAAGCTGTTCGGCATCTCCGGGGACGTGAGCTTCGACTACGGCGCCGCGTTCGACCGCAGTCGCAAGGTGTCGGACAGCATCGTCAAGGGCGTCCACTTCCTCATGAAGAAGAACAAGATCACGGAGATCGACGGCTACGGGAAGTTCACCGACGCCAAGACGATCGAGGTCGACGGCACGGAGTACACCTTCGACAACTGCATCATCGCGACCGGTTCCGTGGTCAAGACGCTTCCCGGGATCGAGTTCAGCGAGAACGTGGTGGGCTACGAGGAGCAGATCCTCACGCGCGACCTGCCCGACTCGATCGTCGTCGTCGGCGCGGGGGCGATCGGCATGGAGTTCGCGTACGTCATGAACGCCTACGGCGTCGACGTGACGATCGTCGAGTTCATGGACCGGCTGCTGCCGAACGAGGACGAGGAGGTCTCCAAGGAGATCGCCAAGCACTACAAGAAGCTCGGCATCACGCTCCTCACCGGCCACAAGACCACCTCGATCAGCGACAACGGCGATTCGGTCGAGGTGGAGATCGAGTCCAAGGATGGCGAGGACACCCGGACCGTCACCGTCGACAAGGTGCTCATGGCCGTCGGGTTTGCCCCGCGCGTCGAGGGCTTCGGGCTGGAGAACACCGGCGTCGAGCTGACCGACCGCGGCGCGATTGACATCGACGACAACATGCGGACCAACGTCGACGGCATCTACGCGCTCGGTGACGTCACCGCCAAGCTGCAGCTGGCCCACGTCGCCGAGGCGCAGGGCGTGGTGGCGGCTGAGACCATGGCCGGCGCCGAGACCCAGACGCTGGGCGACTACCGCATGATGCCGCGCGCCACCTTCTGCCAGCCGCAGGTCGCCTCGTTCGGGCTGACCGAGGCCCAGGCGAAGGACGAGGGCTACGACGTCAAGGTCGGGAAGTTCCCGTTCTCGGCCAACGGCAAGGCGCACGGGCTCGGCCACGCGACCGGATTCGTCAAGGTCGTCGCCGATGGCACGCACGGTGAGCTGCTGGGCGCCCACCTCATCGGCCCCGACGTCTCCGAACTGCTGCCCGAGCTGACCCTGGCGCAGATGTGGGACCTCACCGCCGAGGACATCGCCCGCAACGTGCACACGCACCCGACCCTGTCCGAGGCCATGAAGGAGGCCGTCGAGGGCGTCGGCGGCCACATGATCAACCTCTGACAGCCTGCGGCGGGCCCGGCACCGGGTCCGCCGGCCCCCGGCCCCGGGCCCGTCCCCGCAACGAGAAGACCGTTCCGCACACCTCCCTCTCGGGGGACGTGCGCGGAACGGTCTTCTCGTCGGGGGGCCACCCGACGGAGGCCCGCCGCAGTGTGCCGGGCGACTACTCGGCGTTGAGGATCTTCTCCATCTGCGCGACGTAGATCGCGTCCAGGGCGCCGGCCGCGGTCGGCAGGACGGGGTCCGCCGCCGGGTCGTCACCGCGGGCCGCGTACTCGACACTCACGGTGGTGTCGCGGGCGAAACCGTGGATGGCGATGGCCCGGCTCAGTGCGCGCGTGCCGTCCGGCCGCGTCGTGATGAAGTCGCTGGTGACCCGGAAACCCTCGGTGCCGTCGATGGCCGGGGCGTCGGTGACCGTCATGTTCAGCTCGACGTTCGGGTTGGCGGCGCTGCGCGAGGTGGTGCACGCCTCGTAGAGGGAGCGGTCCATGAACTCGTCGAGCCGCTCGCCCACCATGCCGATGCCGAAGCGGTGCTCGGTCTCGTCCTCCTCCGACTGCTTGTAGCGGACGGCGGCGGTCACCCCGTCGGTGGTGGCGTGGTTGGAGACGGTCTCCAGGCGCGAGACCTTGTCGCACGCCGGGTCCTCCATGAGCTGGCGGCCCTGGTCGGCGACGAGCTTGTCCACCGCCTCCTGCAGCAGCTGACGGTCGACGACCTGGACGACGCCACCACCGGGCGCCTCGCCCTCCGACAGGACGAGTTCCTCCACGGGCGCCTGCGGCGCGGACTGAGCCACGGTCTCCGAGGTCTGGGTCTCGCTCGTGGGCTCGCCGCCCTGGGCGTTCTCCTCGTCCGACGAACAGGCCGTGAGAGCAGCCGCGGTGGCCAGCGCGAGACCGGCGATCGCGACGCGGCGGGGGGTGCGGGTGCGCAGGCGCATCTCTCTCCTTTGTCTTTCGGTTACCCCTCATAGTGCCACCGGGCCCCGAGGTTCTGTGCATTCTGCCCGCGCGCGCCGCCGCCCGTACTCGGCGCCGACCGCCCAGGGGGCCCGAAGTCGGGGGCGGCGGTCGGGCGGGGGGAAGCAGTGGAAATCGCCGGGTGGGACTAGCCTTGGTCCGTCACCGGACGAGCCCGATCGGCACCCGGACGACCACCCCGACCCGGAAACCTACCCGGAAATAGGACAACGCTATGGACCATGACGGTGTGGACGCCGTGCTCTTCGACCTCGACGGGGTCATCACCCCGACGGCCGAGAAGCACATGCAGGCGTGGAATCGGATGTTCACCACCTACTTCGACGCCCGGGGGATCGACCCGTACACGGATGAGGACTACTTCCGGTACATAGACGGCAAGCCGCGGGTGGAGGGCATCGCGTCGATGCTCGCCGCGCGGGGCCTCACCCTGCCCGAGGGCGACGACGACGACAACGACCCGGACGCGGACACGATCCACGGGCTCGGTCTGCGCAAGAACGTGATCTTCCGTGAGCTTCTCGACGAGGGCATCGAGGCCTACCCCGGGTCGGTGGCCTACCTCGACGCCATCGACGCCGCCGGCATCGCCTCCTGCGTGGTCTCCAGCTCCAAGAACGCCGAGGCCGTGCTCACCGCGGCCGGACTGCGGGACCGGTTCGAGGTGATCGTCGACGGCCTCGTCGCCGCCGCCGATTCGATCCCCGGCAAGCCCCGCCCCGACACGTACCTGCGGGGCGCCGAGCTGCTCGGTGTGCCCGCGGACCGCTGCGTGGTGATCGAGGACGCCGTCTCCGGCGTGCAGGCCGGCGCTGCCGGCGGGTTCGCGCGCGTGGTCGGTGTGGACCGCGGAGCCGGGCGTGAGACCCTGCTCGCGGAGGGCGCCGACCTCGTCGTCGTCGACCTCGCCGAGCTCATCCCCGGACTGACGGAGGCGAACCGGTGACCCGTATCCCCTTCTCCCGAGGACCGGTCCACGACACCGTCGGCCAGTCCGTGCCCGGCAACATCCGCACCACCTACGGCGTGAACCTCCGGAGCCACCTCGAGGTCCCCGAGATCAACCGCTCCACCCACCCCGCCGACCCGTGGCGTTGGGTCGAGACCCGCCCCAACGCGTCGCCGCTCGGGGTGTCCGAGACGCAGTTCGCGGTGGCGAACGGCTACCTGGGTATGCGCGGCAACCCGGAGGAGGGACGCGACTCCGCCCAGCACGGCACCTTCGTCAACGGCTTCCACGAGACGTGGCACATCCAGCACGCCGAGGACGCCTACGGGCTCGCCCGCGAGGGCCAGACGATGATCCAGGCCCCCGACACCAAGACCATCCGCATCTACGTCGACGACGAACCGCTCCGGCTATCCGTGGCCGACCTCGAACACTACGAGCGCAGCATCGACTTCCGGGACGGGGTGCTGCGTCGGGAGATCGTGTGGCGCACCCCCGCCGGGAAGAAGGTCGTCATCCGCACCAGCCGCATGGTGTCGATGGTGGAGAAGCACCTCGCGGTGATGACCTACGAGATCGAGCTCCCGGACGAGCCCGCCCCCGTGGTGATCTCCTCGCAGGTCCTCAACAGGCAGGACGGCGAGAACGAATACAGTTCCGCCACGGACGACGGCGCCCCGGCAGAGGGCTTCGACCCCCGCCGCGCCGAGGGGCTCGAGCACCGGGTACTCGACCCCCAGGTCACCGAGGACCAGGGCGGATACCACGTGCACGGCTACCGGTGCACCAACTCGGGCATGACGATCGCCGTCGCCGTGGACCACCTGCTCGAGACCGAGGACGACGTGGCCATGAGCCACGAGATCGACGACGACTCCTCGAAGATCGTCTACCACGCCCACGTCACGCCGGGACGGGTACTCAAGCTGACCAAACTGGCCGCGTACCACACCTCCGAGGTGGTTCCCGCGAGCGAACTGGCGGACCGGTGCTCGCGCACCCTGGGACGGGCCCGCGTGCGCGGGGTCGAGGACCTGCACCGCACCCAGCGGGACTGGTACGACCACTTCTGGGATCGCGCCGACGTCGAGGTGGAGGGCCCCGCGGAGACGCAGCAGGCCATCCGGTTCAACCTCTTCCAGCTGGCCCAGGCCTCGGCGCGGGCCGAGTACAACGGCATCGCCGCCAAGGGCGTCACCGGTAGCGGCTACTCCGGTCACTACTTCTGGGACACCGAGACGTACGTCCTGCCGTTCCTGACGTACACCATGCCGCGGTTCGCGCGGAACGCCCTGCGCTTCCGCTACAACATGCTCGACAAGGCGCGGAACCGGGCCAAATACCTCTCCGTGAAGGGCGCCCTCTACCCGTGGCGGACCATCAACGGCGAGGAGGCGTCGGCCTACTACGAGGCCGGCACCGCCCAGTACCACATCAACGCGGACATCGCGCACGCCATGGTCAAGTACATGTGGGCCACCGAGGACCAGGACTTCATGATCCGCGAGGGCGTGGACGTGCTGGTCGAGACCGCGCGGATGTGGGTCTCGCTCGGCTTCTTCGACGGCGACGGCATGTTCCACATCCACGGCGTGACCGGGCCGGACGAGTACACGACCGTCGTGGACAACAACCTGTTCACCAACGCCATGGCCCGGTTCAACCTCGTGGCCGCCGCGATCGCCTGCAAGCGGATCGCGGCGTTGGGTGACGGCCAGTGGGAGGCCGTCTGCCGGCGGCTCAAGCTGCGCGACGACGAGACCAGCGAATGGCGGCGTGCCGCCGACAACATGGTGATCGCGTTCGACGAGGATCTGAAGGTCCATCCTCAGGACCAGGACTTCCTCGCGAAGGAGGTGTGGGACCAGGACCTCGAGGATCCCCGCCGCCCGCTGCTCCTGCACTTCCACCCGCTGGTGATCTACCGGCACCAGGTCCTCAAGCAGGCGGACGTGGTGCTGGCGATGTTCCTGCGCGGAGACGAGTTCACCGAGGAGGAGAAGCGGGCGAACTTCGAGTACTACGACCCGTTGACCACCGGCGACTCGACGCTGTCCGCCGTGGTCCAGTCGATCATCGCCGCCGAGATCGGCTACTGCGACGAGGCCTTCGAGCACTTCTCCAAGGCGCTCGTGGTGGATCTGGCGGACGTGCACGGCAACGCCGCCGACGGCATCCACGTGGCCTCCACAGGCGGGGTGTGGTCGGCCCTCGTCAGCGGGTTCGGCGGGATGCGCGACTATCGGGGCGAGATCTCGTTCGACCCGCGGGTACCCGCGGAGTGGACGGGACTGACCTTCCGGCTGACGGTGCGGGGTACGCACGTGCGGGTGCGGTGCACGCACACGGAGATCACCATCGAGAACCTCAACGGCGCCGATTTCGCGTGCTCGGTCCAGGGCCAGCCGGTGACCGTGCCGGCGGGGCGGACGATGTCCATGGAGCTCGATGCCCGGGCCAGCGTCTGCCTGCCCTGCGTCGACGCGGGCTGAGCCGCCCCGCCGATCCGGCCCGGCGGGCGCACGAACCCCGCCGAGCCCGCCGGAGCCGACCGGACGGAGCCCGCTGTACTCGGCCGAACCCGCTGCACTCGGCTGAGGCCCGATCCGCCCCTCGGAATCCAACCCGCGTTCCGGGGCCGGAGGGCGAACCGTGATCCGGGGGGGCGGATCGCGGGAGATGAGCGGATCGCGGGAGCCGCGGGGTGGAACAGGCCGCGGGGTGGGGCAGGCCGCGGCGGGGTCAGGCGCGGCGGGTCAGCGGGGGCGGTCCGGCTGGACCCGGAGGGCGTGCAGCGACGTGGCCAACCCGTCGTACTGCGCCACCAACTGCACCAGCCCCACCAGTTCGGACGAGCCGAGGTGCGACGAGAGCCCGGCCCACGTGTCGGCGGAGATGTCCTTGGTCAGCACCAGCTCGTCGACTGCGGTCAACAGCACACGCAGCCGGTTCGGCCACCCGGCGGTGGCGGGGTCGGCTGTCGTGCGGGTGATCTCGTCGTCGTCGAGACCCACGCCCGCGCCGATCCGCTCGTGGTGGGCCCGCTCGTACGCGCTGCCCCGCAGGTGCGCGACGCGCAGGATGACCAGCTCGGTGGTGCGGCGGTCGAGGACTCCGAACGGCATCATCATCCCGGAGTAGGCGAGCCACGCGGGGAAGAGCCGGCGGGCGTGGCCGAGGGTGGCGAAGAGGTTCACGTCGCGCGAGCCGGTGACGCGTGCACCGAGCCGGTTGACGGCCCAGCCGAACGGGCCGAGCTCCCGGAAGCCGCCGGGCCGGATGCGGGGGACCTGCGCGGCGGTGCCGTCGTGGCTGTCGCTGCTCTCGTGGGGCTGGCTCATGGCCGTCAGGGTAGGCCAGCGGTCCCGCCGGGGGCGGACGGTTGGTCGAGGAGATACGGCGAGAGCGAGGACCGGTGGGCGTCCACCCGCAGCGCGTGGTTGAGCGGCGGGAAGGCCCGCTGCGGGCACGCGGGGCGGTCGCACATGCGGCAGCCGGAGCCGATCTTGGTGGCGGCGTCGACGTCGTCGAGGTCGAGGCCCTGCGCGTACACGGTCCGGTGGGCGTGGCGGGCCTCGCAGCCCAGGCCGATGGCGAACGTCTTGCGCGGCTGGCCGAAACGCATCGGACGGGTGGTGACGGTGCGCGAGACCCACAGGTGGAGGCGGCCGTCGGGCATCTCCGCGACCTGCCGCATGATCTTGCCGGGGAACGAGAACGACTCGTAGATGTTCCACAGCGGGCACGTGCCACCGGAGGTCGTGAAGTGGAACCCGGTCGCGGACTGACGCTTGGACATGTTGCCGGCGCGGTCGACGCGCACGAAGCTGAACGGCACCCCGGCCGCGCCCGGCCGCTGCAGGGTCGACAGGCGGTGACACACCGTCTCGTAGCCGGTCGCGTGGAAGGCCATGAGCCGCTCCACGTCGTAGCGGAAGTCCTCGGCGGTGTCGAGGAAGCGCTGGTAGGGCATGAGCACGGCGGCGGCGAAGTAGCTGGCCAGGCCGCGCAGCGCGAGCGCGACGGCGGCGGGGGAGCCGAACGAGCCCTCCTCGACGAGGCTGTCGAGCAGGTCGCGGTGCTCGAGGAAGGCCAGCTCGGAGGCCACGCGGAACGCCTGCTGACCGGGCGTGAGGTGGGCGGACAGGTCGAGACGGCGGTCCTCGGTGGAATAGCGGTGCCACAGCCCGTCGGGTAGGTCGACGCGGCGGGCGATGCGGACCCCGTGGGCCTCCGACAGGCGGTGTTCGAGCTCGGCGCGGACGTCGCCACGGTTGAGCCGGATGCGGGTGGTGAGGTCCTCGGCGGCGGTGTCGAGGGAGTCGATGTAGTTCTGCCGTTGGTAGAAGTAGTCCCGCACCTCCTCGTGCGGCATGGACAGCACCGAGCGGTCGACCGAGCTGTCCGGGACGTTGCGGGTCTCGGTCAGCGCGGCGAGCAGGTCCGCGGAGTTGCGGTAGCGCTGGTGCAGGAGCATGAAGGCACGGGCGAGCGCGGGGTGCGCGCGGACGAGGTCGACCACCTCGGCGGCCGGGACCTCGGCGGAGAGCTGCGTGTCGGTGAGCGCCTCGGTGACCGCCGCGATGAGCCGGGTGTCCGAATCCGAGGCGAAGAACGCGGAGTCCACGCCGTAGACCTCGGAGATCTTCACCAGGACCCGGGAGGTGACGGGGCGGGCGTCCTTCTCGAGTTGGTTGAGGTACGACGACGACAAGCCGAGCGACTGCGCGAAGGCGGCCTGGGTCAGGCCGTTCTCCTCGCGCAGTCGGCGGAGTCGCGATCCCATATGTGAGGCCGTCATCGGCTTTCCCTCCGAGGTCCGTGGCGAGCCCCACAATCTTCGCAAACTTTGCAAAGAAGGCAAAGAAACTCGCCACATTCGCACTTGTCGCAGGTAGACGCGCTGCCTGCCATGTGGCATTGTGTCTCCCGTAAGGGGCCGTAACTCGCAAGAGTGCGAATCCGGACCCGCCCCCGAGACAGAAAAGAGTCGCGATGTCGAACATCGGCAAGGCACGTACCGCTGAAGAGATCCAGCAGGACTGGGACACCAACCCCCGCTGGAAGGGCATCACCCGCAACTACACGGCCGAGCAGGTCGCGGAGCTGCAGGGCACCGTCGTCGAGGAGCACACCCTCGCCCGTCGTGGCGCGGAGATCCTCTGGGACAAGGTCAACAACAAGGACTTCGTCAACTCCCTCGGCGCCCTGACGGGTAACCAGGCCGTCCAGCAGATCC
Organism: Dietzia sp. IBK-p2-15D; assembly: GCF_057773105.1. Classification (NCBI taxonomy): domain Bacteria; kingdom Bacillati; phylum Actinomycetota; class Actinomycetes; order Mycobacteriales; family Dietziaceae; genus Dietzia; species Dietzia sp. IBK-p2-15D. The sequence continues at coordinate 154,235 of NZ_JBYMTK010000001.1, forward strand.
GTGCCGGCCTCGAGGCCGTGTACCTCTCCGGCTGGCAGGTCGCCGGCGACGCCAACCTCTCGGGCCACACCTACCCGGACCAGTCGCTGTACCCGGCCAACTCGGTCCCGACCGTCGTCCGCCGCATCAACAACGCACTGCTGCGTGCCGACGAGATCGCCCGCATCGAGGGCGACACCTCGGTCGAGAACTGGCTCGCCCCGATCGTGGCCGACGCCGAGGCCGGCTTCGGTGGCGCCCTGAACGCCTACGAGCTGCAGAAGGCCATGATCAACGCCGGTGCCGCCGGTGTGCACTGGGAGGACCAGCTCGCGTCGGAGAAGAAGTGCGGCCACCTCGGTGGCAAGGTGCTGATCCCGACCAACCAGCACATCCGCACCCTGACCTCGGCCCGCCTCGCCTCGGACGTCGCCAACGTGCCGTCCGTGATCATCGCGCGCACCGACGCCGAGGCCGCGACCCTCATCACCTCCGATGTGGACGAGCGTGACCGCCCGTTCATCACCGGTGAGCGCACCGCCGAGGGCTTCTACCACGTCAAGAACGGCATCGAGCCGTGCATCGAGCGTGCGAAGGCCTACGCCCCGTTCGCCGACATGATCTGGATGGAGACCGGCACCCCGGATCTCGAGTACGCCAAGAAGTTCGCCGAGGGCGTCAAGGCCGAGTACCCGGACCAGCTCCTGGCCTACAACTGCTCGCCCTCCTTCAACTGGAAGGCGAACCTGGACGACGAGACCATCGCCAAGTTCCAGAAGGAGCTCGGCGCGATGGGCTTCAAGTTCCAGTTCATCACCCTGGCCGGCTTCCACTCGCTCAACTACGGCATGTTCGATCTGGCCCACGGCTACGCCCGCAACCAGATGACGGCGTTCGTCGAGCTGCAGCAGCGCGAGTTCAAGGCCGCCGAGGAGCGTGGCTTCACCGCTGTCAAGCACCAGCGCGAGGTCGGCGCCGGCTACTTCGACCGCATCGCCACCACGGTCGACCCCACCACGTCCACCGCGGCGCTGAAGGGCTCCACCGAGGAGGGTCAGTTCCACTGACCACTGGTCGACCACACGAGGTCGACGCAGTAACAGCGTGAACACACCGGGGGCCGCGGCCGTCTCGACGAGGCGGCCCGGCCCCCGGTGGTGTCTCCACCCCAGAGTTTTCTCCTTCCGAAGGACCCAGAACAGATGAACAGCTCCCGCGACGGCGCCGACCCGGGGCGGATCACTCGCGTCGGTGTGGTGGGTGCCGGGCAGATGGGCGCCGGCATCGCCGAGGTGTGCGCCCGCGCGCATCTCGACGTCCTCGTCTGGGAGTCCACCCGGGAGCTGACCACCAGCGGCCGCGCCCGCATCCTCGACTCCCTGGACAGGGGAGTGTCCTCCGGCAAGATCACCGCCCGCGAGCGCGAGCAGGCCGCCCTGCGGTTGCGTTTCACCACCGACCTCGGCGACTTCGTCGACCGGCAGCTGGTCATCGAGGCGATCGTCGAGGACACCGATGCCAAGACCGCCGTGTTCCGCGAACTCGACGCGGTCGTCACCGACCCCGACGCCGTCCTGGCGTCCACCACCTCGTCGATCCCCATCATGAAGCTCGGCACGTGCACCGCCCGGCCCGCGCGCGTGATCGGCATGCACTTCTTCCACCCGGTCCCCGTGCTCCCGCTGGTCGAGCTGGTGAGCACCCTCGAGACCGGCGCCGCGGCCCGCGACCGGGCACAGGCGTTCGCCGAGCAGGTCCTGGGCAAACAGGTCGTCCACTCCGCCGACCGTGCCGGGGCCGTGGTCAACGCGCTGCTCGTGCCGTACCTGCTCTCCGCCATCCGGATGGCCGAGTCCGGGTTCGCCACCCCGGAGGACATCGACAAGGCCATGGTCCTGGGCTGCGCCCACCCCATGGGGCCGCTCACCCTGGCTGACCTCGTCGGTCTGGACACCATCAAGGCGATCGCCGACTCGATGTACACCGAGTTCGCCGAGCCGCTGTACTCGCCGCCGCCGCTGCTGCTGCGGATGGTGGAGGCGGGCAGGCTCGGCAAGAAGAGCGGCCACGGCTTCTACCGCTATGACGCGCCGCGGGCGATGGCACGCGCCGCGCGCTGAGACCATGTCGTCGTCGTCGCCGCCGGCACAGTCACAGTCACCGCCGCCGACCCCCCGCAGCGATACCGCGGGCGACCCCGCACCCACGCCGCCGCACCTCGAACCCGCCCGCGCCTCGTCGGTCCTCGGGTACCCGCGCATCGGCCCGCGCCGCGAGCTCAAACGCGCCCTCGAACGGTACTGGCACGGTGACGGGACCCGGGCCGAGCTGCTCGCCACCGGCCGCAGACTCCGCGACGCCACGTGGCACGACCTGCGCGCCGCGGGCATCACGCAGATCCCCGGCAACACCTTCTCCTTCTACGACCACATCCTCGACGACGCCCTGCTCATGGGCGCGGTCCCCGCGCGGTTCCGCGAGCTCGTCCGGGGGCTGGGCCCGCTCGACACCGTCTTCGCGCTCGCCCGCGGCCGCGCCGACGTGCCGCCGCTCGAACTGGTCCCGCTGCAGGGCACCTCCTACCTGTACCGCCAGCCGGAGTTCGACGAGGCCTCCGAGCTGGGGCTGCGGCCGGACGAGCTGCTCGCGGAGGTGGCGCGGGCGCGGGAGCAGGGGTTCGAGATCAGGCCCGTCGTCACCGGCCCGGTCTCGCTGCTGCTGCTGAGCAAGGCGGCGCCCGACGCCGCGCCGGGATTCGCGCCGATCGACCTGCTCGACCGCCTGCTCACGGAGTACGAGGCGCTGCTGGGAGTCCTGGCCGACGCCGGGGTGACGTGCGTGCAGTTCGACGAGCCGTGCATGACGATGGAACGCACCGCCGACGAGATCACGGCGTTGCGCCGTGCCTACGACCGGCTGGCGGCCGTGACGACGCGACCGCGCATCCTGGTGACGGGGCAGTACGGCGACCTGGGGGAGGCGCTGTCGGCGCTGGCCGCGACCGGCATCGAGGCGATCGGCCTGGACCTCGTGTACGGGCGGCGGTCGGCGGCGGACCTCGCGGACGTGCCGGGACTGCGCGGCAAGCGCCTCTACGCCGGCGTGGTGGACGGCCAGAACGTGTGGCGCACCGACAAGTTCGCCACCCTGGACTACCTGCGTGACCTGCGGGCCGTCTTCCCGGACGTGGTGGTGTCGACCTCGTGCACGCTGCTGCACGTGCCGTACGACGTGAACGCCGAGCCCGACCTGCCCGCCGAGCTCGCGGACTCGCTGGCGTTCGCCGAGCAGAAGGTCGCCGAGGTGGTCTCGCTCGCGCACGCACTGGTCGACGGCCCCACACCGCGCTGGCGCCGGTTGCCGGTACTGCCCAGCGCGCGCCGCGACGACGTGCGGGCGAGGACCGCCCGGGTCGACGACGACGACAAGGTCCGCGTCCCCTACGCCGAGCGGGCTGCCCGGCAGGCCGACCGGCTCGGACTGCCCACGCTGCCAACGGCGACCCTGGGTTCGTTCCCGCAGACGCGGGAGATCCGGCGTGCCCGCAGGGACCTGGCGGACGGGCGGATCGACTACGACAGGTACTGCGACTACCTGCGCGCCGAGATCGCCTCGGTGATCCGGCTGCAGGAGGACATCGGTCTGGACGTGCTGGTGCACGGCGAGGTCGAACGCAACGACATGGTGCAGTACTTCGCCGAACTGCTCGACGGGTTCGCCGCCACCCGCAGCGGCTGGGTGCAGTCCTACGGCTCGCGGTGCGTGCGGCCACCCATCCTGTACGGCGACGTGGCCCGGCCCGCGCCGATGACCGTGGAGTGGACCGGGTACGCGCAGTCGCTGACCGACCGGCCGGTCAAGGGGATGGTCACCGGCCCGGTGACGATGCTCGCGCGGTCCTTCTGCCGCACGGACCTGGCGCTGCCCGAGGTCGCCACGCAGCTCGCACTGGTGGTGCGCGACGAGGTGGCGGACCTGGAGGCGGCGGGGACGGCGATCATCCAGATCGACGAACCCGCCATCCGGGAGCTCCTGCCGCGCCGCGGCGCGGACCGGCGCGCGTACCTCGACTGGGCGGTGGGCACCTTCCGGCTGGCCTCGGCCGGGGCGCGACCGGACACCCAGATCCACACGCACCTCAACTACTCGTCGTTGCAGGAGATGAAGGCGGCGATCGAGGGACTCGACGCCGACGTCACCGCGATCGTCGCGACGCGGTCGATCGAGTGGGTACTGGAGGCCCTGGAGGACCACACACTGACCCGGCAGGTCGCGCCCGGGGTGTACGAGTCCCGGTCGGGGTTCGTCCCGGACATCGACCTGCTGCACTCGAGGCTGCTCCGGGCGGTGGACGCGGTGGGGGTGGACCGCGTGTGGGCGGTGCCGGACGGGGGGCTCAAGAGCCGTTACACCTGGCAGTTGGAGCCGAGCCTGCGCAATCTGGTCGCCGCCGCGCGGCGGATCCGACGGGCGGTCGACCCGGATTCGGTGCGCGGTCGAGGCGGATCCGACGGGCGGTTGCCCCGGATCCACGGGGTTCCAATAAGATCGGACACAGAACAAGTCCCGGGTCACGGGCCCGGGATCGGTAGTTGAGAGAAGAGGACGACATCATGGCCGGTCAGACGCTCGAGCACACTGGTGCCGCCATCGTCGAGGAGTACTACCCGCCGTACGCGACGGAGGTCGCCCCCACGTACCCGCTGTACTCGACCTCGATCTACGTGGGGTCTGTCATCCTCCTGCTGAGCATGAGCATGCTGGGCCTGCCCATCACCGCCATCGGGTACTACACGGAGAACGCCGGGGTCTCCCTGGGGCTGGTCATCGCGGCGGTCGTGGCGACCACCGTCGTCTTCCTCATCGGGCTGTTCATCTGCATGTACGGCTTCCGTAAGCACGGCCGCGAGGACGCACACTGACGGTCGACCCGGTCGTGGGTGCCGGCGCGCCCGCCCTCAGGGCGGGCGACCCGGCGACCGACGCCGAGCGGAGGTCAGCCCTCCGTCGTATGAAGATGGTCGCGACGGGGTTCCTCGTCGTGGCCGGACTGGTCTACCTGGTCGCGGAGTACGCGCTACACAACGGCGCCGACCCCTGGGTGGGTTACGTCCGCGCCGCCGCCGAAGCCGGGATGGTCGGCGGGCTGGCCGACTGGTTCGCCGTCACCGCCCTGTTCAAGCACCCGCTGGGCATCCCCATCCCGCACACCGCACTCATCCGTAAGAAGAAGGACCAGCTGGGCACCTCCCTCGGCGGCTTCGTGGGGGAGAACTTCCTCGACCCCGAGATGGTGAGCGAGAAGGTCCGCGGCGCCCGCATCCCCGAACGCGCCGGTGAGTGGCTGGCCGAGGACGACCACCGCGCGATGGCCTCGGACCAGGCCGCCAAGGCCATCCGTGCCGTTCTGGCCGTGCTCCGCGACGACGACGCCGTCGCGATCATCGAACGCACGATCGTCGCCCGCATCGCCGAGCCGGAATGGGGGCCGCCGGCCGGTCGGATCCTCGCCGAGCTCCTCGACGAGGGACGCCATCTGCCGCTGATGGACCTCATGGCCGACCGCGCCCACGGCTGGGTGGAGGCCAACCCCGAGACCATCGACCGCTGGGTCCGTGAGAAGGCGCCCACGTGGGCGCCACAGTTCGTCAACGAACTGCTCTCCGAGCGTGCCTACCGCGAGCTGCGCGAGTGGACCTGGCAGATCAAGGTCGACAAGCAGCATCCCGTGCGGGTGGCGCTGATCGGGTTCGTCGAGGACTTCGCCCGGGACCTCCAGCACGACCCGTCGACCATGGCCAAGCTCGAGACGTTCAAGCACGAGGTCATGGGCCGCGACGAGGTGCGACGCGCCGCCGGATCGGCGTGGGCGGCCGCCAAGCGCATGATCGTCGAGGCCACCGAGGACTCCTCGTCCACTCTGCGGGTGAAGATCGACGATCTCCTCGGCCGCCTGGCCGACATGCTCGTCGGCGACGAGAAGATGCGGGCGCGGCTCGACGACTACATGACCCGCACCGCCCGCTACGTCGCCGAGAACTACGCCGGCGAGGTCACCTCGATCATCTCCGAGACCGTCGAACGGTGGGACGCCGACGAGGCGTCCGACAAGATCGAGCTGCTCGCGGGCAAGGACCTGCAGTTCATCCGCATCAACGGCACGGTCGTGGGGGCCCTGGCGGGGCTCGTCATCCACACCACCACTGAGCTCATCTTCTGATCCCGGCCCGAGCCTGATCCCGACCGGCCTGTGTGACCCATCGCACCGCATCGCCGTACACATAGCGCTTGCTGTAGCAAGCACTCGTTGCTAGCGTTGGGGTCAGGCGATGAGAGACGGACGCCGGAGGGAGGTGACTCCATGGCCGCACAGAGTGGACACACACACGACGAGGCTGCGGAGAGCACCGGAGCACAGGTCGATGAACCGACCGCCGCGACCCTCGCGCGTCGCAACAAGCCGACGGGTGAGGTGCCGCGTCACAGCGACCTCACCTCGCACGGTGAGGACGACAAGCGTTCGTCCGAGTCGCAGGACATCGGGTCGTTCATCCGCGCCCAGCGGGAGGCCGCCGAGGTGTCCATCCGGCAGCTCGCGGAGCGTGCCGGCGTCTCCAACCCGTATCTGAGCCAGATCGAACGCGGGCTGCGCAAGCCGTCCGCCGAGGTCCTGGGTCAGATCGCCCGAGGTCTGAGGTTGTCCGCCGAGGTGCTCTACGCCCGCGCGGGGATCCTCGAACTCAAGCAGGGGAGTCCGGTGAGGGATGCGATCCTCACCGCCCCGGACCTCACAGAGCGACAGAGGGAGGTGCTCGTGGAAATCTACGAGTCGTTCCGAGCGAACAACGCAACGGCAGCCGCCCAGGTCGTCAACGTTCCCTGAGGGAACTCCGGACGACGGCCCGCAGGGCCACGTGACACCGCACAAGAGAACACCCGCACGACACCACCGAGGAGTCAAAATGGCCGACAAGAAGCCCACTTCCAAGAAGAGCGCCGCCGAGGCCGCCGAGCAGCAGGCCAAGGGCGAGGCCGTCAAGGAGCAGGCCCTGGAGGGCCCGCTCGGTCAGGCCATCGCCGCCGTGCGCACCCCGGTCTACGCCTACGTCGGGGTCAACGACCTCGCCATCCAGGCCGTCTCCGGCATGGTCGCGGACCTGCGCCGTCGCGCCGAGGAGGCCGTCACCGAAGCGCAGTCCAAGGTCACCGAGCGCGTGGCCGAGGCGCAGAACCGCATCAACGAGCGCGTGGCCGGGGCGCAGACCCGCGTCACCGAGGTCCAGCACCGCGTGAACGAGGTCCCCGAGCGCGTCCAGGCCCTGCCGGCCGAGGTCGAGGAGCTCGTCACCCGCTTCCGCCCGGAGGAGCTGCGTAAGGTCGCCGACGCGTACGTCCAGGTCGCGGCCGGGATCTACGGCGGCCTCGCCGCCCGCGGCGAGGACGTCGTGAGCCGGCTCCGCGAGGAGAACCCGCAGCTCGAGGCCGGCCTGGCCCGAGTCAACGAGCAGGTGGCCCGCGCCGCCGGCGCGGTCGAGGAGCAGGTCGAGCTGGGCGAGGACGCCCTCGGTACCGTCGCCCGCCAGACCCGCACGATCGGTGTGAAGGCGGCCGGCCGCGTCTCCAAGAGCGCCCGCCAGGCGGCCGAGACCGCCGGCGACGCCGCCGACTCTGCGGCCGAGCGGGTCGACGAGGTGGCCGAGCGCGTCGACAAGACGGCGGGCAAGGCCGCCGACAACGTCGACAAGGCTGCTGACAAGGCCGCCGACCGCGTCGACCAGGCCGCCTCCAAGGCGTCCGCCGAGGTCGCTCGCGGCACCGCCGAGGTCGAGGCCCGCACGGCCAAGAAGGCACCGGCGAAGAAGGCTGCCGCCAAGAAGGCCCCGGCCAAGAAGGCGCCCGCCAAGAAGGCCGCCGCGAAGTCGACGACCACCAAGGCCACGGCCACCCCGTCGTCGACGGGTGCGGCGACCGCCGACAAGCCGGCCGCGACCAAGCCGGCCGCCGGTAAGCCCGCGGCGTCCAAGCCCGCCGCCACCAAGTCGACTGCTGCCAAGTCGACTGCTGGCAAGCCGGCCGCCGCATCGGCCGGGGGCGATTCGGACGCCCCCACGCCGATGGAGCTCGCGGACAACGATCCCGCGCTGACCACCGCGGACACCCCGTTGCCCCCCGCCGGCACCGACCGCGTCTGATACAGCGGCACCTGACGCCCCGGCCCTCCTTCTCCGGAGGGGCCGGGGCGTCGTGCGTTGCGGTCCGCCGCAGGGGCCGGGCCCAGCCGGGGGACAGGTGGCGGCCGGGCGGGGACCGGGCGGGGACCGGGCGGGGACCGGGCCGGGATCTGGACGCCGTGAACATGGTCACACCGCGGTGACATGAGTGCCGACTACACTGGGCCGCGTGATTGACACTCTCCCCGGGACGTGGGGCATGGTCCAGCTGGCTATCCAGGGCGCGCTCGTCGTGTGGGCCCTGGCGGGACTGGTGCTGGCAGTCCTCCCGCCCGCGTCGGCGTACTCGATCGAGGGCAAGTGGCCCAAGCCCGCCTGGATCGGCATCTGCGCCGTGGCCGCCCTCATGTTCGCGATCCGGCCGTTCGGCTTCCTCAGCATCATCGCGATGGTGGCAGTGGGTGTGTTCTTCGCCGACGTCCGGCCCGCTGTCGGGGGACGGCGCAGGTGACTCCACCGGAGGCCGACGGGTTCCAGCGGATCGAGGAGCTGGCCGAGGACTCCGGCACCACGGTGCGCAACATCCGCGTCTACCAGGAGCGGGGACTGCTCCCGGCCCCCGTCCGCAGGGGCCGCACCGCGTTCTACGGGCCCGACCACAAGAACCGACTGAACCAGATCCTCCGGCTGCTCGACCGTGGCTACACGTTCGCCACCATCGAGGAGCTGTTCATCGCGGAGCGCCACGGCTTCACGCTCTCCGAGCTTCTGAACTCGGAAGCCGTCCTACCGGAGCGCCGCTCGACCGGCACCCGGCGCCGACTCCCCCGCGGCGGCGTGGAAGCCGTCGCGGGCTTCGAGTTCGCCGAGGAACTCCTCGACCAGGGATCGGCCATCGGCCTGGTCAGTGAGCCGAGTGCTGCCGACCATTTCTTCGCGGACCGCTACATGTACGAGCTGTTCCGCGAACTCATCGTCCTGGGGGTCGGCGAGGAGGGGATCGACAAGATCGGTCGCCTGTTCCTCGAGGGACAGAGCACCTCGGCCGAGGCGCTCGACATCCTGGTGGAGACGATGCGCGACGCCGGGATGGACCAGTCCGTCATCATCAAGAGGGTCACGGGGATCATGCCCCGGGCCGGCGCCGCCGCCCGCCTGATCTTCCTCTCGGCGGCCGAGACCCTGCTCAGCGAGCGGCACGGCTTCCCCAAGGGCTGACCTCCCCGGGAGCGGACCTAGGTGAACACGACGGTGCGTCCGCCGTGGACCAGCACCCGGTCCTCGAGGTGCCAGCGCAGACCCTTGGCCAGGACCAGCTTCTCGGCGTCGCGTCCCTGCCGGACCATGTCCTTCACCGTCGCCGTGTGGTCCACGCGGATGACGTCCTGCTCGATGATCGGCCCCTCGTCGAGGTCGGCGGTCACGTAGTGGCAGGTCGCCCCGATCAGTTTCACGCCACGGACATGCGCCTGGTGGTAGGGGCGGGCGCCCACGAAGCTGGGCAGGAAGCTGTGGTGAATGTTGAGGGCACGCCCTGCCCACTTCGTGCAGAGCTCGTCCGGCAGGACCTGCATGAAGCGGGCCAGCACGATCGCGTGCGGGTCGATCTCGTCGACGATCGCGGCGACCTCCGCGAACGCCGGGCCCCGCTCGGCGGGGTCGGCCGGGAACGGCACGTGGTGAAAGGGCGCACCGTGCGACTCGGCCATGCCGCGCAGGTTCTCGTGGTTGCCGATCACGGCCCGGACCCGCGCAGGGTAGTCACCGCTCTCCACCCGACCCAGCAGGTCGTGGAGGCAGTGCCCCTCCTTGGAGACCAGGATGACGACGTCCTTGGGCTCGGAGGAGTCCGAGATGTGCCAGTCGGTCTCCGGGCCCAGTTCGGCTGCCACCCGCTCGAAGCGGCGCCGCAGTTCGTCGATCTCCATGCCGATCGACTCGGCGCTCACGGACTGGCGGGTGAAGAACCAGTTCGAGTCCTCGTCCGCGTGGTAGGCCGCTTCCGTGATCGTCCCGCCCAGCTCGGCGAGGAAGGTGGCGATCCGGGCGACGATACCGATGCGGTCCGGGCAACCCAGGGTGAGGACGAAGCGACGTGACATGAGTGCCCATTGTGCCAGCAGGGATGACGGGCGCCCCCGCTAGGCTGGCCGGCATGGACGCCACTGCGACGAACGAGCTGACCCGCGCCCGGGTCGCCGCCATGATCGACCACACCCTGCTCTCCCCCGACGCCTCCCGCGACGACGTCCGGGCCTGCGTCGACGAGGCCCGCGAGTTGGGAGTCAAGGCCGTGTGCGTGAGCCCGGCCATGCTCCCGGTGCGGGGTGAGGAGCTCGTCGTCGCCACGGTGGCCGGTTTCCCCTCCGGCAAGCACCACTCGCTGGTCAAGGCGATGGAGGGCCGGCTCGCGGTGGACCAGGGGGCCCGTGAGGTGGACATGGTGATCGACGTGGGCGCCGCCATCGCCGGACTGGTCGACGAGGTCATGGCCGATGTGCTGGCCATGCGGGATGCCGTGCCGCCGCCAGTGGTCATCAAGGTGATCCTCGAGACCGCGGCCATCCACAAGGCGCTGGGCGAGGAGGCGGGCGACGAACGAATCGAGGCCCTCTGCCATGCCGTCGCCCGGGCGGGGGCCGATTTCGTCAAGACCTCCACCGGTTTCCACCCTGCCGGCGGCGCCAGCGTGCGCGCGGTCGAGGCCATGCACCGGGCGGTGGGCGGCCGGCTGGGCATCAAGGCCTCGGGCGGGATCCGTGACGCGGATGCCGCCCGCGCGATGATTGCCGCCGGCGCGACCCGCCTCGGGCTGTCGGGCTCCCGCGCGGTGCTGGAGGGCTTCCCCGAATAGCCGCGTCGCCCGTCGCCCGACTGCCGACCGTCCGACTGCCGACCGCCTGGGATCAGCCCGTGGTCAGCACCATCTTGCCGGCGGTCCGACCGGTCTGGCCGCGACGATGCGCCTCGGCGGCCTGCTCCAACGGGAAGACCTCGGCGATCGTCGCCCGGAGCGCACCCTGTTCGACGAGCTCGGTGATCGAGACCAGGTCGTGGCGCGAGGAATCCACGAGCATCCGGACCGCACGCACCCCCAGCTCCTCGGCCTCCCGGAAGAAGTCGCCGGACCCCACGGGCAGGATCGACACCACGATCCCGCCGGGGCGCAGCGTCCGCAGGGAGTCGAGGGACGTCTGACCGCCGATCGTGTCGAGCACGGCGTCCACGTCGCTGACCGCCTCGGCGATGTCGACGTCGTGGTAGTCGATCGCCTCGTCGACGCCGAGCTCGCGCAGGAAGTCGTGCTTGGCGGCGCTGGCGGTGCCGATCACGTATGCGCCGCGGGCCTTGGCGATCTGGACGGCCACGTGCCCGACCCCGCCGGCGGCGGCGTGGATGAGCACCCGCTGGCCCGGCTGGATGTCGGCGTACTCGACGAGCGCCTGCCATGCGGTCAGCGACACGAGCGGCAGGGCGGCGGCCTGCACGTGGTCGAGTGAGGCGGGCTTGGGGGCGAACCAGGCCGCGGGGGCGGCGACGTACTCGGCGTGGGCTCCATGCCCGAACGGGTACGAGAGCATCCCGAACACCTCGTCGCCGGGGGAGAAGCGCGCAACGCCGATGCCCACCTCCTCGACCACACCGGACAGGTCCCAGCCGAGCACGAAGGGGGGCTTGCCGAGGAAGCCGCCGTTCTCACGGTGCTTCCAGTCGGTGGGGTTGACGCTGGCGGCCTCGACGCGGACGAGGACCTCGTTGGTGCGCGGGGTGGGGCGGGGGAGGTCGACGACGGTGAGGACGTCCGGCTCCCCGAGGGTGTCCTGGTGCACGGCGCGCATGGTGGTGTCGTTGCTCATGGACCCAGGGTAGGCAGATTCCGCGGTCGCCGGTCGGGCGCAAAGCGGCGGGGCGACGTCAGAGCCGGTGCAGCTCGACGTCACCCAGCGCGCCGCCGTCGATGGTCGCGGTCATGTAGGTGCAGTGCGGTTGGCGACGCCGGTCGGTCGGGGAGCCCGGGTTGAGCAGCCGCAGGCCGCCCTGGCCGGACGCCCTCGGCGCGGTGGTGTCCCACGGGATGTGCGAGTGCCCGAACACCAGGACGTCGGTGTCCGGGTAGGCCTTGGCCATGCGTGTGTCGCGGCCCGCGGACGCGCCGGCCTCGTGCGTCACCACCAGACGCACGCCGTCGATCGTCTCGCGTGCCACCTCGGGCAGGCGCTCGCGCAGGTCCGGGCCGTCGTTGTTGCCCCAGCAGGCGATGAGTCGAGCCGAGCGTTCCTCCAACGAGTCGAGAAGCCCCACGTCCATCCAGTCGCCCGCGTGGATCACGATGTCCGCGGCGTCGACCTCGTCCCACACCCGCTCGGGCAGGTCGCGGGCCCGCGTGGGGACGTGGGTGTCGGCGATGAGAAGCAGGCGGGTGCCGGCGTCACTGCCGCCGGTGCCCCTGCCGCCCGTGCCCCTGCCGCCGGTGCCCCTGCCGCTCGAGACCCTGCCGTCCGCGTGAGGCGCAGGGGTCACTCGGTCGCCTCGAGCACGACATCCTGCCCGGCGATGTCGACGGTCATGCCGCCCGGCACCACCCGGACGCCGGTCAACTGGACACCCTCCGGCAGTTCGGCCAGCGCCGAGTCCATCATCGAGACGGTCCCGCCGAGGAGCTCGGAGGGCAGCGAGAAGCCGAGAATCGACGCCTGCTCCGGCTGCATCTCGAGGTCGCCACCGATGAGCCGCGGCGTCACGACCGCCTCGGCCAGGCCGCTGATCGAGACGCGCAGGGTGCCGGCGGCGGGGTCGGCGATGATCTCCTGGACCTGGATCAGCCCGCCGAGCAGGGTGTCGCCGCCCGCGCCCTCGGACTGGGCGGCGGCGGACATGGTCTGCTCGGAGACGAACGCGGTCCCGGTCAGCGAGTCCACGTAGGTCAGGTCGCCTTCGGTGCGCACGCCGTCGGCCCGGATGTCGATCTGCGGTGCCGGGCCGGTCGCGCCTTCGGCCGCCGAGCCGTCGGTGGTGATGCGAACGGACCCGAGATTGCCGTCGATGTAGGACAGGATCACCGGGCGCGCACCGAGTTCGACCTGGGCGGGCGACCCCAGGCTGGCGGTCACCTCGTCGCTCATGCGGTTCTTGATGGCGTTGCGCATGCCGAACTCGAGACCGACCAGGGCCGCGACGAGGCCCACGGCGAGAAGCGCCGCGATGAGCGCGATCAGCGGCCCGCGTCCCCGCCGGCTCCCGCCGTCAGCGCCGGATCCGCCCGAGCCGGGCCCGCCCGGGCCGCGCTCGGCCGTCCAGGGTCCACCCGTGTCGGAGGCGCCGGGGCCCTGCGAGCCGGTTCCGGAGGCTGCGGCGAATTGCTGCGTCTCGGCGTGCTGGACGCCGGGCCGGTCGTAGGCGGGGAGTCGCTGGGTGTCGTGCGGCTGCTGCATTCGTCCGATTGTCACCGATCCGGGCCGGTCGTGCAGTGCCCACGTCCCCGCCGCAGGTCAGCGGGCGGCGGTCCAGCGGCGCAGGTGCTGGTACTCGGCCTCGAACAGTCGGTCCAGGTGCCCCACGACGAGCTTCTCGAGCTTGCCGCCGAGCAGCGGCACCGACACCTTGACCTGACCGGAGACGGATTCGTGGGCCGCCCCGTCCCGGTGGACGGCCTCGGCGCCGCCGTCGATCATCCCGAGCCCACCGGCGGCCTCGGCGCGGGCCGATCCGGTGAACCGCTCGCCGTCGAAGTCGCCGAAGGTGCTGGTCCGGACGATCACCAGCTGCCCGGGCAGGACCTTGCGCGCCAGGTCGGGGATGTCGGAGTCGGGGATGTGCTGGGTGACGGTGACGGTGACCGTGTCGCCGGTGGCGGAGAAGTCGTCGAGGGTGTCCTCGGGACTGCCGACGGCGGCGATGCGGTCGCGCCAGAAGGCCTCGTCGCCGTAGGAGGTGAACACGTTCTCGACGTGCGTGTCGATGCGTGCGGTGTGGGAGAAGCGGGTCGCCATGGGGTCAGACCCTACAAGCCGCCGGTTACCCTCGGTCGTGTGAACCCGTCGTCGCCCGACCCCGCCGGCACCGCGCCGACCCCCGCGGGCACCCATCCGCACCATGCCGGCACCGCGCCGCACCCCGCCGACCCGGTCGTCGCCGGACTGTCCCACATCAGCGGCATCGACGTGGCGCCCGGTGCCCGCCTCGCAAACCTGACCACCCTGCGCATCGGCGGCCGCCCCCGTGCGCTGCTGGAGTGCGCGACCCCGGACGCGGTCGTCGCGGCGGTCCGCGCCCTGGACGCGGCGGACGTGCCGGTGCTCGTGTTGGGCGGTGGTTCGAACCTGGTGGTGGCCGGCGGCGACCTCGACCTGGTGGCGGTGGCGGTGCGCAACCGGGAGATCGACTACCTCACCGGCAGCGGTGACGACCTGCTCGTCGTTCGCGCGGGCGCGGGCCTGACCTGGGACGATCTGGTGGCCGACACGGTCGGGCGCGGGTACGGCGGCCTCGAGTGTCTGTCCGGCATCCCCGGATCCGTGGGCGCGACGCCCGTGCAGAACGTCGGCGCCTACGGGGTGGAGGTCGCCCAGATCCTGCACCGCGTGCGCTGGTTTGACCGCGCCACCGGCGTCGACGAATGGGTCACCCCCGACGCCCTCGGCCTCGAATACCGGACGTCGGTGCTCAAGAACACCGACCGCGCCGTGGTCCTCGAGGTGGAGTTCCGCCTCGACCCCGCCGGGCGCAGCGAACCGATCCGTTACGCCGAACTCGCCGGCCGCCTCGGCGTGGCACCGGGGGAGCGGGCCGACCCCGCCGTCGTGCGGCGCACCGTGCTGGAGTTGCGGCGCGGCAAGGGGATGGTGCTCGACGACGACGACGAGGACACCTGGTCCGCGGGATCGTTCTTCACCAACCCGGTGATACCCCGGGACGAACTCCCCACGGTGCGATCCCGGGTGGCGGCCACGCTCGGACCCGAGCAGGCCGAGCAGATGCCCGCCTTCTCCGCCGACGGTGGCGTCAAACTCTCGGCGGGATGGCTCATCGAGCGGGCCGGTTTCGCCAAGGGCCATCCCTCGTCGTCGTCCCCCGCCCGCCTGTCCACCAAACACACGTTGGCACTGACCAACAGGGGTGCGGCCACGGCGGACGACGTGATCGCGCTGGCGCGCGAGGTGCGTGACGGCGTGCGGGAGGCGTTCGGCGTGGAGCTGCACCCCGAGCCGGTCTGGGTGGGCTGCCACATCTGACCCGGGCTGCCCGGCGCCCGTGTCGTCGCCACGATCCGCCCCTCGGACTACGGGCCACCCCGCCACGATCCGCCCCTCGGAATGCGACTCGCGCTGCGGGCCCCGGGGGTGCATCGACATCGGAGGCGCGGACCGTAGGGCGTCGGGCCCCGGCACCCACCTCCGGCGGCTGACCCTGATTCCCCCCTGCGCCGCCCACCCTGGCACGCTGGAGTCCGACCTTTGTGGTCTGTCCCGCCCCGTGCGCCCGATCCGGCGCCGCTCGTCGTTGGAGAAGCCCGTGGACCTGTTCGCGTATCCGGTGTCACTCGTCATGAAGTTCTGGCACTGGGCGTTGAGCTTCGTCGTGGACCCGGACTCCGGCATCGCGTGGGTCGGCTCGGTGTTGCTGCTGGTGGTGACCGTGCGGCTGCTGCTCATGCGGTCCATGTGGCGGCAGCAGTACTCGATGCGCAAGATGGCGCAACTCGCTCCCAAGATGAAGGAGCTGCAGCTCAAGTACAAGGACCGCAAGTCCCCCGAGGACCGCCAGGCGCAGGCCAAGGAGATGCAGGAGCTGTACTCCGGCGCCGGCGTCAACCCCGCCGCCGGGTGCCTGCCGCTACTGGTGCAGATCCCGGTGTTCCTTGGCCTGTACTACGTGCTGCTCAACTTCTCGCCGCGCGGGGTCTCGATCGAAGAGGCGTCGACCATGACCAACGGGGCGTTCCAGCCCGAGCAGGTCGCCTCCTTCCTCAACGCCGAGATCTTCGGGGTGCCCCTGGCCTCCTACATCCGGATGCCGCAGGAGGTCATGGACTCGCTGCATCCGGGGCTGCAGCAGAGCGACATCCTCATGCTGGCCGTGCCGCTGTTCGTCCTGGCCGGCATCGCCACGTTCATCAACATGTGGAACTCCTTCCGCCGGCAGAAGGCGGCCAAGGCGGCCGAGCAGGCGGCAGTCGCGCAGGTCGAGGCCGAGGATCGCGCGGGCGGGCCGTTCGTCGACGGCGAGGTGGTGGAGATCGACGGCGAGAAGCCCGCCACCGCGGCCGACGCCGACGCCGGGTCGGAGAGCGGCTCCACTGCGCCCGACCGCCGCGATGGCGCGGCCGGAACCCCGGGCACTCCCGCCACCGCGGGCGCTGCCGGCGCGACTGGTACGGGCACTGGTGCGGCGGCCAAGCCGCAGGACTTCCAGTCGATGGCCGAGTCCATGACCGAGTCGATGAACCAGTCGATGAAGATCATGATGTACCTGTTCCCGTTCTTCCCGATCGTGGGCGCGTACTTCTTCAACTTCCCCATCGCGATCGGCCTGTACTGGCTCACCAACAACATCTGGACCGCGGTGCAGTCGCACTTTTTCATGGAGCGGCTCGAGAAGGAACTGCCTATGAGCAGCCGCGAGGGCCTGCCGCCCAGCGCGTTCATGTAGCCCCCGCCGTCACACCCGGGCCGTCACACCCTCGGCAGGAGCCCCGGCCGGGTCTACGCTGGAGCCGTGGAGACCGCCGCTCCCGAGGTGACGTTCCGTCCCCTCACCCGCGACGACCTGCCGACGCTCGCGCGCTGGCTGGCCGAGCCGCTCGTCGCGCGGTGGTGGTCGGAGAACTCGCCGGACCGGGTCGAGCAGGACTTCGGCCCCTACCTCGATGACGCACAGACGGAATGCCTGGTGGTCATCGTGGACGGCGAGGACGTCGGGATGCTGATGAGGTACCCGATCGCGGCGGAGCCCTCGGGCGTGGACGAGCTCGCGAGGGCCGGGATCGAGGTGCCCGACGGTGCGTGGAGCATGGACTACCTGATCGCCGAACCGGCAGCCCGCGGCAGGGGAGCAGGTGCGGCACTGGCGGCGCGCTCGGTGTCCGAGATCTGGGTTCGCCACCCCGACGCGAGCTGCGTGATCGTGCCCGTGAACATCGAGAACCCGCGATCCTGGGGTGCCCTGCTCCGGGCCGGGTTCCGGCGGCTGCCGGACGCGGAGCTCACGCCCGACAACCCCGGTGACACGCCCCTCCACGCGATCTGCCGCATCGACCGACCCGCCCTCGGAGGCGCCGGAACTCCGTGAACGGGCGCGGGGTCGTGGTGAACGGGCGCGGGCTCGTGCAGAATCCGGCTCTTGCCGCCGCCGGGACCGCGGTGTAGCTTCAGCGTGAACGTCGGTCGGGCGCACGGCGCGACTCCGGGGAGACCCGGGGCCGCGAGGGGCGCGGAGCCGAGGAGAACGAGACGAGGAGATCGAAGGACAGTGCTGAACCACAGGTGAGTCCCGGCCACACGCCACCTCTCCTGGAGCACGCATGTCTTCCCTCGTCCTGTCGGACGTCGCGTACGCGTTTCCCGACGACACCCCACTCTTCAACGGGCTCGACCTCGCCGTCGGTCCCGGACTGACCTCCCTCGTCGGCCGCAACGGTGCCGGTAAGAGCACCCTGCTCCGCCTCATCGCGGGCGAACGTCGGCCGACGCGCGGGTCGATCACCGTCGACGGTGATCCGGCCGACCCGCCCACCGTGGGATACCTGCCGCAACTGCTCGCCGACGCCCCGGCGGAGCGCACCCTCGCCGATGAGCTCGGCGTGGGCGGGCGACTGGCGGCGCTGGCGCGGATCGAGGCGGGGGAGGGCGACGACGACGACTTCGGGCTCGTCGGCGATGACTGGGCCGTGGCCGAGCGCACGATCGCGCTGCTCGACGACCTGGGCCTGCCGACCGAGTTGGACCGGCCCGTGGTGGCGCTGTCCGGCGGGGAGCGCACTCTGGCCGCGGTGGCGGGTCGGCTGCTCGGGCAACCTCGTGTCCTGCTGCTGGACGAACCCACCAACAATCTCGACGGGCGGGCGCGGGAGCGGCTGTTCGCGGCGATCGGCGGGTTCGTCGGCGGCGGCGATCGTGTGGTGCTGGTGGTGAGCCACGATCTCGAGCTGTTGGACCGTGCCGGCAGGACGGTCGAGCTGCGGGCCGGCCGCTGCCGGGTGTTCGGCGGGCAGTATGCGCACTACCGCGAGGTGATCGAGACCGAGCAGGCCGCCGCGGTGCAGTCGCTGACCGGGGCGCGGAACGACCTGCGCGCCGAGAGGCGGGACAGGGTCGAGGGGGTCGAGAAGGCGAGCCGGCGGGTCGCGCAGGGGCGGCGGGTGCAGGCGGCGGGCGGAATGCCCAAGATCCTCATGAACGCCCGTCGCGCGTCGGCTCAGGAATCGGCCGGCCGGTTGCGGGCGGTCCACGACCACGGCGTCGAGCAGGCGCGGGAGCGGATGCGCGCAGCCGATGCCGCGGTCCGGCGCGAGGAGCGGCTGCGGGTCGAGCTGCCCGACCCCGGGTTGCCGGCCGGCCGGGTGGTGCTGGATGTCGCCGACCCCGTCGCGGGCCGGGTCCATCTCGCGGGGCCCGCGCGCGTGCGCCTGGCCGGGCCGAACGGCAGCGGCAAGACGACGCTGCTGCGACGCCTCCTCGGCGCTCGCGGTCCGGACCGTGCCGGCGGCGTCGACGAGGGGTTCGACGACGATGGGTTCGATGACGATGGGTTCGACGACGAGGTGGTCCACGTCCCGTTTGCCCTGCTGCCGCAGGATCTGCGCGTCGAGCATCCGGAGTGGTCGGTCATCGACGCGATCCGAGCCGTCCGCCCCGCCGCGTCGGCGGAGGAGGCCCACGCCCACGCGGCGCGGCTGCTGTTCACCGGCCGGGCCGGGTTCCGCCGACTCGGCGACCTGTCGGGTGGCGAGCGACTCCGTGCGGCGCTGGCGGCGCGGCTGTTCGCCCGCCCGGTCCCGCAGTTGCTGGTCCTGGACGAGCCGACCAACAACCTCGACCTCGACGGTGTAGAGGTGCTCGCCGACGCGCTCTCGCAGTGGCGCGGTGCGCTGCTGTTGGTCAGTCACGACGACGGCTTCTGCGATCGGGTGGGGGTGGACGACGTGATCATCCTCGGCTGACCCCGCTCCGGCGGGGTGGACGCACGCGAACACACCCATCCCCGAGAGAGGACCCACCATGCGCAAACTCATCTACTACGTGGCCGTGAGCGTCGACGGCTTCATCGCTGACCCCCACGGCGGTTTCGACGACTTCCTCGTCGAGGGCGACCACATGCCCTGGATCATCGAGCACTATCCGGAGACGATCCCCGGCCACCTGCGCGAGCCGCTCGGGCTGGCGCGGACCCCACACCGGGTGTTCGACACGGTGATCATGGGCCGCACCACCCATCAGGTGGCAGTGGACGAGGGACTGGCCAGCGGGTACCCGCACCTGCGCCAGTACGTCGTGACCCACCGGCCGGACGAGCTACCCGCCGAGGAGGGGCTGACCGCGTCCGACGAGGACCCGGTGACGCTGGTCCGACGGCTCAAGGCCGAGGACTCACCGCTGGATATCTGGCTGTGCGGCGGCGGGGCGCTGGCCGGGCAGGTGGTCGACGAGATCGACGAATTCCGCCTCAAGGTCAATCCGGTCGTCCTCGGTGCGGGGATCCCGCTGGTGGCGGGGGCGACGGGCGGGCCGGGCGCGACGGGCGGGCCGGGCGCGGCTGGCGGGGCGCTCCCGCTGGCGCTGACCCGTCGGACGCGTCGAGACTTCGAGAGCGGGGTGAGCTACGTGGAGTTCTCCCGCGGCTGACCGCAACGCCCACCGCGCCGCTGCCTCCCCGCCACCGCGCCGCCCCGGACCGCCGTCGAGAAGAGTGTTTCGCGCGTATCTGTCGAGTAGAGGCGCGCGAAACACTCTTCTCGACGGCGCGGTGGCCAGGTGGCGCGGTGGCCAGGTGGCCCGGCGGCGCGGTGGCGCAGCCGGCGCAGGGTCAGACGGCGCCGCCGGCCACGGAGGGCGGGGTTCCGGTGTTGGTGGAGGAGTCGGTCTCGCGGGCCAGGTACTCCTCGATGCGGAACCAGTCGTCGGCGGCGCGCTCGGCGATGGTCACCAGGGTGTTCATGTTGGCGACCTCCTCGACCTGCTCGCGGAGGAACCACAGCATGAACTGCTCGCCCAGCGGGTCGGACTCGGCGCGGGCGGCCTGGAACATCGCTTCGATCTGCCGGGTGACCTGCTTCTCCTGCTCCAGCGCGGCGCGCAGCGCATCGGCGGGACCGCGGAACTGGGCCTCCGGCGCGGGCACGGCCGGGATCGTCACGGCGATCTCCCGGTCGAGCATGTACTGGACCATCATCATCGCGTGGTTCCGCTCACCCAGGCTGTGCGAGTAGAAGCGCGACGCCAGCTGCGGCAGGTCCTGCGCGTCCGCCCACACGGCGATCGCGATGTACTGCTGACTGGCGGCGAACTCGTGACCGACCTGAGCGGAGAGGAGTTCGACGAATGAGTTCTTGTTCCTGGCCATGGAGGAGGCCCCTTTCGGTAGGGGGTCAGCCTATGGCCGCCAGCGGCGTTCTGCCAGGTCAGTAAGCCTAACCTGGGTACACCATGGCCAGCCTCACCTACCGGGTGCGGCTCCGGCGAGCGCGGCTGGAGCCCTGCCCCGGTGGCCCCGGTCAGCCCCGGTGGGCGCGCATCGCGGAGTGCTGGTCCCGTGGCTTCACCACGATCTGGTCCAGGTTGACGTGCGAGGGCCTGCTCGCCACGAACCCGACGATCTCCGCCACATCCTCGGCCACCATCGGGGTGAGCCCACGGTAGACGGCGGCCGCCTTGTCGTCGTCGCCGTCGAACCTCACGCGGGAGAACTCGGTCTCGACCATGCCGGGCGCGATCTCGGTGAACCGCACCGGCTGGCCCAGGTGCTCCCCGCGCAACGTCCGGTGCAGGACCGCCTGAGCGTGCTTGGCCGAGGTGTAACCGGAGCCGTTGTCGTACGACTCGAGGGCCGCGACCGAGGTGATGGTGATGACCAGTCCGTCGCCCGTGTCGACCAGCACCGGCATGAGACCGCGGACCATGCGCAGCGTGCCGATGACGTTGGTCTCCCACATCCAGCGCCACTGGTCCTCGTCGGCGTCCATCACACTGGTCGTTCCCTTGGCGCCGCCGGCGTTGTTGACCAGCACGTTCAGCCGGGGGATGGCCGCGCAGAACGCCTCGCACGAATCGGCGTCGGTGACGTCCAGGGGCAGCGCGGTGCCGCCGATGTCCGCCGCGAGCGCCTCCAGTCGGTCGACCCGCCGCGCCCCGACGACCACATGGAATCCCAGCCGGGCCAACTCGCGCGCGGACGCCTCACCGATCCCGGACGACGCCCCCGTCACCACCGCGACGCGGGTCTCGGCGGGCAGGGCGGCGAGCCGCTCACGGGTGGCGGAGTGGTCGATGCTCATGGCCTAGAGACTAGGCGGCGGGTCCGACACGGTCGATGGGGGAGGACGACGACGAGGTCAGCGACCCCGACCGGTGACCATCTCGACGAGTCCGCGCACGGCGCCCTTGGCCATGTCGGCCTTGGAGAAGTAGTCCTGCCAACCGCACACCCGGCCATCGCGGACCTCGAGACGGCCGCACACCCAGAAACCGACGCGGAACCGCCCCACCCCCAGGTAATCGGTGCGCTCGGTGAGCACCACGACGGGGGCCGCCGGGTCGGTCGGGTCCGCGGGCGCCGACACCGCGAGGTGGTGGATCTCCACGCCGAAGCGGATGCTGCGGTTCATCGAGGAGATCGCGCCGACGACCGCGCGCTTGCCCCGGATGGTCGGCAGGCCGATGTTGGCCCACCAGACGTCCTCACTGAGCAGGTCGGCGGCGGTGGCGGTGGAGCCGGTCATCAGGGCGTCGAAGAACGTGCGGACCACGACATCGGGGTCGGTCCGGGTACTGGTGGCTGCCATTGCGCAACGGTAACCGCCGCGGGCGCCGTCTGGGGGTCGGATCGCGGCGATCGGCTCTGGCACCATGAGGCTCATGACCTCCGCCTCCCCCTCTGCCTCGCCGACCGACGCCCGTACCGACGCCCCCGCCGCCTCGACGCCCGCGCCCACCCTCCCTGCGCCCGCCCTGGCCACGGCCGTCTCGTCGGACGGCACCGCGATCGCGTACCGCGTGCTCGGTGACCCCGCCGCCCGGCCGCTCGTGCTCGTCCACGGTTGGGCGCAGTCGAGCGCGAGCTGGGGGCAGGACGTGCTGAACGACCTGGCCCGGCGTTTCCGCGTGGTGGCGATCGACCTGCGCGGCCACGGGTACTCCGACGTCCCGGCCGGCGGCTACGACTCGGCGCCGCAGTGGGCCGACGACGTCGAGGCCGTCCTCGACTCCACCGGGATCGCCGAGGGCTCGGGCGCGATCCTGCTGGGGTGGTCGTACGGCGGGGTCGTGGTCGCGGACTACCTGGCCGCCCGCGGTGAGGGCCGGGTCGGCGGGATCGTGCTGTGCGGCGCGGTCACCTCCCTCTCCCGCTCGGCGGGCGGCGCGATCGGACCGGCCATGAAGGAGGTCACCTCGGGCGGGGCGTTCGACGAGAAGCCGTCGGTCGCACTGGCCGCGTTCACCAGCTTCGGCAACGCCATGATGCGCTCGGGATCGGGCCCGGATGGGCAGCGGATCCTGGGACTGTCGCTGTCCACGCCGCCGGCGGTCCGGCAGTCGCTGCTCACCCGCAAGGTGGACAACGACGACACCCTGCGCGGCCTGTCGATCCCCGCGCTGGTCATCCACGGTGCCCACGACGGGGTGGTGCTGCCGTCGGCCGGGCAGGCGAACGCCGAGATGATCCCCGGCGGCCGCTACGTGGAGTTCGCCGAGTCCGCACACGCGCCGTTCCTCGAGGAGACGCCGCGCTTCCTCGCCGAGCTCGACGAGTTCGCCGCCTCCCTGTAGCCATTCGTGGCGGGCGGGCCCGGCGCGCTGGAGCCCACCTCGTCGTCGTCGCCTCAGGGCGGGCGGGGGCACGGGCGACGTGCACCCCGGCGCGGGCGGGGGCACAATCGGACGGGTGACCGTAACCGACCTCGACCCCGGCGCCGCGCATCCCCTGCCCCGGCGCATCGCGGTCCTGTCCTTCCACACCTCGCCGCTCGCCCAGCCGGGCACGGGCGACGCGGGTGGGCTCAACGTCTACGTCCTGCAGACCGCACGCCGCCTGGCCCGCCGCGGGGTGGAGGTCGAAATCTTCACCCGCGCCACCCACTCATCGCAGCCGCCGGTCGAGCAGGCGGGCGACGGCGTGCTGGTCCGCAACATCGTGGCCGGACCGTTCGAGGGCCTGCGCAAGGAGGATCTGCCCACGCAGCTGTGCCCGTTCGTCGCCGGCGTAATGCGGGCGGAGGCCGGGCAGGCGCCTGGCCACTACGACCTCATCCACTCCCACTACTGGCTCTCGGGCCAGGCCGGGCTCGTCGCGTCCGAGCACTGGGGGGTGCCACTGGTGCACACCGCGCACACCCTGGCGGCGGTGAAGAACGCGGTCCTCGCCGAGGGGGACACCCCCGAGCCCGAGTCCCGGCGCATCGGTGAACAGCAGATCGTCGACGCCGCCGACCGGCTCGTCGCCAATACCACCGGCGAACTGCGTGAACTCGTCGACTACTACGACGCCGACCCGGCCCACGTCGACGTGGTCCCGCCCGGCGCCGACCTCGAGCAGTACACCCCCGGCACCCAACGCGGGACCGAGCGGGCCCGCCGCGCGCTCGGGCTGGGGCAGCATTCCGAGGTGATCGCCTTCGTCGGCCGGATCCAACCGCTCAAGGCGCCCGACGTGATCGTGCGGGCGCTGGCCGAGATGGTGCGCGCCCAGCCCCGCCGCGACGTGCGTCTGATGGTCGTCGGTGGGCCCAGCGGGTCGGGGCTCTCCAGGCCGCGCTCCCTGATGGACCTGGCCGAGGAGCTGGGCGTGGCCGACCGCGTGTGCTTCCTGGCGCCGCGCCCGCCGTCGGAGCTGGTGGACGTCTACCGCGCCGCCGACATCGTGGCGGTGCCGTCGTACTCGGAGTCGTTCGGGTTGGTGGCGCTCGAGGCGCAGGCGTGCGGCACCCCCGTGGTCGCGGCCGCGGTGGGCGGGCTGCCGACGGCCGTCTCCGACGGCCGGACCGGGATCACCGTCGACGGGCACGATCCGCGGGAATGGGCGCGCGTGTTGTCGGGATTGTTGGACGACGACGAGCTGCGCCTGTCGATGTCGCGGGCCGCCCCGGTACACGCCTCCGGGTTCTCCTGGGACTCCACGGCCGACGGACTGCTGTCCTCGTATGCGGGCACGATGGCCGCATACCGGGCCCGGCGTGCGGAGGCCACCGCGTCCTGATCTCCCGTCCGCGGGAGCCGCGGCGTCGAATCGCCTACGAGGCGCGGTCGACGCCGAGCACCGGCCGACGACAAGCCACAGCCGACGGCAAGTCCCCGCCGACGGCAAGTCCCCGCCGACGACAAGCCACAGCCGACCACCCCGAAGGAGTCACGATGATCGACCCCACCGAGAGCAAGCGCATGGACGACGACGGGCCGGCCCCGCACCGGGACGATGTCGACGCCCCCACCGTCGAGCGGATCCGCAACTTCCTGGTGGAACGGGAGATCGAGTCGACGCTGGCCGACGGCCGGACCTTCGTCGTGATCCTGCCGGGGGAGAAGCGCCTGAAGACCGCGTGCCACCTGACGGTGAACCGGGAGAGCGTGCGCATCGAGGCGTTCGTGTGCCGCCGACCCGACGAGGACTTCGAGAAGGTCTACAACTACCTGCTGCGGCGCAACCGGCGGCTCTACCAGGTGGCCTACACGCTGGACAACAACAGCGACATCTACCTCGTCGGCCGGATGCCGCTGGTCGCGGTGACCGAGGAGGAGCTCGACCGCGTGCTGGGTCAGGTGCTCGAGGCCGCCGACCACGACTTCAACGTCCTCATCGAGCTGGGCTTCCACACCTCCATCCGCCGCGAGTGGGAGTGGCGGGTGTCCCGGGGCGAGCCGCTGCGCAACCTCGACGCGTTCCGCCACCTCACCGAGGACCTGCCCCAGCCCGAGTAGTACCGGACTCCCGGAGAGCGCGCCGGTCAAGAGTTGATCTGTTGCGCGACCTTCTTGCGCAGGACCTTGCCCATGGGGTTGGTGGGCAGTTCGTCCAGTTCGACGAACTCGCGCGGGACCTTGTACCCGGCCAGCGAGCCCTTGCAGTGCGCGCGCAGGGCGTCGGGGTCGAGTGCGGCGCCGGGCTCCAGTACGACCGCGGCGATGACCTTCTCGCCGCCGTCGGAACTCGGGCGGCCCACCACGGCACAGTCCGCGACGCCCGGGGCCGTGCGCAGCACCGCCTCGACCTCCGACGGGTAGACGTTGAACCCGCCGGTGACGATCATCTCCTTGATCCGGTCCACCACGTGCAGGAAGCCGTCGTCGTCCTGGACCACGACGTCACCGGTGCGGATCCAGCCGTCGTGGAAGGTCTCGGCGGTCGCCTTCTCGTTGCGCCAGTAGCCCGGGAACACCTGCGGCCCCTTGACCAACAGTTCACCGGGCTCGCCGGCCGGTGCGTCGACTGAGGGGTCGTCCTTGTCGGCCACGCGGATGTCGGTGTCCGGGAACGGGACGCCGATGGAGCCGGCCCGCCTCGCCGTCGACATGGGGTTGCCCACGGTGATGGGGGAGGTCTCGGTCATCCCGTACCCCTCCACGAGCAGTCCACCGGTGGCGGACTCCCACCTCTCGATGAGCTCGGCGGGCAGGCTCATGGCGCCGGACAGCGAGTGCCTGATGCCGTGCAGGGAGATCTTCCGCCTGTCGGCCTCCTCGAGGATCTTGCTGTAGATCGGCGGGACGGCCGGGATGAAGGTCGGCAGGTCCTTCTTCAGGATCGGCATGATGAGGTCCATGTCCGGGGTCGGGACCAGCTGGAGCCGTGCGCCCTCGGCGATGCCGAACACCACGCACAGCGTGACGCCGTAGGCGTGGAACATCGGCAGCGAGGCGAGGAACTTCTCTTCGCCCGGCGTGAGTTCGGGCACCCACGCCCGGCCCATCTTCGCGTTGGCCACCAGGTTGGCGTGGGTGAGCACCGCGCCCTTCGGGGTGCCGGTCGTACCCGAGGTGTAGAGGATCAGCGCGGGGTCGCCGGCCGCCGGCCGCGGGTACGAGAAGTCCAGCTCGGCGCCCGTCTCGAGGTCCGCCCAGTCCAGCGTGCCGGGGGCCGGCCGGGAGAGCTTGTCCCGGGAGGCGCGCAGGGACGGCACCGGAAGATGCTTCAGCGCCAGTCGCTTGACGGCGGGGAGCTCGTCGAGCAGATCGACCGAGATGATGTGCTCGATCGCGGTGCCGGGCCGGTCGGCGAGGTCCCGCACCACGGGCGCGACGACGTTCCAGGTCACGACCACCTTCGCCCCGTGGTCGGAGAAGGGGCCCTCCAGCTCGTCGGCCGTGTAGAGGGGGTTGTGCTCCACGACGATGGCGCCGATGCGCAGGGCCGCGTAGAACACCGCGACGCCCTGGGGACAGTTGGGCAGCAGCACGGCGACACGGTCGCCGGGCGCTACACCCAGGCGGCGCAGGCCCTCGGCGGCGCGGCGCACGTGCCGGCCGAGGTCGGCGTAGGTCGTCAGGCGGCCGAAGAACTCGGTGGCGGGCCGGGACGAATAGGTGCTGACGGCGTCGTCGAACTGGTCGATCAGCGTGGTGGTGCCGTAGTCGAGGTCCTGCGTGGTCCCGGGCGTGTAGTGGACAGTCCACGGCCGCTCGGTCGATTCGGGGGTGTCTCCGGCGTGTGTGGTCATGTCTGCACCGTAGTCCTCCGCACGCGGGTCATAATGGCCTTATGGCTTACGGAACTCTCGTCCTCCTGCGTCACGGGCAGTCCACGTGGAACGCATCCAACCAGTTCACGGGCTGGGTCGACGTCGACCTCACCGATCTCGGGCGGGAGGAGGCGGTCCGCGGCGGAAAGCTCCTCGCCGAGGCGGGGATCCTGCCGGACATCCTGTACACCTCGCTGCTGCGTCGCGCGATCACCACCGCGAACATCGCGCTGGACGCCTGTGACCGCCACTGGGTGCCGGTGATCCGGCACTGGAAGCTCAACGAGCGCCACTACGGCAAGCTCCAGGGCCTGAACAAGGCGGAGATCAAGGACCAGTTCGGCGACGAGCAGTTCATGCTCTGGCGCCGCAGCTACGACACCCCGCCGCCGCCGATCGACCCGGACAATGAGTACTCGCAGACCTCCGACACGCGCTACTCCGACCTGCCGGAGGTGCCGTTGACCGAGTGCCTCAAGGACGTCGTGGACCGGTTCATCCCGTACTACGCCGCCGAGATCGCCCCCAAGCTCGCGGAGGGCAAGACCGTGATGGTGGCCGCGCACGGCAACTCGCTGCGCGCCCTGGTCAAGCACCTCGACGGCATCTCCGACGAGGATATTGCCGGCCTGAACATCCCCACCGGGATCCCGCTGGTCTACCACTTCGACGAGACCGGCCTGGTCGCCAACCCGGGTGGTACCTACCTCGATCCGGAGGCCGCCGCCGCGGGTGCTGCCGCCGTGGCCAACCAGGGCGGCAAGTAGTAGGTGAAGGCCCGGTGAACGGGTCGCGAACCCCCGGCAGCCTGCGAACTTCGCGCAGGTGGCCGGGGGTTTGGCGATTCGGGCGTCGAAACTCCACACCGTAGGATCGGGGTCGTGCAGGTCAGTCTGGGGATCTTCCTCGCGATCGTCGCCGGGATCATCGGCTTCCTCGTGGGCGGCTTCGTCGTCCCACTGCTCAACCGACGCGGTGAGCGTCGGCGCGCGGAGCAGACCGGACCCAGCCGGCTGGACGTCCTGCGGGGCGTCTACCAACAGGCGCCGTACGCACTGGCGGTCGTGGATCGCCACCAGGACGTGGTCCTCTACAACCGTCGTGCGGCGGAGTTGGGGATCGTCGATGACCGCCTGCTGGTGGAGCCGGTGTGGCGCGCGGCCCGGTCGACGTTCACGGACGGCCACCCCACCCGGTTCGACCTGCCCGCCAAGATGGCCCCCGGCCGCCGCCGCATCCCGTCGGTGAGCGGGCGCGGGGAGATCCTCGAGGGCAACGGTGAGCAGTTCGTCGTGGTCTTCGCCGACGACGACTCCGAGCACCGTCGTATGGAGGCGGCCCGCCGCGACTTCGTCGCCAACGTGTCCCACGAGCTCAAGACCCCGGTCGGGGCGATGGCGGTGCTCGCCGAGGCGCTGCTGGAGTCCAAGGACGACCCGGAGTCGGTCGAGTACTTCGGCGGACGCGTGGTGAGCGAGGCCCAGCGGCTCGGCAAGATGGTCTCCGAGCTCATCGAACTCTCGCGCCTGCAGGGCGCCGAGCGGATCCGCGACCCGGAACCGGTGGACGTGGACGACGTGGTGGCCGAGGCCCTGCGTCGGTCCGCGTCGGCGGCGGAGGCGGCCGGGATCGAGCTCATCACCGATGCGCCGTCCGGGCTGGAGGTCAAGGGGGACTGGACCCTCCTGGTCACGGCGGTGTCGAACCTCATCTCGAACGCCATCAACTACTCGCCCGACCACACCCCGGTGTCGATCACCCGGTCCGCGACCGGGGACACCGTGACGCTGCGGGTCACCGACCGCGGGATCGGCATCGCCCCGGAGCACCAGGCCCGCGTCTTCGAGCGGTTCTTCCGCGTCGACAAGGCCCGTTCCCGCGCCACCGGCGGGACCGGATTGGGTCTGGCGATCGTCAAGCACGTCGCCCAGAACCACAACGGCGCCGTCAGCCTGTGGAGCCGCCCCGGTACGGGGTCGACCTTCACACTCGAACTTCCGGCTCATGTGGAGCCGGGTGGCGCCGGGGGGACCCCCGGCGCCGAGCACGCCGACCAAGGAGAGGACCAGGTGCCGTGACCAGGGTGCTGATCGTGGAGGACGAGGACTCGCTGGCGGATCCGCTGGCGTTCCTGCTCCGCAAGGAAGGCTTCGAGGTCACCGTCGCGGGGGACGGCCCGACCGCGCTGGAGAACTTCGAGTCCGAGGGCGCGGACATCGTGCTGCTGGACCTCATGCTCCCCGGGATGTCCGGCACCGATGTGTGCAAGCGACTGCGGACGACGTCGACCGTCCCGGTGATCATGGTGACCGCCCGCGACAGTGAGATCGACAAGGTCGTCGGCCTGGAGCTGGGCGCCGACGACTACGTGACCAAGCCGTACTCGGCCCGCGAACTCATCGCCCGCATCCGGGCGGTGCTGCGCCGCGGCGCCGAGGCCGAGGCGGAGCCGGTCAGCGACATCGGTGTCCTGGAGTCGGGGCCGGTGCGGATGGACATCGAGCGGCACACGGTGCTGGTCCGCGGCACGGCCGTCACGCTGCCGCTCAAGGAGTTTGACCTGCTGGAGTACCTGCTGCGCAACTCGGGCCGGGTCCTCACGCGCGGACAGCTCATCGACCGGGTGTGGGGGTCGGACTACGTCGGCGACACCAAGACCCTCGACGTCCACGTCAAGCGTCTGCGCTCGAAGATCGAGTCCGATCCCGGCAAGCCGGTGCACCTGGTGACCGTCCGCGGGCTGGGCTACAAGTTCGAGGGCTGACCGCCCCGCTGGAAATCCGCTACCCTCCGTCCGGATCCGCTACCCCTACACGGGTAGCGGATCCGGACGGAGGGTAGCGGATTCCGGACTGCCCCGGTCAGGTCTCGCTGGCTCGTTGGGTCTGCGCCCGCTCGGTCGCCGGGTGCACGGCCACGATCCCGAGCTGCCGCCGACGCCGGCACGCCGCGGCGAGCACCTCGTAGCACTCGGCGCCCAGCAGTTCGACCAGCTCGTCACGTAGGGAGATGTAGACGGGGTCGACGCCGACGTGAGCCTCGGGCGAGCCTGTGCAGTACCAGTCGAGGTCCAGCCCGCCCGGGCCCCAGCCGCGGCGGTCGTACTCGCCGACGCGGGTGTGGAGGATCTCCACCTCGTCGGGACGGGTCTCCCATTCGCGGGTCACGTGGATCGGCAGCTGCCAACACACGTCCGGCTTGGACTCGGGCAGGCTCCGCCCGGTCCGCCCGGCCAGGTGGTGCAGGGCGCAGCCCGACCCGGTCGGCCATCCGACGTCATTGAAGAACACGCACCGTCCGCCCAGGCGGCGCGTCCTGAGAGCGGGCTCCATCTCGCCGTCGTCGCCGGTCAGTTCGTCCTCCTCCAGCCACGCCTCCTGCGCGGCCCCTTCCGCCGTCGCGGCGGCGTGGGCGGCCTCGCGGTGCTGCCATTCCTCCGGACGCAGCAGGGCGACGTTGGCCTCGAGCCGCTGCCGGTCGGAGTCGTCGGAGAGGAAGGCGCCGTGCGTGCAGCAGCCGGAGTCGGGCTGGTCGCGGTCGATGCCGTGGCAGGCGGGCGTGCCGAAGACGCACGTCCACGACGACAGCAGCCAGGTCATGTCGGCGGAGATCAGATGTTCGTCATTCGCGGGGTCGGGGAACGTGTACCACTCCCGCGGGAAGTCGAGGGGGACCTCGGGCTGAGGGGCGCCCGGGGTCGGGGGGCGTTCGGTGGCGGTCACAACCTGCGACCGTAGACCGTTTAGGGTGGTCGTGTGAGATTAGGTGTCCTGGACGTGGGAAGTAACACGGTCCACTTCGTGGTGGTCGATGCCCACCGGGGTGGTCATCCCACGCCCATGAACGATTCCAAGACCCGGCTACGCCTGATCGAGTACCTGGACGACGACAACAACATCTCCAAGACCGGCATCGCCCGGCTCATCGACGCGGTCAACGAGGCCGCCGAGCTCGCCGAGGCGACCAAGTGCCGCGAGGTCATGGCGCTGGCCACCTCCGCCGTGCGCGACGCGGCCAACTCGGACGACGTGTTGGCCAAGGTGGAGAAGGAGACCGGCATCGAGCTGCGGGTGCTCTCCGGTGAGGACGAGGCGCGCATGACGTTCCTCGCCGCGCGTCGGTGGTACGGCTGGAGCGCGGGGCGGATCATCAACCTCGACATCGGTGGTGGGTCGTTGGAAATGACCCACGGGGAGGACGAGCTGCCCGAGCAGGCGTTCAGTCTGCAGCTGGGCGCCGGCCGGCTCACCCACGACTGGTTCAAGACCGACCCGCCGGAGCGCAAGCGCATCAACCAGCTGCGTGACTACATCGACGCCGAGCTCGACGGGCCGGCCCGGGAACTCCGGGCGGCCGGTGAGCCCGACCTCGCGTGCGCCACCTCCAAGACGTTCCGTATGTTGGCCCGGCTCACGGGTGCGGCGCCGTCGTCGGAGGGCCCACGGGTGGACCGGGTGCTCACAGCCGCCGGTCTGCGGCAGGTGATCGCGTTTATCTCCCGCATGACGGCCGCCGACAGGGCAGAGTTGGAGGGCATCAGCTCCGACCGCTCGCATCAGGTGGTGGCGGGAGCGCTGGTGGCGGAGGCGTCCATGCGTGCGTTGGGTCTGGAAAGTGTGAAAATCTGTCCGTGGGCTCTGCGAGAGGGGCTCATCCTGCAGCGTCTCGACCGGGACGTGGGCGGCGACGGGAAGGGGAGCTGACGATGGCCGAGGATTCAGACGGTCAGCAGATCACCGTGGCGGAGCTGCTCAAGCGCATGGGCGCGGAGCAGCAGGACGCCCCGGCCGGGCGTCGGCGTCGCCGGGCCGACGAGGGCGGCGGACTCAGCGTCTCCGAGCTCACCGGTGAGATCCCCAAGATCACCGACGACACCGTGCTCAGTGGTCGCGCGGCGCGGCGTCGGGCGCGGGAGGCCGAAGAGGCCGCGGCCGCCGGTGGCGACGCCGAGCGGGACGCGGAGTCGGGTGCCGACGGTGCTGCCCCGACGGGCGCCGGGGAGACCCCGGGGACGACGACGACGAGGTCGTCCACCTCTGAGGCCCCGCAGACCCCGCGGCCCTCGGGACGGCGGCGGGCCCCGGAGGCAGGGGCGCCCGCGTCCACGCCGGCCGGGTCGGCCGAGAAGTCGTCCGCGGCGAAGGCCACCACGCCATCGGGCACCACCACGCCGCCGGCCTCGTCGACGGCCACCACGACGCCGTCCACCCCGCCGTCGGCAACCACACCGCCGGCTTCGCAGCAGGCCACCACGCGGATGCCGGCCGCCTCACCGCAGCAGGCCCCGACGTCGGCGACTCCGTCCGCGCCCGCCCCGTCGCGCTCCGCCTCCGATGACGCGGCCCAGCAGGTGAAGAAGGGCGGCCTGCGCGGGCTGTTCGGCCGCAAGCGCAAGGATGCGGAGCAGTCGGGGTCCGACGCTCCCGCCACCCGCCCGACGCCCGCTGATCGTGGGGGCGTGGGGCCCGCCGGCGCCGCGGCCGCAGGTGTTGCGGGCGCTGCTGCTGCCGGTGTCGCCGGCACCGCAGCCCCGGGCTCGGGCGACAAGTCAGCTCCGTCCGCAGCGGCCGGAACCGGAGACAAGGCCGCGCCGGCCTCGTCCACCGCCCCGGCGGTCAAGCCCGCCACCGCCAAGCCCGCCACCGCCAAGCCCGCCACCGGCAAGTCCGGTACCGACAAGTCTGCCGCGACCTCCGGTTCTGCCGAGGTCGGCAAGGCTTCCGGGGCCACCGACACGGCCGTCACAGCAGACAAGCGCACCACCGACAAGCCCGCCGGGACCTCCGCCGCTCCGGCGGCCGACAAGCCCGCCGCCGCAGACAAGCCCGCCGCAGGGGCCGATGCCTCCGCATGGGGTGTGCCGTCGGGCAGTGGCTCGACCGCCCGCCGCGCCCCCGAGGCGACCGCCGAGCAGTCCGACGATTCCGACTCCGCCACGCGCGGGGGTGCCCTGGGTGCGGCGACCGCTGCCGCCGCCGGAGGTGCGGGAGTCGCGGGAATGGCCGCGGCAGTGGCCGGCGCGGGCACCGGAACCGAGCGGCCGAAGCTCGACGAGACGAAGTCCGACGCGGCGCAGACCGACGCGACGCAGGCCGAGGCGACGAAGGCCGGCGCAACGACAGCGGGCCAGCAGCCGGTCGCCCGGCCCCGGGCCGACGCCCCCGTCGCCGACCGGACGAGCACAGACCAGCCCGACGCCGACCGGGCCGACGCCCCGACCCCGGCACCCGCGTCGCAGCAGACCCCGGCGGAGCCGGACAGCTCGCAGTACCGCGACTTCGACTACGCCCCCGGCGGGGCCGAGCCCGAGCGGTCGCCGGCGTCGCAGTGGCTGATCCTCGTCGCGCAGGTGCTCGCCTCCGCGGTCGCGGGCGCGGCACTGTTCATCGGCTTCCAATTGCTCTGGCGCGACCTGCCGTGGGTGGCCTTTGCGCTGGCGATCGTCGTGATCGTCGGACTGGTGGCCATGGTCCGCGTCCTGCGCAGGAGCAACGACTCCGTCAGCATCGCCCTCGCGGTGATCGTCGGCCTGGGCGTGACGTGCGGGCCACTCCTGCTCAGACTCGTCTCCTAGCCGCATCCCGGCCACGACCCGCACCCCGCCCGCGCCTGCTCCAGGTGCGGGCGGGGCCGTTTCAGCCGCGGTGCGCGAGCGGGACCCGGCGACGGGCAACCGAATCCCTCCCGCCGCCCATCCGATGTCGCTCCACCCACCGGATGCGATAGGTGGAGCGACATCGAATAGGCGGCGGTGGCGGCGGGCGCGATTCGATGGGTGGCGCGAGCGGGCAGCCCCGTCCCCCGCGGCCGGCGGGCGGCGGCACACGCGTGTGGCACTGTAAAGGGCATGACGAGAATCGCAGTGGTCGGTGGCGGACGCATCGGCGAGGCCCTCATCGCGGGACTCCGTGAGGCCGGGACCGAGCCGTCGGACATCGTGGTGATCGAGGCCGTGGAGGCCCGCGCCGACCAGTTGGCCAAGAAGTACAACATCCTGTCCACCAGCCTCGACATCGGCTGCGAGGGCGCCGACGTGATCGTGGTTGCCGTCAAGCCCCAGGACGTGCCGGCGGTGGTCGGCCGCATCGGCGACGCCATCTCCGACAGCGTCCACGAGTCGATCGTGGTCTCGCTCGCGGCCGGCGTGCCGACGACCGTGCTGGAGAACAAGCTC
The DNA here is from genome assembly GCF_057773105.1 of Dietzia sp. IBK-p2-15D. Taxonomy (NCBI): domain Bacteria; kingdom Bacillati; phylum Actinomycetota; class Actinomycetes; order Mycobacteriales; family Dietziaceae; genus Dietzia; species Dietzia sp. IBK-p2-15D. Next base: position 188,442 of record NZ_JBYMTK010000001.1, read on the forward strand.
AGCGCCGGCTCGCCGGTCGTGCGGGTCATGCCCAACACGGCGATGCTCGTCGGGCACGGCGTCTCCGCGCTCTGCAAGGGCCGCTATGCGCGCGATGAGCATCTCGAGCAGGTGTCCACGATCATGGAGAGCGTGGGCCTCGTCGTCGTCGTCACCGAGGCCCAGATGGACGCGGTGACCGCGGTGTCCGGGTCCGGCCCCGCCTACTTCTTCCTCATGGCGGAGGCGATGGTCGACGCCGGCGTGGAGCGCGGGCTGCCGCGCGACGTGGCGCTGAAGCTGGCGGCCGGCACGGCGCTCGGCGCGGGCGCGATGCTCACCGGCGGTGGCGAGGGACCCGCCGAACTGCGCTACAACGTCAGCTCCCCGGGCGGCACCACCGCGGCGGCGATCCGCAGGCTGGAGGCCGGGGGACTGCGCTCGGCGGTGGCGGACGCGGTCGAGGCGGCGGCGTCGCGGTCGCGGGCGTTGGCACTGGCCTCCACCGATGGCGACGACGACGACGAGATCGACTGACCCGCCACCCGGGCCCGTCGCCGACGCGACCGAACGGGCCGGGTGTGCGCGTACCGAACCGACCCGCCGGGTGAGATGTGACCCACCAGGCGGGTCGCTCGTTTAGCACAAGCCCAGTTCAGGGCGGGTGAGGCGCGGATCGGGCGGCGTGTCGTCGATGTAATTCGCCCACTCCCGTCGCATTGATCACACCATTCACGCTAGGCTCATACCCAGCACGTGCGTGTCCGTACCGCAGGAGGGGAAGCCTGCGGCACGACGCGTGCCACGAAGGGTTGTGACGATGGCGACTACCGACAAGACCGATAGCGGCGCACAGGCGGCGGGGGGCTCGCAGTTCCTCACCGTGGCCGAGGTCGCCGCGCTGATGCGCGTGTCCAAGATGACGGTCTACAGACTCGTGCACTCGGGTGAGCTGCCCGCCGTGCGGGTGGGGCGGTCGTTCCGGGTCCACTCCAAGGCCGTGCACGAGTACCTCGACACGTCGTACTTCTCCGCGGGCTGACGCACTGAACCGCCCCGGCGGGGCGGTGTCCGGCCCGTTTTCGTGGCCGCGGGGAGCGAGAGGTAGTCTGGACGGGTTCCGTCCCGGCTTTCGAGCTCGCTCTCAGGCGCCGGAGCGCAAGTCAAGGCCCTTCGCGGGCTGTAAGGCCCCAGACCAGTAGTCGACAGGTAGGTGACCCCGATATGGGTTCTGTGATCAAGAAGCGCCGCAAGCGTATGTCCAAGAAGAAGCACCGCAAGATGCTCCGCCGTACCCGCGTGCAGCGTCGCAAACTCGGTAAGTGAGTCCGGCGGCGCCTCGGTAGCGCCCGGACTCACGCCTGTAGCAGATGCCCGTCACCGACAGTGGTGGCGGGCATCGGTGTATTTCGGGGCGGGGCGGGGCGGCGACTTGGGCGGGGCGGCGACTTGGGCGGGGCAGCGACTCGGGCGGGGGGCGTCGTCCGGATCGCGCGGGCTGTGAGGTCCGCGCACATGGGCAGGGGGGTCCGCAGTTAGACTCGGCCGGGTGGACACCGAACTGCCCGACCGTAGCCCGGCTCGCGCCGTCGCGGTCGTGGGCGGCAGCCGGTATCTCGGCGCCCACCTGGTCGGCATGCTGCTGCGCAACGACTCCGTCGAGCGCGTCCTGGCGATCGACTCGGTCAAGCCGTCGCCGCAGCACCGCCGACGAATGCGCGACGCCGAGTTCGTGCGCCTCGACCCGCAGTCCCCACGCCTGCAGGGGATCCTGCGCGAGGCGGGCATCGACACGGTCGTGCACGCCGGGCTGCACCACACCGACTTCGCCCCCGGCGGCCGCGCGGCCGTCAAGGAGGCCAACATCATGGGCTCCATGCACGTGATCGCCGCGTGCGGGCGGGCCGCGACGGTCAAGCGATTCGTGCTCATCTCCTCGACCTCGGTGTACGGCTCCTCGGGCGTCGACCCGGCGATGTTCACCGAGGACATGGCCGCCCGGCGTCAGCCCAGTGGCGGCATCCCGCTCGACCACCTGTCGGTCGAGGGGTACGTGCGTGGGATGTCCCGCAAGCGTCCGGACATCGACGTGACGATCCTGCGCATCCCCGCCATCCTCGGGCTGCCCGAGCCCACGGTGGTCGGGGAGCTGCTGCTGCCGTCCGTCGCACCGGTGCTGGCCGGATACGACCCGCGCATCCAGCTGCTGCACCCGCAGGACGCACTCGATGCGCTGCTGCACGCCGCGACGGGCGCGCCCCCGGGGACGTACAACATCGCGGCCGACGGCATCCTCACCCTGACGCAGGCCATCCGCCGCGCCGGCCACATCCCGCTGCCGGTGATGCCGCAGACGTTCAAACTCGCGGCGCGGTTGCTCTCCAGCCAGGGACTGCGCGACATCGGGCCCTCGCAGCTGCGCTACCTGCGGTACGGCCGCACCATGGACACCACCCGGATGCGCACCAGGTTCGGGTTCACGCCCCGGTACACCACCGAGGAGGCGCTGCACGCCTACCTCGTCGACTCGGGGGCCGAGCCCCTCGTCACGCGCGCCGCACTCGAGCGCAAGACCGCCAAGATCGCCAGCAGACTGCCCGGCCCGGTGGCCAGCCGACTGCGCGCGGGCGTGAACTCGACCATCGGCGAGCTCGAGTCGATAGGGGCCCTGCCGGAACCGAGCGTGCCGGAACCGAACGAGGCGGAACCGAACGAGCCCGACCCGATCGAGGAGGGGGCGCCGTGAAGGGCCCGGAATTCGACCTGTCCCAACCACTCGGCGGCCCCCGCTGGGGAGAGGGCCGACGCGACGCCCGCGGCGACCGCGCGGTCGGCGAGGGCTTCGTCGGGGAGACCACCAGCAGCGACGCCGCGGCCACCGAGCTCGGCAGGATCGTCGACCGGTTCCTCACCTCCCTGCGCAGCTCGCTCGGGCAGGTCGTCGACGCACTGCCCCTCGACGCCGAGGTGCTGGCGCCAGTCCGCGAACTGACCCGCGGTGTCGACACGATGCTCGCGACCGGCGACATCAGCGCCCTGTCCACCCTGGCGGACGCCGTCAACGCCGCCGGCGAGCTCCTGGCCTCCCGTGTCACCGGCGGGTACGAGGTCGACGAGTTCGGGTTCGACGAGCACTTCCACACCAACGTGTGGTTGCCCCTGTGGCGGCCGCTGTTCGAGCACTGGTTCCGGGTCGAGGTGATCGGTGCCGAGAACATCCCCGCCGACGGCGCCGGGCTGATCGTCTCCAACCATGCCGGCGTCCTGCCTCTCGACGGGATGATGACCACCGTCGCCGTCCACGACCACGCCGGACGCGCCCTGCGTCTGCTCGCCGCCGACCTGGCCATGTCGCTGCCGGTGTCCGCGCCGCTGGCCCGCCGGGCGGGGGCGACCCTGGCCTGTGCCGCCGACGCCGAGCGCCTGCTGGAGAGCGGTCACGTGGTGGCCGTGTGGCCGGAGGGCTTCAAGGGGCTCGGCAAGCCGTTCGCCGACCGCTACCGTCTGCAGCGCTTCGGCCGCGGCGGGTTCGTGGCGACCGCCCTGGCCGCGGGTGCGCCGATCATCCCGTGCTCGGTGGTCGGCTCCGAGGAGATCTACCCCAAGATCGGTGAGGTCCCGGCGCTCGCGCGGCTGCTCGGCCTGCCGTACATGCCCGTCACGCCCGCGTTCCCGCTCCTCGGCGCGCTCGGCGGCATCCCGCTGCCCACCAAGTGGACGATCGAGTTCGGCGAGCCGATCGAGACCTCGCACCTGGGGCCCGACGCCGCAGAGGACCCGATGGTGGTCTTCGAGATCACCGACCAGGTCCGGGAGACCATCCAGAACACGCTGTTCCGCAACCTCGCCCGCCGCGGCAGCGTCTTCTTCGGCTGAGCCGGCGGCGGGGGAGCGCCCCGCCGCGGACCCGCGTCAGAAGATGCGGCGTGCCCGGTCCATCGCGCGGCTGGCGTAGTCCGAGCGCGCGGCCGCCCGGGCGCCCGCGAGCCCGCCGACGGCGAGGACGCCCGGCATCGCCTTCTTCGCGGCCTTGCGGACGGTGCGGAAGTCCTTGATGTTCCAGCCGTTCTCCGAGGCGTACTTGCGCAGCTTGGAATCCGGGTTGATGGCGACCGGGTTGCCCACCATCGTGAGCATCGGCATGTCGTTGAAGCTGTCCGAGTACGCGTAGCACTTGGTCAGGTCGAAGCCCTCGGCCTCGGCGAGCTTGGAGATCGCGTGCGCCTTGCCGGGCCCGTGCAGGATGTCGCCCACGAGCCGGCCCGTGTAGACGCCGTATTCCTCCTCGGCGACCGTGCCCAACGCCCCCGACAACCCCAGCCGGGTGGCGATCACGCGCGCCAGCATCACCGGCGTCGCGGTGACCAGCCAGACCTGCTGCCCGGCGTCCAGGTGCATCTGCACCAGCGAGCGCGTGCCCGGCCAGACGCGGTCGAGCATCGAGGTGTCCACGACCTCCTCGCTCAGTTCGGTCAGTTCGGCGACGGTGCGGCCCTTGACGAAGCTCAGGGCCTTGTCGCGGCCGGCGGCGACGTCCTCGGCGTTCTCCTCCCCGGAGATCCGGAACTTGGCCTGCGACCACGCCAACCCGGCGACGTCGCGCGCGGTGAAGAAGCGATGCTTGGCCAGCCCGCGGGCCAGCAGGATGATCGATGCGCCCTGGATGAGGGTGTTGTCCACGTCGAAGAACGCCGCGACCTGCGGGTCCGGCACAAACGGCTCGAGCGACTCGTCGGTCTCGGCGGCGGCACGGTCGGCGGCGGCACGGTCGGTTGCCGCACGCTCCGCGACGGCGTCCGCGGGGCGGTCGGCGACGGCGGTCCCGGCACCCGCGCCCGCGCCGGACCCCTCGCCCTCGCCCTCGGCGGGGTCGTAGTCGGCCAGCGGCGGGCCGGGCTCGGCACCGGGCTCGAGTTTGACGGCGTGCTGGGCGGAGGCCTCACCGGCGCGCCGCTGGATCCGCGCGTCGCGGCGCCGCCACAGCAGCCGACCCAGAGCCGAGCCGAGATCGGCACGACCGGGAAGCCGCGGGCCGGACCGGGAGCGGTGGGACTCCACCGGTTCGGCGGCGTCCTCGGAGGCCTCGCCGCCGGGGGTGGGCGCGTTGTCGTCGTCGTTGTCGTCGGCGTCGTCGTTCACCGGGCGGGAGTCGTTCACCGGGCGGGACCTCCTGAAGGGCGCGGGGACCCCATCCTAGGGCAGCCCCGAGGGGGTGGTGCACTATCGAGCCATGGTGCACACGGTGACCCTGTTGACCCGCGAGGGCTGCGGCAGCTGCGTCCGCGTCCACGGCCAGTTGATCCCACTGTGCGAGGGTGCGGGCGCCCGGCTCGAGGTGACCGACGTCGACCACGCCGCGGACCGCGAACTCGCCGCCGAATACGGCGACCGCCTGCCGGTGGTGTTGGTCGACGGCGCGGAGCACTCGTGTTGGGAGGTCGACGACGACGAGCTGCTGACCACCCTCGCCGGGGCCGGCCCGTTCCCGGGATGGGACTGAACCGGCCGACGGGCGCGGGCGGTGCCGGGGGGTGCGCGCGGCGGTGGCCGCGACGGTGGGCGGTCACCCCTCCTGCGGCGCGTCGCGCAGGTCTCGCAGGATGGTCGCGTGCCGGAGCAGGAACGCGCCCTCGTCGAGCTGCTTGCGCCGCAGCCACCCGGTGACCTCGCTGTTGTGCTTGCTCGCGTTGCACGACGCGCAGGCCGGGACCACGTTCTCCAGGGTGTAGCGCCCGCCGCGTGAGATGGGCTGGACGCAGTCCTTCTGCAGCGCGGGCCCAGTCGCGGAGCAGTAGGCGCAGGCTTTCCACGCGTCGAGGATCCGGGCCCACTGCGGGTCGGTGAGGTCGTTGTCGACGCGGGACAGACGCCGCTGACGACGCTTCGCGTACCGGGCGCGGGTCGCGGCGGACATGGTGGACGACGACCTGCGGCGAGGGGGCACGGATGTCACCGTACTGCGGTCCGCGCTGTTCACGGCGCCCGCGGGAGGGTGCCCGGATATAGCATCCGCCCCTGTCACGGTTTTGTCCCGGGGTGTCAGGCGGGTTACGGTGGAGCCCGTTACGGGTCGTACGCAGGCTTGAGGCCACGGCCGTCCCGGCAGGGTGTTTCCGGCATGGGAGCGCCTTGTACGCAGCCGTGCACACCGACGGGAGACGACCGACTGTGGACCAGCGTTCCGCGAGTTCGTCCTGCGGGGCCCCGTCTGTTCTCCGACCGTCTCCTCGCCGAGTTGACGAGTTGGCATTCATTCTGGCATGGGCCCCCGAGGCCCTGGCGTCCGGGGGTCGGTTGTGAGCATTCTCCTGGTGGGGCTGTCCCACCACAGTGCGCCGGTGTCACTGCTCGAGGCGGTCGCCGTCTCCGAGTCCGAGCGTGACGGGCTCACCGAGGAACTCATCGCCGGCGAGAACGTCGACGAGGCGATGATCGTCACCACCTGCAACCGCGTCGAGGTCTACTCCGCCGTGGACGCGTTCCACCCGGCGCTCGACGACGTCGTGACCCTGCTCTCGCGCCACTCCGGCCTGGGCGCCGACGAACTCAGCCGCCACCTGTACGTGCGCTACTCCGAGTCCGCCGCCGAGCACCTGTTCTCCGTGGCCTCGGGGCTGGACTCGATGGTCGTGGGCGAGCAGCAGATCATCGGCCAGATCCGCACCGCCTACCAGTCGGCGTCCGAGATCGGCGCGGCCGGCACCACCCTGCACCGGCTCGCCCAGCAGGCGCTGCACGTGGGCAAGCGTGTGCACACCGAGACCGGCATCGACTCCGCCGGCGCGTCGGTCGTGTCCGTCGCGCTGGACCGCGCGGCGGAGATCCTCTCGGACGGCGCCAGCCGCAGTCTCGACGGACGCCGCGCGGTCGTGCTCGGGGCCGGCGCGATGGGCGGCCTGGCCGTCGCCCACCTCGGCCGCGGCGGGATCTCCCACATCGAGATCACCAACCGCACCCCGGAGCGCGCCGACCGGTTGGCCGAGATCGCCGGCGACTCCGGCACCCCGGCCACGGCCTTCCCCCTCGACGGGCTCGCCGAGGCCGTCGCCCGCGCCGACATCCTCTTCACCTGCACCGGGGCCGTCGGCACCGTCGTCACCCTGGGCGACGTGCACACCGCGCTGGCCCGCCGCGGCGACCGCGGCCCGCTCGTCATCTGCGACCTCGGCATGCCGCGCGACGTCGACCCCGCCGTCGCCGGCCTGCCCGGCGTGACCGTCCTGGGTATCGAGGCGCTCAAGGCCGACCCCGCCACCTCCGCCGCCGCCGCGGACGCCGACGCCGCCCGCACGATCGTCGACGCCGAGCTCACCGCGTACACACAGGCCGAGCGCATGGCCGGCGTCGGGCCGCTCATCGGGCAGCTGCGCGGGCGCGGCGGGCAGGTCGTCGCGGCCGAGATGCGACGGCTCGAGTCCCGACTGCCCGACATGGACGAGAAGGTCCGCGACGAGGTCGCCAACACCGTCCGCCGGGTCGTCGACAAGCTTCTGCACCCGCCCACGGTGCGGTTCCGGGAACTCGCCGCCCAACCGGACGGCGAGAACTACGCGGCGGTCGTACGCACACTGTTCGACCTTGACAACACCGTGGACGGTAGAAGCGAGGAGGCGTCATGAGCAGGACCCTGAAGGTGGGCACGCGGGGCAGCACCCTCGCCACCACCCAGGCCGGGCACGTCCGCGACGCCCTCATCGCCGCCGGGTACCCGGCCGAACTGGTGATCGTGCGGACCCGCGGCGACGTGGTGATGGCCCCGGTCGAGCGCATCGGCGTGGGCGTGTTCACCCTCGAACTGCGCGCCGCCCTCGAGCGCGGGGACTGCGACATCGCCGTCCACTCGTACAAGGACCTGCCGACCGCGCCCGACGACCGGTTCGCCCCCATCGCCGTGCCGCCGCGCGTCGACCCGTCCGACGTGCTCATCGCCCGCGACGGGCTCACCATGGACACGCTGCCCGAGGGCGCCCGGGTCGGGACCTCGGCCCCGCGCCGGCGCTCCCAGCTCGCGGCCCTGCGCCCCGACCTCGACCTGCACCCCCTGCGCGGGAACATCGACACGCGGATGGGATACGTCACCAGCGGCGATCTCGACGCGGTCGTCCTGGCGGCGGCCGGCCTCGACCGCACCGGAGTGGGAGAGCGTGCCACCCACCGGTTCGGCATCGACGAGATGCTCCCCGCCCCCGCGCAGGGCGCCCTCGCCGTCGAATGCCGTGCCGACGACACCGAGGCCGCCGAGGCCCTCACCGTCGTCGACCACCTGCCCTCGCGGGTCCGGATCACCGCCGAGCGCAGGCTCCTGCGCGACCTCGAGGCCGGCTGCACAGCCCCCGTCGGCGCGCGCGCCGAACTCGACGGCGCCGGACTCGACAGCGGTGGCGAACTGACGCTGCACGCGGTGGCGGCCGCCCACGACGGCTCCACCGTCCTGCGCACCCACGGCACCACCGCCACCGCAGACCACCCGGACGGACCGATCGCCGCCGCCGACGAGCTGGGCCGCCGACTCGCGGCCGAACTGCTCGACCGCGGCGCCCGTGACCTCATGGCCGGGGAATCGCCCGAGCAACGCGCCCCACTCGTACCGAGGGAATCCACGACGGCGCCACCCACCGTCACCGACCCCTGATCCCCGAACTCCCATCTCGCGCGCAGCCAGCGCGCGGCACCCACCCCACGGAGAGACGAACAATGACTCGAGCACGCACCACCCGCCCCGGAACCGTCCGCTTCGTCGGCGGCGGTCCAGGCAACGCGGGGATGCTCACCTGCCGGGCCCAAGAGGTCCTCACCAGCAACCCGCTGGTGTTCGCCGACGCCGACGTCTCGGCCGACGTGCTGGCGTTGGTCGCCACCGAGGTCCCGGTGCCGCAGGAACTGCTCGACGCGCGCCGGGCCGAGATGGACGCCGCCGTCGCCGCCGAGGACAAGGCCGAGATCAAGCGTCTCAAGGCCCTGCCCGCGCCCACCGCCGCCGACGTCCGCCCCGTGCTCGGTGAGCCCGCCGCCGTGGCCAAGCAGCTCGTCGCCGAGGCCAAGAAGGGCCGCGACGTCGTCCGTCTCGTCACCGGCGACCCCATGACCACCGACGCCACCGTCACCGAGATCGCCGCCGTCGGCCGCACCGTCGTGCCGTTCGAGGTCGTCCCCGGCGTCGCCGAGGCCACCGCCGTGCCCGCCTTCGCCGGCATCGCGCTCGGTTCCGGCTACGTGTTCGCCGACGGCCGCGGCAAGGTCGACTGGGCCGCCCTCGTCGGCTCGCCCGGCCCGATCGTCCTGCGCACCACCGGCCGGCACCTCGCCGAGGCCGCCTCCAGCCTCGCCGAGCAGGGCCTCGCCGCCGGCACCCCGGTGACCGTCACCTGCTCCGGTTCGCTCTGTGCCCAGAAGTCCGCCGACGGTACCCTGGCCACCATGGCCGAGGTCGGTCGCGACATGGACGGGGACCTGGTGGTCACCATTGGCAAGTCCGCCGGTGAGCGTCACCGCCACCAGTGGTGGGAGTCGCGCGCCATGTTCGGCTGGAACGTGCTCGTGCCCCGCACCAAGGCGCAGTCCGCCGAGATGAGCGACCGCATCGCCGAGCACGGCGCCGTGCCCGTCGAGGTGCCCACCATCGCCGTCGAGCCGCCCCGCAGCCCCGCCCAGATGGAGCGCGCCGTCAAGGGCCTCGTCGACGGTCGCTACCAGTGGGTCGTGTTCACCTCCTCCAACGCCGTGCGCGCCGTGTGGGAGAAGTTCGTCGAGTTCGGCCTCGACGCCCGCGCCTTCTCGGGCGTGAAGATCGCCTGCGTCGGCGAGGGCACCGCCGCCCGCGTCCGCGAACTGGGCATCCAGCCCGAGCTGCTGCCCAGCGGCGAGCAGTCCAGCCTCGGCCTGCTCGAGGTGTTCCCGCCCTACGACGACGTGCTCGACCCCGTCAACCGGGTCCTGCTGCCGCGCGCCGACATCGCCACCGAGACCCTCGCCGAGGGCCTCACGGGCCGCGGCTGGGAGATCGAGGACGTCACCGCGTACCGCACCGTCCGCGCCGCCCCGCCGGCCGCCGAGATCCGCGAGATGATCAAGACCGGCGGGTTCGACGCCGTGTGCTTCACCAGCTCCTCGACCGTCCGCAACCTGGTCGGCATCGCCGGTAAGCCGCACGCACGCACGCTCATCGCCTGCATCGGGCCGCGCACCGCGGAGACCGCCGCCGAGTTCGGCCTGCGCGTGGACGTCCAGCCCGAGAACGCGTCCGTACTCGACCTGGTCGACGCCCTCGCCGCGCACGCCGACCACCTGCGCGCGGCCGGCGAACTGCCGCCCCCGCGCCGCCGCGCCCGGCGCCGCTGAGCCGCAGCCCCGCCACCCGCACCGCCAGCGCCGCCTGCCCCGCCCGGCCGACCAGCCGCGCGGGGCAGGCGCGTGTTCAGGGGTCGACGAGCCCGCGGAGCTCGGCCAGCGCCGCCCGCAACCCGGCCATCCGCTCTGCGCCGAGGTGTGCCTCCCACTCGGCGTCGACGCGTCGCTCTTCCGCCCGGGCGACCGGGATGAGCTCCCGGCCCCGCGCCGTGAGCCGGACCAGCCGGGCCCGGCCGTCATCCGGATCCGCCACCCGCCGGACGAACCCCGCCGCCGCCAACCTGTCGACCAGGGCGGTCGCGGTCTGTTTGGCGATCCGGGCGCGCTCGGCCAACACGATGAGTCGCGTGCCCTCGTCGTCGTCGATCCCCGCCAGCAGGCGGATCTGCGCGCGGGTGATGTCACCGAAGCCGGCGGCGTCCAGCGCCGCCGCGATCCGGTCCTCCGCCGCGCGGTAGCCCAGCCACATGAGCAGGCTCGTCGGCGCGGGCGGCCCGGCGGGCGGGGTCTCGGGGTCCACGGCAACTCCTCAGGTCCGGCGACCGAATACAGTCCTATCATGGTACTAGTCGCGGCCCGGGTGGTCGGGTCGCACCGGAGGAAGGGGTCGTCATGGACGACACCGAGGTCTGGGCGGCCGTCGACCGGCGCCGCCGCGCGGTCGCCGACTGCCTCGACGAGCTCCCGCCCGGCGACTGGGACCGGCCCTCGCTGTGCGAGGCGTGGACCGTCCGCGAGGTCGCAGCGCACCTCACCCTCGCCGGGCTCCCGCGGTGGCGCCTCGTGCCGATGTTCCTGCGCTACCCGGGCAGCACCAACCGCATGATCCGCGACGGCTCCGCCGCGCTGGCCCGACGGATGTCCGACGAGCAGATCGTCGCCGCCCTCCGCGGAATGATCGGACACCACCGGCCGTTCCCCGGCCTGACCTGCCGCGAGGCGCTGATCGACGTGGTGGGGCACACGCAGGACATCACCATCCCGCTGGGCCGCGAGATCCCGATCCCCGCCGAGGAGATCGCAGAGGCCGCCGACCGAGTCGTGTCCTACGGCGGCCGGGGTAACGCCAAGGTGTTCCGCCCCCCGCCGACCGAGGGGGTGCGCATGGTCGCCGACGATCACGCCTGGGCCGCCGGCGACGGGCCCGAGGTGACCGGATCGACGCGGGACCTGTTCCTGGCGCTCACCGGCCGCACAGTGCACCTCGACCGCCTCGGCGGGCCGGGCGCCGAGCTCGTGCGCGGCCGCGTCGCGGCGTAGCGAAGGTCCGCGCCGCGCCCGACCACCGGCGACTTTCGTACAGTGGGGGTCGTGACGACACCGCCTGACGAGACCACGTCCGTTCCCGCGCCACTGGTGCGCCCGCGTCGACTCCGCTCGACGCCGGCCATGCGCAGGCTCGTCGCCGAGACCACGCTCGCCCCGCGACAGCTGGTGCTCCCCGCGTTCGTGGCCGACGGGATCGACGCCCCGCGCGACATCTCGTCGCTGCCCGGGGTCGTCCAGCACACCGTCGACTCGCTGCGGCGCGAGGCCGTCGCCGCCGCCGAGGCGGGACTGGGCGGCATCATGCTGTTCGGCGTGCCCCTCGACGCGGACAAGGACGCCACCGGTAGCTGCGGCGCCGACCCCGGCGGCATCCTCAACCGCGCGCTGTCCGCCGTCCGCGCCGAGGTCGGCGACGACCTCGTGATCATGGCCGACACCTGCCTCGACGAGTTCACCGACCACGGCCACTGCGGTGTGCTCGGCACCGACCCGCGGGGCGAGCAGATCGTCGACAACGACGCCACGCTCGCCGCATACAACGACCTCGCCGTCGCCCAGGCCGCCGCCGGAGCCCACGTCGTGGGGCCCAGCGGGATGATGGACGGCCAGATCGCCGCCATCCGCGAAGCCCTCGACCGCGAGGGGTACCAGGACGTCGCGGTGTTGGCCTACAGCGCCAAGTACGCCAGCGCCTTCTACGGCCCGTTCCGCGAGGCCGTCGGTTCGTCCCTGCGCGGCGACCGGCGCACCTACCAGCAGGACCCGGCCAACCTGCGCGAGTCGCTGCGCGAGGTGCAGCTCGACCTCGAGGAGGGCGCCGACATGGTCATGGTCAAGCCCGCCATGTCCTACCTCGACGTCCTGCGCCAGACCGCCGAGATCTCCGACGTGCCGGTGGCCGCCTACCAGGTCTCCGGCGAGTACGCGATGATCTCCGCCGCCGCCGAGCGCGGCTGGATCGACCACGACCCGGCCGTCATGGAATCGCTGACCTCCATCCGCCGCGCGGGCGCGGACATCGTCCTGACCTACTGGGCCCTGCACGCCGCGCGCCTCCTCGCCGACGGGTGGGGGTCCCGGTGACCCGCGGCAGCGGGCCGTGGCGCCCGCCCGCCCGGACCGGACCGGGCCCCGATGCGGGAGGCCCCGCGGGTGGGAACCCCGCGCCCGGCGAGCCGCCCACCGACCCCGGCATCGCCCCGCCCGTCGAGCCGGCCGGTCCGCCGCCGGAGGAGATCCACACCGCGTGGGTGCTGTGGCTGGCCGCCGCCGCGTTCGGACTGCTCGGCATGCTGATCAATTCCGCGACCGCCAGCTTCGGGGACCTGCCCACCGCCACGCGGGACGCCTTCCGCGACGCGGTCGCCAACACCGGGTCCGCTGACGTCTCCGTCGAGAGCATGTTCTCCATCGCCCTGGCGGCCGGGGCGGTGCTGGCGCTCATCGTCGCCGCCGTCACCGTGTGGCTGGCCTTCCGGCTGCGAGCGGGCAAGGGGTGGGCCCGCACGATGCTCGACATTGTCGCCATCTTCCTCGTCGTCGACGCCGTGTCCGTGGTGATCGGTGTGTTCGGCGGAGTCGCGACCTCGGGTGAGCGGGGAGACGTCATCAGCTTCGTCGTCATTGCACTCCAGATCCTCGCCGGACTGTGCGCTGCAGCCGCCGTGTGGCGCCAGCACAAGGCCGAGGCCATCCAGTACACGACCCCGGGAGGCGGCGCGCGTGCCGGCAAGTGAACCCACCGCCGCCCGGCCGGGAATCGAACCCGAGGGACCGATCCTGTACGCCGAGGACGGTTGGAGCTGGGCCTGGATCCTCGCGGCGCCCGCGTTCTGCGCCGCCGCGGCAGGGTTCGAGCTCGCCACCGGCGCCCCGGTGCACTGGCTGATGCTCACCGTCTGCGCGATCGCGACCGCCCTCTGCCACGGCGTGATGATCGGCGCCACCCGCGTCCACGGTCGCGTCCGCCTGACCCCAGACGTGTACCTCCAGGGCACCGAGGAGCTCGAACTGCGCCGGATCGAGGAGGTGCTGCCCCTCCCCGCCGCCGACGATTCCGAGGCCTCGTGGGAGACGGCCCGACTCCTCGGCGAGCTGCGGGAGATGCCCCGCCGCCGGGCGGCCGTGGGCCTGCGACTCGACACCGGGGGCGAGGTCCGCGCCTGGTCCCGCAACCCCGCGGCCCTGCACGCCGCCCTGGCCGGCGCTGTCGCCGGTCTCCCGCGCGAGCCGGGACCCGAGTGAACTCGCGTCGCCTCGGCGTGGCCGCGGTCGCCTGCGCTGTACTCGCCGTGGTGCTGTGGTGGTTCGCCAGGGACATCGTGACGGGCGCGCCGCCGGTCATCGACCCGCCCGTCGAGGGCAGCATCGAACGCATCCACACCGATCCCCGGCTGCTCCTGGCCGCGACGGTCCTGGCGGGGTTGACGATGGTCCTGACCACCCTCGCGGTCCTCGGACGCGCCCCCGGGTCGGATCCTGACAGATCTACTTCTGCCAGGGCTTTTCCGGGCGACGCGGACGCCGCGGTAACGATCGGATGACGGTTTTCTGAGTGTGCCCGGGGCGGTGTGTCGTGGCGTCGGCCACAGGCTACATTTGGGGCGGTTCGGACGCATGTGACGCTCGTGAAATTGAGCAGTCGATGCGTCCGATTCGCCGGAGTAACGCCTACAGCACAGGGAAACGGGGATCGGTGCAGCCTTCCAGCACTTTCGTTGGCACCACCGCGGTCGTGGGAGCGATCGCACTTCTGGGATCGGGAGTGGCCTCGGCCGCCCAGGTCGAATGGCAGGACTGTACCGAGATGCTCGGCATCGAGGCCGAGTACGTCCCCGCCGGTCTCGAGTGCGGAACCGTCGAGGTCCCCGTCGACTACACCGCCCCGGACGCCGCCAAGACCCAGATCGCGCTCACCCGCATCAAGGCCTCCTCCGGTCAGGCGCGCTCCACGGTGTTCGGCAACCCCGGCGGGCCCGGCAACTACGCCCTGAACTTCTGGAGCCCGGCCCTCGACGGCGCCAACCCGGCCGGCCTGTACGAGAACCACGACCTCGTGGCCGTCCAGCCCCGCGGGCTCTACGGCTCCAACCCCATGGTCTGCAACGTGGACTATGTGGGCCCGAACACGGTCAACCCGCTCCACGACGCGTGCTACGGAACCGACCCCGAGTACATGAAGTCCATGACCACCGAGAACGCCGCCCGCGACATGAACGCGGTCCGTGAGGCGCTCGAGCTCGCAGAGGTCGACTACGTGGGCGTGTCCTACGGCACCGCGATCGGCACCGACTTCGCCACCCTGTTCCCCGAGGCCACCGGCCGCATGGTGCTGGACTCCAACACCCACCCCGACTGGCGTTGGAACACACAGGCAGAGCAGGGCGCGCTCGCCCAGGAGCAGCGGGTCAACGACATCTTCGCCTGGATCGCCGAGCGCGACGACTACTACGGCCTCGGGGACACCCCGCTGAAGGTCTTCCACTCCTGGAAGTGGGTCACCGACCAGGAGGTGGGCGGCCCCGCCAACCTCACCCCGCCGCCGGCGCAGACCGGCGACCTGCCCGTGGAGCTCCGCGGCAGCGCCGTCGAGAAGCCCGCGCTCGACGTGATCAACGGGACCGCCCCCGCCCGCGCACGCGTCGAGGGATTCGCCCGCGCCGCGGCGCTGCAGGGGCTGACTAACAACGCCACCACCGGGCTCTACGACGCCACGGTCGGCGCCACCTACTCCGAGCAGGCCTGGCCGATGCTCGCCCACGTCCTCAAGTACTACAACGACGGCGGCACCATCGCGCGTGCCGACTACGAGACCGTGGCCCTGATGCTGGCCGCGCAGGAGAACCGCTCGCCGGTGTACCGCACCGACATCGAGATGAACTCGATCATCACCTGCAACGAGACCGCTGCCCCGGCCGACCAGCTGGGAGTCATCGCGGCCAAGGCCGACAAGTACACCGGCGGCAACCGCCTCACCGCCCGCGCCGCCGTCGAGGCCGCCGGCGACGACTGCGTGGGCTGGCAGCCGGTCGCCAAGACCATCAGCCCCAACGGTGACGCCCTCGACGAGAAGCCGCTGGTGCTGCACTCCGAGGACGACGCCATCACCCCCATCGCCGGCGCGCACCGCGTGGCCGAGGCCATGGGTGGCGCACTGGTCACCGTCGGTGGCGGCGACCACGGCACCTTCCGCATGGGCAACGAGGCCATCGACAAGCTCGTGATGGAGTTCCTGGAGACCGGGATCGCCGAGCCGGGCCACGTCGCGGGCAAGCCGTCGCCGGAGCCCCTGCCGAAGTGGGGCCAGGCCGAGCGCATCGCCGCCGCCCAGCAGGGCATGTCCGCTCCCGTCGACGGTGCTGACGACTGGTACGGCACACATCGCGACGCCGGCACCGGCGACGTGAACGCGGCCGGGACCGGGTCCGTCAGCGCCCCGGCGGTCGGCTCCGCGGCCGCGCCCGCCCCCGCCTCGGGGTCCGTCGCCGCGCCGACGCCCGCACCCGTACCGCTGCCCACGCCGCAGGAGCTGCAGCAGCAGGCGGAGACGGCCGTCGCCGACGCGGAGAAGGCCGTGCACGACTTCGCCGGACAGGTCGACGCCGCCGCGAAGTCGCTGTTCGCCCCCCTCGCCCCGCCGGCTCCGCCGCAGGGCTGAGACCGCGAGGGGGTACTCGCGGCCGGACTTTGAGACACTGGTCCGGTGACCTCTTCGAGTGATGCCTTCAAGACCCCGTCCGGCATGTCCGGCACCACCCGATCGGCCGAGCTCTTCGCCGAGGCCCGCGTGCTGATCCCCGGCGGAGTCAACTCCCCGGTCCGTGCCTTCAACTCCGTCGGCGGAACCCCGCGTTTCATGCGTGAAGCGCGGGGTTCCCGCATGACGGACGTCGACGGCAACACCTACATCGACCTCGTCTGCTCCTGGGGCCCCATGATCCACGGGCACGCCCACCCCGAGATCGTCGACGCCGTCCGCGACGCCGCCACCCGCGGACTGAGCTTCGGTACCCCGACCGAGGGTGAGGTCGACCTCGCCCGCGAGATCGTCGCCCGCACCTCCGTCGACGAGGTGCGCCTGGTCAACTCCGGCACCGAGGCCACCATGAGCGCCGTGCGCCTGGCCCGCGGATTCACCGGCCGCTCCAAGATCGTCAAGTTCTCCGGGTGCTACCACGGACACGTCGACGCACTGCTCGCCGACGCCGGATCGGGCCTGGCCACGTTCGCGCTGCCGGACTCGCCCGGCGTCACCGGCGCGACCGCCCACGACACGATCGTCCTGCCGTACAACGACACCGACGCCGTCAGGCTGGTCTTCGCCAACCACGGCGACGAGATCGCCTGCGTGATCACGGAGGCCGCCGCCGGCAACATGGGCACCGTCCCGCCGCTGCCCGGCTTCAACGAGGAACTGCGCACCCTGTGCTCCGACAACGGGGCACTGCTCGTGATGGACGAGGTCATGACCGGATTCCGCGCCGGGGACCGCGGCTGGTGGGGGATCGACGGTGTCGCCGGCGACCTGACCACCTTCGGCAAGGTCATGTCCGGAGGGCTGCCCGCCGCCGCGTTCGGTGGCCGCGCCGACGTCATGGCCGCCCTCGCCCCCGCCGGCCCCGTCTACCAGGCCGGCACCCTGTCCGGGAACCCCGTCGCCGTGGCAGCGGGCCTGACCTCCCTGCGGCTGGCCGACCACTCCTGCTACTACACGCTGCAGACCAACGCCGACCGGCTCGAGGCGCTGATCAGCAACGCTCTGCAGGCCGCGGGTGTCGCGCACACCATCCAGCGGGCGGGCACCATGCTCAGCGTGTTCTTCTCCGAGGATCAGGTCACCGACTACGCCGGGGCCAAGGCCGCCGAGACCTTCCGCTACGCGCCGTTCTTCAACACGCTGCTCGACCGCGGCATCTACCCTCCGCCCAGCGCGTTCGAGACCTGGTTCGTCTCCACCGCGCTCACCGACGACGACTTCCAGCACATTTCCGACGCACTGCCGGTGGCCGCGGAAGCGGCCGCCGCGGCGTCCGCCCCGGAGACGGGCCGATGAGCAGCAACGGGCGAGGACTGCGCGGGCGGCTCGCCGTCCCGTCGACAGGACCCACCTCACTGCCGATCCCCCTCCGGGGAGATCATCCCGCCCCCGCCGTGGCGCCGCCGTCGCTGGGCGGGTCCGGGGCCACCGCGGCCCCGGCTGTGCCTCCCCTCGAGTCGCAGCCGGAGGGGTCCGCGGCCTACGGGGCCGAGCCGGGGACGATCGCCGCTCCGGGGCAGCCGACCTCGTCGTCGTCGACCCCCCGCGACACCTCGGCTCGCGCCGGCGAGACGCAGACGATCGTGCACCTGGTGCGTCACGGTGAGGTCCACAATCCCGAGGGCATCCTCTACGGGCGGCTGCCCGAGTTCCGACTGTCCGAGCTGGGGCGGAGCCAGGCCGAGACCGTCGGCCGGGTGCTGGGGCAGGGGCACGACATCGTGTCGATCGTCGCCTCGCCGCTGCAGCGTGCCCAGGAGACCGCGGCCCCCCTCGCCGAGGCCCTGGGACTCCCGGTGGGGATCGACGCCGACATCATCGAAGCCGACAACCGCTTCGAGGGGCGCAAGGTCGGCGGCCCCGGCGGCGCCCTGCGCGACCCGCAGTACTGGCCGATCCTGCTCAACCCGATGCGGCCGTCGTGGGGGGAGCCCTACCTGCAGATCGCGCACCGCATGATCGGCGCCGTGTACTCCACCCTCGACACCGCCCGCGGGCACGAGGCCGTGCTGGTGAGTCACCAGCTGCCGGTCTACACCACGCGCCGCTTCCTCGAGGGGCGGCGCCTGTGGCACGACCCGCGCAAGCGGCAGTGCTCGCTGGCCTCGATCACCTCGCTGGTGTTCGAGGGTACGACGCTGCGCGACATCGTCTACTCGGAACCGGCGGGGGCGTCCGACCCGTCGCAGACTGGAGCCTGAACCATGCGCAAGACCAAGGCCGCCCTCGGCGCGTTGCTGTTGACCGGCGCCCTCGTCGGCGGCTGTGCGACCGGCGACGACGCCGTGGTGGTGGGCCCGGAGACGTTCGAGTTCGTCAGCCCCGACGGGCAGATCGAGATCCACTACGACCCCCCGGCCGAGCGCAAGCCCGTCGCCACGCTCACCGGTCCCGACCTGCTCGACCCGGATCGCACGCTCACCGTGCAGGAGGACTTCGCCGGTGAGGTGGTGATCCTCAACCTGTGGGGCCAGTGGTGTGGACCGTGCCGGGCCGAGTCCGACGACCTGCAGCGCCTGCAGGAGGAATTCGAGCCCCAGGGTGCCACCGTGTTCGGCATCAACCTGCGCGACCCCAACCGGCAGAAGCCGGTGGACTTCGTCAAGGACAACGGCATCACGTTCCCCTCGATCTGGGATCCCAGTAATGCTGCGGTCGCCGCGCTGCGTGGCTTCCCGACGTCCGTGGTGCCGGCGACGATCATCCTCGACAAGCAGCACCGGGTGGCCGCCGTGTACCTGGCCGAGATCACCGACGACGAGCTGCGCGAGACCGTCAGCGAGCTCCTCGCCGAGGAGGTCGACCAGACGTGAACCCGGAGGCGATCCTGCTCGCGCAGAGCGTGGGGGAGACGTTCCAGCAGACCGTGGCCAGCGGCCCGATCCTGCTCGCATTGGGCGCGTGCATCCTGGCAGGACTCGTGTCGTTCGCGTCGCCGTGCGTCATCCCGCTGGTGCCCGGTTATCTGGCGTACCTCGCCAGCGTCGTGGGCGCCGAGCGTCCGCCGGTCACCGCCGCCGCCGCCGAACGTCAACGCGCTGCCACCGCCACCCTGACGATTGAGGAGCGCCGCACCCGTCGATCCTCGCGAGCCCGAGTGGTGGGCGCGTCGCTGTTGTTCGTTGGCGGATTCACCGTGGTCTTCGTGATGCTCAGCGCGATGGTGTTGGGCACAGTGCAGTACCTGGCACCCCAGCAGGAATTGCTGCAGCGTCTCGGGGGCGTGGTGACGATCCTCATGGGGCTCGTCTTCATCGGTCTCGTTCCCACCCTGCAGCGGGACACGCGCATGCAGCCCAAGTCGCTGTCCACCTGGATCGGCGCCCCGATGCTCGGCGCCGTGTTCGCCCTCGGCTGGACCCCGTGCCTGGGGCCGACGCTGGCCGCCGCGCTCTCGGTCGCCGCGGGCACCGGGGTCGACGCCGCGCGCGGAGTGCTGCTGATCGTCGCCTACTGCCTCGGCTTGGGACTCCCGTTCATCATCGTGGCGTTCGGTTCCACCTGGGCGATGCGGACCGTCGGCTGGCTGCAGAAGCACACCCGGACCATTCAGGTGTTCGGCGGCGTCATGCTCATCATCGTGGGCCTGCTGCTGCTGTCCGGCGGGTGGGCGCTGTTTATCGACTGGCTGCGCGACTTCGCCATCTCGGACACCACGCTGCCCATCTGACCCACCCACGCCGGGCGTCATCACGCCGCCTCCCGGACTGCGTCATGGCGTCGAGTGATCGCGGCGTCGAGGTCGTGGAGGAGCGCGAACGGGAGTATCGGCGCTTCGAGTGGTGACGGTGGTGGTGGTCCGGGTTTGGGCCGTGGCGGGTCGGCCGCGCGGGGGGTTCCGGCGGGTGGGATCCATCTGACGCCCTGGGGTGCGTGCGGGTCGGGGATGGTGGACCAGCCGGTGTCGTGGATCATCGTGTGGCAGTCGCCGCTGGCCAGGGCGAGTTCATCGATGTTGGTGAGGCCTCCGGCGGCCCAGGGTCTGCCCGCGTGGTGGGCTTCGCAGTGTCGGGCGTCCTGGTCGCAGTCGGGGTGTGTGCAGCCTCCGTACGCGGCGAACAGGGCCAGGCGTTGGTAGCGGGAGGCGGTGCGGCGACTGCGGAACAGTCGCAGGTCGATCTCCTTGTCGCACAGGGCCAGGAACCAGTGGTTGCCGCGGGCAATGGCCAGCGCCTGCGGCACGGGCACGCGGATCCCGCCGTCGGTCTCGCCGCAGCCGGCGAGCGTGGCGAGCTGGTCGAGGTCCACGCGGACCACGATCGCCGCCGGTGCGCCGGTCTTGGCGGCATCTGCGGACAGGGCCAGGGTCAGGGCGTGGACGAGCGCGTCGTGCATGCGTTGACCGTCGGTGCGGGTGTCCTTCTCCTCGGGGTCAGGCCACAGGCGGCCGGGCTGGCCCCAGCGGGCGTGGACTTCGCGCATAAGCGCGGCCAGTTGCGGGTCCATGGTCATCGCCGCGCGGGCCATCAGGTCCAGTCCCTGGCCGCCGCACGTGACCGAGCGGCGGCGGGCTCGCTCGGGCGCGCCGCGCTCGGTGCGCCCCGGATCGGCAGCGTCCAGGAGTTGGTGCGCGTGTTCCTGGAGGCGGCGGGTCGTGCACTGGTCGGCGGCCAGGGCGATCAGCTGCGCTTCCAGGTGTGCGCGCGCCTCGTCGTCGTAGTCGTCGGGCAGGGCGGCCAGGGCGGTGTTGATGATCTTGAGGTGTCCGGCGGACAGGGTGCCCTCGGCAGTGGCGCGCATGCGGGCGGTGTCGGCGATGGCGGAGTCATCGAGCCGGCCGCGCGCCTCCCCGGGGGCCAGGCCCAGGCCGCCGGTGAGCATCTGTCGCTCGTTGACGAATCCCATCTGCCGCGCGGTACCCGAGGTGCGGGCGGTGGCCAAGACGCGGGCCTGGGAGGCGCGGATGCGGCGTTGGGCCTGTTCGAGGGCGACCAGTTCGGCATGCAGCTCCGCCGGTGACACTCCCGTCCAGTCGCGCTCAAGGTGGGAATCGAGCGCGGACAGCATGGCGCTCAGCTCACTGCTGGCCGTGGCTCCCATCCCGGTGTCGCTCATGTGTTCGATTAGATCACCCGGGTACGACACGAACGCGTCGTCCCAGTTCGCGCTGGCGAAAGAGGAACGCCGATGCCATCACCGCCGAGTGCTCGCGGACTACTCGCCCGATTGCCTCCGGGCTCAGCTGGCCTTGCGGGGGACTGCGCGAACTGTTTTGTGCAAGTGGCCTCCCACCAAGAAGGCAACTAGGCGAGAGTTGTATCCGAGCGGATATCGGCCGCAGGGCGGCTGGCACCAGCGGGTTGCGATCCCGTGTGACAATTGCCGGTGGCGACACTATGTCGGGCGGGAAGCCCGGCACCCCCGGTTTGACGACCAGGTCCAGCGGATGGAGCGCGCCTAGCAGTCAGCTGAAGAAGAATGCAGGAATCTGCTCAACGACTGACTCTGGTCCGAATCTCGCGACTGGAATTTCAATTCCAGCGATGTTGTCCGCTGCCGGCCAGACTAGGCAAAGAACTCGCCCCAGATGATCACCCCGCCGATAACCGCCAGGCCTCCGAAAATTCGAACGAGAACCGAGGGGTCGTTATCTACTATTAGGCGGATGTTGTGAGTGAATGCAGCCCAGGTCGGCGGCCTTAACCAGATCCAGCGAATTTTGCGGCCATCGTCAGGTTTGTCGTCGTCCATTCGGTTCCTCCTAGTCACGGGGTGAAGTAACGGTCGAACACCGCACTTCCCCCCTTCTTTCCCAAGTAGCTGCCGACCGCTGCGCCGACGCCAGCGCCGAGGATCGCGCCAAGTGGGCCGACAGCACCGCCCGTCATGGCCCCGAGCGCCGCACCGCTTGTGGCGCCACCGGCGAGAGCGCTTACTGTCTCCAGTGACGCTTCAGTAGCCGAGGTTTCGCCCCTTGCGTATCCCTCGACGCCGTCGTAGATGGTGACGGCTGCGCCGGCAGGGCCGGCCGCTCTGCCGAGGCCGCGTAGGACGCCAGCCCACGCCTTTCCGGGGGCGTCCGCAACAGGGTTGAGCTTATGTTTTCCACGAGTTTCGGGGTCCAGCTCGTCGGCCGCTATGGGGAACCCGTAGCCGGCCGCGCCGGTCACGGCGTCGACTGCGCCAAACCAACCGTTTCGTGACCCTCCCGGTATCGGTCGCCGGTCGACTTCTGGCGGGATCGCATCGTGGATCCGGGTGGCCACGAGGTCGATCTCGCGACCGTAGTGCTCGTCGAGCGACCGCACGGTGTCCAGGGCCATGCGGATCGTTTCGGCATGGGCGTTGACGGTGTCCTGGGTGATGTCGTCGCGGCCTGGTGCGGGGCCGACGGAGTCTTGGCCGACGACCAGTCCGGCACTGACGGCGTCCCTTACTCGGTCGCGTACCGATTGGACTGCGGGTTGCAGCGCTGCTTCGGCTCGGGTCAGGGCGTCGGTGAGGTCCTCGAGCCCGCCCACGAGCTTTGTGACGTGCGACTTCTCGGTCTCTGCCGCGTCGAGGACCGCGTCTGCTGCGACGCCGGACCAGCCCTCGGAAAGCGTGTCCCGCCCGTCGGCCAAGGATGTCCGTAACCCTTCTGCAGTGGCACGACGGGTGGCAATGGCGTCCCCGGCGGCGGTCAGCGCGGTGGTGTCCCAACGACTGATCAGCCCGATCGTGTAACTCACGCCTCGCCCTTCCTGCAGCTTGTCCGTCACCAGGTACGACGTCGCGAGCCCACCGTTCGGTTCCATACCCGGCACAGAAATCTCTGGGCCCGGCACTGTGATGACCCACCCGTCGGCCGGCGACGACTGCGATGATCTCTGATCGTGAGCGCCTACCGACCTGACGACGCCCCTTCCGACCTGCGGCGACGCGATTTGGCGCCGCGAACCTCAGGTCGGGGGAACCGTTCGGCGGCTCGGCCCGTCGTACAGGTTGTGGGGAAAAGTAGAGCGTTCGTAGCCGCGGTGGTGGCCGCCGGTGTGGTGCTGTCCGGGTGCGCGTCGGCTGACGGGGGAGAAGAGACGTCGACGACGACGAGCCCAGCCGCTGCCGGGGAGCCGGGCAATCCCTGGGATCTGCCGATCGAGCAGAGGCCTGCCCTGTTTGACCCGTGTGCCGAGATCCCGATCGAAGCTATCGAAGAGGGGGTTGGCTCGCCTGTGCGGCAGGACGAGCAGTTGCGAATTAATCAGCCCGGAGACTTGCTTGCCTGCGGTTGGAAGAACGACGAAGTCATTTTCGGAGTGCTGTCGACGTGGAAGTCGCGAAGCGATTATCTGCGAGACCAATCATTTGATGCAAGTGAGTCCGAAATTCGAGGTCGCCCGAGTTTAAGACTGGTTAGCAAATCAGACATGGGCGAAAACGGCTGCCAGCGGACTCTATTTACGCACAAGGGCACACTCTTTGTGAGCGTAGACCTTATACATGGTCTATCCGCGTACAAGGGAAACAACTTCGCGGACCCATGCGCCGCCCTGGATGAATCGATCCTCCCGGTAATGCCGTACCTGCCACAAGGAGACTTCAAATGATGGTTCACCTTGACCCGGGCGTCGCTGAAGCTTGCTTCGGTGCGTGTGAACGGTTCGTCGATGAAATTTCGTCGGCATCTAGGCTTCGCTTGTGGCAATTGCAGTCCGTCGGTGCCGGTTCTTTCGATACAGCTCGGCAATTGGGGGCGGTGTACTCGCTCTTCGCTGCGGAAGACCTACGGACACTGCTTGACGGTTTCGTCTCTCAAGCTCGGGCGATGTCGATGCTGTTCGCCGCCGCCGGAGGTTTGATCGAGGCGCAGGATCAGGCGCTGGCGGGGGCGTTGTCGAAGGCGGCTGAGGAGCCGGCAGGGTTGCAGAGCCTCGGCTTGATACATGCAAGCGAATCGGACGTCTTCGCACTCCAGGACATGTGCGTCATGGGCGCCTACGGGCGAGTGGGGCCGGAGGATGTGTCGGATTCGCCGCTGGAGCGCATCGCACAATGTGCCGAAGGGCTGCAGCCGAGCCAGTTCAGCGACATCGATGAGCGGGCCACCAGAGTCTCGGAGGCACTGAACTCAGCTGCGGAACAGCTCAACAGCGACCTCAACAACATCCTCGGTAGCAGCTGGCAGGGGCAGTTCGCGTCGAGTGCGCAGGACTCGGTGACGGGCCTGGTGAACTCGGCGTTCGCTTTGTCAGGGGAGTTGGAGCAGGTCGCAGCCAAGGCCAGGCGCGCGCACGACGGGTTCGTCACCACCCGCACCAACGTCGCCGAGCAGGCAGTGCAAGCCAAGATCGCGCAGCTCTCCGGCCAGGAGCACGGACCTGCGGGGCTGAGCGCCGCTGCCGAGTCGCGGGCCCGCATGGCGGCGGCGGAGGAGCAGGCCAGGGCGATCGTCAACACCGAGTACAGCCCCGCAGTCATGGACGCCAACCTCGATGACCTCGACTTCACCGCCGCCTATCGGGTGGTGTCGACCTCGGCGCTGGGCGGGCCCAGCGGCATCGACATGGCGCGCGTCTGGAACACCGAGGGCATCCCGCGGCCGGCCCAGCCGGCGGCGCCGAATGCTGCCGCAATCGCCGCCATCACAGGTGGTCCGAGCGGAGCGGGCAGCGAGGCGCCGGTGGCCGCCGGGACCGCGGGCGGCGCTGGGGCGGGGACGACGACGAGCACTCCCCCCTCGGCCACAGATGCCGCCATTGAACAGGCTCTCCTGGCTGCGAGGGCAGGTGCGGCCGACGGGGGAGCAGCGGCAGCGCCGTCAGCGGGACAGGCAGGGGCGGGAGGCGGTGTCAACGCCACGACGACCGCAGCTGGGGCGCCGTTCGCGCCGATACCGGGTGCACACGGTCAGCAGGCCGGCGGCGGGGCCGGTGGCGCGGCCGGGATCCGTGGGATCCGAGGCGGAACCGTCGGCGACAGCAACCGCAATCGGGATCGCGGGTTCGGCTCGACAGCCGGGCTGGTCGGCGGTGGCGGGGCTGCGGCCGCAGGTGCAGGAGCATCACGCATGGGTGGCGCCGGCACTCTGGCCGGATTCGGTGCCGGCGGCCCGTCGGGAGGAGTCCCCGGAGCCGGTTCGGCAGGCGCGGGTGCCGCGGGACCGGGCGCCGGGGCGTTCTCGTCGTCGTCACCAAGTGCGGCACAGGCCGGGCGAGCTGGGGCAATGCCGATGGGTGGAGTGATGGGCGCGGCAGGGGCCGGGCAGAACAACGACCGCCGCGGACACACCCCCGCGAGCTACCTGACCAACGCCACCAACACCACGGCGATCATCGGCGATCCGGTCAAGGTCGCGCCCGCGGTGCTCGGTCGCAGACCCGTAGAAGACCCCACTGCTGCCGGGCAGTCGGACCAGCCCGAGCCGTTCCGAGGCCGTGTAATCGGCAGCGACTACACCGGCGGAGGCGCGGACCGGCACTAGGCGACGCGAGCGCAGACGAGAAGCCTTCACGGTGTGCCGACCCGGGAACATCGGCGCCGCCCGGCCTGCGTCATCGGCCGGGCGGCGCCGGCCTCACGGGCGATCCCCCGCGCGGTGAGCAAAGGGTAACCAGCCCACACAACGAGGTCACTGCCCAGACACACAGACCTCCCAGACTTGTCGCGGTACGACCACCACCGCCGCACAGCTGGAGGCACCCGTGTCCTACGTCCAACCCCAGGACTTCACCCGCGCGATGATCGACGCCGGGGCGAAGAAGGTCCACATGTCCACCCGCGACACACTCATCCGCGGATTCATGGCCGGCGCGATCCTCGCGCTCGCGGCGGCATTCGCCGTCACCGTCACCGTCCAGACCGGCAGTGCACTCCTCGGGGCGGTGCTCTTCCCGGTGGGCTTCATCCTCCTGTACCTGCTGGGCTTCGACCTGCTCACAGGCGTGTTCACCCTCGTGCCCCTGGCCCTGCTCGACAGACGCCGCGGCGTCACGGTCGGGGGCATGCTGCGCAACTGGGGACTGGTCTTCGTCGGCAACTTCGCCGGCGCTCTCACCGTGGCGTTCCTCATCGCGTTCATCACCACCTACGGGTTCAACGTCGCCCCGGACGAGGTGGGCCAGCGGCTCGGCGAGATCGGTGAATCCCGGACGCTGGGCTACGCCGAGCACGGTGCAGCCGGGATGCTGACACTGTTCTTCCGCGGCGTGCTGTGCAACTGGATGGTCTCCACCGGTGTGGTCGCCGCCATGATGTCCACCAGCGTCAGCGGCAAGGCACTGACCATGTGGATGCCCGTGATGCTGTTCTTCTACATGGGCTTCGAGCACTCTGTGGTCAACATGTTCCTGTTCCCGACCGGCCTGATGCTGGGCGGCGACTTCTCCCTCGGCGACTACCTCGTGTGGAACGAGATCCCGACCGTCGCCGGCAACCTCGTTGGCGGGCTGCTGTTCGTGGGCCTGACCCTCTACGTCACCCACGCGCGCACCAAGGCCCGGCGGACGTCGTCCCCTGACACGGACACGGCAACGGTCGGTGCTCCGGACACCGACAGCGAGCCCGCCACCACCGAGCGAGCCACCACCGAGCGCGCCAACACCGAGCTCGTGACGACCGGAACCGCCAAAACTGAGCGCACGACCACCGAGCCCGCCGCAGTCTGACCCCGCAGGGACGCCCGCCCGCCAGCCCGCGAGCACGCCCGACAGCCCGCCAGCCCACCCGCCAGCCCACCCGCCCACCGAGAGGATCCGTTCGATGACCCCCATCATGTCCAAGCACGAGGCCGCGGCGCTCGTGGACTCCGCCCGCATCCGCCAGGGCCGCACCTGGGCCGACCTGGCCGAGCATCTGGCGACCCCGCTGGTGTGGACCACCGCGGCGCTACTCGGCCAGCACCCGCTGTCGACCGAGCAGGCGCGGTCGGTGTGCGACCTCCTCGGCCTCGACGACACCGTGGCGGAGAGCCTCGCCCTGCAGCCGAGCCGCGGAACGCCGGCAGAGGTGATGGCCGATCCGACGATCTATCGGTTGACCGAGGCGATGTCGGTGTACGGCCCGGCGCTCAAGGCGCTGATCCACGAGGAGTTCGGAGACGGGATCATGAGCGCGATCAACTTCACGGTCGACATCAACCGTCGCGCCGACCCCGACGGCGACCGGGTGGTGATCACGTTGGACGGGAAGTTTCTCGACTATCGGTGGTGACGGCCCCGACCGACCAGGAACCCCCGCGGCGGGGGAGACTCCGGCGGCCGGCCGGAGACCCCCGCCACACCCGACGCGACCTCCCCGTGGTTGGCCACACCCTGCCAGGATCCGCTCAGGTTCGCCCCACTAGCCTGGGTGCGACCGGCGCCGAGTCAGGCCCCGAGCCGCCTCGGCGCGCCGCGACCCGCAGATGGACCCCATGCCCAGAACCGCTGCCGTCACCGCGTTCCTCCGCAACGCGTGGCGCACCCTCACCGCCATGCGCACGGCGCTGATCCTGCTGTTCCTGTTGGCCGTCGCCGCCATCCCGGGCGCGCTCCTGCCACAGCGCAGCCTCAACGAGGGCAACGTCAATGAGTACATCGCCGAGAACGGGTGGCTGGGCGAGACCTACGACAAGCTCCAACTGTTCGACGTCTTCAGCAGCTGGTGGTTCACCGCCATCTACGTCCTGCTGTTCGTCTCGCTGGTCGGCTGCCTCACCCCGCGCTGCTTCGAGCTGGTCCGCCAGCTGCGCACGCCCCCGCCGCTGACCCCGCGCAACCTGTCCCGCCTGCCGCACCACGCCGCGTACCGGACCACGGCCACGCCGGAGCAGGCCGCGGCCCAGATCCGTCGCGAGCTCAAGGGCCGGGTCCGCCGCAACGACGGCGACGGTCGCGTCCCCGGCACCATCGAGCTGTCCACCGAGCGCGGCTACTCGCGGGAGGTCGGCAACATCGTCTTCCACTTCGGCCTGCTGGCGCTGCTCGTCATGTTCGCGGCCGGCAAGTTCGTCTACGCCGAGGGCATGCGCGTCATCGTCGCCAACGAGGAGTCGCCGGCGTTCTGCAACACCACGCCCAGCGCGTACGACTCGTTCCGCGCTGGACTGTTGGTGGACGGCACGGACCTCGAGCAGTTCTGCATCAAGGTCTCCGACTTCCGCGCCGACTACCTGCCCAACGGTCAGGCCGAGATGTTCACCTCGAACGTGCGGTACACGGAGGAGGTCACCACGACCGACCCCGACACGTGGGAGCCGTTCGAGATGCGGGTCAACCACCCGCTGCGCATCGGTTCCACCCGCGTCTACCTGCAGGGTCACGGCTTCGCGCCGACGTTCACGGTGACGTACCCGAACGGCGAGACCCGCACGGACACCCAGCACTGGTCACCGACCGAGCTGCAGACGTTCCTGTCCTCGGGCATCATGCGCTTCGACCCGCCCGCTGGCATGTACCCCGATCTGGCCGAGCGGCGGACGCAGCAGATCGCCATCCAGGGCCTGTTCGCGCCGACCGCGCAGTTCGAGGGCACCCTGCTGAGCTCGCGGTTCCCGCGCATGGACGACCCGGCGGTGGCGATCGACGTCTACCGCGGGGACGCCGGCCTGGACACGGGCCGCCCGCAGTCGGTCTTCTCGCTCGAGCCGGACCTCATCGAGTCCGGCGCGCTCAACCGCGAGGCCCGCGTCAACCTCAAGCCCGGCGAATCCACCACCCTCCCCGACGGCACCGAGGTGCGGTTCGACGGCGCCGAGGAGTTCGTCAACATCCAGGTCTCCTCCGACCCCACGCAGATCTGGGTCGGAGTGTCCGCCGCCGTGATGATGGCGGGCCTGGTGCTCAGCCTGATGGTGCGGCGCCGGAGGATCTGGGCGCGGGTGAGTGTCGACGACGACGAGGTCACCCGTGTCGATCTGGGTGGCCTGGCCAAGACGGACCGATCGGGCTGGGGGAGCGAGTTCGACGAGCTCCGGGACCGGCTGGTCTCGGCGGCGGCTGCCACACCCGTGTTGCCGGGTGAGGCCGACACGGGCCACACTTCAACTAGTCGCGGTACCGCCGCCGACGCTGCGCGGAAGGACGACACCCGGTGATCACTTCGACCCTCGCACAGGGCCTGCCCATCGACGAGACGCTGGCCACCTACTCGGACCTGGCGTTCCGGACGGCCTTCGGGATCTACGTACTGGCGCTGATCGCGTCGCTGATCTACTACGCGGGTTTCCGCGTGGCCAAGGTCTCGGAGAAGGAGCTGGTCACGGCCGGCGGGACCGGGCTGACCGAGTCGCGGTCCCTCACCGACACCGGCGACGAGGAGCGGGCCTCGGCCGGAAACGTGCGCTGGGCGCGGATCGCGCAGCTGTTCGTGGTGCTCGGGTTCGTGTTCCACGCCGCGTCGCTCGTGCTGCGCGGACTGTCCACGGAGCGGTTCCCGTGGGGCAACATGTACGAGTTCATCCTTGGCTCCACGCTGTTGGCGATGGCGGCCGGGCTGATCTGGCTGCGCAAGCCCGCGCTGCAGGTGGTGTGGCCGTTCATGTTGGTGCCGATCCTGGTGCTGCTGTTCTTCGGCGGGACGCACCTGTACTCCGACGCCGCTCCCGTGGTGCCGGCGCTGCGCTCGTACTGGCTGCCGATCCACGTGTCGATCATCGCGCTGGGCTCGGGCATCCTGCTCATCCCCGGTGTCGTGTCGATCATGTACCTCATCCGCGTGTGGCAGCCGCAGGGGCAGGAGCACGGGTGGGGCGCCCGCCTGGCCCGTCCACTGCCGGCCGCCGAGACCCTCGACCGCCTCGCGTACCGCACCACGGTCATCGGCTTCCCGGTCTTCGGCGTGGGCATCCTGCTCGGCGCCGTGTGGGCCGAGAGCGCGTGGGGCCGCTTCTGGGGCTGGGACCCCAAGGAGACGGTGTCGTTCATCTCCTGGGTGCTCTACGCGGGCTACCTGCACGCCCGTGCGACCAGCGGCTGGGGCCCCAAGAAGGCGGCGTGGATCAACATCGCCGGCTTCGCTGTGCTGGTGTTCAACCTGTTTTTCATCAACATCGTGGTCTCGGGCCTGCACTCCTACGCCGGGCTGAACTGACGCCCGGGTCGGGCCACCCCTGATGCCCGAGCCGGGGTCCCGCTGCCGCCCGGCCCGGCCGCGGGCCCGCTCCCGCGGATGGCGTCTCGCGGGCGCGCCTGACCACCCACTCTGCCGGCGCTCCTCGCCATGGCGTCTGGCCTGCACCTAGGTGCGCGCGAGACGCCATGGTGAGGAGCGGCTCTCAATGAGCGAGTGGATAATGTCGGCTGAGGGATCCGCCAGCAGGTGCACGACCCGGCCCAGCCCCGCGGACCCTGCGTTCTGCGCACCGGGTGGGCGGACCCGACTCGGCGACCATCCGATCGATCGCCACCTACGCGAAGAGCAACTCCCCGGCAGTCGGCCCGGTGGTCGTGCCGGGCCGCGGTTACGCGTCCTGAATGGACCAAACCCAGCGCGCGGCCCAGCCGAATTCGAGCGAAGAGGACGCGCAACCGTCGAGGGGCGTGCGAGTTGGGCATCGGCCGGGGCTGCGCGACGCGCACCCGCACCCGCACCCGCACGCGCACCCGCAGCTGGACGCGCACCCGCAGCTGGACGCGTGTTGCTCACGCCCCGCGCGGTTCGTACTCCCGCGGCGTTCACGCCCCCCGCAACTCCGCCAATCGCAGCGCCAGCCGCAGCTCCAGCGCCCGGTCGCCGCGGCGCCAGCCGGTGCCCAGCACGTGGTCCAGTCGGTCGAGCCGCTGGTACACGGTGTTGACGTGCACGAACAGCCGCTCGGAGGTGGCGGAGGGGCTGCCGTCGGCGCCGAACCACGCCTCGAGCGTCTCGAGTAGCGCGGTGCCGCGGGTGCGGTCGAAGTCGCGCACCGGGCCGAGGTTGCGCTCGATGAACTGCGTGACGAACTCGCGGTCGACCTCGCTGAACAGCAACCCGTACAGCCCGAGTTCCTCGGTGGCGGCACCGTCGCCGGCCCGGTCGAGCGCGATGAGCAGTCGTGCGGCGCGTCCGGCCCGCTCGACGTGGTCGCCCACCTCCGCGAGCCCGGCGATGCCGGCGATCGGTCCGGCGGCGCCGACGGTCGCCCGGTGCGCGGCCAGTCGGGCGGCGACGTCGCGGGCGGTGGCACCGGCGTCGGTGCCGGGGAGCAGCATCACGCCGCGGTCGCCGTAGGTGGTGACCAGCCCGTCGTCGGCGCGGGCGAGGGAGCGGCACTCGGTTTCCAGCGCCCGCGTCATCCGGGCCTCGGCGGGCGTGATCACCAGCGCCACGAGGTCGGCGTCCACGTCCACCCCGAGCAGGGCGGCTCGCCGGGCGATGGCGTCGAGGTCGTGCTCGCCGGGCGCCAGGACCTCGGCGAGCAGCTCGCCGCGGACGCGGTTGTCGGCCTCGTCGCGCGCGCGGTGCCCCAGCAGGATCAGCGCGATCACCGAGCTCACGCGCGCCAGGACGGGCCGGATGGCGGGCACGGAGCCGCGGCTGGCGAACGTGACGTACCCGAGGTGGTCGGGTCCGGTGACGACAGGGGTGACGACGACGAGGTGGCCGTCCACAGACCGGGTGACCGCACTGGTCGATCGCTCGGAATCCGTGCCGACCTCGGCCAACACCTGCCGCAGCAGGTCGGCGGGCGGTCCCTCGGGGGAGCGGGCAGAGCCGATATCCCGGTGAGCGAGGTCGAACACGGCGGCGGTGCCGCCCTCGAGGTCCACCACGAGGTCGACGATCTCGGGGACGGTGGTGCCGGCGATAACCAGCCGGGTGAGCCGTTCGTGCAGGTCGACGGTGGCGGACAGGCGCGCGGTCTCGGCGTGGGCGATGTCGAGGGCGTCGCGGGTGGAGTCGAGGTCGCGTTGGCGGCGGGAGGCGCGCTCGGCGGCGGTGAGGGCGGCGGAGACCTGGTCGGCCAGCAGGGCGACGAGGGTGATCTCGTCCTGGGAGAAGGCGCGTTCGCGCCGGTCGGAGGTGAACAGTGTCCCGGTGAGCCGGCCGTGGGTGCGCACGGGGACGCCGAGGATCGCCTTGACGCCCTCGTCGCGGATGATCGGGTCGATGACGTGGGTGTACTGCTCGTCGGCCAGGTAGTTGCGGGTCCAGCGGGGTGCCATGGCCTCGGCGACCTGCCCGCCCAGCCCGAGGCCCATGCCCAGGCGGATGGTGTCGAACCGGGGGCTGGTGGCACCCTCGGCCATCCGCATGTAGGTGTCGCCTCGCTCGGGGTCGAGCAACATGACGTACGCCAGGTCGGTGCCCACGAGTTGGCGGGCCCGGCGGATGGCGATGTGCAGCACGGCGTCCTCGTCCTCCGCCGAGGCGAGCTCGGCGGAGGCGTCGAGGATGTCGCGCAGCCCGAGGGCGAGGTCGACGGCCATGGCTCGAGCGGCGTTCAGCGGCCGGTGAACTGTGCCTTGCCGGGGCCCGAGTCCATGAACGACTGCATGCCGATCTCGCGGTCCTCGGTGGCGAAGAGCCCGGCGAACAGGGCGCGCTCGATGGCCAGGCCGGTGTCGAGGTCCACCTCGATACCGCGGTCGACGGCCTCCTTGACGGCCCGCAGCGCGATGCGGGGTCCGCCGACGAACTGCCGGGCCCACTCGAGGGCGCGGGTGGTGGCCTGCCCGTCCGGCACGACCTCCTCGACCGCGCGCAGCTCGAGGGCCTCGGTGGCGGTCAGCGTGCGGCCGGTGAGGCAGAGGTCCTTGGCCACGGCCGGGCCGACGAGCCGGGTGAGGCGCTGCGTGCCGCCGGCGCCGGGGATGATGCCGAGCAGGATCTCGGGCTGGCCGAGCTTGGCCTTGTCCTCGGCGATGCGCCGGTCGCAGCACAGGGCCAGTTCCATGCCGCCGCCCAGGGCCGCGCCGGTGATGGCGGCGACGGTGGGCTGGGGGATCGCGGCGACGGCCGTGAACGCGGACTGGAGCTCCCGGGCCTCGGCGACCATCCGGGCATACGGCATGTTCCGCATCTCCTTGATGTCGGCACCGGCGGCGAAGACGCGCTCGCTGCCGGTGAACACCACGGCGTCGACGTCGTCGCGGCCGGAGACCTCGCCGGCCACCGCGCGGAGTTCCTCCTGCATCGCGCGGGACAGGGCGTTGACCGGCGGCCGGCCCAGGGTGATCAGCGCGATGCCGTCGGTGACGTCGAGCGTGAGGAACTCGTAGGTGGACGGGGTGGATGGAGATTCAGACATGGGCACACTCCGAAGCTAGGGGAAATCTCCATTGTATGTGGTCCACACCACTCCTACGGTTCAGGGCATGCCAGACGACGTGAACGAGATCACAAGGCGGCGCCCGTGGAGTCCGCCACTGCGGCCCGAGGGCTTCCACTGGGAGATCCCGGAACGATTCAACATCGGCGCCGCGTGCATGGACCCACATCCCCAGAACGCACCCGCGATCGTGGTGGACCGCGGCGACGACCCACCGGAGATCACCACCTTCGGCGAACTCGGCGAGCGCGCCCGCCGGCACATCACGTTCCTGCGGAAGCGCGGGGTCGGCGAGGGCGACCGCGTCGCCGTGATGTGCGCGCAGTCCGCCGAGACCGCCGTCGCGCACATGGCCGCGTACCTCATGGGCGCCATCGCGGTGCCGCTGTCGGTGAAGTTCGGTCCCGAGGCGGCGCTGTTCCGCATGGGCGACTCCGGAGCGGTCGCGGCCGTGTTCGACGCCGACTGCTACGCCCGCCTGGCCGACGAACTCGCCGAGCTGCCCGAACTGCGCACCGTGCTCGTCACCGGCGATGCGGTTCCGGCCCCGGGTGGGAGCACCGGCGCGCTCACCGTGCTGCCGCTCGCGGTGACGGAGGAGGCGGACCTCGCCGTCGTCGTCGCGGACACCGGACCCGACGACCCCGCGCTGCTCATCTACACCTCCGGGACCACCGGCCAGCCCAAGGGCGCGCTCCACGGGCACCGGGTCGTACTGGGCCACATGCCCGGCGTGGTCCGCGCGCTCGACGGGTTCCCGCGCGGCGCCGCGGACGCCGAGCCCGCCGAGCCAGGCGAGTCCGGCGAGTCCGGCGACGTGTTCTGGACGCCCGCGGACTGGGCGTGGGCCGGCGGGCTGCTCGACGTGCTGCTGCCCAGCCTCTACAGCGGGGTGCCCGTGGTCGCGTCGACCCGGCGGCCCAGCCCCGAGGCCGTCGAGCACATCCTGCGGCGGCACGGCGTGACCTGCTCGTTCCTGCCGCCGACCATCCTCAAGATGATGCGCGCGTCCGACGTGGACTACTCGCGCACCGGGCTGCGGGCCGCGTTCTCCGGCGGTGAGGCGCTGGGCGAGGCCGTCGCCGAGTGGGCGCGCGAGGCGCTGGGCGTGCGGGTCAACGAGATCTACGGCCAGACCGAATGCAATCTCATCGTGGGCACCTGCCACGCCGAGTTCGCGACCCCGCCCGGCTCGATGGGTCGCCCCACGCCCGGGTTCGACCTCGTGCTGCTCGACAGCCTTGGCAAGCACCTCGGCGAGCCGGTCGCGGCGGGGGAGGTCGGCGAGATCTGCGTGCGACTGCCCAGCCCGAACGCCTTCCTGCGCTACTGGAACGCGCCCGAGAAGACCGCGGAGAAGACCGCCGACGGCGTCCTGCACACCGGGGACCTCGCGAAGGTCGACGACGAGGGGAACTTCTGGTTCTCCGGCCGCAACGACGACCTCATCTCGTCGGCCGGCTACCGCGTGGGCCCCGGCGAGATCGAGGACCAGATCCTGCGCCACCCGTCCGTCGAGATGGTGGCCGTGATCGGCGTGCCCGATGAGCTGCGCGGAGAGGCGATCGTCGCGTACGTCGTCCCCGCGGAGGGAGTCGACCGCACCGCCGAGCACACCGCCGACCTCGCCGCCGAGATCCAGGCCTTCGTCAAACAGCGCCTGGCCTTCTACCAATACCCGCGGGAGGTCGTCTTCCTCGACGAACTCCCCACCACCAACACCGGCAAGATCCGCCGCGCGCAGCTGCGCGCTAGTCATCCAGCGCACTCCGTGACACCCACTGAAGAGGACACGAAATGAACAATCCCGTAGTGATAGGCGTGGTCATCGTCTATTTCGTGCTCATGTTCGCCATCGGCGCCTGGGCCAACACCAAGATGAAGTCGGCCAAGGAATTCCTCGTGGCGGGCCAGTCGCTGGGCTTCTTCGTGATGGCCATCGCCAGCTTCTCGTCCATCCAGTCCGGCTGGGGCATGGTCGGCGGCACCGGGCAGACGTACGCGTGGGGCTTCCAGGCACTCATCGCCGTCGGACTGTTCGCGCCGTTCGGCTTCGCCGTCGCCTGGTTCCTCCTCGGTAGTCGTCTGAACTGGATCGGCAAGAAGCACAGCGTCTACTCGGTGCCCGACCTCATCCGTATCCGCTTCCAGG
The DNA here is from genome assembly GCF_057773105.1 of Dietzia sp. IBK-p2-15D. Classification (NCBI taxonomy): domain Bacteria; kingdom Bacillati; phylum Actinomycetota; class Actinomycetes; order Mycobacteriales; family Dietziaceae; genus Dietzia; species Dietzia sp. IBK-p2-15D. The sequence goes on from NZ_JBYMTK010000001.1 coordinate 224,091, forward strand.
ACCGCACCTCCCACGCCACCATGTCGGCCGCGGTGTTCATCGCCTCGGTCGCCTACATGACAGCGCAGGTCACGGCGATCGGCGTGATCATCTCCCTGCTGCTGGGCACGTCGGTGTCGACCAGCGCGTGGATCGGCTCGCTCGTCGTGGCCGCCTACACGATGGCCGGAGGCATGCTCGCGGCCGTGTGGACCGACCTCATCCAGGGCGTGCTCATGGTGGTCATGTCCGTCGGGCTGTTCTTCTTCGCCGTCCAGATGGCCGGTGGCTGGGTGCCCATGCTCGACACCATCTCCACCACCAGCGCCGAGATGCTGGCGATCGAGGGCGTGAAGTCGCCCACCTACATCTTCGCCTTCGGCCTGTTGATCTTCGTCGGCGCCGTGGGTCAGCCGCAGCTGCTCACCAAGTTCCTCATGCTCCGTGACATGACGCAGCTCAAGTGGGGCGCCGCGGTCGCCGGCATCGCCTACGCGGTGACCACCCTGTTCTCGGTCGGCATCGGCCTGGCCACCCGCTCGATGACCATCACCGGCGACGCCCCCGAGCTGGAGAACATCGACGACACCGCCATCTGGTTCCTCGACTCGGTCACGCACCCGATCGTCGGCGGCATCGCGCTGACCGGCCTACTCGCCGCGATCATGTCCTCGGCCTCCAGCTTCATCACCATCGGCGCCTCGTCGATGATGCGCGACCTGCCCGCCGCGTTCGGCGTCCGCGTGGTCCGTGAACTGCTATGGAGCCGGATCGCCACGCTGACACTGGTCGTGCTCTCGGTGCTGCTCACCCTGTTCCTGTCGCAGGTGGTGTTCCTGCTCGGCGCGCTGGGTTGGGCCGCGTTCGCGGCGGCGATCGTCGGCCCGGTGGTCATGTCGATCTACTGGGAGCGCGCCACCGCGACGGCCGCCACCGTGACCGTCGTCTTTGCGATCCTCGGCAACCTCATCATCAGCTCCCTGGCCGCCCGCGACATCATCTCGCTGCCGGAGTACATGCAGGTCGGCGGCATCTCGCTGCTCGTGTCGATCCTGCTGTTCTACGTGGTCTCGCTGGTCACCTCCAACCGCCACCCCGACGCGACCCTGGCGTTCCTCTACGGCGGCCCGGGCACCGGCACCGACCGTCCGCTCGCCGGCTCGACCGCCGCTGCTCCCGCGTCCGGCGCCGCCGCCGCCACGGCTCCCGCCTCCAGTTCGGCTCCCGCGACCAGCCCGGCTGCCCCGTCCACCGAAAGGCCCGACCATGTCTGATCTCGCCGCACTCGACCGCGCCGGCGTCCCCATGCCCGAGCACAAGCGGGCCGGCACCCTGATCCACGTGTTCGTCGGCGTAGCCGCCTTCGCACTGCTCGGCATGATCTTCGACGTGTGGCAGATGGTGTTCCTCGCCGTCCCGCTGTTCGCCGTGACCACCATGCTGCTGGGCTCACTGCGCTCCAACGGCACCTGGGACAAGGCCTCCTCGATGGCGATCGTGGCCTACTGCGCGGGACTGGCCGTGCTGGTCCTGTGGTCGGTGCTCTCCGAGGCCGGCGATTCCACCCTCTGGGGCCTGTCGATGGCGATGGGCGTGATCGTCTACTTCGTCTGGCCCTACACGGCCGTCGGCGCGGGGCTGCTGTACGCGTTCGTCTTCGACCGCACCATCGACGAGAAGCGGTTGGCGGCGGTCACCGGCTGACCGCCTCGCCCCCCATAACGAACGCTCGCCTCGGCACTCGCCGGGGCGAGCGTTCATGTGTGGGGGCGGGCACCTCACCGTGGGCTGCGCGAGGCCATCGGGGTAGTACGACGACGACAACGGCCGCCACCGCCCCCGCACGCAGTCGCTCGCTCCGGCCGAACCGGTAGCGTCGGCAGGCCACGGGAGTGAACGCGACCTCGCGCCCGGCGGCGCAGAGCGTTACCGTGAGTGCGGAATCGGAGGTGGGTATGGCGGCGGAAGAGCAAGAGAATTATCGGCCAGGCTCGCCTGAAGGATCCCACAACACTCGTGGACCTACTGACCGATGACGACGGCGATGACACTGAGCTCGAGCCAGGCCGACTCGGCCTCACGAGGCGTACCGCTGACCTGTAGCAGCGGCACTCGTCACAGCTGTCCGAGCAGCTCCTTCCACACCGGCCGCCAGTAGGCGATCGCCTCGGCCGAGTCGAGCTTGGTGTGCGCCAGCCCCACGCTGGCCTTGCTACCGGAGCTGCCGCCGGCCTTGTCGCTGAAGTTGATCGCCACGCGTGTGCCGTCGGCCAGCGGGACGCGCCAGTAGCGCCACTTCTCCGACCGCGTCACCGACGGCTCGCCCTCCACCGGGATCCCGCCGAACTCCTCGCGCCCGGCGACGAGCTCGGTCCACGCCTGCAGTGCCGAGTCCTTGTCCCCGGCGACCGTCCGCGAGGTGGAGAGCTGGAAGTCGCCGTCGCAGGACTGCCCCGGGACCCGCAGGCCGGCGTGCTGCTCGTAGGCGATTGCCGTGCCCTGCGCCCACCACTCGGCCCGTTCCACCGACCCGGGCATGTGCTCGAGCGTCAGCTGGGCGATCGCGGTGTGGTTCTTCTCCCGCGCCCCGGCCTGCTCGAGCAGTTCGACCCACTCGACCCACGGGCGGCCGGTGGCGGAGGCGATGGCGGCGGTGTTGGACGGCTTGACCATGTCCTCATCGTGCCGCACCGCCGGGCCCGCGGTCGCCGATCCACGCCGCTGTTTCGCGTCCCACAACTGATAGCCGCGCTGACCTGCGATGCCCTGCAGACCCCGTTCAGGGCACCGCAGGTCAGCGGCCCGGGCGGGCCCGCAGCCGACGTCCGGACCTGAGTCGGACCTCCTCAGTGCCCCGGATCCGACGACCGGGACTCGTTGACCAGCGTGGCTGGGTGCTCGCCGTGCTCCCCGGCGATGCGAGGTGGAAGCGTTCCCGGCTGCGGTGTCCGCTGAGCCGAACCGGCAGGGTGGGTGAATTACCGGATAGATCCCGCCGCCGCATCGTGCCGACCACGATGGAGTACACGCGGGGAGAGGACACTCGGCGAGAGGAGCGTCATGCACGTCGACGGAGTCGGGGAACCCAACGGGGCTGAGCGCAACGAAACCGGGCGAAACGGGGCTGAGCGCAACGAAACCGAGGCGCAGCGCATCGACCGCAACTGGATCGAGCTGCTGCAGGAGTTGCGCATCGTCCAGACCGGCGGCCAGGTGCTCACCGGCTTCCTGCTGGTGGTGCCTTTCCAGGGCCGATTCGTGGAGATCAGCGGTGGCGCGCGTGCCCTCTACCTGGTGGTCTTGTCACTCGCGCTGACCTCGTCGGTCATCTTGTTGGCCCCGGTGATGATCCACCGTGCGGTGTTCCGGTCGCATCGCAAGGACCGGGTGCTCCGGGTGTCCGCGACGCTCGCCCGTGTCGGTCTGGCGATTCTGGCGGTGGCGATGGTCGGCCTGGTCGCGCTCGTCTTCACGCTGGTGCTGGGTGCGGTGTGGGGTGCCGTGGCGGCGGCGGTGATGGCGGTGCTCGTCGTCGTCATGTTCTTCGTGGTCCCCGCCCGCCTCCGCCACCAGGCCGCGACGAACCCGTACGTCTCCGGCTGAACGCCGGGCCTGGCCGGGCCTGGGGGCCGAAGCGCAGAACGGCGCCCGCCGGGGCAGCGGGGGCACAGCTGAGGTAGGAGATCCTCGGACTCTGCTATCGGACTATCAGGCCGCCACGGGGGCGATTCCCAGGATGTCGGAACACACTTGGTCCAGCGGGCCGGAGGCCGTCTGGCTCACCGAGCAGGAGGTAGGGCCATGTCCGAGATGGTGTTCTGGTGGTGGGATCGGGTGCTCTGGGAGTTCAGTAGGTTCGTGCGCGGTTCGCTCGGGTATCCCGAGTCGGGCTCGGTGGGTCCCCGCGTCATCACCGTCTGATGTGAAGCGCGCCGGTTCCGCACGCGGGTGGGACTGACAGAGACTGTGACGACGACGAGGTCAGCTCCAGCTACCGCCAGCGTCCCACCCGCTGTGCGGAACCGGCGGGCACGAGCGGCCCCGACCACGATCCCCCGTGGCCGGGGCCGCTTCCCGCGCGACGGTGTCTATGCCTCTGCGATGTCGGTGGTCGTCAGCTTGGTGCCGGTGGGCGTGGTGGCGGACTCTCCGGTGGTGGGGGCCGCCGCCGGGCTCGTCGTCACGGCGACGGTGGTCAGCGGCGGCAGGTCGAAGATCCACCCGGCGGTGCCGTCGGGCCGGAGCATGGCCTGCTGCGCGGAGTCGTCGAGTTGGAAGGCGATGACGATCTCGTAGTCCCGTCCCGGTGACAGGGGAGTGGTCGTCGAGTTGGCGGCCTGCTCGCAGTCCGAGTTGAGCGTCGTGGCCTCGCGGGTGGACCCGCCGGCGCGGACCTCGGCGAAGTCGTCCGCGGCGACGGACGTCCACCTGTCGGGGCCCGCTTCGGCGGAGGTGGTGATGCTCAGCGTGAGCTCGACTCCGCAGCCGGGCGTCCGCACGATGTCCTCGACCTTCGCGGTGCCCAGTTCGACGCCGTCGCGGTTCACGATTGCGAACTCCCGCCCCACGCGCACCGACTCGGGATCCTGCGGCCCCTCGGCCACGGCGGTCTGCTCGGTGGTCTCGCTGGGGTCGGTGATCGCGGCTCCTGTTGACTGGTCAGCGGTACCAGAAGTGGGCCCCCCGTGCTCCGCTGGCGCATCTGCGGCTTGGTCCGGCGTCGTCGTGGGGAGGAGCGTCGCGTCGCCTTCGGCAAGCGGCGGAGGGTACGCCAAGTCAGATCTCTACCTCGATCTCCGGGCCGGAGCGTCGATCGGCGGCGCCGCAGGTATCACCGCGCGGGTATGACGACGAGGGCCGGTCGCCTCCGCCAACCCCCGCAGCGCCCTTACAGATCCCCGGGCAGCTTGTCGCGCCGGATGTCGCGCCAGGAGGACTGGCGCATGTGGCCGTCCTCGGTGAACCCCTGGTGGCGGACCTCCACGACGAGCTTGGGCAGAACCCAGTTGGCGTCGCGGCGGGCGTCGGCGGGCAGTTGCTCGACGAACGGGCTGGTCTTGCGCTTGAGTGGCTCGAGCTCGTCGAGCAGCGCGCGGGCCTGCTTGTCGGAGAAGCCGGTGCCCACACGGCCGATGTAGGTGAGGCCCGTCTCGGCGGGTAGGCCGAGCAGCAGCGAGCCCAGTGAGCCGGAGCGCCCGCCCTTGCCCGGCCGCCAGCCGCCCACCACGGCCTCGGTGGTGGTGAGCAGCTTCTCCTTGAGCCACGCCTTGGACCGCCGCCCCGACTCGTAGCGGGAGTCCCGGCGTTTGGCGACGATGCCCTCCCAGCCGAACTCCTCCGCCTCGGCCAGCGCGCGGTCGCCGGGGCCGTCAAGCACCTCCGGGACGTGCACCCGATCCACGCCGGTCAGCGCCGGGGTGAGCAGGTCCAGCACCTCCCGTCGTCGCTCCCACGCCTGCGTCCGCAGGTCCACGCCGTCGACCTCCAGCACGTCAAAGACGAACAGCTCGACGGCGGGCAGCGACGAGTCCTGCCCTTCCGCCGCGGCCTGTTTGGCGAGCGACGCGAAGTCCGGGACGCCGTCGGAGCCCAGGATCACCAGCTCGGCGTCGATCACCGCGGGCCGCTCGAGCGCGTCGGCCAGCCCGGGGAAGCCGTCGGTCAGCCAGTCCATCGAGTTGCCGTTGCGGCTGACCAGGCGTGCCTGCCCGCCGGCGCCGCTGGTCGCGATGGTTACCCGGTAGCCGTCCCACTTGCCCTCGAACGCCCACTTGTCGTCGGGCAGCTCGGTCACCGTGGCGGCGGTGGGGATCATCGGCAGCGGGGGAGCGTCGGGGCGGTCGGCCGTGTCCGAGTCGCGGGACGACGTCTTGTCCGAGTCGCGGGACGACGCCTTGCCCGAGCCGCGGGACGAGCCGCCCGACCGCGCCCGCTTATCGCCCTCGGGATACGACGACTTCGGGTTGTCGCGCCCGCCGTAGAAGGAGTCCGGCGACTGGTCCTTCATGTACTGCACGATCCACTGGTTCTTCTCCGCGCTGGTGCGCACGAGCACGTAGCGGCCGGAGACCTTCTCGCCGTGCAGCCACACGATGATCTCGTCGGAGCGCCATTTCTCGCACTCGTACCAGCCGCGGTCCCAGATGGTCATGTGGCCGGCGCCATACTCCCCTTTGGGGATGGTGCCTTCGAACGTCTCGTAGCCGAGTGGGTGGTCCTCGGTGTTGACGGCCAGCCGCCGGTCCTTGGGCTCGGTCGGCAGGTTCTTGGGCACGGCCCACGACGCCAGCACCCCGTGGTGCTCCAGCCGCAGGTCGAAGTGCAGGCGGCGGGCGTGGTGCTCCTGGATCACGAAGATCGGTCCGTCGACGTCGTCGCGATCGGTCTCGACCTCGCCTTCGAACGGCTCCGGCGTGTTGCGGCGATCCCGCTTGCGCCGGTACTCGGCCAGGCTGGTGACGACGGCGTCGTCGCTGGTGGGTTCGGCGTCGCAGCCCTCGACGTCCGTGGAGTGAGCGGCGTCGGAGCCGTCGGTGGAATCGGTGTCGGCGGGCTCGGGGTCCTCGTCATCGGACGACGACGACGAGCCCTTCTTGCTGCCACCCGATTTCTTCGCCCGCGATGCCGAACCGGTGGAGGAGGTCGACTTCTCCTGGGCTGTGCCTTCGAGCCCGTCGAGGAGGTCGCCGTCGGAGTCCAGGCGCTTGAGGACTTCGTCCCAGTGCAGATGCGCCAGGCCACCGTCGCCGAGTTCCTCCCACGAGCGGGGAGCGGCGACCCACGGTTCGGCCCGGCCGCGCAGGGAGTACGGCGCGACGGTGGTTTTGGCGCCGCTGTTCTGGCTCCAGTCGACGAACACCTTGCCGTCGCGGATGGAGCGCTTCATGGTGGCGGTGACCAGGTCGGGGGTCTGCTTGGCGAGCGACTGCGCGATCTGCTTGGCGACCTTGGAGGCGCTGGCGGCGGTGACGGCCTTGTCCAGGCGGGCGTAGAGGTGGATGCCCTTGGACCCGCTGGTGACAGGGAAGGAGTCGAGCCCAGCCGCAGAGAGCAGGTCGCGGACGCGGAGGGCCACCTTCGCCGTCGTATCCAGATCCACGTCCTCGCCCGGATCGAGGTCGATCACGATCCGACGCGTCCGGCCCGGTTCGTCGTTCTCCAGGGTCCACTGCGGCACGTGCAGCTCGAGCGCGGCCTGCTGCGCGAACCACGCGAGCGTGGCGGGGGAGTCGAGCACCGGGTAGCGGACGGTGCGCGAGGAGTGCTCGATCGCCACGCGCGGCACCCAGTCGGGCGCGTGGGAGGGGAGGTTCTTCTCGAAGAAGGACTTGTCATCGGTGCCGTCGGGCCAGCGCTTGCGCGTCACCGGCCGCCGCCCCGCGTACGTCATGAGCAGCGGGGCGACGGCCAGGTAGTACTCCAGCACATCGGCCTTGGTGGTGCCGGTGGCCTCGTAGAGCACCTTGTCGGCGTGGGTGAACCGGATGGTCCGCCCGTCGACCTCGACCGACTCCTTAGAACCCTTGCTCGCCATGGGTCCACTCTGGCACTTTGGTCTGACACTGGCGACCGGCCAGAGGATGGCTTACGACGCTTCCGGTTCCGAAGTGCACCGCGACGAGCAATGCGAACCCTGATCTGTGCTATGGGTGCATGACGTCCGGATTATTGAACGGGTACGGGAAGAACCCGACGTGACCGTAAAAGAGCGTCAGGCCGAGCAGTATCCATGCCATGCCGAACACCCAGGCCAGCACAATAAAGATGCGGCTGACCAACTTGTTGGTCAACGCGAATGGCGACAGTATTGCCGCGATGCCGGTGAAGACGTACATGGAGAAGACCATGAGCGGCTCGATCAGGGAACCGGAGAGAAGTCGGGCGATTGGCTCAACCTCCGGCGGGCGCCACTGACCGAAGTGCAGACCAGCAATGCCGAACAGGATCAGACCAAAGCCACCGACGGCTGCAATGTAAAGCAGGGGGCGGAGAGTGCCGACCAGGTCCATTGCCCGGATACCGCGGTCCGCACGGTCTTCTGCGCGCAGGATGGCGAGGCCTGCGATCAATGTCAGTATCCCGTAGAAGGCAGCCGGCTCGCCAAAGGTGACGTTATCGACTGCGCAGCAGAAGACACCGTCGATCTGCTCGAGTGGCCAGGTCAGGGTCATGTGCAGGCCGGTGGCCCCCAAGAATGCACCGGAAAAGATGAATCCCCAGCCGAAACCGGCCACAGACCGGCCGGTGTTTGTCTGCATTACGCGCAGGAACAGCACGGCGAGAATCAAGATGATGCCCACCGCGAGGCCCATCGTTGTGTTGTAAGTAATGCCTTGCATCAACATGGCGCGCTACTGCCTTTCTGCCAGAATAATCTGGCGGATGGACATCACGGCGATGGCGGCCGAGAAACTGATTACCCAGGCGAGCGCGCCTACGTCCTGCCCGGTCGCACCGTCGATAGTCACCCAGAGGATGCCGCCCACGATAACGCCCACCACTATTATCGCCCAGGTCGCTTTGACCAGGGTAGAAGACCATTGCATGGCCTTTTGTTCTATTTCGACGGTAAAGGTGCCGCCGTCCACTCGATTAGCCATGAAACTCCTTTGAACGGGAGCGATCGAATTCAGCTCCAGAAAAGCCGCGTGCCGAATGTGGATGAGGTTACCAACAATCTAAAATTTGCGGCAGCCTTGCGCTTTGCGCCGTTGTCTCTGCGTGGGCGCCGAGCGCACCGCGGTCAGCCGAGGGAATCGATCAGCTATCCCACAAAGGGCAGCCACGCGGTGAGAGGACCGGCATGCACGGTGAGGCAGACGGAGAACGCAACGAGACCGAGGCTCAGCGGATCGACCGCAGGATAGAGCTGCTCCAGGAACTGCGCATCGTCCAGACCGGCGGCCAGGTGCTGACCGGCTTTCTGCTGGTGCTGCCCTTCCAGGAGCGGTTTTCCGAGATCGGCGGAGGTGGCCGGGTGCTCTACCCGGTGGTCCTGTCGCTCGCTCTGGTCTCGACCGTGATCCTATTGGCGCCGGTCATGATTCATCGCGCGGTGTTCCACTCCCACCGCAAGGACCTGGTCCTGCGACTGTCGGCGACGCTCGCCCGCGTCGGATTGGCGATCCTGTCAATCGCGTTGATCGGCCTGGTGGCTCTGATCTTCACGTTGGTCCTCGGAGCCGTTTGGGGTCCGTGGCTGCTGCCGTGATGGCCGTGCTGGTCGTGGCGATGCTCATGGTGGTTCCCGCCCGGATGCGTCGACACGCCGCGACGAATCCGTACGTCGGTGAGTGACGGGCGTGCTGTGAAGATCCTCGAAACGTGGCCGGGGGCGACCGCCATCGTCGCCGTCTTCAATACGATCGCCGCGATCCCCCAGCCCGCCTGATCTCACCTGCCCGCCCTCAACCGCACCACCGGAGACCCGCCCACCGGCAGCGCCAGCCGGCACTCTCGCACGCCCACACGCGAAGTCAACCCCGCCGTCGCACAACAGCAGCAGTCCTCCCGGTCCGTGAATCACCGGGGCTAATGGGTGCCCTGCTAAGGATTTGTCCGTCCGGGGTGAGGCAGCCGACGTCCAGGCCCAGTGTCTCGGCCAGGCCGTCGCGACCGCTGATACCGAGCTTGGAGAAGGCGTGGCCGAGGTGATTCTCCACGGTCTTGGTGGCGAGCCCGAGCTTGCGCGCGATGGCCGGGTTGCTGAGCCCCTCCGCCGCCAGTACCGCGATCTCCTCCTCACGGGCGCTGAGCACCACGGGCAGCCAGCACCGTGGTCGGGTGAGTCCGGGGACGGACCCGGCGAGGCGTCGGGCGCGGGCGCCGAACGCAGCGGCGGCCGGATCGCCGCACGAGTAAGCGGTCCTTGCGGCGAGCGCCCACATATCCGCGGCCCGCGCCGGTCGTGATGGGGCGATCGTGTCTGCAACTCGTCCGAGCTCTGTGGGCTCGCTCCGCGCGGCCCGGGCTCCGGCTCGCAGCGCCTGAGCCGACGGCGACGTCGGCGGCGGAAGGGCAGGTAGTACGTTGTCGAGCTCGTCGAGCTGCCCGGCTCCGAGCAGATCCAAGCCCGTCTCTACTGCGCTCAACCAGTCCTGGCGCGACGCCGCGACTTCGGCCGCGCGACGCCACGTGCGTCTCGCCTCGTCGGAGACCCCGGCCAGGGAGCGTACGCGTGCCTCGGCCCGCAGCAATTCCGGTGTGAACAGGCTGAAGTCGGGCTGCCGGTGGTCGACGATGCGGGCGAGCCGCTCCTCGAGGTCGCTGCGACCAAGGTCCGTCGCGGCGACCAGTGCGGCGATCTCGCACCATTCGGCGTACCCGGGGAGCTCCGCTTCGTGGAACGCGGCGGCGGCGCTGCGGGTGAAGGCCTTCTCCGCCTCGGCCGGTCGGTCGGTGAGCAGGGCGACGGCCCCGCGCGCGAAGTCGGCGAACGCCCCGGCGATCGGTGACGACAGCGTGAGGTCGAGCCGGGACAGCCGGCCGATGATCTCGTCGGCGGCGGTTCGGTGTCCGAGTCGGGCCAGTGCCATCGCCTCTGCGTGGACGACGATCTCCGGGGTGGTCACGGCAAGTACGTCGGGGTCGTCAAACAGTGCCGACATCCGGGCGGACAGCTTGACGACGTCGCCGGGCCGGTCGAGGTGGACGAGGCAACGGGAGGCGACCACGGCGGCGCTCGCTTGCACGTCAGGGGCAGTCACTGTGTCGAGCAGCGGAGCAGTGATTGCGGTTGCCGCCGACAGGTCGCCGTCGCAGAACAGGCCGGTCGCGACCTGGGTCTGCAGGAGGTGGCCCGAGGGGTTGTCAGTGAACTCCGCAGCGGCCTCTGCAAGAACGCGCTGTGCCGAGGCCTGGTCGCCGAGTTGCGCCCGGAGGCACTCCGCGCGGCGCGCAGCTGCCTTCGCTTTGATGATCGCTGGGACGTCTGCTCGTTTGATGTCCCGGTACAGGGCTACGGCGCGGCGGGCGTCCCCCAGCTGTTCGTGGCATCGTGCCGCGAGAAGCCCCGCCCTGCCCCGATTCTCCCACCCGGGGTCGGCTTGTTCCCAGGCGTGAGTGGCGAGTTCGACGGCGAGTTGCGGCTGTCGCCCGGCGAATGCGGTGCTCGCAGCCGACAGTGCCTCTTCCGGCAGGGTGTGCCGGCCGGACTCGCGGCGCCAGACCGCTAGGCGAAGGTCCGTCCCGGCGTCGCGTGGTCCGGACTCCACCGAGTCGATGAGGGTCGAGAGCAGTCTGCGACGACGCCTCACGCCGAGATCAGCGGCGAGCCAGTCTCGATACACAGGATGCGCCAGCTTGACGGTGTCGGTGTCGTCCGGAGGTGCCAGAAGTTCGGCATCCTCGAGTTCCTCCGCGGCAGCCTCCGGGCCAAGCAGTGCGAGCACGTCAGGCGGCACAGGTCCGGCCACGGCCAAGAGGTCCGCGAGCTCCCGCGCCGCGGCGGACAAAGACGCGAAGCGCCGACGCAGCATGTTCTTGAGTAGGGGCGTGCCCTCGGGCGGGCGTCGGAAGGACCATAGGTCGTAGTCCGCGGACAGCGCCCCCGAGCGGACGGAGCCTTCGACGAGGTGGCGCAGGTACAGGAGGTTGCCTTCGCTGGCCCGTCGCAGATGTTCGACGGCGGCAGTGCTGACGGCGGGGACCAACGCGCGCCGGAGGATTTCCTCGACTTCGTCCGGAGTTGCGTCGGGGACCTGAATCCACGCGGTGCCCTCCCGGCGGATCGCAGACTGGAAAGCCGCGGGAAGAGTGCGCCCCTCCCTGACTACGAGGACCATGCGCAGGTCGTGGACCTCCGAGCAGTGATGGAGAGCCGTTGCGGACACCTCGTCCAGGTCGTGTGCATCGTCGATGACGATCGTGTCGAGCTTGCGACGCAGAACCATCTGACTCAGCGCAGCAATAAGCCCCGCCGTCGGGAAGACGGTGTCCCGGCTCTGGACCAATGCAGAGATCGCAGCTCCCGGGATCGCCGGGAATGTGGGAGTGCCCGCGATCCTCGCCAACCCCGGGAGCTCCGCAGTGAGATCAGTTACGAGCCGGGTCTTGCCTACGCCCGAGCGACCGGAGACAACGATGGTCCGTCTCGACTCCAGCGCCCGGGTGAGCTCCGACGAGATCTCTGTGCGATCGATGAGTGGCCAGACGAAGTCCCGGCCAGACGTCTGCGCCATGCCTCACCCCGCCCACGCTCACCTTTTTCTTAAGCGTAGGCGTGGCGAGGCGGGAGGCCAAGTGCACGTTGGTCGAGGTTGGAGACTGCAGTCTCAGTCCTCCGGAAGTAGGTGAGCGCCTTACTCTAGGTGGCATCGGGTCGTGGCCGGGGTAGGTGAAGCTCTGGTGTCGGCGTCAGGAGCCGAACAGGGCTGTTACCGAACCGAGGTCAAGTGAACCGATGGGTCCCGTCTCCGCTGGGTCGGTCGATTCGGTAGTGGTATCGAATTCGACTTCGAGGTAATGCTCAGGACTGGCGACATATCCCAATTCGCCGCAGCGCGAGGCCAACGCGACCGGGCGGGGGCTGCGGATTGAAAAGGCACGGTTGTATTTTTCGCCCTCAGCAACATCGAACCCCACACTTGATGGAGTGGGGAGGTTCGACGACACGTAGGTGGAGAAGGCCGAGGCGATCTCGACGGGATCGGTCAGGTCCTTAACGATGTCCCGTAGTTCGGAGGCCCTCTCAGGGCTATAGAAGTAAACCCAGCACGTGAGCGTCATGTCAGTTTGATTGTGATACTCGAACAACACCTTGTCGGGGTCGGTGTCGTCGAGGAGCGTCAGGGTGGACGGGCTATTGAACGGGTTGTGGTCCTGAGCGGACGCGATGGGGGCTGACGCCCCCGCGATGACCACGGCGAGGGTCGCTGGGAGAAGGAAAGGCGCAATACGCATCGGAGTTACTCCTTGGTGGGCCGTCGACGAGAAAGTCGAACAGTGGGGCGTCGGAATGGAACAAACGCTAGGAGTAGCGGCGCGCCAGCGGGACCCCCAGCCGACTCAGCGGACGGGATTGGGGGTGTCGATCGGCGTCATTGGGGGTGTCGACCGGCGTCAGTGGGGTGCCACTCTCATGCGCCACCAATCCGGCGTCCTGGGTCCGGTGGCGTCGGCCCCGACGGTGTGGCGCACGCTTGATGAGGTCACCGCCCCGCGATCCCCCAGCCCCGCCTGATCTCACCTGCCCGCCCTCGACCGCACCACCGGAGACCCGCCCACCGGCAGCGCCAGCCGGCACGCTCGCCCGCCCACACGCGAAATCAACCCCGCGGTCGCACAGCAGCAGCAGTCCTCACGGTCCGTGAATCACTGGGGTTAGTAGGGCGCGCGGGACGACGACAAGATATGTCCACCCCGCGAGCGCCGCAGTCTCCATAGGTTCCGGATTTTCACATTCCGGTCAGGTCAGGCGTGGCTACTGATGAGTGTGTCCATCGACTGCCCCAAGTGCCTCGACCACAGGCCGAACGCCGCGCTGGTCATGGCCGCGGCCGCGTAGAGGGCGGACGTCAGCCCGTGCTCGCCGATCACGGTGCGCATGCCGGAGGAGGCGTCGCAGTCGAGCAGGACCGCATCGCACAGGTCTGCCATGCCCTCCGGGGGCGTCAGGAACGCCGGCACTGTCGCGGACCTTGGCGATGACGGCAGCGGGCAGCTCCGGCGCAACCGACTGGGCGAGTTGAGCGAAGCGGGAGGTCACGGTCAGGGCCTCGAGGTCGGCCACGGTCGCGGTTCGCATATCGACTCCCTCGCGGACCAGGAGCGGCGCGACACGCTCGAACTATGCGCGCTGTTCCCAGGAAACCATGGCTCCATTGTGTCCCCTCAAGATGAACATCCGCGCGGCGCGGTGCATATCACTGATTCGCGAGGCGACATCGATCCGCGAGGCAACGTGCCCCCACCATCACCGCGTGAAGTCGATAACCAACCGCCCCCGAGTCCCGCCGGCTTCGAGCCGCTCGTGCGCCCGCCACGCGTCCTCGGGCGCGTAGCTGTCCGCAACACGGAGGGTGACCACGCCGTCTTCCGCCAACTGCCGCAGCTCGTCGAGCTTGCCCTGCTCCTTGGCCATATCCGCCACGCTCACGGCGTGGACCTTGAGGTCGCGGCTGCCGTCGCCCTGGTACCACCGCACCGTCGCGACCCCGCCGCCGGTCTTGACCGCGGGGAGCACGGCGGCGTCCTGCACGGCTCCGTCGAAGAGCCCATCGACGCCGTCGGGGTAGAGCTCGAGGATGCGGTCGGCGACGCCGTCGCCCCGCCGGACGATCTGATCGGCGCCGAGGGACCGGACCAGCTCCTCGTCCGCCTCAGATGAGTCGGCTACAACCACCAGCCCGGCATGCTTGGCCAGCTGCACCACATATCCACCGGTCGATCCGGCCGCGCCGGTGACTGCCAGCACCTCACCGGGCTTCAACCCCAGCAGGTCGAGAGCGCGCCGAGCGGTGAGCCCGTTCATCGGGAGCGTCGACGCGGCGACGTCGTCGGCATCGCGGGGCGCGGCGGCGATCGACTGCGCAGGCAGGACGATGTCCTCGCGATACGCACCGTGCTCGTCGCGGGGAACCACGATCCCCATGACCCGGTCGCCGACCGACAGGGAGGTCTGCGCGTTCTCGCCGATCTCGACGAGGGTTCCCGCGATGTCCATTCCCGGGACGTCTGCAGCTCCACGCGGGGTTCCGGTCTTCGAACGAGAACCGTTGCGCGTGTAGGTGTCGGTGGGGTTAATGGTTGCGGCCGTGACGCGCACGCGGACGTCGGTCGGCCCGAGCTCCTGGGTGGGGACATCGACGACCTGCAGGGCGTCTGGGCCCCCGTAGGTCGTCACTCCGACGGCGCGGACGGTGCTGGTTGAGACGGTCATTGTTCCTCTTTCCCGCGGTCCCCGTGAGTCCGGACGGCTCCGCTGGATTGGTGGTACGAGTGACTGCTTCCCCGCCGAGTAACCACGCGCCCATCTAGAACATTCCGGCCGGGCCCCCGGTCCCTCGCCCCAGGAGGGTGAGAGCCCCGAGGGTGACGACGACGACGGCAACCCGTCGCGCGACCGTCGCGGACACCCGCGTGGCCACCCCGCCGCTCAGGCGTGGCTACTGATGAGGTCGTCCATCGACCGCCCCGATTGCTTCGACCACAGGGTGAACGCCGCGCTGGTCATGGCCGCGGCCGCGTAGAGGGCGGACGCCAGCCCGTGTTCGCCGATCACGGTGCGCATGCCGGAGGTTGCGTCGCAGTCGAGCAGGACCGCATCGCACAGGCCTGCCATGCCGTCCGGGGCGTCGGGAAGCCGTGCGCTGTCGCGGACCGTGGCGATGACGGCGGCGGGCAGCTCCGGCGCCACCGACTGAGCGAGCTGCGCGAAGCGGGAGGCCACGGTCAGGGCGTCGGGGATCGGCGGGGGAGAGGCCTCGGCGGTCAACTCCAGGGCTTCGAGGAGCTCGCCGGCGGCAGAGGTGTCGCCCCGTTCGTGGGCGTAGAGAACGGCCCGGACCTGCTCGACGGCGGCCTTGTGGCGCTGCTGCGCGCGTTCCATGCCGGCCTGGAGGTCGGCGACGGTCGCGGTCTGTACGTCGACGCCCTCTCGGACCAGGAGCGGGGCGAATCGTTCGAACTGTGCGCGCTGTTCCGGGGATGCCATGGCCCCATTGTGTCCCCTCGGCGCGAACAGGCCCGCGGCGCGTCGGCCGTCACGGCGAGGTCGGCCCACCGTTCAGAGGACCCCGGCCAACCCCCCGATCCCTCGCCCGAGGAGGGTGAGAGCCCCGAGGGTGACGACGACGACGGCGACCCGTCGCCCCACCATCGCGGACACTCGCGTGGCCACCATGCCGCCCAGGAGAATGCCGACCGGAACCATCGCCACGACGAGCCCGATCACGCCGATCGGCGGCAGTCCGGAGATCGGCGCGGCGCCGAGGCCGACCTTGGTGATGACGGACGTCGCGCCCATGGTGAAGAAGATTGGCTGCAGGGTGGCGGCGAAGGACCGCTGGTTCCACCCCGTCGCCTGCGCGTAGACCAGCATCGCGGGCGCGGCCACGCCCACCGCGGTGTTGAGGAATCCTCCGGCCGTCCCGGCGACTGCGGCCGGCCACCGACCGCCCACCGGCGGGATGCGCACGAGAGCGGTGAAGACGAGCGTGCCCAGCAGAGCGGCGCCGATCACCACCTCGAGCCAGCTGCGGTCGGCAGCGCCCACGAGGAGCGCGCCGGGCACGGACCCCACGACGATCAGCGGCGCCAGGTGGAGGTAGCGGCGCCAGTCGATGTCGCGCCACAGCGTGATCGCGATGAGGGCCGCGGAGACGGTGGTCGTGATGTTGGTCAGCAGCACTCCGGCGACGGGCCCCAGCAGCAGCGCCAACGTCGGCGAGACCACGAGCCCGACGCCCATCCCGCTGACCCGCTGCAGGACCGTGCCGAGGATGACGGACGCCGCCGCGACCAGCAGGAGGAGAGGACCGACGTCGGCGGGCATGCACCACAGCATTCCAGGTGCGCCTGCCTGCGACCGGCGGCGCCACACGCCCCGATATCGCATACTCATCCCATGCGATCCATCTGGAAGGGCGAGGTCTCCTTTGGTCTGGTGAACGTGCCGGTCAAGGTGTATTCGGCGACGGAGGACCACGACTTGCACGCGCGGCAGGTCGATAAGAAGGACGGCGTGCGCATCCGCTACAAGAAGGTGCGGGACGACAACGGTGAGGAGGTCGAGTTCTCCGACATCGCCAAGGCGTACGAGTCGGAGGACGGCGAGATGGTCATCCTCACCAAGGAGGATCTGGCGAGTCTGCCGGTGGAGCAGTCCCACGAGATCGAGGTGACCGAGTTCGTCCCGGCCGACCAGGTCGATCCGGTGGCCTTCGACAACGCCTACTTCCTCGAGCCGGCGTCGCGGTCGAACCGGGCGTACGTGCTGATGCGCGAGGCGCTCGAGTCGACGGACCGGTTGGCGATCTGCACGTTCACCCTGCGAAACCGGACCCGCCTGTGCGCGCTGCGGGTGTACAAGGATGTGCTGATGTTGCAGACGTTGCTGTGGCCGGATGAGATCCGCCCGGCGATCCTGGAGGGCCTGGACAAGGAGGCGAAGGTCCGGCCGCAGGAGGTCAAGATGGCGGCCTCGCTGATCGAGACGATGGCGGCGGACTTTGAGCCGGAGAAGTACGAGGACGACTACCAGACTCAGCTCAAGGAGCTCATCGAGGCCAAGGCGGCCGGGGGAGAGGCGTTCACGGTCGAGGAGCGTGAGGAGGCGAGCGACGACGACGGTGACGACGAGGTCGCCGACCTGCTTGCCGCCCTGCGGGCGAGTGTGAAGGATCGCGGCGGCGACGCAGACGACAGCGACAACGAAGACGACGACGACGAGGACTCCGGCTCCGGGAAGAAGTCGTCGGCCAAGAAGCGCAGCTCGAGCTCGGCAAGGAAGACCCCGGCCAAGAAGACGGCGGCGAAGAAGGCTCCCGCCAAGAAGGCAGCGGCAAAGAAGGAGCCGGCGAAGAAGGAGCCGGCCAAGAAATCAACTGCGAAAAAGTCGACCGCCAAGAAGAGCACGGCGCGGAAGACCCCGCCCAAGAAGTCGGCCTAGCTGCAAGGTCTTGCGATGGGCTACCCATTCAGTACGACGTGCGCGATGAGGTGGTCGAGCTTCCGGATGTCGACGCCCCGGTTCAGGTTGATCTTGATGTGGCCAGCCCGTGTCCACAGTTCGAGTTCGGAGTTAAAGTCGAGCATTCGCCCCGCGTTCTCGGACGACCACATGTTGATCGCGTTGTACGGCAAGGAGTAGATCTCGACCTTCTTGCCTGTCAGGCCCTGCGCGTCCCGCACGATGAGGCGCTTGGTGGTGAAGATCGCCGAGTCACGGAATGTCTTGTACGCGGCGATCGGCTGCTCACCTTGAACGAGCAGAGGCCCGATATCTTCTGGAATCGGGCACTCTGCGACGAAGGTCCAGGCGGCGATATTGGCGACAGCAGAGGTCACGGTAGGTCCGTTCTGTTCTAGGTGGGATCGTGCGCAAGAGATCAACCTCCTCGCGATAGTAGGCACGGAACCGGGTTATCCGAGGGGCTATTCGCGGGACTCGACCGGGATAAGCCGCCTGGGATTGACAGCGTCGTAGATCGCGCGTTGAAGGGAGGGCGTAGCTGAATTGGAAGGCGTCATGGCCATGGGGCCTCGACGATCCGCCCGAGGGTCTCGTTCATGATCTACGGCCTCGATGAGAACGAGCTCGCCCTTGTCGAGGGCTCGGCGCCCGGCGTGCGGCGGACGGTCGGCGAGCAACTGGACGGCACCCGCCAGCTCGCGACCGTCGAGTTGGACGGGGTGACGGCGCGCCGTATCTCGGGGCCGGATGTCGCGTCTCGTCTCGAGGGGGTGCGCTCGCGCATCCTCATCGCGCCGGCCGCGGAGCAGGTGGGCCTCGCGCGGAGGTGCCTGGAGATGGCGGTGGAGTACGCGGGGACGCGTCAGCAGTTCGGGCGGACGATCGGCTCCTTCCAGGGCATCAAGCACAAGCTCGTGGACCTGCTCGTCGCGATCGAGCTGGCCGAGGCCACCGTGCTGGACGCCTCGGGTGGCGCCGAGCAGGGTTCTGACGGGCCGAGCGCCGCGGAGGTGGCCGACCTCGCCGCGGCGTCCCGGGTGTTGGCCTCGCGGGCGGCGATGACGGCGGCGGAGGAGGCGATCCAGGTGCACGGGGGGATCGGGTTCACCTGGGAGCATCCGCTGCACCACTACTTCCGGCGGGCGAAGGCCGATCAGCTGCTGTTCGGCGACGAGTACGCGTACGTCCAGGCGATCGGGGAGTCACTCACTGCCCGGTGACGTCAGCTCCACTTCTCGACGAATGCCAGGGTCGCGGTGTTGGCGGTATCGGGATCTGATGCCGTGAGGAAGTGCTGGCCACCGTCGACGATCTGCAGTTCGGCGGAGGGGGAGTTGGTGAAGCGCGTGATGCCGTCCTCGGCGTTGGCCACGGAGTACACCTGATCGGCCGTGCCCTGGAGCCACAGCGCCGGGCAGGTGACGCCGTCGAGCCGGGCCTCGAGGCCGTCGCGGTCGCGGAGGTTGATGCTGGCGGTGCGCAGGCGATGCCGGCCCTCGTCGCCGCGATAGTTGGTGCGGTAGGTGTCGAGCCAGAACTGCTTCTCCGCGTCGGAGATGTTCTCGCCGAGGCCGGCGGCGAGAACGCCCAGGACGAAGTCGTCGTCGACCACCCAGTCGTCGCCGACGGGCGCTGCGAGTGCGTCGATCGCCGGGCTGCAGAAGTCGGAGCCGTCCCAGCAGCCGCGCTCCATGCTGGCCTGGCTCTCGTAGTCCATCGAGGTCCCGACCACGACGATGCCGCGGATCGCGTCGGGGTCGAGCAACGCCATCCGGGTGACGATCCACCCGCCCTGCGAGGTTCCCAGCGCGAATGCCGTGTCGATACCCAACGCGTCGAGCACCTGCAGGTTGGCGATCGCGCTGTCCCAGTAGGTGAAGTGCCGGTACCGCGAGCGGGTGGCGCCGTGCCCGTACGGCTCGATCGCCAGCAGGTTCATCCGGGAACTGAGCGCCTCGTCAGCGAACTGCGGACGGTACAGCTCCACGGACGTGGTGAACGAGTTGGCCATCACCAGGGTGGGCAGTGAGGGGTCGTAGTCGCGGCCGAACTTGTAGCCGACGGTCGAGCCGCCCAAGTGCGGGATGTCGATGGTCTGCGTGGTCATGGCGGTCCTTCGTGAGGGGAATACGGAGGTGTTGGTTGACAATAGGACGCGATCGACTCGCGCTGCTGATGAATCAACAGGTTGGCCGGGCCTGCCTGTGCGCGCTGCGGGAGGCGGAGGCCCGCACTGACGGGCCTTGATTCGTTAGGCATGCATACAAACTTGACAGTTGTGTAGTAGCCACTCTGCGGATAATGTCGCTGGCAGTCGGTGGCGTAGCCTTATCCCCCCTCGAGGTGTCGCCGGCTCCGCAACGATGCGGACTACGCTGACCGCGTTTGGTCGCGATCCTTCATCGTGCGCGACAGAGTCGCCGGCGGCTGCGGGCTCCCCCTCCGTGGCCCCGGCGACTTAATCGTCTTGAGCTCATTAGTCCCTCGGTGCCGATCCGGTGGCTTTTGAGCGGTACATCTGGGCCGAGTCGACGTTCGGGAGGATGTGTTCGAAGTGGCTGCGCTTGGGCGTGACCGCCATGCCGCCGTTGACCAGCGAGCCGCCGCCCACACCGCGGCCCTGGTAGACCTTGACCCCCGAGAACTTCTCGGCGTCGAGGGCCCCGACGTAGCGCTCCACCTTCTTGTCGATCCCGAAGCCCATGAAGTTGCTTACCGGCTGGCTGGTGGTGTCCGCGAGCCAGGTGGAGCGCTTGTCCGGATTGAGCATCCCCGAGAAGATCTTGCCGTCCGGGCCCGGCGTGTCCCAGCTGCGGCCCATCTCCACGATGTGGGTCGCGATCCCCGCCTGCGTCAGGCGCAGCGCCGCCACGGCGCCGCCGTAGCCGCTGCCGATCACCAGGGCGGGGAGACGGTCGTCGTCGGCCAGCGCGCGGTGGGGGAGCGGGGCGGCGGACGAGGACGACGACAACACCAGCGATGCAGCTGCTGCAGCGCCGGTGGCCAGCCCGGTACTCGCCAGGAAGCGACGACGGGACAGCGAGAGATTCGAGGGCATGGGACTCCTGAGGCTTCTAGGGGACGGTTCGGCGGTGTGCCGGGCGCCGGGAGGCGCGCCCGAAGATGTATACGGGTTGAGAGGATGGTTACTGGTTGGTATCGGATGAAAGTTCGTTGTTGCGGTTGGGGATCGAGCCGGGATTGTTTTCGCAGCTAAAGGGTGTGCGAACTTCAGTTCTCGCGGCACTGCCGGGGTGGACGGTCGGCCTGATGGGGCGGTTAGCGTGATAAGTCCAAGCTCATAAGCCTTGCCCGGTGGCTGCGGAACGGTTCGAGTGGCGGCGGGCCCTCGTCGTCGTCGCCGATTCCCAGAGCGCACCGGGGGAGCGCCCCAACTTCCGCCGCCGGAGCGCGGCGGCACGATCACCAGCCCAGCCCCGACGGGCGCTTCGTGGTGTGCTTCGACCCGGTGAGGCATCCGTTCTGTCTGCGTGAGGAGTGAGGCCGGGGCGCGCCCTCTCGATCGAGAGCCTCGTCATCCGTTCCTGGGGTCAGAGCCTCACTCCGACCCGAGGCGATCGGGCCCCCGGCGTCACGACACGGCTACGTGCTCGAACCGTTCGCGCAGGCCGACGACGAAGTTGTCGAGTGCGAACTCGAAACTGTCGTGGTCGATCTGTGCGGCACGGTCGGCGAGCTTGTGCGCCGATTCCAGGTGCGGGTAGCGGTCGGCGTACACCTGCGGGTCGGCGGCGAAGCCCAATGCGAACGACCCCATCGCTGCACCGAACACCAGGTACCTGCCCGCAGCACCGATCATGGTCGCTTCCCGAGGCGGCCAGCCGTTCTCGACCAACCCGCCGTGCACCGCCTCCGCCCGCTGCAACGAGTCCGCCCGGCGCCCCGGTGACGGAGAGATCACCGACACCAGCCGCGGATGAGCGGCGAGCGCCGCGCGCAACGAGCGCGTCCACGACCGGAGGCCGGCCTCCCATCCCAGGTCGAACCCGGAGGTATCGACGTCGGCGAGCACCTCGGCCGCGACCGCGTCGAGCAACTCGTCTTTGGTCGCGTAGTGGAAGTACAACGAGGCCGGCGTGACGTCGAGCGCGGCAGCCAACCGGCGCATGCTCATGCCCTCGAGCCCCTCGGCGTCGACGAGGGCGAGCGCGGCCGCGCGGATACGTGGCTGGTCGAGTTTCGCCACGTGCGGTCGGCCCATCACCCTCTCCTTCGCATTTTTCTCGGTGACCCAGAGCACATTACTGTACCGTCGGCCTTAATCGAACGCCGTTTGGTTTGTGCGCCCGCCCCTCCGCACGGCGCGGGCAGGAAGAGAGGAATCTATGCTCCGGACCGTTTTCGACGACGATCACGAGTCGTTCCGCCAGACCCTCCGAGGCTTCATCGAGGCCGAGGTCGTCCCGAACTTCCAGGAGTGGTTCGACGCCGGCATCGTGCCGCGCGAGTTCTACTACAAGCTGGCCGACCTGGGACTGTTCGGCATCAACGTGCCCGAGGAGTACGGCGGCGCCGGGCTCGAGTCGCACAAGTTCGAGGCCATCCAGTACGAGGAGACCATGCGTGCCGGCGTCTCGTTCGGTGGCTCCGGTGTGCACGTGCTGCTCGCGCTGCCCTACCTCAAGATGTTCGCGACCGACGAGCAGAAGCAGCGCTACCTGCCGAAGTTCGTCGCCGGCGAGGCGATGTGGGCCCTGGCCATGACCGAGCCGGGTACCGGCTCGGACCTGGCGGGCATGAAGACCTCCGCAAAGCTCTCCGAGGACGGCTCGCACTACGTCCTCAACGGCGCGAAGACCTTCATCACCGGCGGCGTCCACGCCGACCGCGTCATCGTCTGTGCCCGCACCGCGCCGCCCCGCGAGGACGACCGTCGCTTCGGCATCTCGTTGCTCGCCGTAGACACGAAGCTCGAGGGCTACGCAGTGGGCCGCAAGCTCGACAAGGTGGGGCTGCGCACCTCGGACACGGCCGAGCTGTCCTTCACCGACGTCAAGGTCCCCATCGAGGACCTGCTCGGTGAGGAGAACCAGGGCTTCTCCTACCTGGGGCAGAACCTGCCGTCCGAGCGTTGGGGCATCGCCTACGGTGCGTACGCCCAGGCCGCGGCCGCCGTGCGCTTCGCCAAGGAGTACACGCAGCAGCGCACGGTCTTCGGTAAGGAGGTGGCCTCGTTCCAGAACACCAAGTTCGAGCTCGCCGCCTGCCAGGCGAAGGTCGACGCCGCCCAGGCCGTCGCCGACCGGGCGCTCGAGGCGCTGGACGCCGGAGAGCTGACGGCCGCCGAGGCGGCTTCGGCAAAGCTGTTCTGCACCGAGGTGGCGGGCGAGGTGATCGACCGGTGCCTGCAGCTGCACGGGGGCTACGGATTCATGAACGAGTACCCGATCGCGCGCCTGTATTCGGACAACCGCGTCAACCGCATCTACGGCGGCACCAGCGAGGTCATGAAGACCATCATCGCCAAGAACATGGGGCTGTGATGACGGCGCTCTCCCTAGTTTCCGTCCTCGCCGAACCGGCCCGTCGCCGACCCGACCATGTCGCGCTCGTCGAGGGGCACACCCGGGTCACGTACGCGGAGCTGTGGCATGACGCACGAGGCGTTGCGGCGGCCCTCGCGGACCGGGGCGTACGTCCCGGTGACCGCGTGGCGCTGCTCGCCCCGAACGTGGTCGGCTTCGTGCGGACCTACTTCGGGATCCTGGCCGCCGGCGCGGTCGTGGTGCCGGTGCCGACGCTCCTCACGGAAGGCGAAGCCGCCCACCTGGTGCGCGACTCCGGCGCCGACGTGGTGGTCTACCACGCAGCACTCGCCGCCACCGCGGCCGGCGTCGCCCGGGCGAGCGGTGCTACGGCGTACGACGTCGACGAGCTCCACGGGGACAGCGAGCCGTTGCCGACCTTCGTCACGCGGCAGGCCGAGGATCTCGCCGTCATCTTCTACACCAGCGGAACCACGGGGGCGCCGAAGGGCGCCATGCTCACCCACCTCAACCTGGTGATGAACGCGACCAGCAACGCCTTCGACGGCAACGGGCTGTCGCCGGACGACGTCGTCATGGGAGTGCTGCCGCTGTTCCACATCTTCGGGCAGAGCGCCGTGATGGGCGCGACCTTCCGCGTCGGCGGGACGCTGGTCCTCCAGCCGCGCTTCGACGCTGCCGCGGCGCTGGAGATCATGGTGCGCGAGCGGGTGACCCGTTTCCTCGGCGTCCCGACGATGTTCATCCAACTGCTCCGCGCTGTCGACGGAACCACCGAGCTGCCGCGGCTGAGGTCGTGTACCTCCGGCGGCGCCGCGATGCCGGTGGCCGTTCTGGAGCAGGTCGAGAAGGTCTTCGACACCCCCGTCTACGAGGGCTACGGGCTCTCGGAGACCTCCCCGACCTGTGCGTTGAACCAGGATATCTTCGGTACCCGGCCGGGCACGGTGGGGCACGCGATCTGGGGGGTCGAGGTCGAGATCACCGATCCGACCGACCCTGATCGGATCGAGCCGTTGCCGCCCGGAGAGCTCGGTGAGATCGTCGTCCGCGGGCACAACGTCTTCGCCGGCTATCTCGACCGGCCCGACGCCACCGCCGAGGTCATGGTCGACGGCTGGTTCCGCACCGGCGACATCGGCACTAAGGACCGCGAGGGTTTCATCACCGTGGTCGACCGGAGCAAGGATCTCATCATCCGTAGCGGGTTCAACGTGTACCCGCGCGAGGTCGAGGAGGTGCTCGCCCGTCATCCCGGTGTCGACCAGGTCGCCGTCATCGGTATCCCCGATCCCGAGCGGGGCGAGGAGGTCTGCGCCGCCGTCGTCCCGAAGCCCGGGAGCGACGTCGACTCCGACCAGTTCGTCGCCTGGGCCAGGGAACACCTGGCCCACCACAAGTACCCCCGGGTGGTCCATTTCCTCCCGGAACTCCCGATGGGGCCCTCCCAGAAGATCCTCAAGCGGGAGCTGCGGACCCGGCTCGCCCACTGACCTCGTGGTGCGCTGCCGGTGAACCGGGATCGCCGGCAGCGCGCCGGGCGTCAGGCCACACCCCTGCCGGAGGCCACGGCGAGGTCATGGGCGATGATCGCGAGCTCGAGCATCAGTCTGCCGCGCGGCTCCTGCAGGTCGCAGCCGGTCAGCCCCACCAGCTGACGGCTGCGATACATCACGGTGTTGCGGTGGCAGAACAGCTCCCCGGCCGCGGACGTGGCCGAGCCGCCGTGGCGCAACAACGCCCGGAGGGTCTCCAGCAGTGTCGTGCGCTGGTGGTCCGGCAACGCCAGTACTGGTCCGAGCACCTGTTCCTCGATCATCGCCCCGACCTCGGGGCTCGTCTCGAGCAATAGCTCCGGCAGCCGGGCCGAGGCCCACACGAGACGCTGCTCGCCCGCCGGGAGCGTGGCCGCCGCGCGCGCCGCGAGCCGGAACGCGGCGGCGGTCCCCGCCATACCGTGGCGCGCCAGGGCCACGCCGACCCGGCCCGCGACCGCCGGGCGGAGCACATCGGTCAGCCACGCCTCGTCGACGCCCTGGAGAGTGACCACGCCGTAGAGGGCGCCGTCGCGCACGCCCCACCGGGAGGTCCCGCCCATCCGCTCGACGCGGTCCTCGGGGTGGCGCAGGGGTTCGCTGTGCGTGTCCTCCAGGATCGCGACGACGCACGCGAGGGGGACGTTGGGGCGGATGCCCAGTATCTCCTCGGCCTGCGTGGCGAACTCCGGACTCGAGGCCCGGCCCTCGAGCAGGCCGGCGAGGTAGTTCTCCTGCCGACGCAGGTCCCGCAGCTCCTGCCTGGCCACCTCACGGCGGTAGGCCTCGCTCATCACCTCGCTCTGGATCCCGAGGTCCCTCCACAGCCGGCGGCCCGCGGCCAACAGCTCCTCGGTGGAGACGTCGGCCCGACCCTCCCGCACACGCTCGGTCATGGCCTCCCACAGGGACAGGTTCCCGGTGGTGTACGCGGACAGCACCGCCTCCAGGGGGACGCCCTGGCGCGCCCGCTCGATGCCCGTCGCCCGCCACACATCGACCACCCTGACCTCGCGGCCCGCGTCGTCGACCTGGCCACCGAGCCGCTTCAGTCCCCGCCTGACGTGCTCGCGGATGCTACGCCGCAGCACGGCCTGCAACTCCGGGGTCGACCAGCCGGAGCCCGCATCCTTGGCGACCATCGTGGCGGAGATCTCGTCCGCGATGCGGTCGGCATCCTCCAACATCTCGGCCCATGCCGCCTTGAGTCGGTCCTCCTGTCCCGACTCGGCGAAAGCACCCGTCGTCATCCCGTCCATTTCCTCAGGATGTCACGTGGCGCACAGGAGAGGCCGCTTTCAGGGCCGCTGGCACCCCGGGTGCTCAAACATTGTTGTGCACGGGGCCCATAGTGTCGGTGTGATCTGCGGCACATACTGGGGTGCGGCGGCCCTCTCGCTGTCGAGAACGAGAGCTCGGACGGGCCCCCGACGAAGCACGAACGACCAGGAGTGCCGATTGAACACCGCCAGGATCGCCGAACCGGACCTGCCCCGGACCGCAGCCCACGACCCGCTGTTCAGCATGAGCGACATCGACGTGCGCTTCGGCGGGATCCGCGCCCTCAGCGGCGTGTCCCTCGACGTGCGACCCCGGACAGTGCAGGGCGTCATCGGTCCCAACGGCGCCGGCAAGACCACCTTGTTCAACGTCGCCTGCGGCTTCATCCAGCCACAGGAGGGGTCGCTGTCCTGGAAGGGGGAGCGGCTCGCCCGCCTCCGCCCACATCAATTGGCAGGGCTCGGCATCTCCCGCACACTGCAGGGCCTGGGCCTGTTCGAGAACATCTCCGTACTCGAGAACGTCATGGTCGGGCTGGACCGGCACGCCCGGTCCGGGTTCTTCGCGGGGCTGCTCGGCGTCGGCCGCAGCAGCCGCGAGGAACTGGCCCTGCGCGAACGGGCCATGAGCATTCTCGAGGAACTGGGGATCGACGCCCACGCCGACCGGCTCCCGTCGTCGCTTCCCTATGCCATCTGTAAGCGCGTCGCGCTGGCCCGCGCGGTCGCGGTCGAACCGGAGTTGCTGCTACTCGACGAACCCGCCTCCGGGTTATCCAACGCTGAGATGGACGAGCTGGGCGACCTCATCCGCGCACTCAGCGACCGGATGGCCGTGATGCTCGTCGAGCACCACATGGACCTCGTGATGGCCGTGTGCGACGAGATCGTCGTGCTCGACTTCGGCCGCCGGATCGCCCGCGGCACCCCGGCGGAGGTCCAGAACGACCCGGCCGTCGTCGCCGCCTACCTGGGCGAGACGGTCGGGGACGAGGACGCCGCCGGATCCTCCCCAGAGGACGGTGAGTGAGCAGTGCTGACCATCGAGGACCTCACAGTCGACTACGGCCCCGCGACCGCGCTGCGGGATGTCGGCTTCACTGCCGAGAGCGGCCGGATCACCGCCGTGCTCGGCGCCAACGGCGCCGGCAAGACGACGCTTCTGCGCACCATATCCGGGCTCGTGCGCGCCCGATCCGGACGGATCACCCTGGACGGAGAGGACATCACGAGGCTTCCGGTCGAGGCCATGCCCCCGCGTGGGCTCTCACAGGTCCCCGAGGGCCGCGGCGTCATCACGGAGCTGACCGTCGATGAAAACCTCCGGCTCGGCGGGATGGGACGCGCTGACCGGTCGAAGCCCGCGGACATCGAGCGCATCTACCGGATGTTCCCCGTGCTGAGCGACCGCAGAGACGCCCAGGCGCTCGTCCTGTCCGGAGGCGAGCGTCAGATGCTCGTCATCGGGCGCGCCCTGATGGCCACCCCGAAGATGCTCCTGCTCGACGAACCATCGCTCGGGCTCGCGCCGCGCATCGTCGCCCAGATCTTTGCGACCCTGCGCCGGTTGTCCGTCGAGGAGGGGCTCACCGTCCTGCTGGTCGAGCAGAACGCCCGCTCCGCGCTGTCCATCGCCGACCACGGGGTGGTCCTCAACCTCGGCTCCGTCGTGGTTCAGGACGACGCCTCCGCCCTCGCCGCCGACAGCACGCTCCGCCACGCCTACCTCGGTTTCTGACCGAGCGTGCCGGAAGCGACCATGAAAGACAGGAGCCTCACGTGCATCAGTTCGTGAACATCGTGCTGAACGGATTGTCGCTCGGGATGATCTACGCGGCCTTCGCGCTCGCGCTGGTCCTCATCTACCGCGCGACCCGGATCATCAACTTCGCCCAGGCCCCCATGGCCATGGTCTCCACCTTCATCGCCCTGACCGTAATCGAGGCGGGGGGCTCCTACTGGCTGGCCCTGGCGGTGGCCCTGGTCTCCGGCTTCGTGCTGGGTGCCGTCGTGGAGCGCGTGATCGTGCGTCCGGTGGAGGGCAAGTCCCCCATCAACGCCGTCATCCTCACCCTCGGCCTCTTCACCGCACTGCATGCTCTCGCGGCCATCGTCTTCGGGTCGGACTTCCGCTCCTTCCCCGCACCCTTCGGGATGCGGGGCTTCCAGATAGGGGAGCAGACCTTCGCGCTGACCGGCTTCGGGATCTTCACGATCATCTCCGTGCTCACCGTCATGGCTGTGCTCCTGTTCCTCTTCCAGCGCACCACGCTCGGTCTGAGGATGCGCGCCTCC
This sequence comes from Dietzia sp. IBK-p2-15D, assembly GCF_057773105.1. Classification (NCBI taxonomy): domain Bacteria; kingdom Bacillati; phylum Actinomycetota; class Actinomycetes; order Mycobacteriales; family Dietziaceae; genus Dietzia; species Dietzia sp. IBK-p2-15D. The sequence goes on from NZ_JBYMTK010000001.1 coordinate 252,319, forward strand.
GCCTTCAACCAGGAGGTCGCCCGGCTGCTGGGAGTGCGGGTCGGGCGGATGCTCACTCTCGGTTGGGCACTGGCCGGCGCGGTCGGCGCGCTCTCGGGAGTGCTCATCGCGGGCGGCAACTTCATCCACCCCGCCTATATGGACGCCGTCGTCGTCTACGGCTTCGCCGCCGCCGTGATCGGCGGACTCGACAGCCCCGTCGGCTCCGTGGTCGGCGGTCTCGCCCTGGGCATCGTGTTCAGCATCGTGGCCGGCTACGTGGGCAGTCAGCTGCTCCCGCTCACCGCCTTCGCGGTCCTCATCGTCGTCCTGCTGCTCAAGCCGGACGGCATCTTCTCCCGCACCGCCACGAGGAGGGTCTGACACATGTTGAAAGCCCGTACCCCCGCCCTCACGCCCGTCCTAGGCCGCGCCCGGCATCGGCTGCGCGCCTCCCCCTTGCTGCGGCATCTGCTGCTGGCCCTCGTCGGGCTGCTCCTGGTGGTCCTCGTGATCGAGTCCGTCAGCTCATTCCGACAGGTTCAGCTGGCCACCATGGCCTATACCGGAATCGCGGCCGGCGGGCTGAGCCTGCTCCTCGGACTGTCCGGGCAGCTCTCCCTCGGCCACGGCGCATTCATGGCGATCGGGGCGTACACCACTGCTCTGCTCCTCCAGGACGCCGACCGGGCGCTGCCGCTGCCGCTGGTGCTCCTCATCGCAGCCGCTGTCACGATCGCCGTGGGCGCGGTGATCGGCGTGGCCGCCGCCCGGTTGCACGGTCCGTACGTCGCCGGCGTGACGCTGGCCCTGGCGGTCGCCGTGCCGGGCATCGCCCTCTACTTCTCTGAAAGTCTCGGTGGCGACCAAGGCCTCAACGTCCGAGTTCCGGACGTACCGGTCTGGTTCGACAGCGTCATGTTCTTCATCACGGGTCAGGAGATCACAGCCTCCAAGTACGTCGCCTATGTCGGCTGGTTCGCGCTCATCGGGGTGTTCTTCCTGCTGGCCAATCTGGCCGCCAGCCGGACCGGTCGGCGGTGGCGGGCCGGCCGTGACGACGGCGTGGCCGCCGAACTCGCCGGGATCAACGTCGGTCGGGATCGGGTGATCGCCTTCGTGGTCTCGACCGGGTGCGCGGGCCTGGCGGGCGGTGTCATGGCTCTGGTGGTCCGGCTCACGGCACCCGCCGGGTTCGGCCTCACCCTCTCGCTCGCCCTCCTGGCCGGCGTGGTCATCGGGGGGTTGGGCTCGCTCACCGGCGCGCTCGTCGGCGCCGCCATTCTGACGTTCCTGCCCCAGCTGACCACCAACGCAGGCCTCGGTCTCGGACTGTCCGCCCTGCAGGCGGCGGAACTGGCCACTCTCGCCTACGGCCTGACCCTCATGATCGTGATCCTCCTCGCGCCGCGCGGGATCGTCGGGTCGATCCGTGCCCGCCTGCGGGCGGGGCGAGAACGCCGCGCAGCCGCCCGCTGATCCCGGACCTGACCCCGTGATCGCGACATCGTCCGATGACACCGTCCGATGACACCGTCCAACTCGAACACCTCTTCCGAACCCTCACACAAGGAGCACAAGTCCGATGAAACGTAAGTATCGACTCGTCACCACCGTGACGAGCCTCGTCCTGACCGCAGGCATGGTCACCGCGTGCGGGGCCGGTGGGCGTTCCGCCGACGGTGCCGGCGACGGCGCGACCGCCGAGACCGGGATCACCGAGGAGTCTGTCAAGATCGGCGGACACTTCCCCCTCACCGGCGTGGCCGCACCCGGCTACAGCGAGATCCCCGTCGGAGCGACCGCGTACTTCGACTACGTCAACGCCAACGGCGGCGTCCACGGTCGGCAGATCGACTACCTCTACCGGGACGATGCCTACAATCCGACCAACACCAGCTCGGTCGTCAACGAGCTCGTCCTCCAGGACGAGGTCTTCGCCATGGTCGGTGGCGTCGGGACCGCGACGCACGGCGCCGTGGTCGACTTCCTCAACGACGAGGAGGTGCCCGATCTCTTCGTCTCCTCGGGCTCCCTGCAGTGGGGCGACCAACCCGAGGACCGCCCCTGGACGTTCGGCTGGCAACCCGACTATGAGGTCGAGGCGAAGATCGCGGCCCAATGGATCAAGGAGAACCACCCGGACGCCCGCGTGGGCATGCTCGTCCAGGACGACGACATGGGTCGCGACGGTGAGGCCGGAGTCCGGCGGCTCATCGACGACCAGATCGTCGCGGTCGAGCGCTACACCTCGGGCAACACCGACATCGTGCCCCAGATGACCAACTTGAAGGCCTCCGGGGCGGACTTCGTCATCGGATTCACCGTGCCGGCCTACTCCGCCCTCAGTCAGCTCGCGGCTCAGCGTCTCAATTACGACCCCGACTGGTTCTACGCGTCCATCGGTGGCGATACCCAGCTCGTGGGCCAGCTGCTGTCCGAGTTCTCCGAGGGCGCGGTCCAGGACGGCTCGACCATGCTCGACGGCGCCTACACTGCCGACTACCTCCCGACGACCGAAGAGCCGGACAACGAGTGGACCCAGTTGTGGCAGGACGTGTGGGCGGAGCACGGCGAGGGCGAACTGACGAACTACCACATCTACGGGATGTCCTACGCCTACACCTTCGTTCAGGCACTTGAGGCCGCCGGCCCGGATCCCACCCGACAGGGCATCGTCGACGTGCTGGAGGAGCGCGGCAGCGAGTTCGAGGGCCCGCAGCTCGCACCGTTCCGCTACTCCGAGGACTCCCACCTGGGCATCTCGGGCGTGGCGATCTCGGTGGTCCGCGGTGAATTCGCAGAGCCCATCACACCCACCTACATCACGGACATCGGCGACGCCCCGATCGAGGAGGTGGACACGCCACAGGCCCCGCCGCCGGCCAACGGCATCCCCGGAGCCGCAGAGTAAGACCGAGGTCCGCGGCATCCATCCACCTGTCGCTACCGGTCCGGTCCGCCGAGCGCGCCGGGCCGGTAGCCCAGGGCACCCCCTCATCGCCCGGTGAACCCGGCCAGCTCCTCAAGCGTGACCGTGGCGATGCCGTCGGTCTGCCCACGCCGTCATGGTCGGCCGGTACTAGGGTGTGACCATGCTCGACGACGACAACGCCGAGTTTGCGGTTCCCGGGCTGGTGGATAGCGAGAAGCTCGGACACCAGCCGCAGACGGCTCGCGGTAAACGGACGAGGGACCGTCTCATTTCGGGTGCCCGTACCGTGTTCGAACGCGACGGCTTCGTGGAGTCCAGGCTCGTCGACATCGTCACCGAGGCACAGTGCTCGATCGGCAGCTTCTACACGTGGTTCGACAGTAAAGAAGAGATCTTTGCCGCCGTCCTGCACGAAGCGCAGAACGATATGCTCCACCCGGGTACCGGGAGGATCGAGGAGACCGACGACCCGGTCGCGATCATCCTCGCCAGCAACAGGGCGTACTTCGAGGCGTATAAGCGGAACGCCAAGCTCAACCAGCTGCTCCAGCAGGTCGCCGCGGTGGACCCGCGCTTCCGTGCGATGCGCAAAGCGCGCACCGATGCGTTCGTGTCGAGGAATGCGAGGGCGATCGCCGATCTGCAGAGGCGCGGTCTGGCAGACCTCAAGGTCGATTCGAGGCTCGCCGCCATCTCGCTGTCCGCCATGGTGGGTCGGCTCGCGAGCGAAGCCTTCGTCTTCGGTACCGATCACGATATCGGTGTGTTGGTCGAGACCGCGACGCGATTGTGGACCAACGCGCTGGGCCTCACCACTCCCGAGCTCGCCAGGCAGCCGGAATGAGCGTCGCGTCCTAGCGGGTGATGTTGACCCCGCCGTCGACCACCAGGGTGCTACCGACGACATAGTCGCCGGCATCGGAGGCGAGATAGATCGCCGCGCCCGCCATGTCCTCGGGTTTGCCGATGCGGCCGGAGGGGATACCGGTCCTCACCTCGTCGGCGTTGTCCCGGGCGTTCTTGTTCATCTCCGATGCAAACGCGCCGGGCGAGATCGCGCTGACGATGATCCCCTCGGGCGCGAGTCTGACGGCCATACGCTTGGTCAGATGGATGACCCCGGCCTTGCTCGCCTGGTAGGAGTACGTTTCCCAGGGGTTGAGGGACATCCCGTCGATCGAGGCGATGTTGATGACCTTCGCTAGGTGGCCCCCTCGGCGGTGTGCCTCGAGAAGCAGGTCGTGTGCCTTCTGCGTGAGAAAGAAGGGCGCCTTGACGTTGACGTTCATGACCTTGTCCCACCCGGACTCGGGGAACTCGTCGAACGGCGCACCCCACGCCGCCCCGGCGTTGTTGACCAGGATGTCGAGATGGTCTTCGTGTGATCGGAACGCGGAGAGCAGTTCCTCCATTCCGTCGAGGGTGGAGACGTCGGCCGGGAGGGCGACGCAGGTCCCGAACTCCGACAGTTCGCGCGCGGCGGTCTCCGCGGCCTCGGCCTTCCGCGCTGAGATGTAGACCCGTGCGCCCTGTCCGAGCAATCCCTCGGCGATCATGCGACCGATCCCCCGGGAGCCGCCGGTCACCAGCGCGACGCGGCCTTCGAGCGAGAACAGGGCTTTCGGATCCATAACCGTCCTTGGGGTCGGGGTTGGGGTCGGGGTGGCAACCGGCTCGACAGACGCGGCGCCGCGCAACACTCCGGACGCTAGCGGAACCTGAAGTCGGATTCAACAATAATGTGAATCCGGGTTCGGGTCCTTTGTTAGCGTCCGTGGAGACAGTCGTCAGAGTCATTTCCCCGGAGCGCCAGGAGTTGCCATGCCCACGTACTCGAAGGAAGTCCGACTAGCGCAGCGCCCGGAGGGCTATCCGGATAGGAGCACCTGGGACGTCGCCGAGGTAGAGGTGCCCGAGCCCGGACCGGGCGAGTTCGTCGTTCGTGTCGAGCTCATCTCGCTCGATCCGGCGATGCGGGGCTGGCTCAACGATGTTCGTTCGTACGTGCCGCCGGTCGGGATCGGTGAGGTGATGCGCGCTCTCGCCGCCGGAACGGTGACCGCCTCGAAGCACGACGGCTACGCGGTGGGCGACGTCGTCAGCGGCACGTTCGGCGTGTGCGAGTACGCCGTGTCCGACGGGGCCGGGGTGTCGCGGCTCGATCTCGACCGCGCGCCCATGGAGACGTGGCTCGGTGCGCTCGGGATGCCCGGGATGACGGCGTACTTCGGGCTCACCGACGTCGGTGCCGTCGCACCCGGTGACACCGTGTTGGTGTCCGCCGCCGCCGGTGCGGTCGGAAGCATCGTGGCGCAGCTCGCCAAGGCCAGGGGGTGTCGGGTCATCGGCGTGGCCGGTGGACAGGAGAAGGCGGAATGGCTGCGTGGTCTCGGCCTCGATGCGGTCATCGACCGCCGCGAGGGAGATCTGCTCAAGCAGGTACGGACAGCGGCTCCCGATGGCGTGGACATCTACTTCGACAATGTGGGCGGAGAACTCCTCGACGCCGCGCTGGCGAACCTCGCCCGCGGTGCGCGCGTGGTCGTGTGCGGCGCGGTTTCCGCGTACAACGAGGAGTCCCTGCCCGAAGGTCCGCGGCGCTATATGTCGCTCCTGGTCTTCCGGGCGCGGATGGAGGGCTTCGTGGTCTTCGATTACCGGGACCGCTACGGGGAAGCCGTCGACGCGATCGCCGGACTCATCGACGAGGGCCGGTTGGTCGCCACCGAAACCGTTCTCGACGGGGGTGTCGAGGCCTTTCCCGAGGCACTGCTCGGCCTGTTCGAGGGCGTCAACACCGGCAAGCTCCTGCTCAAGGTCTGAGCCGGTTCACCTAAAGAGAGAGAGGAGACTCCATGCGTGCTGTTCAGATCTCGACCCTTGACGGGCCCGACGCGGTCGAAGTGGTCGACCTGCCGGACCCGGGGGCGGACGATCAGGTCGCCATCGATGTCAGAGCGGCCGGCGTCGCGTTCCCGGAGCTACTGCAGACCCGGGGGCTCTACCAGATGAAGCCGGACCTCCCGTTCGTGCCGGGGGCCGAGGTCGCCGGCGTCGTCACCCGCGCGCCCGAGGGCTGCGACCTCTCGCCGGGCGACCGCGTGGCGTCACTGTGCATGCTCGGTGGGTTCGCCGAGAAGGTCCTCGCACGGCCGGACCTGACCTTCAGGCTCCCGGACGACGTGGGCTTCGAGGAGGGGGCGGCGTTCCTGTTCAACTACTGCACGGCCTACTTCGCACTGATCGAGCGCGGTGGCCTGCGGGCAGGAGAGTCCGTCCTGGTGCACGGCGCGGCGGGCGGCATCGGGACGGCGTCGATCCAGGTCGCCAAGGCGTTCGGTGCGGGCCGGGTCGTCGCGGTGGTCTCGACGGAGGCCAAGGGGGAGATCGCCCGACAGGCAGGTGCCGACGAGGTCGTGTTCGCGGACGGGTTCCGCGACGACGTGGGGCGCAGCATCGACGTCGTCGTCGATCCGGTCGGTGGTGACCGCTTCACCGATTCGCTGCGGGTGTTGCGCGAGGAGGGCCGGCTCCTCGTCATCGGCTTCACCGCCGGCGACATCCCGGTCGTCAAGGTCAATCGCCTGCTGCTCAACAACGTCACGGTGGTCGGTGTCGGTTGGGGCGCCTACGCGCTCCGTCGTCCCGGCCACATCCGCACCGAATGGGAGGCACTCGAACCGCATCTGCGTAGTGGAGCGCTCAGGCCGCTCATCGGCGGCACCTACCCCCTGAGTGAGGCCGGCGCGGCGTTGACGTCACTCGACACCCGCCAGGTGACGGGGAAGGTGATCCTGGTCCCATGAGCGAGCCGACCACCCTACCCGCGGCCGACCAGGTGATCGCGGGTCTCCCGGCCCTCGTCGACGAGGTCGCTCCGCCCGAGTGGGAGGACGGCAACGGCCACGTCAACGTCAGCCACTACTTCACCCTGCATCTGCGCGCGGCCGAAGCGTCGATCCGGTCGCTGGACCTGCACGACGAGTACCGCCGTGATGCCGGTGCCGGGACGTTCAGCATCGAGCAACACATCCGGTTCCTGGGTGAGGTCCTCGTGGGGGACAGGGTCAGCGTTCACGTGCGGTGGATCGCGCGGGGCAGGAAGGTGGCCCACGCGGTATCGCTCGTGGTGAACCACCGCACCGGCACCGTCGTCAACGTTCTGGAGATGCTCGAGGCGCACGTGGATCTGACGAGCCGACGCACGTCCGAGTGGGAGGCGGGGGCGGCCGAACGTCTCGATGCGCTCATCCGCGACCATGATGCGCTGGCGTGGCCGGCGCCGCTGAGCGGGACGATCCGGGTGAGGAGCTGACCTAAGACGGCATCCTCCGGTGTCCGCGGGCGCCCGCGGACACCGGAGCGCGGTCAGTTGCCGAAGCGGCTGATCGAGTCGGCGACGAGGATCGGCTTGTCGATGCCCTCGCCCTCGACCGTGAGCCTGATGACGACCTGCACCTGGCCGGGTGCGACCTCGTCCACAGCGGTCAGCTGGGCCCGCAGCCGGAGCCGCGAACCGACCGGCAGCGGGTGGATGAAGCGCACGCGGTCGTAGCCGTAGTTGAGGGCGTGCGCGAATCCCTCGACGGCCAGCAGTTCCTGTAGCAGTGCGGGCGTCCGCGAGAGGCTGTAGAGGCCGTGGGCGATGGTGGTGCCGAAGGGGCTCTGTGCCGCCTTCTCCCGGTCGACGTGGATCCACTGGTGATCGCCCGTGACGTCGGCGAAGGCGTTGATCGCCGCCTGGTCGACCTCGTGCCAGCCGGTCGGGCCGATCTCCACGTCCACGAGATTCTTGAGGTCTTCAACGGACGACGGACGGTGCTGTGGGCTTGCCATGGCGGAACTCCTCGGGGTCGGGGTCTCCGTTGCGAATTTACTTGAAACCGAACCCGGATTCAATTACGGTGTGGTCCAACTCACCCGCACACCCGAGGAGAAGCATGAACCCCGAACAGGGCCGTCGAGTCGCGATCGTCACCGGAGGTGCCAGGGGTATCGGCGCCGGAATCGCTACGCGACTGGCGGCGGACGGGATGGCGGTGGCGGTGCTCGACCTGGACGAGGACGCCTGCCGCGCCGTCGCGGAGAGGATCGCCGGCGACGGCGGTGAAGCCCTCGGCGTGGGAGCAGACGTCACCGACCCCGCCCAGGTGGACGCCGCGGTCGAGCGGGTCGCCGAGCAGTTGGGCGCGCCGACCGTCCTCGTCAACAACGCCGGGATCATCCGCGACAACCTCCTGTTCAAGATGGACGTATCGGAGTGGGACGCCGTGATGAACGTTCATCTCCGCGGTGCCTTCCTCATGACCAAGGCCTGCCAGGCGTACATGACCCGGGAGAAGTTCGGCCGCATCGTCAATCTGTCGTCGACCTCCGCGCAGGGAAACAGGGGTCAGGTCAATTACTCGGCAGCGAAGGCCGGCATGCAGGGCTTCACCAAGACGCTCGCCATCGAGCTCGGCAAGTTCGGGGTCACCGCCAACGCGATCGCCCCCGGGTTCATCGAAACCGAGATGACGGCAGAGACGGCCGAACGGATCGGTGTCGAGTTCGACCAGCTGAAGAAGGCGGCCGCGGGTAAGGCCGCCGTGGGCCGGACGGGAAAGCCGGAGGACATCGCCCATACCGCCTCGTTCCTCGCCAGCGAAGGCGCGGGCTTCGTGACGGGGCAGGTCATCTACGTCGCCGGCTCGCCGTGCGATTGAGCCGATCGGCTGACGGGAGCAACTCATGGAGGTCCGGGGCACAGTCGCCATCGTTACCGGTGCCGCAGGGGGCATAGGGGAGGCACTGACGCATCGGTTTCTGGAGGCCGGTGCTCGCGTGCTGGTCTCTGATATCGATGTCCACAAGCTGCACGCGACCGCCGGGCGACTGGAACGGGTCGCCGGCGTCGGAACCGTCGCCGCGGTCGCGGGAGATGCTGCGGACCCCGGGACGATCGCGGAGATGGTGGCGGCTGCCGAGCGTGAGCTCGGGCCGGTGGACATCTTCGTGGCGAACGCGGGTGTGGGTGAAGCCGCGGGTCTGGCAGCCGATGAGGACCAGTGGCGGCTGGGACTCGAGGTCAATCTGCTGGCGCACGTCCGTGCCGCGCGCGTGATGGTGCCGGGCTGGCTCGAGCGCGGTGGCGGGTACTTCGTGTCCACCGCCTCCGCGGCGGGTCTGCTCACGCAGATCGGATCGGCGGTGTACTCGGTGACCAAGCATGGCGCCGTGGGGTTCGCCGAGTGGCTGGCCGTCACCTATGGCGACAAGGGGATCGGCGTGAGTTGCCTCTGCCCGATGGGAGTGGACACGGACCTGCTCAACGGAGGTCTGCAGGAGGACGCCCCGGGCGGCGGCCAGGCGGCCCGTGCGGTCACCGGCGCAGGCGCCGTCCTCGACCCGCGCACTGTGGCCGAGGACGTGCTGGTCGCGATCTCGGAAGAGAGGTTCCTGATCCTGCCGCACCCCGAGGTCCGCGAGTTCGCCAGACGCAAGTCCGAGGACCCGGATCGGTGGATTCGCGGCATGCAGCGGTACGCCCGCACCCTCGCGGAGCACTGACCGTCACCGGGCCCCAGCCCAGCCGAGCGCGGTACCCCCACCGAGAAGTCACAGAAGCACTGGCCCCGACATCAGGAGAAGCGACATGGACTTCGACTTCGATCCGACCACGCTCGAACTCAGAGAGCGACTGACCACCTTCATGGAGACTCATGTCTATCCGGCGGAGAGGAGATTCGAGGAGCAGCTGGACAGCACGCCGGACAGCTGGAACCCACCGCCGATCATGGAGGAGCTCAAAGAGGAGGCCCGACGCCAGGGACTGTGGAACCTCTTCCTTCCGGGGGAGTCCGGTGCCGGACTGACGAACCTCCAGTACGCACCGCTGTGCGAGATCCTCGGCCGGAGCCCGCACATCGCCCCGCTCGCGACCAACTGCGCGGCACCGGATACCGGCAACATGGAAGTGCTGCACATGTTCGGCACGCCCGAGCAGAAGAAGGAGTGGCTCGATCCGCTGCTCGACGGCTCGATCCGGTCGGCCTTCGCCATGACGGAACCGGCGGTCGCCAGTTCTGATGCGACGAACGTGGAGACCTCGATCGTCCGGGACGGAGACCACTACGTCATCAACGGCCACAAGTGGTACATCTCCGGAGCGATGGACCCGAATGCCCGACTGCTCATCGTGATGGGGAAGAGCGATCCGGATGCCGACCGGCATCGCCAGCAGTCGATGATCATCGTCCCGCGGGAGACACCCGGCGTGGACATCCGCCGGGGGATGAAGGTCTTCGGCTACGACCACCGGGACCACGGTGGGCACGCCGAGATCGTCTTCACCGACGCCCGCGTACCGGCGGAGAACATGATCTCCCGGGAAGGTGACGGGTTCGCGATCGCCCAGGCCCGACTCGGCCCCGGGCGCATCCACCACTGCATGCGACTCATCGGTATCGCGGAACGCAGCCTCGAACTGATGGTCACGCGTGCCTCCGGCCGGGAGGCGTTCGGCAAATCGCTGGCCGATCAGGGCGTCGTCCGCGACTGGATCGCCGAGTCCCGGGTGCGGATCGAACAGATCCGGCTGCTCACGCTCAAGGCCGCATGGCTGATGGACACCGTCGGCAACAAGGGTGCCCACACGGAGATCCAGGCGATCAAGATCGCCGCACCGGCCACCGTGGAGTGGATCCTCGACAAGGCCGTACAGATCCACGGTGCCGGAGGCGTGAGCCAGGACTTCCCCGTGGCGGCATGGTTCGCCCAGGTCCGGACTCTGCGCCTGGCCGACGGACCGGACGAAGTCCACAAGAACGCACTCGCCCGGAACGAGATCAGGAAGGTGAGAAGCCATGCCGGAGCTTGACGACAAGGTCCGCGACCTACTGTCCCACCATGACCCGGCCACCACCGATGAGGCCGAGTTCCTCGGGGCCCGGTTCGACGCGGGACTCGCGTGGGTGCACTTCCCCCGGGGCAGGGGCGGCCTGGGGGTGTCGCGCGGTGAGCAGGAGCGAGTGGATTCCCTCTTGGCCGCGGCCGGCGCACCCGCACCCGATGTCGGCCGGAACTCCATCGGCATGGGGATGGCGGCTCCGACGTTGCTCGCCTTCGGCGACGCCGACCAACAGGAGCGTTACCTCCGCCGGATCTACACCTCCGAGGACATCTGGTGCCAGCTGTTCAGCGAGCCCGGCGCGGGGTCGGATCTCGCTGCCGTCGCCACCAGGGCCAGGCTGGACGGCGACACGTGGATCGTCGACGGGCAGAAGGTCTGGACCTCGGGCGCGCACCACGCGCAGCGGGCGATACTCGTCGCGCGCACGGACTCCTCGGTCCCGAAGCACGCCGGACTGACGTACTTCGTCGTGGACATGAGCGACCCGGGCGTCGAGGTCCGACCCCTTCGACAGATCACCGGAGAGGCAGAGTTCAACGAGGTCTTCCTGTCCGGTGTCCGGGTTCCGGACAGTGACAGGATCGGAGACGTCGGGCAGGGGTGGCAGGTCGCGACGGCCACGCTGAACAACGAGCGCGTCGCGATCGGCGCCGGGGCCGCGCGCGAAGCCGGCCAGATCGGGGTCGTCGCCGACCGCTGGCGTCGTGATCCCTCGGTACGCACACCCGGCGCCCAGGCGGAACTGCTCGCCTGGTGGGTCGAGACGGAGGTGACGAGACTCGCCGGACTTCGGCTCCGCCAGCAGCTCGAGGCGGGGGTTCCCGGGCCGGAGAGCTCCGCGATGAAACTCGCGTTCGCCCGACAGGCTCAGGAGATCAGCGGACTCGCGCTCGAACTCGCGCCCGAGGAAGGGTTGTTGTACGACGACTGGACCATGACCCGCACGGAGCGGCCGTCGTTCCTCGGCCGCGGACCCGGCTTCCGGTACCTGCGAGCGAAAGGCAATTCCATCGAGGGAGGGACGAGCGAGATCATGCGCAACGTCGTCGCCGAGCGTGTGCTCGGGCTCCCTGCTGACCACCGCCCTGACAAGGGCATCCCGTTCAAGGACGTTCCCCGATGACCGATCTGTTGTACAGCGACGTGGAGGAGGCACTTCGGGACAGTGTCCGCTCGACGCTCGACCGCTTTATCGACGACGACTTCGTGAGCAAGATCTACGACGACCCTGACACGGACACCTCCCCGCTGTGGAGGGCTCTATCTGATCAGGTGGGGTTGGCTGGCCTCCTCATTCCGGAGGAGCTCGGAGGATCCGGCGCGGGCCCGCGCGACGCGGCGACGGTGCTCGAGGAGCTGGGTCGCACGGCGGCTCCCGTACCGTTCCTGACGAGTGCGGTGATCGCGACGACGTGCCTCCTCCGTGTCGGGGACCGCGAGATCCTGCCGGAACTGGCCGAGGGACGGGCGACGGCCGCTCTGCTGGTCCCGTGGACCGCTCGCCGGGGCGCGTGGCCGACCGGGCAGTCCGTCATCGAGCCGGTAGCCGGAGCTCTGGAGGCGGACTACTTCCTCCTTCCCGTGGGTTCCGGTGACGGGGCCGTCTCGCTGAACCTCCTTCGCCGCGGTGATGTGGAAATCACGCGCCTCACCTCCCTCGACATGAGCAGGCCGCTCGCCCGCGTCGCCGTGCGTGCGGAAGGCCGCCCCCTCGCCTCCGGTGACGCCGCGGTCGAGGCCGTTGATACCGCACTCGCTGCCGGGACCGCGCTGTTGGCCTCCGAGCAGGTGGGCCTCGCCAGGGAGTGCCTGCAGCGGACCGTCGAGTACACCCGCACCCGCGTGCAGTTCGCGCGGCCCATCGGGTCGTTCCAGGCGATCAAGCACCGCTTGGCCGACCTCTACCTGCAGGTCGTCCAGGCGCAGGCCGCGGCGCGTCACGCTGCAGCAAGTCTCGCGGAAGACGACGACGAGGGGCGCATAGCTCAAGCCGTCGCGGGATCGTGGTGCTCCGATGTCGCGGTCCGTGCCGCCGAGGAAGCGCTGCAGCTGCACGGCGGAATCGCCATGACCTGGGAGCACTGGGTCCATACCAGGCTCAAGAGGGCGAAATCCGACCAGTTGGCGCTCGGTACTCCGGACGCGCACCGGGCGGATCTCGCCTCGCTTGTCGATCTCACCGCGTGACTCCCCTGTGGGGGAAGAGCGCCCCGGGCCGTGCTCGGGGAGGTGCCGCATCGACAGAAGTGTGGCGACGGCGTCCGGCGAGCGTGCCAGACCGTCCCCGCGTTCCGCGCGCCGGCACGACCACCGGCCCAGCCCCGACGGGCGGTTCGTCGTGTACCTCGACCCGGTGGGGCATCCGTTCTGCCTGTGCGAGGAGTATGGCCGGGCAGGTCAAGCGCCGCCCACCCGTCACCGACTGTCCGGGCCACCTCTCGCCCGCAGCCACCACACCAGCCCGTTCGTGGAACTGAAGAACATCGCCCGTGACTGCAGGCCCGTGGGGGCGCGGAAGCGGTCCTCGTGAACGTTGAACCGCAACAACCGGAACCGGTCGGTGTCCGGGCGGTTGATCCCCTCGATGGTGGTCACGGCGCTGGAGAAGCCGGCGGCGACGACCGTCGCGACGTCACGCCCGCCGAAGTCGGTCGGCCCGCCGTTGGGATAGGCGAAGTGCCAGGGGCGGCCACCCAGTTCGGCGGCGATCCGGTCCCGAGAGCCGACGATCTCCGCCTCGGCCGTGGCGTCATCGGCGTTGGCCAGGATCGGGTGGTGCACCGTGTGGGCCCCGATCTCCACCCCCCCAACGGTGCAGGCGCCGCACATCATCCCAGCTCAGCATGTCCCCGACCCGCGCCGGCACGTCAGCGCCGAGCGCGGCCAGCACCTCGGCCAGGGCGGAGTCGAACCCGGAGAAGGGCACCGACTTGAGCACTGCGACCAGACGCTCGAGCGCCTGCTGCCGGGCAGTGGGGGAGTCCAGCAGCAGCGCGTCCTGCCCGAGGAGCTCCACCACCACCGAGTCGTGGCGGCTGTGGGCGATCGCATCGGACAGGGCATACGGCCACAGGGTCGCGCCCCCGATGTGGCCGGTGGTCACGTACAGCGTGGCGGGCACCGGCGCCCCCAGGGCTGCGAGTGCCTGGAGGTTGTCGTGGTAGCCGTCGTCCACCGTGATCGCGTACCGGGTCCCGGCGCGACCCTCGTCCAGCGCACGCAGGCCGGAGTCCAGGTCCACCAGCAACCCACAGTCCCGGCACCACGCCGCCATCCGCCGGAACGTCCGCGGCGTGACGGTGATCGGGTGCGGGTCCGGCACCTCGCTGAACCGGTGGAACATGAGCACCACCAGACCAGGGCCCTGCTGCCGACGCACCAGCTCGTCCACGCCCAGGTAGTGGCCGACCAGCGCGAGGAGATACACCGCCCAGGCGCGCGGCCGCCACCACTGCGCGTCCCGCGGGGGAAAGGCGTCCACCGCAGGGGCGGGACCCGCAGGGGCGGCGGCCGGCGGGTCGACCCGGTCGAGGAGCCCGAGGAGCGCCGCCGCGCTGCGCCGGAGCTCGAACTGCTCCTCGACGAGCTCCCGGCCGGCGCGGCTCATCCGCAGGGTCGCCTCCGGATCGGCCGCGAGCTGCTCCACGGCCCGAGCCAGGTCCGCCGGATCGCCCGGCTCGCACAGCAGCCCAGTGTGGCCGTCCACCACGATCTCGCCGATGCCGGACAGGCGGGTGGAGACGGTGGGCACCCCGCTCGCCAGCGATTCCATCAAGGCCACGGGTAATCCCTCCATCTGGCCGTCCGCGGCCACCACGCTGGGCAGGACGAACAGGTCCGCCGCTGCCAGCGCCCCGGCGACCTCCGACTCCGGGCACGAGTCCCGGAACCGGACCCGGTCGGCGATACCCAACTCGCCGGCCAGGGCGCTCAACTCGCCGCGCAGGGGACCGTCCCCGATGAGGTCCAACTCCACGCGCGCCGTCACCGGGCCCGCCACCGCCATCGCCTCGAACAGGTGCCGGTGCCCCTTGTACTCCTGCAGGGACGCCACGCACAGGGCGCGGATCGGGCCGGTCTCGGGAAGCCGGCGCGGGCGGAACTCGTAGCCCGTGGTGTCGATGCCGCAGTGCACCAACTCGATCGGGGCGGCCGGGCCGAGCAGGCCGCGCAGCATGTCCAGATTGTGCCGGGAGATGGCCACCACGAACTGCGCCCCGGCGCAGCGCCGGGCGAGCCCGGAGGTGTCCACGTAGATGTCGTGGGCGTGGGTGGTGACGCTGTAGGTGACGCCGGTCAGCCGGTGGCAGGCCCACGCGGCGACCAGCGGGAAGGTCGCGTAGTGCGCGTGCACGTGGACGCCGCTCGTGCGCGAAAGATCCCGGGCGTGCGCGGTGGCCACCAGCAGGGTCGCGAGCGCGCGCAGCAGCATGGCGGGGGAGCGGCGGAAGTCCACCGCGACCGCGCCCAGCAGCCGCGCCAGGGGCCCGGGCCGGTGGAGCAGCGCCCATCCCAGGCCGGCGGCGACGTCGCGCGCCCCCGGCCGCCACGCGCGGCCCGACCACCGGGCCGCCACCGGGTGCACGGTGGTGTCGGGGGAGGCGAACAGGGACCGGATGGTGCCGATCGGGGCCCGGCCCCGGCACTGGCACCGGCACCGTCACCGGCACCGTCACCGGCACTGGCGAGCGCGTCGATCTCCCGGACGATGAACGTCTCCGAGGTGCGCGGGAAGCGCGAGACCAGGTAGTCGATGCGGGTCGGGGTCATCGCGCGGCCTCACGGTAGATCTCCACCAGCTGCTCGACCCACACGCGGGCGGAGAACGAGGACCGGATCCGCTCCGTGGCCGCCGCACCCATCGCCTCCCGCAGCCGCGGGTCGCGGGCCAGGCGCAGGAGCTGCTCGGCCATCGCCTCCGCGTCGGCGGGCGGGCACAGCAGGCCGGTGACGCCGTCATCGACGATCTCGCCGATACCGCCCACCGTCGTGGCCACCACCGGCCGGCACGTCGCGCCGGCCTCGATGAGCACCGTCGGCAGGTTCTCCACTAGCGAGGGCAACAGCACCACGTCCGCGGCGCGGTACACCGCCGCCATGTCCGTGCGGACGCCGGCGAACACCACCTCCTCGTCCAGACCGTGCTCGCGCACCGCGGCCCGCAGCACGGGCCCCTCGTCGCCGCCGCCCACCAGCGCGAGCACCGCGCCCGGCTGCTCCGCGACCACGCGCGACCATGCCGCGATCGCGTGCGGGATGCCCTTCTGCTCCCGGAACGCCGCGGGCAGCACGGCCAGGAACCCGTCGCGGCCGGCGCTCAGTTGCGCCCGCACGGCCGGGTCCGCCGGCCCGGGCTCGTAGCCGGAGACGTCGATGCCGTTGTGCACCACCCGCCAGTTCCCCGGCGGTCGGCCCGCGTAGTGCAGGTCGGCGTAGGTGTCCAGGGAGGCGCGGGAGGCGAACAGCGCGGCGTCCGACCGGGAGGCGGTGAGGACCGCCAGCCGTTCCTTCAGCCGGGCGCGCCCCTCGAACACCGGGGCCAGGGTGTGGAAGGTGGTCACCACCGGCCGGCGGGCCAGGCGGGCGGCGGGCACACCGAGGGTGATCGCCGTCGCCAGGTGGGCGTGGACCACGTCGTACCCTCCGGCGCGGATGAACCGGACCAGGCGCGGGAGGGCGTCCGGGCGCAGCAGGCGACGCATCCCCACCGCGCGCGGCGTCAGGCCCGCGGCCCGGTACTGCTCCAGCAACCCGGGCGCGGCGTCCTCCATCGGGACGAGGCTCACCAGGTCCACCTACACGCCGGCCTCGCGGGCGGCGGCGGCAAACGGGATGAGCAGGGTCTCCGCGCCGCCGAGCCGGAACCCGTCTATCAGTACGAGCACCTTCATCGGGTCTCCCCCTCCAGCAGCTGCAGTCGGTCCCACGGGATCTGCTCGAGCCCGTCGTAGTCCCAGTCCAGGCCGGCCTGCCGGTACACGGCGCCCGGGTAGATACCGTCGGCGTCCGGCGCGAGCTCGAAACTGATGCTCAGCGGCGACCCGCCCCGGTCCACCACGTACCCGCCGTACCGCTGCATCGCCCGCGCCACCGCGAGGTGCGCGGCGGGCAGGCCGAGCGCGTCCAGGTCGAGGGTCGGGTCCAGCCGGAGCCGCGAGCCCTGCGGTACGCAGTCCGGGCGGTCCGAGCGGCCGTCGGTCTTGATCGCCGGCGCCCGGTACATGCGGGCGCACGTGTTATCCGACTGCAGGACCAGGGCGTGCTCGATCTCCCCGCGCTCGATCTCGGCCACCCGCACCACGCCTGCCAAACGGGAGGCGCCCGCTCCGGTGGCCGCGCCACCCCAGCCGCTGCCCGCCAGGGGGGTGATCGCGCCGAACGAGGCCACCCACCCCGGCACGGTCCGCGCGGCCTGCCAGAACTCGTACGACAGTTGTGCGTCCTCGTCCACCACGACCATCGCGCCGTCGGAGCCGGTGTGCGGCCGGGCCCCGTCCGGGATCGGCGTGTCCACCCCGTCGAAGGGACAGGGCCCCCACTGGGTCCGCAGGCACTGCACCCGGTACCGCGGGGTGTCGGCGGTGGCGGTGTAGACGGGGATGCCGAACTCCACCAGCCCGGCGTAGACCCGGCCCTCGCCCGTGAGGTGGGCGGTCACCAGGTCGCTGGCGGGGTCGACCCGGGTGTCGGCGGGGACCGGGGTGCGGAACGGGCTGTCGGGGGCGAACGGCTCCGCGGCCGTCGCCCGGTGGGCGGGACCGGAACCCGCCCACATCGCCGCGACCCCCGCGAGTGCTGCCACCAGTGCGAGGGCGAGGGCGGTCACCGCCACCCTGACCCGCCAGCGGGACCTCCTCGTCGTCGTCATCGGTCAGACCCGGCGGCGACGCAGCGGTCCAGCGCCTCGGACACCAACCGCGCCGCGTCATCACCGGTCCCGGCCAGCTCCTCGTGGCCCCGGGCGCCCAGGCGCGCGGCGAGGGCCGGGTCCAGCAGCAGGCGCTCCAGCGCCCCCGCCAGCGCCAGCACCGCGCCCGGGGGCACGAGCAGTCCGGTCTCGCCGTCGCGGACCGCCTCGGCGAGGTCGCCGAGGCCGGTGCTCATCACGGGGCGGGCGCGGGTGTACGCCAGGTGGATCACCCCGCTCTGGCTGTCGCGCAGGTACGGGGTCACCACCACCCGCGCGGAACGGATCATCACCGGCACATCGGCGGCGTCCACGTACCCGGGCGCAGGTCCACGCCGCCCACCCGGTGGGCGAGCGCGGTGACGGCGGTGAGGTCCAGGTCGGCGCTCACCGCTCCCGCCACGAGCCAAAGAACGGATCTCCGGGGCGAGAAACCCCTGGACAAAAATCGCAAAGGGTATAAAGGAACAAAGGCTGGGAACGAGGGATGGTCGCTATGCCGGTCAAGAACCGGTTCACCGCGTCGTTCGGCACGAGCCCCGTAGAGGGCCCAGCCGGCGTCTACCCCACGACCGCCTCTACGGCATCTCGCTCGACACGTTCCGGCCGGGCCGGTTCCGCGCTGTTCGGAGAATGCGGGCCGACCCGGGCGGTGGCGAGCCTTGTCGTCGCCGGTTCCCAAGGGTTGACCGGGGGAGTGCTTCGACCTCTTGAGGCCTCGCCGGCGCGGTCCTCGCGGAGTCCATGGCTGGGAGCAACGCCCGACAGACCGGGCCGCGGAGCGCGTTCCGGGTAGGTAACCTCGCGGCCATGACCGACCTCGTCCTCCTCCCTGGCCTCCACGGTGACGCGCAGACGTGGGCGCCGGTGATGCGTGCACTGCCGGACGGCGTCCACGCCACGCCGCTGGATCTTCCGGCCGTGGCCGACCTCGATGCACTCGCCGACGAAGTGGCGGGGCGGGTTGTGCCCGGCAGCGTCGTCGTGGGGCATTCCCTCGGCGGGGTGGTGGCCATGCAGCTCGCAGAGCGCCACCCCTCGCTGCTGGCCGGGCTCGTCCTGGTCACCGCCCCGGTGGGTGCCGAGGATCCGGAGTCGGCGAAGGCGCGGGCCGACCGCGCCGCAGGCCTGCGTTCGGAGGCGTACGAGGAGATCGCGCTCGATGGCATGGAGGCGGTGTACTACGGAGACCGCGGCCACGATCCGCAGGTCCGGGCCGAGCGGCTGCGCGCGGCGCGGGTGTACGGGCCCGAGCGGTTCGCTGCCCATTCGGTGGCGATCGGCGCCCGGCCGGATCGCAGCGAGTTCCCCGCGCAGGCTGGTGTCCCGGTGCTGATCGTGGGGGCGTCGGACGACCAGGTTGTGCTCACCGAGGAGCAGCGGCGGTGGGCTGAGGCGAATGGGGCTGGGCCGAGCGGCGCCGGGGCTGGCGCTGGTGCTGGCTCGAACGGTGACGCGGATGGTCCCGTGACTTACGTCGAGATCCCGGAGACCGGACACATGCTGCCGGTGGAGGCCCCGGACGAGCTGGCCGGCGCGATCGTCGGCTGGCTCCGCAGACTTTCGGGCTGACCGGGCCGGTTCCGCGCCGCCCGGCGGCCGGCGCTGAGTTACTTGCCAACTCGGTACGCGAGCTCGATTTTGAGTAGATCGGCAACAGCCTGTGATTGCAGGCGACGTCTGGCTTCTCGCAGCTACGTCGTATCGCCCCTGTAGCGTCCTGCGTCGAACGCCAATCGATGCCCCAGCGTTGGGCCATGGCGCTACTACTGAGGAGGCCATGATGACCGACACCACCGCCGCGACTAACGGTCGGGTGAAGCTCAACTTCACGAGCTATGACGTGATTGACCTGTCGAGCTTGGCGCCGTACTTCGGGCGCGACGCCATCAAGTGTGGGATTTACGTTCTGAGGTTCGTCAACGGGAGCGCTTACGTCGGTCAAACCGTCGACGTCGTCAACCGGTTCAGCAAGCACTCACGCGATTGGAACAGGAAACTACCGGACATCGCAATCGAGAAGGTCGAGTTCGCGGCGTGTGATCAAGGGGACCTCGACAAGGCCGAACAGTTGATGGTTGCTGAGCTCGAACAGACTGTCACACTGCACAACAAGCGTCTGACGAACTGGCCTGGAGGCCGCGGAGACCTTGAGATCCGCAGGGTCGGCACGTCCGCCATCCGGATTCCAGCCGATCGCGCCCAACGTCAACGGCTCAAGGCCGCGCCGAAGAACAGCAAACTCCGCAGGTACATGGAGTTCGCATACGCACCGGAGACCGAGCTGCTTACCAAGTTCGTCGGTATGTACCTCTCCGAAGCGATGCCGTCGCCAGAGGAGACGGCAGGTTCGATGTGGACCTGTACGGCGCTTCCCACTACAGGGGACAATGCGCGGCTGCTTACGCTGAACGCGGGCGGTTTGGAGATTCTCTATTCGCTCTTGGAGGGCCCCTCACTTGAAGCCGCGCGGATCCGGGTCTATATGAACGTCGCTGTCCCGGAGGACCGCACTCTAGATGATCTTGAGATCGAGTACCCGATCTGCGAGGCCACCGTGAAGACCTACCGCAGCGAAACCGTGTGGCGTTGGAACTTCGATCTAGAAGTCCTCGCGGACCCCGAAGATTCGCGACTTGAGGCGATCTTCGAGCGTCACCTTCGCCATGAGAACGAGCTCTTCGACCTTGCTTACGCTCTTAACAAGCGTTTGATGGCGAAGCAGCCATCGATGTGGATTCCGAGCCACAACCCATACCTCGCATCCGACCTGCTTGTCACGGCGCTCGCTGTGGACTCGGTTGCCGAAGACCAATAGCAGCGGTCTTACGGCGGGCGAACTAGAGGGGCAACAGCGGTTAGCGGGACAGCGTGGTCGGCGACGGGCCCAGCGATTTCTGTGGCTTACTTGGCCGGTTCCGCCAACTGCGCCCCCGCGGGCCGGTTCGCAGAGGCGGCCCTTGCCGTCGTCGTCCTCGTCCTCGTCCCCAGGGACGTAGCGAGGCCTACCGGTCGGGCTTGAGGCCGTTCTCGATGCCCCACGCGACAGCCTGCGCGCGCGTGGTCACGCCCATCTTCCGGTAGGCCGAACGCACGTAGGTCTTGACCGTGTTGAGCGAGAGGTAGCTCTGCTCGGCGATCTGGTCGTTGGACAGGCCCTGCACGATCAGGCTGATCACCTCCGCCTCACGGGGCGAGAGGCCGGCCTCCTTGGCGGGCCACTTGTCGGGACCCATGATCGGCAGGCCCGATCCCGTGAGGGTGACGCGGTTCCCGGCGGCGATCTGCTCGATGCCGCTCACCAGCTCGGGAGCGGTCAGGGACTTGGACAGGAACCCGTGGGCGCCCGCCTCGAGACTGTCGCGCACCGCGGCCGGGTCCGAGGTGAACGAGTAGACGGCGGCCGCCGCGATGGTCGGATCCTCCAGGAGCGTCTCGAGGCGGTTGTCGTTGCCGCCACCCGGAGAGCTCACCCGAACCAGGCGAGAACCCGCCGACACTGAGCTTCGACTTCGGCCAGGAGCGTGCCGGCCAACCGGTGTTCGTCGTCCGTGCGCGGGGCATGTAGCTCGATGGCGGACCGGAGCGCCCCGGGCAGCTCGTCAGCGTCAAGGTAGAGCTGCGCGGTGACGACACTCGGGTCGAGGTCGTTGGTTTCCGCGAAGGTGAGCCAGTGGCGGAGGGTGATCTCGTCGTAGCCGTACCGACTACCGATCTTCATGGCGAGTCTGCGCTGACTTCGTCCCGGCGAGTAGGGGTAGATCGACGCGATGTCGTAGAGCGGTGCGAGCCGGGGTGGCGCGTCCTCGGCGTGGAGAATCGCGTAGTTCTTGGCATGGGCGTCTGTTGCGCCGAGGAGAAAGCTGATCGCGAGGGCTCGAACGAAAAGCCAGATGTCCTCTTCGAGGCGGAGCGACCGCAGCAAGGCGATGATATCGCCGGGGGTGGGGCCTCCGTCGGCCTGATACTTCTGCGCCGGATGAACGGCTAGCGCTTGGCAGAGGTCCTCCTGGTGCACGCGGGTCACGGACCCGTCCGCGGCGACGTAGCGGTCCCACCGGCGGCTGACGACAGCGGGAGTGCCGGCGAAATCGACGTAGTCCGTGGTGGCGGTTGGCACGCCGAGGAGTCGGACCGCTTCCAGGCACAGGACTTCGTTGTACGCCTGGCAGTGGAGATCAGTAACGCCGGGCTTGATGATGTGCGAAGTGGGGATCGCGCCGGTCGCCTGGTGCCACTGGCCTTCTCGCCGGTGGAGCGCGACCTTCTCCTGAGCTCCCGCGAGCGACCAGTGCTCGCCGCGAGCCTGCCAGGAAGGTTGTCTGCTCGTGATGAGCTCCTGGAGTCTCTGGCCGATGTCGGAGTCGGACATCGGTACGAGGGCGCCTTCGTCGAGCTCGTCCATCGCGTCGGGGCGGAGGAACTGAACAGCGCCAGCGCAGTCGCGACCGACGGCAGCGAGAAGGGTAAACGTGTTGCCGGCGACGGCACCGTAACGGCGGGCGATCTCGACCCGCGCGCCCTGATTGTCGGGCAACAATCCGTCGAGGAAGGGCTCGACCCGCTCGGGGTCCCAGGGCTGACGGCGTCTGGGCATGGACAGCGAGAGATTCCGTTCGGGGCCGTCGAGATCGTAGGAGAACCAGTGCTTGCCGTGACGGTCCTCCGTCAATGTCCCCAGTCGCTGGCCTGACAGTAGGACGGCGAGCTCCTTGTCAGTCATTGGACGATCGCCGGTCGAGGTCATCTGCAATGGCGCGGGCACGGTGGGATTCCCGGATGGCGCGAGCGGCCGCAAGCGCTCCCTCGTTGAGCGGAGCCGCGTTTGCAGCGGGGAGTGCTTCGACATCGACCGCTTCGGGTTCTTCTGGCGGGCGCCGTGGGCGATGGGCTGTGTGGAGTACGAGGGGATCTGAGTCAGGAACGGTGTACGACAGCCGAATCGTGATGCCCAGGACGTCCATCATCGCCAGCACCTTGCTCAGTGACGCGTTGGGAGTGCGCCCGCTCTCGAAAAGGCTGACCCATGATCGATTGAGGCGGGCTGCCGCCGCGAGATCAGCCTGATTCATCCCCGCAGCGAGTCGGGCGTCCCTGACCGACGTCGCGATGTCGGCAAGGGTCCGGGCCCGAGTGGCGAACGCTGCCATGATGCTCCCATGTTCGGTGTATCGAACAGATCATATTCGTTCGATATAGCTAACACAAGCGGAATTGTTCGGTAAGGCGAACACCCATGGAGTGATGGCGGGTCTGCGGTCGAATCGGCTGGCTTCCCCTGGGTCTCGAGAAAACCCACGATGACGTGGCCGAACTCCATGGGTGAGTCGTTGCCCAGCGGCTTGTAGGCGGGGCGCATACGGTGATGCGCGTGCAACGGGCAGGTGGACTACTGCGACATGGAGGTGCGTCGAACGAACCCGGGCCCGATATGGCGGTTCACCGACTATCTGAACTTCGTCCCCCGGTAGCTCGCGGAAGGCCATCCACACCCGAGCACTGTGGGGCTGCTGCCAGGTGCGGGAGGCTGACGACCTCCCGGACTGTGCCGGCCCGGTCAGGGTTGTTGACACGCGACGTGCGAACTCTCCTGAGCGATGGCGGACTCAGCGAGCTATGCACCTCGTGATTGTGCCCCGGCCGGCGGTCTCGGTGGTCACAGCGCTGTCGACCTCGAGAACCCGGAACGCGCCTTGTTCGAGGAGCTCCTCCAGGCCGCGCGTCGGCCAGATCAGCCAGGGCAACTGTTCCAGCGGCGGCTGGGCGGAACCGGCCGCTCGGGCCCGGGGTCGGGTTCGGGTAGGTCGAAGAGGCCGGGCTCGACATCGTGCATGGCAGGTGAGCCTACTTCTTCGGCACGGGGTGGGCATGAAGGTCCTGCACCAGCGAATGGATCCGTCCCGTCACTTGTGAGATAGACGGCTCTCGCGCCGAACCCGGCGTCTGCGCCGGTGGGGCGGGCAGGTGACGTCGTCGTCGTCGTTCTTGTCGTCGCCCTCGCAGCCACGGTTACCGGTCGGGCTTGAGGCCGTTCTCGATGCCCCACGCAACAGCCTGCGCCCGCGTGGTCACGTTCATCTTCCGGTACGCCGAACGCACGTAGGTCTTGACCGTATTGAGCGAGAGGTAGCACTGCTCGGCGATCTGCTCATTGGACAGCCCCTGCACTATCAGGCTGACTACCTCCGCCTCACGGGGTGAGAGGCCGGCCTCCTTGGCGGGCCACTTGTCGGGACCCATGAACGGCGGGCCCGTTCCCGTGAGGGTGACGCGCTCGCCGGCGGCGATCTGCTCGATGCCGCTGACCAGCTCGGGAGCGGTCAGGGACTTGGACAGGAACCCGTGGGCGCCCGCGTCGAGGCTGTCGCGGACCGCGGCGGGGTCCGAGGTGAACGAATAGACGGCGACCGCCGCGATGGTCGGATCCTGCAGGAGCGTCTCGAGGCGGTCGTCCTTGCCCAGGGACGAGGCGAAGGAGTCGTACAGGGCCACGTCCACGGTGGCCGATCCGCTGGAGACCATCTCCTTCTCCACCATCTCGATCCGATCGGAGTAGGGGGCCAGGAAGGCGTTCACCCCGGCGACGACGACGAGGTAGTCATTGACCACTGTGACCCTGATCGGCATGGGCAGAGCCTAGCAACGGACGACAATCGGCTGCGCTAGCGCTTACACCCCTAAGGGTGAGGCGGGCCCGGGTGGTCCCGGGAGACACTTCGTCGTTGATCTTCCGCCTTCCGCGACAGGAGTACGAGTGCCACGGTTCAGGAATCTGACACCCACATCGGAGTACTGGGCATGGAGGGACGACGGAGCGTGCGTCGGGGACCCCGACCTCTTCTACAGCGCCGAGGACGAGCCCAAGGGTGTGCGTCGTCGCAAGGAAGAAGCGGCCAAGGCGATCTGCGCCGCCTGCCCGGTGCTCGAGACCTGCCGGCAGTTCGCGATCGAGGCGGGCGAGCTCTACGGCGTCTGGGGCGGGATGACTGAACTCGACCGGCACAAGCTCGCCGGGCGGCAGCGGACGGGGTAGAGCTCGAGGGCCGGCAGTCCCCAACCGCCTTTCGTGATCGTTCCTTCACCCGGGGCTCGGTGTGCGTTAGCGTGGAGCCGAGCCTGTGAGTCGAGACCGTCCGAGCGGACGCGGGGGAGTGACCATGACGCGCCCATCGATCCGAGGCGGCGTCGCACTCGCCGTCGCAGTACCCGTGCTGGCGACGGCCGCGTGCAGCCCGCAATCGACCGCGCCTCCTGTAGTGAAGCGGGATACCATCCGCGCCCTTGACATCGTCGAAGGCCGGCAGGACGAACCCATCGAGTTGGCCGTGGACGGCGGCGCCGACGGGGTGAAGGTGACGCATCGCAGGATCACTCTCGCGCCCGGGGTCGGCACCGGCCCGCATTGCCACCACGGGCAACTCGTCGTGGTGGTGGAGCAGGGCGAGCTCACCCACTACGCCGACGCCCACCCCGGCGGCGTCCACGTCTACCGCGCCGGCGATTCGGTCGTCGAAGACTCTCGGTACGTGCACGAGACCGTCAATGAGGGGTCAGAGGACCTGGTAGTGATGGTCACGCACTTCACCCCGGAGGGAATGTCGACGGAGGAGACGGATCTCGTGAAATGTGAGCAGTAGGCAGCCGGTGTGACCAGCGGCCCTCGTTGCCCGGGTTACGCGTAGACCGGCGCCCACGCCGGGTCGGGGGACCGGACCTCGAGGTACGCGGTGGCGGAATCGGTGTACGCCAGGACGAACGCCACCAGGTGGGCCCCGAGCAGCACCCACGCCGACCACAGGGTGATGTCCCAGAGCGCGGTGACCAGCGTGAGGCCCGCCGCGATCGTCAGCAGCGCCCGCGCCCACCGCTCGCCGTCGCGCAGTTTCACCGCCGACACCACCTGCAGGGCTATCGCCGACACCACGCCCATCGCGATGAGAGCGCCGATCCATGCGACCCCCGGGGCGGTGGTCGACGCGTCCTCGGTGCCGCCGAGCGGCACGACGAACGCGAGCAGGTCGGTCGCCGCCAGCACGCCTGTGATGGTGAGCGTGCTGAACAGGCCGCAGAACAGCCAGATCCACGACGCGGCGGTGACGGTCGACGGGCGGGTCATGCGGTTACCTCCCCACGAGAACGGAACAGATTGCCTATAGCGTGTACCGCCGCAGACAGGTGTCGATAGAGTGCGTCACACCTGATTTTTCCGGCGCAGCGAGGAGGGTCCCGTGCCCGCGTGGAACACGTCCCGTGCGGCGGTGCGGTCCGACACCGTGGCACGCGCGACCGCGCGATGCGCCGACACGCGGCGCGGCGTGCTCGTGGTGGGGCCTCCGGGCGCAGGCGCCAGCCGGTGCGCGGCCGACATCGCCGCAGGCCTTCGCGCCGCCGCGGTCCCTGTGGTGGTGTGGGACGACCTGGATCGCCTGAGTGCGCCGCCCCGCAAGGTCCCCGATGGTGCGGTCCTGGTGGCATCGGCAAGGGTGGGCGCGGCACTGCCCCCTGGATACGACGACGAGGTGAGCGTCCGCACCACCCGGCTGCCGCTGCGTCCGCTCACGCGCGGCGAATCGGAGAAGGTGGTCTCGGCGGCCGTCGGGATGCCCGTCTCGGCGCGGCTGGTCGAGGCGCTGTGGGCGTGCTCGCACGGCAATCTCACGGCGCTGCGCGCCACCTACGACGACCTGGCCGCCCGCAAGCTGACCCGCCGCACCCGCGATCGGCTGGAGTTGGTCGAGGATCCCGCGACCGCGATCGCGGGCGTGGCCGTCGACCCGCACCTGTGGATCGACCCCCGCTCGGCCGCCGCGGACCTCGGCCCCCTCACCACCGCGGCCCTCGCCCGACGTGTCCCGCTCGACGACCTTGTTCGGCTGCACGATGCCGACGTGGTGAGCGACCTCCTCTCCCGCGGGATGCTGCTCGAGCGGCACGAGGGCGGCATCGAGGTGCTGTCGGTGCAGCCGCCGGTCCTGGCCAGGACGCTGCGGGCCGGCGCCGATCACCGGCGGCGCCGCGAGGTCTACGACGCCGTCCTCGATCGCGCCGGTGAACGAGCGGGACACCATGAGGGGGACGGCGCAGGTGCGGGTGTAGGCGCGGGTGACCGTGCCGGTGACGGGACACGCGACGGCGTCGCCGGCCTGCCAGCCCTGTTCCAACCGGATCCGCGGATCGTGGCCTGGGCGCTGACCAACGCCCGTCCGATGGCCGCCGGCTGCGTGCTGGCCGCGGCCCGCGCCGCGCTCGACAGCCACGACTACCGTACCGGGGTGGAGATCCACGACGCCACCGATCGCGCGGGGCTCGCCCTCGCGCCGCTGCAGCAGGCCGAGCTGTCGCTGATCGCGGGCTCGTGCCTGCGGTTGCTCGACCGGCTGCCCGAGGCCGCCGCGATGCTCGACCGGTCGCTGACCTGTCTGCGGGGCGATCTCGGCGGGCCCGAGTTCACCCGGGTGCTGATCGAGAACGTCACGGCCCGCGCGGACCTCGCGCACTACCGCGACCGCGGCCCCGAGCAGTCGCTGCCGCTGATCGCCTCAGCGCATCAGTGGCTCCCCGCCGGCCACCCGGGGCACGCGGTGCTCGACGCGCTGGCCGTGGTGCACCTGAGCTACTCGGGCCGTTACCGCGAGGCGGCCCGCGCCTACGGCGAGCTCACCGCTGATCTTCCGGCCGAGTGGGCGCGCCGCCTGGAGCCGATCCACGCCCTCGCGCTGGACGCCATGGGGCAGTCCGATGCGGCCCTGGCGGTCATCCGGCGCGTGGCCCGCCGGTCCCGCTCGATGGGCAACCAGACGTGGGCGTCGGAGGAGTTCCTGGCGGCGCTGGTGTCGGTGACGCTGCACGGCTTCGGGATCACTGCGCTGCTCACCGAGTTGGCGCCGGTCGTCGCCGTGGAGCAGGACGATTCCGTGCGCGTCGATCACGGCGTGCGACGGGTGGTCGACGCCGAGATCTCACTGGCCGCCGGTGACCTGCCGGCCGCGATCAGTGCGGCGTCCGACGCGGTGGCGATCGTCGAGGTGGACGGTCCCGAGGATTTCCTGTCCCGTGCGCTGTCGTTGTACGCGCTGGCCGCCGCGATGTCCGGGCAGGCGGCCACGGCGGAGGAGTACCTGCAGCGGATGCGCGCCATCCCGGGGTACGCCAACTCGCCGGTGGGTCCCGAGATCCGCGGCGTGGAGGCGGGGGTGCTCGTCTGCCTGGGCCGCCCCGACGAGGCGGGCGAGGTCGTCCGGTCGCTGATCGACGAGGGGCTGAACGGTGCCGCCACCCGCGCTGCCCTGGCCGGGGTCCTCACCGCGGACCCGGAGATCTGCCGGGCACTGGCCGAGGTGGACGTCACCGGCGACGTGCCGGTGCTGGTCCGCGACCTGGCGGTGGCGATGTCTGCCCGCAACCCCCGGCTGTTGCTGGACGCGGCCCGCCGGGCCCGGACGTACGGGCTGCACATGGTGGCGGCGGTCGCCGCGGACCGTGCCCGCGACGCAGCGTCGCCGGGATCGAAGTTCCACTCCCAGGCCGAGCGGATGCTCGCGACCACCGAGCTGGGCGGGCCACTGGCCGGCCTCACCCGCGTCGGTGCCCCGACCGTCTCGGTCCCGGCCGGGGTCTCGTTGACGCGCCGCGAATCCCAGATCGCCGACCTGGTCGGCCAGGGGCTGACCAACGCCGAGATCGCCGCCGAACTGCACCTGTCCAAGCGGACGGTCGAGGGGCACCTCAACCGGATCTACACCAAGACGGGCACCCGACTGCGAGGCTGAGACCGCGGGGGGCCGAGTCGGATTCGAGGTGTGCGCGTGCAGCAGTCAGAGAGCGACCGGCAAGCCCCGGGCGATCGGGCGACCTTCTGCGAGGCCCCGGCGGCCTACATCGTGGAGACGTACTTCGTACTCCGGATGGTGATCGCCGGCGCCGCCATCGGCCTGCCCGTGGCTCTTCTGGTGTGGGTGACCCTCGACCCCGATTTTGCGATGATGGACTCGCTCAGCTCCTTCTACTACACCCCGGCCCGCGGGCTTTTCGTCGGAACGCTGGTGGCGATCGGGGTCGCTCTGGTGGCGTACCGCGGCTACACGCGCGGTGAGAACCGGCTGCTCAACGCCGCCGGGACGCTCGCGATCGTCGTCGCCCTGTTCCCGACCGAGGACCCGGTGTTGCCCGGGCTGAACGCGGTGAGCATCACCCACGCGGTGGCGGCCACGTCCTTCTTCGTGCTGGCGGCACTGTCGATCTTCTTCTACGGGCAGGAGACGATCGCCTCCATTCCGAACGCGGAGCTGCAGCGTAGCTATCGCCTGGGCTATCGGATTCTCGTGGTGCTGGTCCTGCTCTTCCCGGCCGTCGCGCTGCTCATCGCCTGGCTGATGGACTCCACCCTGTGGCTGTTCCTGGTCGAGACCGCCGCGCTCTACGCCTTCGCGACGTTCTGGATCGTCAAGACCTACGAACTCTCGCGGTCGCATTCCCGGCGCATGCTCGTGTGATGCGTCCGCGCGAAACGGTCAGCGACGTGAACATGACTCGGTTAATCTGAGCTCACTATTCAACGCCACTCCCATGGCCTTCCCCCTCGAGGTTCTCACCATGATCCGTCGTTCCCTCACCGCTCTCGGCCTGGCGACTCTCGTCGCTCTCGGCGCCGCTCCCTCCGCCGTCGCCGCCGAGATCACCGTCGGTTCGGGGGTCATCGCCGTGCCGGACATCGCGCCGATCGTCGTGCCGGTCCCGATGGGATTCGACGCCGCCGCCCTGCCGCTCCTGCCGTTCCCGCTGGTCTGGGCCCCGCAGATCATTCCCGCGCCGGTCGAGAGTGCGCCCGCGACCACGCCGGCCCGGCGTCTTTCGGGGTGCCGCGAGGCGTGGGACCTCGGAGTGGCCCCTATCCACCGCGGCAGCGAGTACTACGACCCGTCGATGGACGGCGACAACGACGGCATCGCCTGCGAGCGGGACAACCGCTAGGGCCGGCTGGCTCCTTCGGCGGGGTGGGCGTGGTCGCCTCGCGGGGCTACGTGTCGTGCGGCGCGATCACCGCCCGCCCGCTGATCTGGCCGTCGACGAGCTGCTGGTAGGCCTCCAGGGCCCGGTCGAGCGGGTACACGTGGACCTCCGGTGAGATCCTGCCCGCCCGGTACAACTCCACCACCTCGTGGAGGTCCTCGAGCGTGCCCCAGTAGGTGGAGGAGAAGTCGACCTCGTAGGGCAGCTTGAAGACGTTCCAAGCGAAGTCGTCGCCGGCCAGGCCCACCACCGTCAGCGAGCCCTGCTGGGCCACGCAGGCCGCGGCGAGTTCGAGGGTCGGGGCGGCGCCGACGAAGTCGAACACCGCGTTGACGCCGAGCCCGCCGGTGAGCTCCCGGATCTTCTCGGCGGCGCCGTCGGTCGGGACACCGATCGCGCCATCGGCTTCCGCGGCGGCGACCGCGTCGGGCTTGGTGTCGGTGGCGTAGACGGTGGCCCCGGTGAGCGCCTTGATGATCTGCACCCCGACCAGGCCCAGACCACCCAGGCCGATGCACAGCGCGCTCGCTCCGGGCGTGGTCAGGTGGGGCAGCGCGCGTTTGATGGCGTGGTACGGGGTCAGGCCGGCGTCGGCGAGCGGGGCCGCGGCCACGGGGTCGGCGTCGCCGAGGGGGACGAGGTTGCGGGCGCAGGTGGTCATGTATTCGGCCATGCCGCCGTCGCGCCCCAGGCCGGTGGCCAGGTATCCGACCGACGGCACGTCCTGGCAGTAGGTGTCCTGTCCGCGCGAACACGGCTTGCACCGGCCGCAGCCGACCGGGCCGTAGACCAGGTAGGCGTCGCCCTTCGTCAGCCCGGTGACGCCCGGGCCCAGCTCCTCCACCCAGCCCGACACCTCGTGGCCCAGGGTGAACGGCGGGGTGAGAAAGCCCGTGGGGTCGCCGGGGAAGTCGTGGAACAGGCCCACGTCGGAATGGCACGCGCCGGAGCCGGCCACCTTGAGCAGGACCTCGCCGGGACCGGGGGAGGGCCGATCGACGTCCTTGAGTACGGGGAAGGTCTTGAAACCCTCGAACACGACTGCCTTCATGGCTGCGCACCTCGCTGCTTCGCCGGAGGACGCACCGGACGAGTGACGTCCGTCACAAGTATCCCCCGGCTGTCCAGAGGCGCCGGCTGTCCAGGGACGCCAGCGGGCCGGACCCCGGGGAGGGGTCCGGCCCGTCGGCTCGGTGCGCGTCGCGGCTCAGCGCGTGTCCCGGCTCAGGCGGAGGCGTCCCTGGCGGCGGCCTTCTCCGAGGCGTCGTCAGCGGTGGGCAGGCTGCCGGCGGCGTTCTCCAGGTGTGCGCGCACGAACCACTGGAACTTCTCCAGTTCCGCGGTCTGGCCGATGAGGATGTCCTCGGTGACCGGGTCCACGTCGCCGGCCACCGAGATGGCCTTGCGGTGATCGGAGATCATGCCGTCGTAGACCTTGTCGAGCGCGCCGAGGTGCGCCTGCGCGGTGTCCCGTCCGAGGGAGTAGTCATCCCACGAGCGGTGATCGGCGTTCGCGCCCATCGTGCCCACCGGCGAACCGCCCAGCGTGGCGATGCGCTCGGCCAGCACGTCCGCGAAGCCACGGACGAGCTCGACCTGCGGGTCCAGCATCTCGTGCACCGAGATGAAGTTGGGACCCACCACGTTCCAGTGCACGTGCTTGAGCGTGAGGTGCAGGTCGTTGCACGCCGTCAAGCGCTTCTGCAGCGTCTCGGCGAGCGTGGCCGAGTCGGCGGTGGACAGTCCGGGAACAGTGAATTGAGGCATGGCTCGACCGTAGCGGCGGCCTCGGCCGGTCGCGACCGATCGCCGCTTCGCCGGCGTCCGGCGGCCCGGCCGGCGCGGCCCGGCGATCGGCCCAGCGACCGGCCGGGGATAGGCCGCGAGGTTGACACCGTCAAGAACCAAGACAACCGTCCAAAATGTCGGATTCCGACCTGCCATCGGAAGCGCCGACACGTGATGAGCACCAGCTCACCTGCCGGCCACCTCACTCGCATCGAGCGGCCCCGCGGCCCTCGCCTGGAGACAGGATTCACATGACATCACGGACCCTCCGATCCGTCGCCACCGGCGCGGCCGCGCTGCTCGTCGCCTCCGGGCTCGCCGCGGGAACCGGGGTCGGCGTCGCCGGTGCCGAGCCCGTCACCGCAGAGCCCACCGCCACAGAGTGCGCGACCTCGCAGACCGTGACGTTCAACGACGCCTCCACCCTGTGGACCGACTACCACCTCACCAAGGAGGTCGTGGGCGACGGCACCGCCGCCCCCGGCGGGACCGTGACGTTCCGGACCACCGTCAGCGGCGCGGGGGCCCTGGTCGGCCGGATCGACGACTTCCACCCGGCCGGGTTCGAGCTGGTCCGGGCGCGGGAGAGCGTCTGGTACCTGGTCGGCGGCCAGACGTGGTCGACGGTCACCGACGACGTGATCCGCGATTCCGCCACCAACTCCGTCCGCCACTCCGGGGCCGGATGGACTACCGCCGGCAACGCCAAGGCCACCCTCGAGACCACCTACCGCGTGCCCGACGACGCGACCCCCGGCGACGTGCTCAACACCGGCGCCGCCACCACCCTCGTCCTGGCCAGCGGCCGCAAGGTGGCCAACCCCATCAACACCTGCGTCACCATCCGCGAGCCCAACCCCGCCGAAGCCGTCACCGGCAGCCTCGAGGGACTGGGTCTGGGGTCGCTGACCTCCGGCTCGAGCGCGCTGGGCGACATCGGCGCCGACCCCGCCGTGTTCTCCGCCGACCTCATCAACAACATCGACGTCGGGCAGCTGATCGGCGCCGTCGCCGGGAGCTGAGCCCTGGAGCACCGAGGGCCGCGGCAGGATCGGACTCTGCCGCGGCCCTCGTCGTCGTCACCCCAGTCCGAACATCCTCCCGACGAGCCCGAAGACCAGCACCAGCACCACCAGGACGACGATCGCCAGCAGCACCACGATGCCGACCCGCGAGTTCGACTTGGTCGGGCTCTGGCCCGTGCGGGCGCTGTCCGAGGCCAGGGAGGTGGAATCCGAGTCCGGCGTCATGGGACCCACGGGGGAGCCGCCCGCGTCGAGGTCGGGGGAGTCGCTGGGATCCGGATCCGGGGGCGTAGATGTCATAGCCCGTGTGTACACGATTCGCCGCGGGCGCGATCGCCGTGAGCGGGTCACCGCGGCCGGCGCCGCACCCCGCCGTAGATCCCCTGGCGCGTGATGAGGCGCTGGAGCACGACGTCGTTGACCCGCGCCGGCACGCGCACGCCTCGGCCGGTGGGCGTGAACACGATCAGGCCGTCACGGAGCGGGCCGAGCACCGACCCCCATCGGCGCGGCGGCGGGCGGTAGGCGCGTAGCGGGTCGCCGGCGAGATGCGCCCGGATGTTGCGCGCGAGCAGGACGTGTCCGCGGTTGCGGGCGGAGGTGCGCAGCGGGTCGGTGGCCGCGACATCCCCCACGGCGAACACCCCCGGATAGCCGGTGACTTCCAGAGTCGGCTCCACGGCGACGAATCCGCGGTCGTCGAGCATCCCGCCGGGCAGCCACGCGGTGTTGGGGGCGACGAGGCCGATCGCCCAGAGCACCACGTCGGCGTCGGCCGGCGGTTGCCCCGTGGTCCAGGTGACGGGCCCGCCGGTGAGGTGGCGGGTGTCGTGGTCGGGCGGCAGGTCCGCGCGGTGCCCGGGGTGCATGCCCACGCCGAGGCGCTCGAGGCGGGACCGCACGCGCAGCCAGACGCGGTGGTGGTGATGGGGCAGCGCGCGCCCGCCGGGGAAGTAGAGGTCCACGGCCGTGGCCGGCCACCGCTCGGCCACCTGCGCGGCCGCGCTCACCGCCGCCGCGCCGCCGCCGATCACCGCCACCGACCCGGCCGTCGCGAGGCGCTGGTGCGGCGAGGCGAGCTCGGCGTCGACGTCCGCCGCGTCCCGGAGGGTGGGGTGGCGCCAGAAGCCGTTGGTCACCCCGGTGGAGACGACGACGACGTCGTACGGTTCCTCGGACGGGGTGCCGTCCGCGAGGGTGACGCGCACGCACCGCTGCTCGGGGTCCAGGCCGGTCGCGGTGCCGTGCACGATGCGAGTGCGGTCGAGGCCGCGGAACCGGCGGTAGGCGATGCGGTAGTCCCGCCCCCACGCCTCCGGCCGGGCCAGGCGCAGGCCGAGCTCCTGGCCGCTGACGAACTCCGGCGTGGCGGTGATGCCCACGACGTCGGCGTACCCGCGCAGCGCGATGGCGGTGAGGACGCCCGTGTCGCCGAGGCCGACGATCACGACGCGGGGTCGGGTCACAAGCGGGGGCGGGTCATATGCGGCGCCGCGTCATACGCGGGCGGTGGCCTTCCTGGGCGGTCGCGGGAGGAACCGGGACACGCGCTGCACGACATCGTCGTAGGCGGGGCGGCGTTCGAGGCTGCGGCGTTCCATCATCGGGATGCTCACGCCCAGGAACATGGCGAGCATCGCGGCGGCGCCGACGAACACCCACCACGCGCCGGGCCAGGCGGCCAGGCCGAACAGGGCCATCGACAGCCAGATGCCGCACTCGCCGACGTAGTTCGGGTGCCGCGACCACGACCACACCCCGGTCTGCATGACCTGGCCCGGCGTGCGGGTGGCGAGGAAGCGGTGCATCTGCAGGTCGGCGATCGTCTCCAGGGCCAGCGCGGCGATCCCGACGGCGAACGCGACGACGTCCAGCCAGCCGAGCGGCTGCCCGGAGCGCGTGGCCACCACGTAGACGGGGATGAGGCCGGCGAACACCACCAGGGTGGGGAAGACGTGGATTCCCATGAGGTCGGCGACGAGGCCGAACTTCCCGGCCCGCTCGCGGACCAGCGGGTAGCGCCAGTCCTCGTGATGCATCCCGGGGAAGGTGCGGACCCAGTTGGCCGTCAGGCGGATCGCCCACGCCACCAGCACGGCCATCATGAGCCACCAGCGGACGTCGTTCACGCCGGCATCGGCGGCGACCCACCAGTAGAACGCCAGCAGCGGCGGGATGACCGACCAGTAGGCGTCGTAGGTGCTGGAGTTCCCGAAGATGCGGCTGAACCCGAAGATCACCAGCGTCGCGATGAGGTCGGCGATCAACCCGTCCAGCCACAGCTGCCCGGTATCCGGACCCCACGCCAGCCACGCCAAGCCTGCGGCGATGGCGATGACGTACGCGACGGTGATTCGCAGGAGGGACGCGCCTCGACTCATGTCAGGAGGGTAGAGCGGCGCGCGGCTGTTGGTTGAGGAAACAGCGAATGCCATGTGGTTCACGAGAGCGGATGACGAGATTCGAACTCGCGACCCTCACCTTGGCAAGGTGATGCGCTACCAGCTGCGCCACATCCGCATCGCTCCGCAGGCTCGCTCTCGCTCACCGCGTTGCGAAAAAGAACTCTAGACCATGCCTCCGGGCGCCCGTCGGGGAGGTACCCCTCGGGCGCCTGCGGCGGCCGGCGACCCTGTCACGGGCCGGCCGTCCTGTCACCTGTCGGGGTTGGTGGCCGCCCCGTCCAGCCACAGCGTGTCGGAGGCGTCGGAGTGGGAGCCCCCCGCCCCACGTGCTTCGGGTCGATCGTCGGACCCTTGGTGATGACGTGGCCCAGCGCCATCCCGTGTCCACGGCCCAGGTCGTAGTCCTCCTTGAGCCACGCGAGGATCGGACCGGCCTTGGTTCCGGGGCCGAAGCCCTTCTCTGTGGCGGCATGGACCAACTGCCGGGGCGTGAGTCCGGTCTTGGTCTCGATCGTGTCGAGGTAGGCCTGGAATGACATCGGGTTCTCCTTGCTGGTGGGTGATGTGCGTGTGGGTGCTGGGTGGGCCGGTCAGGCGGCCGGGGTGTCCGGGCGGACGGAGTAGGTGGCGACGATGTTGCCCGCCGGTGTCTGGGTGGAGCTCCGCAGTTGCAGGCGCGTGGTGGGGACGGAGTCGTCGAAGAGCCTGCGACCGTCGCCGGTGATCACCGGGTGGATGGTCAGGGTGAGCTCGTCGACGAGGCCGGCCAGGACCAGTCGTCGGGTCGTCTCGATCCCGCCGCCGACGGCGATGTCGCCTCCGGGCTGTCTGCGCAACTGCTCGAGGTACTCCACCGGGTCGCCGGCGACGATCGTGCTGTTCCACGGCAGGTCGCCGGTCAGCGTCGAGGTGAGCACGTGCTTGCGGACCGGGTTGACCCACTGCGCGAACGGGTCGTCGGCGTAGGTGGGCCAGAACCCGGACCATTCCTGCCAGAGCGTGCGGCCCAGCACCAGGTCCGTGGTGGTGGTGGTCATCTGCTGCATGGACTGCATCTCGTCGGGGCCGAACGCGTCGAACTGCCAGCGCTCGGCGTGCTCGGACACGCCGTTGAGCGTGGAGAACATGTGCGCGGTGATCGTGCGGCTCATGATGATCCCTCCTGCGGGGTTTCGGGGGCCGGTCGAGCGGGTGCCCGTGGGCCGGGGGAGTTGCCTTCACAGGAGTAGACGGGACGGGGCGGCGGAAATGATCGGCGCCGCGGGAGTTTTTTCTACGGCAGCTGCGCGGGGAGGCCGAACTCGGCGAAGTGGTGCGCGCCGATGAAGTGGGTGATGGCCGAGATGCGGCCGGCGGCGGAGTCGAGGACGTGGATCGCGAACGGCTCCCAGCGCTGGTCGCCGGCCTGGTGGTAGACCGCGACGGCTGGCCGGCCGTTGGCGGAGGTGACGATCGTGCGCGCGTTCCGGCAGACCTCGCCCGGACCACGCCACCACCGTTCGATCTCCGCCGCTCCGCGCAGCCAGAGTTCGAACGGCGGCATGGTGAACTCGGCGTCGTCGGTGAGCAGGGTGACCAGGCGGTCGACGTCGTAGGCCTCGAACGCCGCGACGTACTGCTCGAGGAGGCGCGCGTCCACGTGGGGGTCGGGGCAAGGCGAGGACGACGACGAGGTGTTCTCCGTCGGGTCGGGGAACGCGGTCTCGTGCTGGGACAGGGTCTTCCGGGCGCGGGCGAGCGCGGAATTGACGGAGGGGAGCGTCATCCCCAGGAGTTCGGCGCACTCCGCGGCCGAGTGATCGAGGACGTCGCGAAGGAGCAGGACGACCCGCTGCCGGGGCGGCAGGTACTGGAGGGCGGCGATGAAGGCGAGCCGGACGGACTCACGCTCGATCGCGGTCGCAGAGGGGTCGATCCCCAGGTGTGCGTCGCTCGCCGGGCCGATCCAGGTGGTCTCGGGCAGGGTGGTCAGCGTCGTGGGGTCGTCGGGCACGCGGCCGGGTCCGGTGAGGTCCGCGGGCAGGGCCCTGCGCTGCGGAGCTCGGGT
The DNA here is from genome assembly GCF_057773105.1 of Dietzia sp. IBK-p2-15D. NCBI lineage: Bacteria > Bacillati > Actinomycetota > Actinomycetes > Mycobacteriales > Dietziaceae > Dietzia > Dietzia sp. IBK-p2-15D. Next base: position 289,305 of record NZ_JBYMTK010000001.1, read on the forward strand.
CATGTCCAGGCAGACGTGGGTGGCGATCGAGTACAGCCACGTGCGCAGGGACGACCGGCCCTGGAACCCGGCGCCGTCCCGGGCCCTCCACGCGCGGAGCATGGTCTCCTGCGTCGCGTCCTCGGCCTCGGCGAAGCAGCCGAAGTAGCGGTAGCAGTAGCCGAGGATCTCGCGCCGGTAGTCCTCTGCCTCGATCGTGTGCACGCAAGACAGTGTCCGCCGAGGCGCGACGGCCGTGGGGTGGTTTGCGCGTCGACTGAGTGGTCAGCCTGCCGGGCGGTCAGCGGCAGCAGTTCGGGTCGAGCACCCCGCGCAGGGCGTCGAGCGACTCTGCGCGGGCCCGGTGGTAGACGTTCATGCCGCGGCGCTGCGAGTCGACCATGCCGGCCTTGCGCAACTGCCCGAGGTGGTAGCTGACGGTGGATTCGGCCAGGTCGACACCCGTGGCGAGGTCGCAGGTGCACACGCCGTCGCCGCTGTCGGTGAGCAGGATCGACACGAGCTTGAGGCGAACCGGGTCGGCGAGGGCCTTGAGGCGCAGCGCCAGTTCGAGGGCAGCGGCATCGCTCATGGGGGCGGCCGACACGGGCTCGCAACAGATGGGTCCGCTGACGTCGATCACCGGGAGCGCTCTGGGCATGAGCCGATCCTAGCGACCCTCTTGACATATATCGAAGAGCGGGAGCATTCTGGCGGGGTCGAACTAATTCGATATACGTCGCACAGGTGGAGGTCACCATGTCCCGCGCTCAACTCGCCCTCAACGTCGACGACCTCGACGAGGCGGTGACGTTCTACTCCAAGCTCTTCGGCGTCCAGCCCGCCAAGCTCAAGCCGGGCTACGCGAACTTCGCGATCGCCGAGCCGCCGCTCAAGCTCGTCCTGCTCGAGAACCCCGGCAAGGGTGGCTCCATCAACCACCTCGGCGTGGAGGTCGAGTCGTCGGAGAAGGTGCACGCCGAGATCGCCCGTCTGACCGACGAGGGTCTGTTCACCGACGAGGAGATCGGCACCACCTGCTGCTTCGCCACCCAGGACAAGGTGTGGGTCACCGGGCCGGCAGGGGAGAAGTGGGAGGTCTACACCGTCCTCGCCGATTCCGAGACCTTCGGCACGAGTCCGCAGCACCTCGTCGACCCGGCCGATTCGACCCGTTCCGAGGAGGCCGAGACCGCGGAGACGTCCTGCTGCTGAAGGCCCTCGTCGTCGTCGTTCCTCAGTCCACCGACGGCGCCCACTGCACACCGTTGATGTGCGCGCCACCGTCGACAAACAGGGTGTTGCCGGTGAGGTAGCGGCTGGCGTCTCCCGCGAGGAACGCCGCCACCGGGCCGATGTCGGCGAGCGGGTCGCCGACGCGGCCCATCGGGTTGGCCGCCGCCATGCCCGCCGCCATCTCCGGATCGGCCTCCGCCACCCGCCGATAGGCCTCGCTCTGCGCGCCGGGGCAGATCACGTTGCAGCACACCTGACGCGGCGCCCACTCCCGGGCGGCCGTGCGGGTGAGGGTCCGCAGCGCTTCCTTGGCCGCGTTGTACTGCACCGAGTACATGTGCGCGTTGACGCCGTTGAGCGAGCACAGGTTGATGACCCGGCCGGTGCCACGCTTCTCCAGCTCCGGCAGGGCCGCCTGCATCGCCCAGAACGCGGCCATCACGGCCATGTCGAAGCCCGCGCGCAGCTTCTCGTCGGTCATGTTCTCCAGTCGGGCGAACCCCGATCCCCGCCAGGCGTTGTTGACCAGGATGTCCAGGCGGCCGAAGCGGTCGGTGGCGGCGTCCACCATGGCCAGGACCTGCTCCTTGTCGGTGACATCGGTGCGCACGAACTCGGCTTGCGCACCCCACTCGTCCCGCAGCCACTGCGCGGTGTCCGTGCCGGCGGCCTCGTTGATCTCGGCCACCACCACCGACGCGCCCTCGCGGGCCAGCGCCCCGGCGATCCCCCGGCCGATGCCCATCCCGGCACCGGTCACCACGGCCACCCGTCCATCCAGAGTTCCCATGCCCATCCTTAAGTCGGTTTCTTAAATTGATTACTGGAACAAGTTCTACTAGAAACTCTGCGCCCGGCGCGGCGGATCGGCGACGGCTCGGGCCATGGCGGTGGGCGGCGGCCCCGATGTCGAGAACCCGCGACCTGTTCCGTCTCCCCGGTGAAGCGACCACACTGGGTCGCACAGCACGAGGAGGTTCTGTCATGGCCAAGTACCTGATGCTCAAGCACTATCGCGGCTCCGCACCCGAGGAGCCCACCTATCCGCCGCTGGGCGAATGGGACCCCGACGACGTCGCCGCCCACTTCCAGTACATGGAGGACTTCGCGGACCGGTTGCGGGACTCCGGGGAGTACGTGGACTCCCACGCACTGTCGGAGTCGGGGACGTGGGTGCGGTACGACGGCGAGGGCCGCCCGCCGCTGACCGACGGCCCCTTCGCCGAGACCAAGGACCTGATCGCCGGCTGGATGATCATCGATGTGGCCGACTATGACCGGGCCCTGGCGCTCGCGTCCGAGCTGTCCGCGGCGCCGGGCCCGGGCGGCGAACCGATCCGCGAGTGGCTCGAACTGCGGCCCCTGCTCACCGCTCCCACGGAGATCGAGGACTGACCGCGGCCGGTCCGCCTCAGTCGGCCCCGCGCCCAGCGCCGGCCGAGTGGTCGATTGTGTTCGCGAAGTCCCTGATCGCCTCCGGGAAAAGCGTGCAGAAGTGACCACTCGCTGCGGGCGCCGGGTGGGGTGACGGGCGCGGGCCGGCCGGCGGTCAGCGCAGCGCAGCCCGGAGGTGGGCGGCGAGTTCACCAGGCCGGCGGTAGAGAAGCGTCGCCGTAACTGGGATGACGGTCCAGCCGGCCGCACGCAGCCGGTTCCATCGCCGCACATCATCAGCGTGCTGGGACGCGTTCCGATGTCCGGCACCGTCGTACTCCACCGCGACCTTGTGTTCCGGGAAGGCGAAGTCCAGACGGTACGGCAGACCCGGGACCCGGTACTGGACACGGAACCCGGTCAGCCCTAGGCCGATCATGAACAGCCGAAGCCGTGTCTCCATCGGCGATTCGGTCATCGGCTCCACCAGCGCGCACCGCTCGAGAGCGGTCTGGCTCCCGCGACGGTTCGGGTACCGGGCGAGCAGGTCTGGGAGGGATCGCTTGACGTCGACCCCCCGCCCCATCCGGGATGCGCCGTCAAGCGCGACGATCGCCTCGGTCCGGTCGAGAAAGCGGGCCAGGTCGAAGAGTGCCCATTCAGCGCTCGCGAGGCGTAGCGGAGTGCCGTCGACGCCCAGGATGGTCTCGATCTGCTCGTCTGGTATTTCGTAGCGGCGCGCGGTTATCCCGGCTCTGCGCACCCGTCTGCTGCCGACCGCCAACTCGACATGGAATTCGCGGGGAAGCCATGGATGGCCGTGGATCGCCGCGGCCAGCCACCCCGTCGCCACCGCGCCCGGGCAGGCTACTGTCGCCGCCGCCAGACGAGTGATCGGAGTGATGTGAGCGCCTTCGGGTTCCCACACGCCGTGGTGAGCCTGCCGGTAGCCCTGTGTGGCGCGATGTGTCCCGTGGATCGCCCGGAGATCGCCTCGGCGCCTCGGCCCGGGTGGCGGTTGCTTCCGCCCGCTGGTGGGAGATGTCATGCCAGGAACTCTGGTGCAAGGGCCGGCGCCTTCCGGCGTGTCAGCGCTCCGAAACCGGTCCGTTTGTGGAAACCCGGGGGCCTGTGGACAACTTCTGCTGGGCTCGTCTTCCCTGGGAGCTGCCCGGACTCGTGGGCGCACGCACGAGTGGTCGATTCTGATCACGTTTCCGCAGGTCGCCTTGACCAGAATTGCACATTTGTGACCACTCGCGCCGAATGGAGCCCGGCCCCTGCGCTGGCCGGTGGTTCGACCGGGAGCGCGGGCGTACCGTGCGGGCATGACCAACCCGGACATGACCGACCCCACGCCGAACCCGAACCAGGACCACGCAGAGGAGACCCTCGGTTCGCCCGTCCCCGAAGGCCGGACCGCCGACGGCAGCTCGGTGCAGCGTGACCCCGACGACTGGGTCACCGGCGACGAGCCCATGACGGAGGCGCAGAAGAGCTACCTCGACACCCTCGCCCGCGAGGCCGGCGAGGAACTCCCGGCGACGCTGACCAAGGCCGAGGCCTCCGAGCACATCGACCGCCTGCAGAAGAACAGCCCGCGCACCGGCCACGCCTAGACGCACCGGTGCCATGACCGCCCCCGACCTCCGGACGCTGACGCCGCAGGTCATCGGCATCCTCATCCGCCGCGGCGCCGACTTCGCCACGGCCGAGGACGCCGTCCAGGAGGCGCTCATCGAGGCGCTGCGCGTCTGGCCTGACGACCCACCGCGTGACCCCCGCGCCTGGCTGACCGCCGTGGCCTGGCGCAGATTCCTCGACATCGTCCGTTCCGAGGGCGCCCGCCGGCGTCGTGAGCAGCGGGCGGCGGAGGATCAGGGGCCGGGCTCGTCGTCGCTGTCGTCGTCGCCTCCGGACCCCGGTGACCTGACCACGGCCCCGGGGCCCGCGACGGCACCCACCGACGACACCCTCTGGCTCTACTTCCTGTGCGCCCACCCGTCGCTGCCGATGCCGTCGGCGATCGCGCTGACCCTCCGCGCGGTGGGTGGGCTGACCACCCGCCAGATCGCGCGGGCGTTCCTCGTGCCCGAGGCGACCATGGCGCAGCGCATCAGCCGCGCCAAACGCACCCTCGCCGGCGAGCGCCTCGACCGGCCCGGCGAGGTGGCCACCGTGCTGCGGGTGCTGTACCTGGTGTTCAACGAGGGCTACACCGGCGAGGTCGACCTGGCCGCCGAGGCCCTGCGCCTGACCCGGCAGCTGTCGGCGGCCATCGACCACCCCGAGGTGCGGGGCCTGCTCGCGTTGATGCTGCTGCACCACGCGCGCCGCGCCGCGCGGTTCAGGAGCGGCGGGGCCGGCCGTGACAGCAACGACGACGGCGACGACGGCGACGACGACGAGCTGATCCCCCTCGCCGAGCAGGACCGCACCCGATGGGACGCGCGAGCGATCGCGGAAGGCGTCGCGATCCTGCAGGCAGCGCTCGCACGCGACCAGATGGGGGAGTACCAGGCGCAGGCCGCGATCGCCGCTCTGCACGCCGACGCCGCGAGCACCGCCGAGACCGACTGGGCTCAGATCGTCGAGTGGTACGACGAGTTGCTCGCCCTGCGCGACAACCCCGTGGCGCGGCTCGGGCGGGCCGTCGCGGTGGGCCACGCCGTCGGCCCGCACGCCGGCCTCGCGGCGCTGGTCGATCTCCCGGAGTCGCTGCCCCGGCGCACCGCCGCGCAGGCGTACCTCCACGAACTGGCGGGGGACACCGGCGAGGCCGCCGGGCTGTACGGCCGCGCCGCCACCGAGGCGACGTCCGCGGCCGAGCGTCGTTACCTGGGCCGCAAGGCCGCCGAGCTGGGGCGGGCGGAGTCCTGAGAGTCGTACCGGCGGCCACGTTTCCAGCATGTTTCGAGTCGGCCCGGCCCCTCGCTGCGGGCGACTGCGCGGTCTAAAATTCGCTGGAGAAGGCGAGGTGCCCGCGATGACTCTTCAGAACCGGATGGCGTCACGGAGGTCGGTGTCCGAGGACACCGCGGAGCGTGCCCTGCGGGACCTCGACGACCGGCACTTCACCGAGGTCATGCTGCGGGAGTTGAGGCGGCGCAGGACGTTCGCCAGGGTGGCCGACCAGGTCGACGGAGCCCTCCGGGCAGCGCGCTTCCCGATAGGGGATCCGTTCCGTCCGCCCGCCGACCCCGCCGCGGCTGCCCGTCGGGCGATGATCGCCTCCGCAGTACACAGCGCCGTGCTGCAGGTGCCCCACGCCTGCTCCACCGAGGCATGCGAGATCCTCATCGAGCGCGGCGTGGTCCCCGCGTCCACACCCGCGGATGCGCTGAGGACCTTCGCGAGGGACGGCCGGCTCATCGTGCTCCGCGGCGACCGACGCTGGGTCTACCCGCGGTTCCAGCTCGACCACTTCGACCCGCGCGACCCGGACAACATCGTCGCCGTGATCAACCGGATGCTCGACGCCGGCCACTACCCCGAGGCTGCCACCGCGTGGTGGACAGCGCCGGCCGACGCACTGGCGGACCGCCGCTCACCCATGGGGTTGCTCGGACAGGACCACGCCACCCTGCGGGAACTCGCAGCGGTATACGCGGTCGCGGCTGAGCTCTGAGATCGGTGACGTGATGGGCGTCGTCGCGTGGGGCTTCACCTGTTCGATCGATGGGTTCATCGCCGGGCCGGGGCACGACATGAGCTGGATGGAGGCCGCCGAGCCGCTCGCCGAGGGCACCGTCGAGCGCATGGCCGCCGACGTGGCGGTGATCATCGCCGGCCGGGACGGGTACGACGCGGCCCGCGCCCAGCGTGACGAGCGAGACGACCTCACCAGCGAGGCGTACGGAGGGGCGTGGTCCGGAACCGAGTTCATCCTCACCCACCGGCCCGAGGAACTGGCGGACGACCCGAGTGTGGTGGCTCTGGACTGCCACATCACCGAGGCGATCAGCCGAGCGCAGGAGATCGCCGGGGACCGGAACATCCAGATCATCAGCGCCGACATCGCCCGGCAGGCGCTCGAACACGACCTCATCGACGAACTGCAGGTGTTCGTGGCGCCGGTGTTCCTGGGCGACGGGATCCGCATCTTCGACGTGCCCGGAGGCAGGCGGACCGACTGGGAACTCATGGAGATCCACTCCGACAGCCCCCGCAGCTTCGGCCGGGTGTACCGACCCGCAGGGAGAGCCGAGTAGCCGCCGGGGGCGTACGTTGGGCCACACCTGCACGACCCCGACCGAGGAGATCTCTGAATGTCCGATGCGCTCTACACCGTCGAAGCCCTCTCCACCGGCGGAGGCCGGGACGGGCACGTCGCCACCGCCGACAAGGCCGTGGACCTGGAGATGGCCCCGCCGAAGGAACTCGGCGGCTCGGGCGAGGGAAACAACCCCGAGCAGCTGTTCGCCGCCGGGTTCGCCGCCTGCTTCCACTCCGCCCTGCAGAGCGCGGCGCGGGCGGAGAAGGTCACGATCGACGGCTCGTCCGTGGGCGCGCGGGTGTCACTGGTGCGCTCGGGCGAGGAGAGCATCGACATCGCGGTGGACCTCGAGGTCATCATCCCCGGTGTCGAGGCCGAGAAGGCCGACGAGCTCGCGAAGCTGGCCCACGAGATGTGCCCGTACTCCCGGGCCACGCGGGGCAACATCGAGGTCACCGTCTCGGTCGGCGAGGACTGAGGCCCGGCTCCGACAGTGCGCTGCTCGGGGCGTGAATTAGGCGAACGGGCTACGAGAGCGTGCGATCCGTCAGCCACCAGGTCACGGCGCGGTTCACCGGCTCGCGCGTGGACCCGTCGCCCAGGCGGGGCACGTCGAACCACACCCGTAGAGGCGGCCCACCGATCACGGGCACGTCCGCGAACTGCAGGGAACGCTGCCCCGACGAGAAGTCCCACCTGTTGACCGTCGAGCACGAGATGACAGGCACGAAACCCGTCGCACAGATCACCTCGGCGCGCGGCTCGAGCGGAGTCAGGACCCTCGTCCCCGGGATCGCCGGATTCCAGAACGCCGGGTCCTCCGGCCCGAGCACGTCGCTGACGACCTGCGGCATCCCGCGGGGTATCGGAAGCGCCGGGGCGGGAAGTCCCGCCGCGTCCGGGTCGGCGGCAGCGGTGGCGGTGCCGAGCGCGCCCACCGCGCCGGCCAGGGCGACCGCGAGGCCGAGACGACGACACGCGAAATGGGGCAGGGGCACGGCAACTCCTGGGTGGGTGAGAGAGGCCCCACGCTAGCAGCGGGGTCGCGCGACCGGTTCCGCCTTCCGCGACGCGGCGGCGCTTCGAGGAGGGGCTTTCGTCGTCGTCGACGTCGTTCAGGCCTCGCCTACAGGCCGTCGCGATCGACGTCCGATGAGCCCCGACCACTGCAGGAGAACGATGATGGCCGGACTCGGGGCCCGTTCGCTGATAACATTCAGCCAGCCGACCGGAGCCCCCTTCGGTCCGAGCAGACTCAGGGATCAGTAGGTATGCCCCACAGACTGGCCAGATCCGTCATCGCCCCACTCACCGGTGTCTGCGTCTTGGCCACCGCCGCGTGCAGTCCCGACGACCCGACGGCGGAGTCGCCCGAGGTGAGGACCGTGAACCCGACCGAGCCGCTCCCGCCCGCCTCGACGATCGCGGGGTCGCAGCCCTTCCTGGCCGTCGACATCGTGCAGGGCCGACAGGCCCGACCCGTCGACCTGCAGGTGGACGGCGGCGAGGACGGCGTCTCGGTGACCTTCCGCGAGATCACGATCGAGCCGGGGGCGAGCACCGGCGAACACTGTCACTACGGATCCCTGATCGCCGTCGTCAAGCAGGGCGAACTCACGCACTACTCCGATCGCCACCCCGACGGCCCCCGCATCTACCGCGTCGGGGACTCGAACATCGAGGAAGCGGGCTCGATCTACGAGAGCCGGAACCACGGGACGGAGGACGTGGTTCTGATGGCGACCTACGTCACACCGGTCGGGCAGGAGCTCCTCGAGACGGACCTGACCAAGTGTGAGGCCTGAGCGACCTGCTCGTCAGCTGAACGGTCAGCGAGGGAGCTGCCCGTCGTCGATCTTGATGACGGTGCCGGTGACCGCCTCCGACGCGTCGGACACCAGGTAGAGCAGCGTCGAATCGATCTGCTCGGGCTGGCCGAGGCGCTGACGCGGGAGCCCGGGCGCGATGTCGCCCACGCGGGCGAGCATGCCGTCGGTCATCTCCGAGGCGAAGACTCCCGGGGCGATCGCATTGACGTTGATGAACTTGCGCGACCACTCCACGGCCAGGGCCTCCGTCATCCGACTGACCGCGGCCTTGGTGGTGGAGTAGAGGGCTGCTCCGTTGCCGTCGTACTGGTAGGCGCTCATCGACGTGATGTTGACGATCCGCCCCGGCACCCCGGCCTCGATCAGGCGGCGGGCGACGCCGGTCGCCATGAGCCACGGGCCGCGGACATTGGTGTCCAGCACGGCGTCCACCAGCTCCAACGACATCTTGTGCGCACGCTGCGCGTCCGGGATGCCGGCGTTGTTGACGAGGATCTGCGGGAGGCCGATCTGCTCGGTGACTCCGGTGAGGCAGTCCTCGATCGAGGCGGGATCGGTGACGTCGAGCCGGACGCCGTGTGCCTTGCCGCCGCTCCGGCCGATGGATTCGACGACCTCCCGGATCCGATCGGTGCGCCGCCCGGTGACGACGACAGTCGCGCCCGCGCCTGCGAGTACATGCGCGAACCTTGCGCCGAGTCCGGCGGTCGATCCGGTGACGATCGCGACGCGACCCGTGAGGTCATCAGCAGTCATGGTGGGGTCCTATCGGTTGTGGGCCCGAGAGCGGCCGGGGTCAGGAGAAGAGGTCGGGCAGCCCGTCGGACACGCGGTCCGGGAACTCCGGCTCCTTCTTGGCGAGGAACGCGGTGACGCCGGCGCGCACGTCCGCCGACTTACCACGGGTGTAGATGCCGATCGACTCGGCGCGGTGGGCCACCTCGGGATCGGGTGCACCGAGCATGCGCCACATCAGCTGGCGGGTCAGTGCCGCCGACACCGGCGACGTGCCCCGCGTCATCTCGCGCGCGACCTCGATGGCGCGCGGGAGGACCTCGTCGGCCGGGAGCACCTCGCTCACCAGCCCTCGCTCCAGGGCCTCGGCGGCGAGGATCGTCTTGCCGCCCACAGCCCACTCGATCGCGGTCGAGATCCCCACGATGCGGGGCAGGAACCACGTCGAGCACGCCTCCGGGACCAGACCCCGGCGTGTGAACACGAACCCGAACTTGGCGGTGTCCGCGGCGATGCGTACGTCCGTCGGCAGGGTCATGGTCACCCCGACCCCCGCGGCCGACCCGTTGATCGCCGAGATGACCGGCTTGGTCATGCGGAAGATGCGCAGCGCGACCTGACCGCCGGTGTCCGGCGGGGCCTCGCCGGTGTCGGCATCGGGATCAGCCGCGAACGTGTCGCCCCCGCCCGAGATGTCGGCCCCCGCGCAGAACGCCCGGCCCGTGCCGGTGAGGACCACGGCACGCACATCGTCGTCCGCATCGCAGTTGTCCAACGCGGTGATGATGTCCGTCAGGTTCTCGTACGTCGCCGCGTTGAGCTTGGTCGGACGATTGAGCCGGATAACGGCGATCTCGCCGTGGCGATCAAGGATGACCTCGGGCTGGTCGGGCGGGGTCTCGGAAGCCTGATCCGGCGAGGGCTGCATGGTGTCGGACGTTACCTGCGCCGAGCAGCGGCGCCGGCCGGATCGACCACATCTCGTCGCGGGTGGCGTGGGCCGGTTCGGCTCTCTCCGCAACTGCGGATCGTCGGCGAGCGCGCACCTCGTCGACGGTGGGCTGGGTCGCGGGGCGTGGGGTGGCGCGTGGGGTCAGAGCATCTGGCGGAGCATGTACGGCAGGATGCCGCCGTGCTCGTAGTACGCCTCCTCCGCCGGGGTGTCGATGCGGACCTTCGCCGTGAACTCGACTGCCGAGTCGCCCTCGCCGGCCCGGACCGTCACCTCCTCCGGAACGCTGTCCCGGCCCTCGAGCCCGGTGATGGAGAACAACTCGTCGCCCTTGAGACCGAGACTCTCGGCGGACTCGCCCTCGGGGAACTGCAGGGGCAGGACACCCATCCCGATGAGGTTCGAGCGGTGGATCCGCTCGTACGACTGCGCGATCACCGCCCGGACCCCGAGCAGCGACGTGCCCTTGGCCGCCCAGTCCCGCGACGACCCGGACCCGTACTCGGCCCCGGCGATCACCACCAACGGCACGCCCTCCTCGGCGTAGCGGTTCGAGGCGTCATAGATGCTGGTCTGCTCACCGCTGGGGAAGTGGGTGGTGACCCCGCCCTCGGTGCCGGGCGCCAACAGATTCCGCAGCCGGACGTTGGCGAACGTGCCACGGATCATCACCTCGTGGTTGCCGCGCCTCGACCCGTACGAATTGAAGTCCGCCGGCTCGACCCCCTGCTGCTGGAGGTACTCGCCCGCGGGCGAACTGGGCTTGATCGCCCCGGCCGGTGAGATGTGGTCGGTGGTCACGGAATCGCCCAGCAGCGCCAGCACGCGGGCGTCGGTGAAGTCCCGCATCGGCTCGGGGTCGACCGCCATGCCGTCGAAGTACGGCGGCCGGCGGATGTAGGTGGAGTCCTCGGTCCAGTCGAACTTGTCACCCCCCGGCACGTCCATGCCGCGCCAGTTGTCGTCCCCGTCGAAGACGTCGGCGTAGCCCTTGGTGAACATGTCGGCCTCGAGATTGGCGTCCACGACCTCCTTGATCTCCGCCGAGGTGGGCCACACGTCCCGCAGGTAGACCGGCTCGCCGTCCGAGCCCGTTCCGAGCGGGTCCTCGAGCAGGTTCTTGCGCATCGTCCCGGCCAGCGCATAGGCGATGACCAGCGGCGGGGACGCCAGGAAGTTCATCTTGACCTCGGGGTGGATGCGGCCCTCGAAGTTGCGGTTGCCCGACAGGACCGCGGCGACGTTGAGGTCCTTCTCATTGACCGCCTTGCTCACCGCCGGGGTCAGCGGCCCGGAGTTGCCGATACACGTCGTGCAGCCGTAGCCGACCAGATCGAACCCGAGCTCCTCCAGGTACGGGGTGAGGCCGGACCGGTCGTAGTAGTCGGTCACGACCCGAGACCCGGGGGCCAACGTCGTCTTGACCCACGGCTTGGGCTTCAGACCCCGCTCGACGGCCTTCTTGGCCAGCAGCGCCGCACCGATCATCACCGAGGGGTTGGACGTGTTGGTGCACGAGGTGATCGCCGCGATGACCACGTCCGCGTGGTCGAAGATCACCGGTGACTCGTCGCCGTCGAGCATGATCTCCGCCGGATCGCTCGGCCACCCGAGCCTGGCGTTGGCGGTCAGCTGCTCCTCGGAGTAGTGGCGGGGAGGCTCGTTCTTCGCCGTACTGGAACCGGGGGAGACCGGATCGCTGGCGGGGAAGGAGTCCGCCGAGGCGTCATCCAGGCTCCCGTCGTCCTTCTCCGACCGGTTCTTCTCCTCGTCGAGATTGCCCAGCACCACGGCCGGCGCATCACCCAGCGCGATGCGGTCCTGCGGTCGCTTGGGTCCGGCGATCGAGGGCACCACCGTCCCCAGGTCCAGCTCGATGACCTCGCTGTACTCGGCAGGGTTGTCCGGGTCGTGCCACAGGCCCTGCTCCTTGGCATAGACCTCGACCAGCTCGATCTGCTGCTCAGACCGACCGGTCAGCCGCAGGTAGTCGAGAGTCTCGTCGTCGACGGGGAAGATGGCGCAGGTCGAACCGAATTCGGGGCTCATGTTGCCCAGCGTGGCCCTGTTGGCCAGCGGGACCGCGGCGACGCCCGGGCCGAAGAACTCCACGAACTTGCCCACCACGCCGGTCTGGCGCAACAGTTCCGCCACGGTGAGGACGAGATCGGTGGCAGTGGTGCCCTCCCGCAACTCGCCGGTCAGCTTGAGCCCGATGACCTGCGGGATCAGCATGCTCATCGGCTGGCCGAGCAACGCGGCCTCCGCCTCGATGCCGCCGACGCCCCAGCCCAGCACGCCGAGGCCGTTGACCATCGGTGTGTGGGAGTCGGTCCCGACGAGAGTGTCCGGGTAGGCCTGGGTCATACCGTCGGTCCCCTCGCGCGTGAAGACGACCCGGGACAGGTATTCAAGGTTGACCTGGTGGCAGATGCCGGTGTTCGGCGGGACCACCACGAAGTCGGCGAACGACTCCTGCGCCCACCGGAGCAGCTGGTAGCGCTCCTGGTTGCGGCCGAACTCCAGCTCGGCATTGACCTCGAACGCATCCGGGCGGCCGAAGACGTCCGCGATGATCGAGTGATCGATCACGAGCTCGCCGGGGATGAGCGGATTGATCTTTTTGGGATCGCCGCCGAGGTCGGTGATGGCATCGCGCATCGCGACCAGATCCACCACGCACGGCACCCCGGTGAAGTCCTGCATCAGCACCCGGGCGGGCGTGTACTGGATCTCCCGCTCCGGCGGGGACTGGGGAGTCCACTCCCGCAGTGCATCGACCTGCTCGGCCGTCACCACGCGGCCGTCCTCGTTGCGCAGGAGATTCTCCAGCAGGACTTTGAGGCTGTAGGGGAGCGGGACCGCGGTAGAGACCTGATCGAGTCTGTAGACCTCGTAGTCCACGCCCCCGACTGTCAGCGAATCCTTCGAACCGAAACTGTTGACACTCATGACCGGCCCTTCCGTAGAGGTGCCGGTGCGGCCCGTGCTAGTGACGAGGATCACCGGCGTTGATGCCGACTCTACTCCCGTTGGCAGGAAGTTATAAGGCGTCACGTGTACCCGGGCCGCGGCTCGAAAAGGACACGTGCGGACAGAAGGTCAGGGGTGTATCCGCCGGCGGGGGCCGGTTCGGCTGCCCCTGCTCAGGCAATCCGAACTCAGGCGCTGACTTCGTCGTCGTCGGATCCAATCGGCCCCTCGCCTGGGGAGGCTCGCTGATCGCGCGGGGTCAGGCGACCTCGTCGTCGTCACCCTGCGCTTCTCCGTCGCCGTCGTCGGCGGGCAGCTCGATGGCCTGTTCGGCGACGTCGGCCGGATTCGCCTCACGGAAGGGGTCCTCGACGGTCACCTCGGGCTCGTACTCCTCGGGTGCGGTGACTGAATCCGGGCCCGGCGTGTACTCGTCCGGGTCGATACGGTCCTCGGCGATCATCTCGTCCTCCTCCTGGCGCAGGGGCGTGTGTCTCCACCTCTAGCAGCCTCTCGCGGACGGCGCCAGGGGCGGTGGCAACGAAAGATCGTCTCGCTGGCATCGTCGCGGGTCCCGAGGCTGTTGTGGTCGGTCCTTCAGAGGGTGATCATGCAGCGTGAAGCGGCCTCGTTGCGACGAGTCCACCCTGTTGGCTGGTGTCTTCTGCTCTAGCCGAAAGGGGTGGGCCTCGGGTGGCGATATGTATCGATTCGACCCTTGCCTGTTCGAATGTGCGTGCGTATCATAGAACACAGATTCGATACCAGGTAGGCGGCGCACGGTCGGGGGGTGGGGCACATGGGCGGCAACGCAGAGCGCGCGGCCGGCGGCCCGTCCCCGTCCGGTGGCTCGTCCTCGTCTGGTGGCGGCGCCGGCTCCACGGCGCCCACTGCACTGTCTGAGTTTCGAGCGGCGGCGCGTGAGGGGTGGATGGGGGAGAATCGCGCGGCGGCGCGCCGGTTCGTGGCCTGTTACGAGCTATTTGTCGAATGCCAACGCCGGGAAGAGTCCGGGGCGGGCAGCGGTGAGTGTCGGCCCGGTCATGCGGTGCTCGATCCGATCGATGTCGCGGCCGGGTACGTGGTGTCGGCGATGGCGATCTCAGCCAGGCGGGCCGAGCGGATGATCTCTTTCGCGTTCGATCTGCACACCCGGTATCCGGCGATCCTGACCGAGATGGCTGCCGGCCGGTTGGACCAACGCGCTGCCGAGGTGCTGGCCTCGCAGATGGCCACCGTCCACGTCGATGTGCTCGAGGCGGTGCAGCGGCAGGTCGTCGAGGAGTATCTCGCCGCGATCGAGGGCGGGGTGCGGTTGGGTGAGAAAGCCATCCGTGGCAACGTCGATGCGATCATCGCCCGCTACGACTCGAACGGGATCCGCCTGCGCCGACAGGAAGCCGCCCGCACCCGCGGGGTACGCCTAGACAAGGGCGTCGATGGCATGTCGAGTGTGTCGGCGATCCTGGCCACCGAGGAAGCCGCCGTCCTGGCCGAGGCCCTCGACCAACGCGTGAAAGACCACAAGTACGCCGACGCCCAAGCCGCCGCCAACACCCAAGCCGACACCGCCACCGCAGGCGATCGCGCGGCCGCTGGCGAGCTCGAGGACTACTCGATCGCCGAGCGGCGCGCCGACGCCCTGATGTCCCTGGTGTGCGGCGACGCCGGCCTAGCTGGCGCCGCTGGTCGCGCCGGTCGGCCCGGCCAGCCCGGCGAGCCTGGTGCCGGGGTGGCGTTGCGGCCGAAAGTCACCGTCATCGCCACCGGCAACACCGCCCGCGACGAGGGCGGCGCCCGGGTGGAGTTCACCCGCACCGGCCAGGCCGCCCTGCAGGCCCTGCTGGACATGCTCGCCACCAGCGACGGGGCCACCTTCGAGCCCATCGACCCGCGCATCGGGGCCGCCGACGACTCCCGGGCCGCCCTGAAATACCGGCCCAGCGCCCAGTTGGCCCGCCGGATCCGGCTGCGGGACGGCACCTGCCGCCACCCCGGCTGCGCGATCCCCGCCGAGGCCTGTGATCTGGATCATGTGGTGCCGTTTGATCGCGCCGACCCCCGTCGGGGCGGGCACACCATCGAGGCCAACCTGGCCGCGATGTGCCGGCGGCATCACCGGTTCAAGACCTTCTCGGACTGGATCTACGAACTGCAGCCCGACGGCACCCTGCTGGTGCGCTCCCCGGAGGGCTCGACCATGCTCACCCGACCCTCCGGCCCGCTGGCCGAGTACCGGCGTGAACAGGCCCGCGCCGAAACCGAGGCGTGGACCCGGCAGCAACGCCGCAGCCCCGGCCCCACCGGCGACGAGCAGGCCGACGCGGAGCCGACGTTCTGGTCGCGCCGCGCCTCCCGCCACCGCACCGAACGCCGCAACACCGAACGCCGCAAGGCTGAACGCTCCCGCGCCTACGACCCCGCCCCGCCCGCTCCTGGGACCGGCACGGCCGCCGGGAACGGCACAGGCACGGACGCCGCCGGCGCTACCGCCAGCGCCACCGCCAGCGCCACGACCGGCGCGGCCACCGACACCACGCCCGAGAAAGCCACCCCCGCCAGCGCCACCCCCGAGAGCGCCAGCCGCTGGTGGGCCCGCAACAGACCCCACCACAGCGACATCGAGAAAGGCATCCGCGCCCTACTCCACGAACGCCTCGACGAACTCATCGACCCACCACCCTTCTGACCTGACCGCACAGTTTGCGGCGCAGTAGCTGGGTGCCGGGCCCTCACCCCTCCAGTCGAGTCACCACGCCGCGGTCGCCGTCCACGCGGACGCGGTCGCCGGTTTGCAGCGTTCGGGTGGCGTCGATGGTGTTGACCACGCATGGCAGGCCGTACTCGCGGGCGACCACCGCGCCATGCGAGACGGAACTGCCGATATCGGTGACCAGCGCCGCGATCACAGTGAAATACGGCGTCCAGCCCACATCCGTCACGGGCGCAACCAGGATCTCGCCGGGCTGCACCTCGCGGGCATCGACGATCGAGCGGGCCACCCGCACCACGCCCTCCACCGTTCCGCGGCTCGCCGGACGGCCCACGATCTCGCCGTCCGCAGCCTCGCGGGGCGGCCGGGCGATCAACGCAGTCGGCCGACCCACCGACACGTCGGGGAACTCGAGCGCGTCCTGGAACGTCAGCGCCTTCCGACGCTCGACAGCCTGCGCGATCAGCTCCTCCGGGGAGGCAGACACGCTGCCGTCCGAGCCGTGGCTCCCGAGTCCGCCGGTCACCGGGCCCGGCGCGCCGACGATCCGCGCCAGCTCGGGCCGGTCGAAGAAGAACACCAGATCCGCATCGGGCAGCCGCCCGGACGCCGAGAGCACCTCGCCCAGATGCTGATAACCGCGCTTCAAGGAGTGCGCCATCAGCGCCATCTTGGATTTGGTCTCCTCGCGGCCCCGCGCCCCGGCCCGGGCCCACCGCGCCAGCTGGCGGATCGCGCGTGACTCCGGCTCCGGGACCGCCGCGGTCTCGGACGCCCGCCCACCCCGCTCGAGCGTGGACCGCACCATGACCTGCATGATCGCGCCCAACCCCTCGGGATCGTCAGCCCACGACGCGTCTCGCATACACAGCTCGCGATACCCGCGATGACCATGACGCGACAGGAACCGCCGCAGCGCGACGCCCCACCCGTCGGCCGAGGCGAGCACCGCCTCCACCGCCGCGCCGGGATCCGCGCCGAGAAACCGCTCGGCGGCGCCGGAGTCGGCGGCCAAGAACCGCACCACCGACTCGAGCTCGGCCAGCATGAGCGCACTCTCCACATCCGCGGCGCCGGCCATGAGCCGGGAGGCCTCGGCGCGGCCGTCATCCTCGCTGCCGCCCGCGGCGACGGCCTGCCGCATGAGCACGCTCTCCAGCACGTTGGCCGCGACCGCCGCCCGGGACGAGGACCGCACGTGCGTCAACGTCACCTCGCAGTACAGCCGCATCCCGTCCTCGAGCTGCCGCCACACCCGTAGAGGGTCGCAGCCGGTGGGGACCTCGAACTCGCCGATCTGCTCGCCCAGACCCCGCACGGCCGGGCCCGCGGTGAGGGCGAACGTCGACAGGCGAACCGTATTACCGAGTCGCCGCGGGAACGGCTGCGGCGGCTTGGGCACGAGCTCGTCGACCACCCGCCCGCAGATCGACGTGGAGAACTGCTCCAGTGAATTGCCCAGCAGTCCCGAGCTCAGCGCGGTGCCCTCGGTGAGGTTGAGGAACATGTGCCCGGAGAAGTAGCCCACCTGCAGCCACGGTTGCTCGTAACTCGGCTGCGCGCGGGCGGCCACCTGAATCATCTGCATGGCGTGGTCGATCGCGTACCCCGACACCGACGCTGTGAGCGGGCAGTACGCCCCCGGCATCATCTCGCCGATGTTGCAGCGCGTGTACACGTGGTCGCTGCCGGCGAGTGTCGAATCCATCCCGCCCAGGTCCGCGGGCAGCGTGGTGACGGGCCGCGCCTGCAGCCACCACAGCCGCCCTTCCCGGTCGATCGCCCACTCCAGATCCATCGGCCGGTCCCAGTGCCGCTCGGCGGTCAGTGCGCCGGAGCGGATCGCCGCGATGTCCTCTGCGAGGAGCACCGGGCGCTCGCCGACGTCGCGCACCGCCACGGTGCCGGCGGCGTCGAGGACCAGGTGGTCGGGGGAGGCTGTGCCGTCGACCAGCGACTCGCCCAACCCGGCGACGGCGTCGATCACCATGAGGTCGCGCCGCCCCGTGGTGGGGTCGGCGGTGAACACCACGCCGGCCGCGCGGGCGTCCACCATCTGCTGGACCACCAGGTGCATTGTGGCGGGGGAGTCGGTGGCGGGGGAGTCGGCGGCGGGGGAGTCGGGCCCCGCGCGGCGGTAGGCCGTCGCGCGCCCCGTTGCCGCCGACGCCACGCACGTCCGCACCGCCTCGGCCAGCGCCTCGGCCGAGTCCACGCCCAGGACGGTGTCGTACTGCCCGGCGAACGACTGTTGCGCGCCATCCTCTCCGGCCGCCGAGGACCGCACCGCGACGGGGGTCGCGCCCGCCTCGGCCATGCGGCGGTACCACCGGGCGGCGGTGTGGGCTGGGACGGCGGTGTGGGCTGGGACGGCGGTGTCGGCTGGGACGGTGGTGTCGGACTGAGTGTCGACGACGACGAGGTCGGCCCCCGCGTCCGCGATGACGAACCCCGGCGGTACCTCCAGGCCCAGTCGGATGAGCTCGGCCAGACCTGCGGCTTTGCCGCCATAGCGGTCGTCGGTGACCTGCTCGAACTCGACGGTGTTCATGGCCGGTCCGCCAACTCGTCGACGATCTGCGCGAGGGCATCGGTAGCGATCGGCCCGGTCTGGTACAGGCACACGCGGTCGCCGACGCCGTCCACGCGGTCGCGGACGTGGGCGGCGACCTCGGCCGGGGTGCCGCACGCGGCGATCGTGTGCAGGATCTCGTCGCTGATGAGCGAGGTCATCTCCTGCCACCGCCCCTGCTTGCTCATGGCGTTCAGCTCGGGCTGCAGATCGCCCCAGCCGTGGGCGTCCAACACCGGTTTGTAGGCAGGCGTCGAGCCGTAGAACGCCAACAGGCGGCGTGTGGACATGTGGTCGTCGTCGTCGTTCTGTCCGTCCGCCACCGACACGATCACCTCGGGCACCACCTCGAACTCCTCCTCGCGCCGACCGGCGGCCGTGAGGCCCGCCCGAACCCTTGGCATCGTGTGTCCGTGGAGGAACCGGGTGGTGCCGAACGGCATCACGAGCAGCCCGTCGGCGACCTCGGCCGCCGCGCGCGTCAGTCGCGGGCCGAGCGCACCGAGGTAGATGGGCGGCGGGCCGTACGGGGTGGGCGGCGGCACGAACGTGGGGGTCATGAGGGTGTGGCGGTAGAACTCGCCGCGGAAGTCCAGTCGCTCGCCGGTGGCCCATGTATGGAAGATCGCCCGCAGGGCGCCCACGAGGTCCTTCATCCGCTCGACGGGCCGGTCGAATTCGGTGCCGTAGCGCTTCTCGATTTGCGCCCGGATCTGCGTGCCCAGGCCCAGGATGAACCGCCCCTCGCTGAGCGTCTGCAGATCGTGGGCCTGGTGCGCCAGCTGGATGGGGTTCCGCGGGAAGGCGATCGCCACGTTGGACATCAGGTCCAGGCCGCCGACCTGCGAGGCCAGCACGAGCGGGGTGAACACGTCGTGCGGGCCCTCGAAGGTGAACACCCCGGACGCGCCCGCCTCCCTGAGCTCCTCGGCGCGCCGGACCGCGTCGGTCGGGCTGAACAGGGCGGTCATGACCTTCATGCGCGCGCCCCCGCGTCCGCGCCGTCGGTCCAGTCCGAGAACCCCGACGGGTGATGCGGGCCGATCACCCCGTGCTCGAACAGGCCCGCGCCCTCGCGTCGGGTGCCGTCGGCCTCGGTGCACACCGCGTGGCCCACGTGGTCGATGAGACTGAACGCCGCCCCGGCCATGACTTGCGGGTCCGTCAGATCGAAGGTCACGCGGTCGGTGAAGTTCTCGCCCTTCCAAGTGCCGTGCGCCCACGTCGGGTCGCCGCCATAACCGGAGCCGAACGCGATCGGGGCGTACAGCCGGGACTCGACCTCCAGGCGGATCTGCTCGCCCGCGCGGTTCATGAACTCCACCCGCACGCCCGTCGGGATGCGGGTGCCGGGCGTGTACTCGACCGCCACGCGCACGCCGTCGAGTTGCTCGACCCGGCCGTCGGCCCAGCGGCGGGTGCAGTCGTAGAGGCTGCGGTGGCCGTCCGGGTCCTCCTGCAGGATGAGGAACAGCTGGAAGTCATCGAACGCCAGCGGGAGATACAGCCACCACATGCCCCGGAATGCTGTGTCGGGCCTGCCGGCCGGTTCGGCCTCGCCCACCGGGCGGATACCCCACGAGCGGTCCCGGGCGGCGACCGACGAGGAGTGGGTGACCTCCAACTTGTCGTCGTCGACCTCGATCCACCCCTCCCACGAGCCGACCTGCGCGAACCGGCTTGCCTGGAGCGTTACCCGCCGGTCGGTGAGCATGGAGTGAGGGTCCTCCAGCGCGGCGGGGAACAGGCCGCGCCACGTGAGGTCCGCGGCGATGCCCTCCGTGCGCTCGAGGGTCAGCCGGATCTCCCGCAGCGGCTCGATCACCTCCAGCCGGTACCCGCCGACGTGGGGATTGAGGCGGTCGTCGTCGATGGCGTCGCTCATCCGCACCGCGGTCTGCGTGTCGCCGCGGCGGACCACGAAGTACGCGTCCTTCACGCCCAGGCGCGGGTAGTAGCCGATTCCGGTGAGCACCATGAAGCGGCCCTCGCGATCCAACACGTTGAAGTAGGAGCGGTCGTAGAAGTTGCGGTCCGAGGTGGCCGGCCACGTCAGCGGCGCGGGCGTCTGGTGGATGGGGAACTCGTCGAGCGGACTCAGGTGCACGGGGCTCTCCCTGGGGTGCTGGGTGGCGGCGTCTCGCGGTCTCGCGTCGGCGGCGGGAATACGATGTGCGGCGTATCGGAACTAGGCTGAGACCATGACAGCAGACGGCGACACGGCGCGCGGCGGATCAGCGAAGTCCGCGCCCGGGCGGCCGCGCGACGGCCGGATCGACGCCGCGATCATCGCCGCCACCCGCGAGCTCGTCCTGGAGACGGGCTACCCGGCGCTGACGCTGTCCGCGATCGCGGCGCGCGCAGGCACGACCACCGCCGCGCTGTATCGCCGCTGGTCGAGCAAGGCGCAGCTCGTCCACGAGGCGGTGCTCGAGGCGGAGGTGATCCCGGCGTTCGAGTTACCCGACGGCGTGGGCGGCGGGGCTGGTGCCGCTGTCGGGGATCCGCAGGCCGACATCCGCGCGCTGGTCGAGACGGTCCGCGTGCTGTTCGACCGGCCCGAGGTGCGCGTCGCGCTGCCCGGCCTCATCGCCGACACCGTGGCCGATCCCGACCTGCACGCCCGGATGATCGCCCGGCTCGCCGGCAACCTGCCAGCGTTCGAGTCGCGCTTCGGTCGGGCCCGCCGGGGCGACGACCACCTGCCCGTGCTGGCGGAGGTCGTCGCGGGTGCGGCGATCTTCCGGCTGCTGGTGAGTCCTGATGCCGCGCTGGACGACGAGTGGGTCGAGGAGCTGACCGCGCTCATCACCGGGCGGTGGCAGGCCGGCGGCTGAGGCGGGAGCCGGTCAGGAACCCGCGATCGCCAGGATGATCCAGACCGGCAGCCACAACCCGAAGGTCAGCAGCGTGAGGATCAGGTGCAGGGCGTGGTTGACGCGCCTGACCTGCCCGCCGTGCACGTACACCGTCTGCTGCATGGGCGGGTAGCCGAACTGGGGCGGGTAGGGGCCCTGTGGGAACTGGTGCGGCGCCACGTGCAGGTGCTGCGGGATGTACTGATCGGCGTACCCGAACTGCTGGCCGGGGCCATACGGGGCGGTCGGACCGTAGGGTGCGGCGGGCGGCATGCCGTACGGGAACCCACCCTCGTGGGCCAGCGGTTCGGGCGGTCGCGCGTACGGCTGGGGTTCGTACCGCCGGGGTTCGTAGCGCTGGGGTTCATGCTGCTCGGCGGGCGGGAACTGCTCGGCGGGGAATCGCTCGGTGGGGAACTGCTCGGTGGGGTTGGCCTGCCCCGGCGTCTCGGACCGGTCGAGCCAGTCCTCGGACCACGGCCCGTCCGGTCGCCGCGCGTACTGCTCGTTCATGCTGGCTCGATTCGAGGGGTCGCTGGCGGGATGGGACGCCCTCCAACATAACCCCCGACACCGCCCCGTTGACACCGGTCAGGGCCGATCTCAGGGTCGAATCCGGGTCACCCTGAGGGGCCGCGGTGCGGATCCGGGGGGCGGCAGTGTGAATCTCGGGAACATTCCGGTCCGCCACCCATCCGGAATGCGGGGGCCTCCGAATCCTGTATAGACGCCCAGACAGGAGATCCATCATGAGCACGGTCCCCGCACGTCGCCGCAGCACGATCACGACGGTCGCCCTCGCCGGCCTCGGCCTCACCGCCGCGACCCTCGCCGTGGGGACGGGACTGCTGACGATCGGGTCGTCGTTGAACGCCACCGTCGCATCCGCCGAACTCGCCGCCGGAGCCGCACTGATGTCCCGCACCACCTGGATGCTGCCCGCCCTGTTCACCGTCATGGTGTTCGCGGGAATGGTCGTCGCCGTTCACCTGATCGGCGGTCGCAGACGCCCGCAGACCACCGAGGCCCGGGTGCGCACCCGCGACAA
Organism: Dietzia sp. IBK-p2-15D; assembly: GCF_057773105.1. Lineage (NCBI taxonomy): Bacteria > Bacillati > Actinomycetota > Actinomycetes > Mycobacteriales > Dietziaceae > Dietzia > Dietzia sp. IBK-p2-15D. The sequence continues at coordinate 311,790 of NZ_JBYMTK010000001.1, forward strand.
CGAGCCCCACCCCGCCATCCCGTTCGAACTCCGTGCTCCGGACCGGGCTGTCGCCGAGGCCACCCGCGGACTGTTCCGCCACATCGACTCCTGAATCGGATCCCGGGGCGGGATGACCTCGTCGTCGTCGTACCTTTGTCCGGCACACCCCGCCGGTGCCACGATGGGCGCATGGCGAAAAAGGACAAGCGGTTCGAGAAGATCCATTCCGAGTCGATGGGGTTCGGCGGGACCGCGGAGATCCTGCGCGACACCCGCACCGGCGTCTGCTACCTGTGGCGCTCGGCCGGTGGGAGCGGGGGCGGGCTGACCGTGCTCGTCGACGCCCAGGGCAAGCCGCTGATCGAGTACGGGCTCTAGGCCGCCGCAGCCAGGGCAGGCCGCCGCCGGTCAGGCCGCCGCTGGTCAGCCCGTGCAGTCCCCGCCGGTGCCGGAGGTCGAACCGAGCTCTCCACCCAGCTTCTCGGCGAGCCGCGGCGCGAGCCCCGAAGCAGTGGACTGTGGACACGTCGAGACGGTCGCGGGAGTGGTCGTGGACGGCAGCAGTGCCGTGGTCGACGGCGCGGCGGAGTGCTGCGTGGCGGTCGGCGCGACGGTCCCCGGCCCGGCGGTCGGAGCGGCGACGGGGATTCGGATGATCATGGACACCGAGTCATCGCCGGTGTCGCCATTGATGGCGGCGTCATCGAGGTCGGGACCGGGCTCGGCATCGCCGGTGGCCGGGCGCGGGATGACGACGGTCGACGACAGTACCCAGGTCTGCGGGCCCGGAGTCTGCGGGACGGGGTCGGCGGAGGTGGTCGGGACGACCGCGGAGGACCTCTCCAGACCGAACGGCACGAGGAAGAACAGTCCGAGGACGATCGCGACCCCCAGCACCGCCCAGCCGATCCCCAGGTGGGAGCCCGTTCTGAGGGCCTGCGCCGGGCCGGGGGTCTCCGGGTCGGGGGCGCCGTCGCCGGCAGCCGGAAGATCTCTGTGCCTGGACCGCCTGAAACCGACCATCGTGTCCCCCTGGGCAAGGCACCGCCGCGGATCGGCTGCGTGCGACTCCGGGAGACACTCACCACCCCTTCTCCCAGCAGTAACATCGTCGAACATTTGGTAAGCGTTACTTCATCCGTCTCCGTGGAGTGTCCCGTGGACTGGCAGAACGGAAATGACTGCCGGTCTAGTGGCGGCGGGGCGCGCGGTGGGCGGGTGGCCCGGCGCCGGGGCGGTTGAGAGCGCACACCGAAGGCGCGTCGAACCGGCCACCCGGGTGGGGAGCCGGTGGGAGTGGAAGTGCCCGTGGGTTCGTGACACGGTCGGGGGAGCAGCGAGCACGGGAGGACCACAGCCGATGAGCCACGGACACCACTCTGCGGAGCCCGCCGATCCGGAGCGGGAGCAGGCCCACCACGGTCACGCCGACCACCCCGCGCCTGGTGGGGACGACGACCACGCCAGCCACGACCACGCCGGCCACGACCACTCCCACCACGTCCAGCTGTACGCCCACCTGTTCTGGATCATGCTGGCGCTCGGCATCCCGACGGTCGCGTTCTCCCCGATGTTCGGCCACCTGCTCGGTTACGAGGTCTCGGGCTGGGGCCTGTGGGTCGCGCCGGTTCTGGGCACGGTCATGTACGTGTGGGGCGGCCGCCCGTTCCTCACCGGCGGCGCGGACGAGCTCCGCGAGCGGCAACCCGGCATGATGCTGCTGATCAGCCTCGGCATCACGGTGGCGTTCCTCGCCTCGTGGGGCGCGACGCTGGGACTGCTGGACCCCGAGCTCGAGTTCTGGTGGGAGCTCGCGTTGCTCGTGGTGATCATGCTGCTCGGGCACTGGGTGGAGATGCGCTCGCTCGCCCAGACCGGGTCCGCGCTCGACTCCCTGGCCTCCCTCCTCCCGGACCGGGCCGAGCGCGTGGTGGGTGACCGCGTAGAGGAGGTCTCACCGGAGGAGTTGAGGTACGACGACGAGGTGATCATCCGCCCCGGTGACGCCATCCCCGCGGATGGCGTGATCACCCGGGGCTCGGCGAGCATGGACGAGTCGATGATCACTGGCGAGTCCCGCACGGTCCGCCGGGGCGAGGGTGAGCAGGTGGTGGCGGGAACGGTCGCGACCGACTCGGGTGTGCGCATGCGGGTGACGGCGGTCGGGGACGACACCACTCTCGCGGGCATCCGCCGACTCGTGGACGATGCGCAGAACTCCTCGTCGCGGGCGCAGCGGATCGCCGACCGGGCCGCGGCGTTGTTGTTCTGGTACGCCCTCGGCGCGGCGGTGATCACCGCGCTGGTCTGGTGGTTCGTGGGCCCGGCCGACCAGATCGTCGCGCGGGTCATCACCGTGCTGGTGATCGCGTGCCCCCACGCGCTGGGGCTGGCGATCCCGCTGGTCGTGTCGATCGCCACCGAACGCGCGGCCCGCGGCGGCGTGCTCATCACCGACCGCCTGGCGCTGGAGGGCATGCGCACGATCGACGTGGTGCTGTTCGACAAGACCGGGACGCTGACCAAGGGCGCACCGGCGGTGACGGGCGTCGAGGTTGCCGAGGGCTGGGCCCCCGATGACGTGATGCGCCTGGCCGCGGCCGCCGAGTCGGACTCAGAGCATCCGCTCGCACGGGCGGTCGTCGCCTCGTCAAACGAGCACGACCTCGAGGTGCCCGCCGCCACGGACTTCAGCTCGTCGCCGGCCGTGGGCGTGCAGGCCCGCGTCGACGGCCGACTGGTCCAGGTCGGCGGGCCGTATCTGCTGGAGCAGGAGGGACTGGCCGAGCTGGACGAGCTCGCGGGCACGGTAGGGGACTGGCGCACTCAGGGCGCGACCATCTTGCACGTGCTGGTCGACGGAGGTGTCGTCGGCGCGCTGAGGCTGGTCGACGAGGTGCGCGACGAGTCCCGGGCGGCGGTCGCCGCACTGCACGACCGCGACGTGGAGGTGCAGATGATCACCGGCGACGCCGATGCCGTGGCCGCCTCCGTCTCCGAGGAGTTGGGCATCGACCGCTACTTCGCGGGCGTCCGGCCCGAGGACAAGGCCGCCACCGTGCGGCGTCTGCAGGATGAGGGCCGACGGGTGGCCATGGTCGGCGACGGCGTCAATGACGCGCCCGCGCTGGCGCAGGCGGACGTGGGGATCGCGATCGGCGCCGGCACCGACGTCGCCATCGCCTCCGCGGGCGTGGTGCTCGCCTCCGACGACCCGCGCTCGGTGGTCTCGGTGGCGGCGCTCTCGGATGCCACCTACCGCAAGATGCTCCAGAACCTGTGGTGGGCGGGGGGCTACAACCTCGTGGCCATCCCGCTGGCCGCGGGTGTGCTGGCGCCGGTGGGCATCATCATGCCGATGTCGGTCGGCGCGATCCTCATGTCGCTGTCGACGGTGGTGGTGGCGGTCAACGCGCAGCTGCTCCGCCGCCTGGACCTCTCGCCCGAACAGGTCACCACTCGCAGCTGACGGTCCACCTGGCAGCCGGCGGCGCGTGCCCACCGGCGGCTCGCCGAGCGGAGGCCCGGTCGATCGTGAGCCCAGCTGATCGTGAGCTCAGCCGATCGCGGCGAGCAGGTCGGCGCAGGCCTTCTCGCAGCGGCGGCAGGCCTGGGCGCAGTGCTTGCAGTGCTCGTGCATCTCGGCGTGCTGCTCGCAGTCGTCGGCGCAGGCGGCGCAGGCCGTCCGGCACGCCGTCAGATGCGCCTTGACGACCTCGAGGTTGCTGCCGGTCCGGCGGCTGAGCAGGGCGGCGGTGGCGGCGCAGACATCCGCGCAGTCGAGGTCGGTGCGGATGCAGTCGCGCAGGTCGGCGACGGACTCCTCGGCGAGGCACGCGTCGGCGCACGACGTGCAGGTGGTGGCGCAGGACGCGGCCGCGTCGATGGCCTCGGCGAGCAGGTCCACGTCGAGGCCGTCGGTCGGATTCGGATGGGACGTGATCATCTCGGAAGTGCTCATACCCCCACGCTACTGACCCCGCCCGGTGGCGCAAGGTCTGAGATCAAGACGATATAACGCCTGGTGGGGGGCTCGGAGGTGTCCTTCAGCGGCGGGGCGCAGGCCGCGCGAGCCCTCGCGCGAACCCGTCGATCAGGTCCGCCACATAGGTGCCGTGCGGGGGACCGACCTCCGGCGGATCGCAGGCCCGCGCCGCGAGTTCGGCGGTGAGCATGACGATGAACTGCCGGACCCGGTGGCGGGCCAGGTCCGGGCCGCACGCCGCCGTCGCGGCCGCGACCAGCATCTCCAGCTGATCCTGCAGTGCGGTGTCCGCGACCGGTCCGGTGTTGACCGTCCGGCCCACCTCCGCGAGTGCTCCCAGCTGGCCGATCACCCGGAGCGTCCAGCGGCCCTCGTCGTCGTCTAACAGGTCCGCCAACGGGGACACCACCGCCCGCACGATCTCGGCGAGGTCGGGCGGCGACGACACCCACGTTCGCAGGTCCGCGCGTCGCTCGGCCTCCATCCGCAGGACGCCGCGGTCCAGGACCTCCCGGAGCAGTCCCGCGCGGCCGCCGAAGTGGTAGTTGATCGCGGAGTCGTTGCCCTGGCCGGCATCGGCGACGATGTCGCGGACCCGTGCCGTCCGCCAGCCGTCCGAGGCGAAGCGGCGCAGTCCGGCTAGGTAGAGAGCGTCGCGGGTGGCCGTGGCGCGTGGGGTGGTGGAGCGCGGGGTGGTGGAGCGTGGGCTAACGGGGCGGGGCACGCGCTCGAGTCTAGAGGGGCCCTTCCCATTGTTTAACAGTCCGTGTTAAATGGCGCCATGACCCCGCGCGCCATGCCTCAGCCCGCCATGACCCAGCAGCCGGCGACAGCCCCCATGTTCGACCCGTTCGACCCCGCGCACCTCGCCGACCCCTACCCGGGCTACCGGCTGCTGCGCGAGACCGATCCGGTGCACCATCACCGCGGCGACGGCACCACCGCCCACCCCGACTTCTGGGCGCTGTCCCGCTACGCCGACGTCGACGCCGCCGTGTGCGATCCCGGGACCTTCTCCTCCGCCAGCGGGCTGACCTTCTACCGCGACGAGATCGAGAAACTGGGGCTGGCCCCGACCATCGTCATGATGGACCCGCCCGAGCACTCCGGGAAGCGGCGGCTGCTGGCCAAGGCGTTCTCCCCGAAGCGCGTCGCCGCCACCGAGCCGCGGATCCGCGACTTCGTCCGTGGGCGGCTTGCGGAGATGGCCGAGAGGTACGACGACGACGAGGTGGTCGATCTCCACCGCGACTTCAGTGCGCAGGTCCCAACGTTCGTGCTGGCCCACCTGTTCGACCTGCCGACAGCGGACCGCCCGCTGTTCGGCCCGTGGGTCAGTGCGCTGACGACCCTGCAGGAGGAGGGATTCCGCCCGGCCGGTCTCGAGGGCGGGGCGGTGGACGCGGTGGCGGAGATGTTCGCCTACTTCGGTGAACTCATCGCCGAGCGGAGGGCCCACCCGGGTGACGATCTCATCTCCGCTCTGGCTCAGGCCGAGATCGAGGGCGAGCGGCTGGACGACTGGGACATCCTCGGCTTCTGCTTCGTCATCGTCGCCGGCGGCAACGACACCACCGGCAACCTCATCTCGCACACCGTCGCGCTGCTCGACTCCCATCCGCGGCAGCGGGAGTTGCTCGCGGCCGACCCCGGGCTGATCCCCGGCGCGCTCTCGGAGTGCCTGCGCTTCGAGTCGAGCGTGCAGGCGCTCGCGCGGACGACCACCCGCGAGGTGACCGTCGGCGGGACGACGATCCCGGCGGGGGAGAAGGTGATGATGCTCTACGGCTCGGCCAACCGCGACGAGCGCGAGTTCGGTCCGACCGCCGGGCAGCTCGACATCACGCGCGAGATCAGCGGGCACCTCGGGTTCGCCCGCGGCCCGCACTTCTGCATCGGCTCGCACTTCGCGCGGCTGCAGGCCCGAATCGCGGTGGAGGAGCTCTACGCCGCGCACCCGACGGTGGGGGTCGACCGGGACTCGGCGGTTCGGGCGCTCTCGCCGTTCACCCGGGGGTTCGTCTCGCTCCCCGCGACGGGCCTGGCCTGACCTGCGACCGGGCATCAGTCGTGGTCGGGGCGTCTGCGGTTGCGCTTGATCTCGGCCCGGCGGCGTTCATGCTGGACACGTCGCCGCTGCGAACCTCGAGTGGGTCGGGTCGCACGCCTGGCGACCGGCGGCGCCACCGCGTCACGCAACAGCTCTCCGAGGCGCTGGCGTGCCGTCGCCCGGTTGCGCCGCTGCGACCTGTTCTCCTCGACGCTGACGGTGAGGACCGTGCCGGACAGTTTCGGGGCGAGGGTGCGCAGGGCCCGTTCGCGCTGGACCTCGTCCAACGCCGTCGTGGTGCCCAGGTCGATGCTCAGCTGCACGCGCGAATCGGCGGTATTGACGTGCTGGCCGCCGGGGCCCGACGACCTCGAGAAGCGCTCGACCAGGTCTCCCGCCGGCACTGTGAGGCCACGGGGCGCGCCGGGCCCCGGAGTCACGCGCAGGCCGTCCATGGAGCCAGTATCCCGCACCGACGAGCGCGGCCGGGAACCCGACAGCAGTCCGGACGTCAGTCGAGCTGCTCCTGCGGCAACTCGGCATCCGTGCCCGCCGCCCGGCGCTCGTCGACCAGACGGGGCTCGACCCGCTTTGAGGGATGGAACCCGGCCTTGTCCGCGTAGAAGGCGCGGATCCGGTCCATGTCCGCGGCCACGTCGCCGGTCAGATCGATCGTCGGGCCCAGCCCGGTCGTCATGGTGCTGCGATCGACGTAGCCCAACGTCACCGGCATGCCGGTCTCGCGGGCGATCCGGTAGAAACCCGACTTCCAGTGCGTGTGCCCGCCGCGGGTGCCGTCCGGGGCGACGACCAGGCCGAACGTCTCGCCCGCGTGGACCTGCCCGACCACGTCCTCGACGACCCGGGCGGGGTTCGCCCGATCGACCGGAACCCCACCGAGCGCCCGCATGATCGGCCCGCGCCACCCGGTGAAGAGGCTGGCCTTGCCGAGCCAGTGCATGTCGATGCCCAGTCGCCAGGCGATACCGAGCATGAACACGAAATCCCAGTTGGACGTGTGCGGTGCGCCCAAGAGCACCGTGGGTCGATCCGGAGCCGGTCGGGTCGACAACTCCCAACGGCTGAAGAACCAGAAGGCGCGGGAGACGAGGCGGCGGATCACCCCGTCACCCTAGGCCACCGCCGGGTGCGGCGGAGGGGGTCGAGGCCGGACGGGAAATCAACACACAATCGACGCAGTTACACTGCGAATATAACGATATAGTCATCTTTACGACGGCGTCGTCGATCCAGACGAGTGTCGTGACACCTACTCCTGAGGAACCGCTATGGGTGCTCCGCAACCCGCTCCGTCCCACTCCGATCCGAACCCCGGCTCGACGGCCACGCCCAGATCCGGGCAGGGGACCCGTCCACTCAACTGGATCATGCTCGTCGCCGGCGTGCTGCTCACGGCGCTGGGCCTGACGCTGAGCGCTGCGGGCATCTTTCTCGCCGTCGCCGAGGCCTCGCAGCGGGACGGGCGGTACGCGTACACCCAGACCGAGCAGTTCCGCTCGGTCGGCAACGCGATCATCACGGCCCCGTTCACCCTCAACCTGGACGAGGACCAGGCTGCCTCCTCGGGTGCGTTCGATCTCGAGGACCTGATCAGCGTCCGGGTCCGCGCCACCCCCGTCGTCCCGGGACAACGGGTGTTCCTCGGCATGGCGCCCGCCGATGCCGTCGACGAGTATCTCCGGGATGTGCCCCACGCCGTGTTCGGCACCGACCCGTGGGCCGACGGCTACGGCATGGACGCGACGGACTGGTCGACCCGCTCGGATGAGAACGGCGATGTCGACGAGGTCCCCGGGACGCGGGTGCCGGGCCCTCCCGCCGACGAGCGGTTCTGGGAGCGTTCCGTCACCGGCTCCACCCAGCAGACCCTCAATGTGGACCTCCGGTCCGGGAACTGGGCGATCGTCGTGATGAACAGCGACGGCAGCCGCCCGGTGTGGGTGGACGTGCAGGCGGGGGCCCACACCGAATTGTTCGGATTCGCGAACCCGGCCACGCTGATCGCCGGGATCGTCGGTCTGGTGCTGGGGATCCCGCTGATCCTGCTCGGCGCCGCCGGGCTGGGGCGCGACGTCGAACGCCGAACCGCGGGCGTCCCGGGCGTCTCGGCCGTCTCGGGCGCTGATGTCACCGGCCGGTTGACCGGCCCCGATCCGCTGCGGCTGACCGGCCATCTGGACCCGGGCGTCTCCCGCGCACTGTGGCTGATCAAGTGGGCGCTGGCCATTCCGCACTACATCGTGCTGGCGATCCTGGGCTTCGCCGCGGTCGTGGTCACGGTGGCGGCGGGCCTGGCGATCCTGTTCACCGGCCGCTACCCGCGCTCGTGGTTCTCCTTCATCGTGGGCGCGATGCGCTGGCACTGGCGGGTCGGCTTCTACGCCTACGCCGCCCTGGGCACCGACCGGTATCCGCCCTTCGCGCTGGGTCGAGCGGACTACCCCGCCGATCTGGACGTCGTCTACCCCGAACGTCTGTCGCGGGGTCTCGTGCTGGTCAAGTGGTGGCTACTGGTGATCCCGCACCTGCTGATCGTCGGCATCATCACCGGCAGTGGCGCGGTGGCCGTCGACGCCTCGACCGACAATGACGGCACCAGCGCCGGCTTCACCCTGCTGGGGCTCCTGGTGCTGATCGCCGCGATCGGCCTGCTGTTCACCGGGCGCTACCTGCCGGGCCTGTTCGCACTGAACGTCGGCCTCAACCGCTGGGTCTACCGGGTCGCATCGTACGTCCTGCTCCTGCGCGACGAGTACCCGCCGTTCCGCCTCGACCAGGGGCCGACCGAACCGGCACTCGCCGCCGAGCACGCCGCCCCCGCCGAGTACGCCACACCCGACGGGCCTGCCGACCGCTGAGGGGCCGGGCGGGGGCCTCAGCGGTCGCCGGTGATGACGCGGGCCAGCAGATCCGCCAGCCGCTCGTCGATGCCCTCGCGATCGGCCTCGGGGATGTCCAGCGCGTCGAGCAGCGCGCCCCGGAGCACGGGCCAGGCGTACACGGCGGTGAAGACCAGCAGCAGCTCGACGTCGCCGGCGGGCGGGGGAGAGGTCATCCGCCGCAACGCGGCCGCCGGACGCTGCGACGGGTCGAGCATCGGCGGGAACGCCGCCTCGCGGTCCAGGGCCAGCCACGCGAGCAGCCGGCTGATCTCCGGGTGCGACGAGGCTCCGAGCAGCATCCCGCGCGCGGCCTCACCGGCGTCGTCGAGGTCCTCCAGGCGGGCGGCACCGTAACGCACCGCATCCTGCATCACCTCGGTGAGCAGCGCGTCCTTGCGCCCGATGTGCCGGTGGATCAGGCCGAGATTGACCTGCGCCGCGTCGGCGATATCGCGCAGCGGGACGTTCGGACCGCGATCGGACAGCAACCTGCGGGCCTCCCGCATGACCGCCGAGCGGACCTCGTCGCGGCCGGTCGGGCGTGTGGGGTACGGGCTGCCCGCGTTGTCGTCGTCGCCACGGCTGCCGTCCCCGTTCGGGGCGCCTGGCGCGCCTCCGACGGCATTCTTCCCGGTTTCCATTCCCGAACTGTACACAATTGACTACAGTCGCTGCTGTGCGCGCGACACGCGCGCCCCGACCCTCTGCGAAAGGCCCGCGATGAGCACTCCCGACCGCCGCGACGACATCGACGCCATCAAGTCACTCAAGTACCGCTACCTCCGCTGCGTCGACCTGCGGCTGTGGGACGAGCTCGCCCAGACGCTCGCGCCCGACGTCACCGCGTCCTACGGTAAGCGCCTGTCCTACACCGGCCGCGACGAGGTGGTCACCGGACTGCAGGGTCAGATGACGAACGACGTCATCACCGAGCACCAGGCCCACCACCCGGAGATCGAGGTCGACGGCGACACCGCCACCGGCCGCTGGTACCTGCAGGACCGGGTGATCGTGCCCGCCTTCGACACGATGATCTTCGGCAGCGCGTTCTACTCCGACACCTACGCCCGCATCGACGGGCGCTGGATGATCACGAAGACCGGCTACAAGCGCACCTACGAGGCGATGATCAACCTCAAGGACGTGCCCAGCTTCCAGCTCAACGACAACCACCTCGCACCGTCGAGCGCCGACTAGCAGCACCGGGCACCGGTAGGAGGTCGGACGGACCGTCATGGAGTTGATCTGGGTCGCGGCCGTGTGCGTGGCAGTGGCCTCGGTCATAGGAGGGATGACCGGATTCGGCACGTCGCTCATGGCGACCCCGTTCATGCTCATGGCGGGCATCGGCCTGACCGAGACGGTCGTGGTCAATCTCGTGGTGGCGCTGGTGACGAGGGTGGGTGTCACCTACCAACTCCGCCAGCACATCGAGTGGCGACGCGTCGCCATCCTCGGCGGGGCGAGTCTCCCGGGCGCCTGGCTGGGCGTGCAGACCGTGAGCATGCTGCCCGAAGAGCACCTCAAACCGGCGGCGGGGGTCATCACCATCCTGTGTGGGCTGGCCATGGCACTTCCGACCGCACGCGTGGCGCGCCCGCCGTCGGCCCGGCTCACCGCGGTCACAGGCGCTATCGGCGGCTACTTCTCCACCACCACCTCACTCAACGGGCCGCCCGTGGTGCTGCTGCTCAGCCGCGCCAGGCTGCCCCCACTGAGCTTCATCGCCGACCTCGCCGGTTACTTCGTCGTCACCAGCATCGTGTCCCTGGCGCTGTTGTGGGCGGGCACGGACGTCGACCTGCGGGAACTGACGCCCATGCTCGCGGCCTGCGTCGTCGTCGGAGTGGCGTTCAACCAGCTCGGCATCGCGATCGCCACACGCCTGCCGACCCACGTGTTCCGCTCGTCGGTGATCGCCCTCGTGGTGGTCGCCGGCCTCGTCACCATCATCACGGCGTGATCGCCGCCCACCGAGATCCCGATCAACCACGGAGGACCCCATGACCGAGAACACCCAGAACACGCCCGGGGCGGGCACCGACCAGCCGGGCGCGGCCGCACGGCCCGGCGCCGACCGCGACAACCGCTTGGCCGGCAAGGTCGCGATCGTCACGGGCGGAGGACAGGGCGTCGGCCGCGGCATCTCGCTCGGCCTCGCCGAATCCGGCGCGGCGGTCCTGCTGGTCGGTCGCAAGATGCACAAGCTCGAACGCGTCGCCGAGGAGATCCGCTCCGCCGGCGGCACCGCCGAGTGCCTCGCCGCCGACATCGTCACCGACGGTGCACCGGAACAGATCATCGCCACAGCCGTAGAGCGCCTCGGCGGGGTGGACATCCTCGTCAACAACGCCAACATGGCCATGCCCCTGCCGCTGTCCGACTACCCCGACGACGACTTCCGCAAGGCCTTCGAGGGCGGCCCCCGCGTCTCGCTGACCCTGATGAAGCTCGCCCGGCCCGAGATGGCGAAGCGCGGAGGCGGCACGATCATCAACCTCGTCACCTCCGCCGCCGTGCGCTGGGACGCCGCCAACTACGGCATCTACTCCGCGGTGAAGGAAGCCGTCCGCGCCCTCACCCGCGCCGCCGCCTACGAGTGGGCAGCCGAGGGCATCCGCGCGCTCAACGTTGCCCCGCACGCCCACAGCCCCGGGCTCGACTGGTGGATGGAGAACAACCCGGAGGAGGCCGCCGAGTTCGTCGCCGGCATCCCCGCCGGCCGGGTGGGCGACCCCCTCGCCGACATCGGCCGCCCGGTCGCCTGGCTGTGCTCCGGCGAGGCCTCGTATCTGAGCGGTGCGACCATCCCGTTGGACGGCGGCCAGTCCCGCTGGGGCTGACCTCGTCGTCGTCACCGTCGTCGTCGTCACCGTCGTCGTCACCATCATCACTGTCCCCCGTCATCCCACCATCCCCACGCCCACGAGAGGCCACCCCGTGACCGACACCCCCACCCCGACCCGCGACGCGCTCGCCCTGGCCGCCGACATCAGCGCCGGTGCCACCAGCGCCGCCGAGGTGCTCGAGACCGCGATCGCCCGTATCGAGCGGCTCGACCCGGAGCTCAACGCGATGGTCTCCACCCGGTTCGACGCCGCGCGCGCCGAGGTGGAGGCCGGCCTGCCCGACGGCCCGCTGCGCGGGGTGCCGATCGTCATCAAGGCGCTCGGCACCGACGTCGCCGGACTGCCCGCCGCCGACGGCTCCCGGCTGCTCGCCGACGTCGTCGCAGACGTCGACAGCACCGTCGTACAGCGCTACAAGGCGGCCGGGATGGTGGTGCTCGGCACGACCAACGTGCCCGAGATGGGCAAGTCCACCACCACCGAATCGCTGCTGCACGGCCCGTGCCGCAACCCCTGGGACACCGGGTACTCGACGGGCGGGTCGAGCGGCGGGTCGGCGGCGGCCGTCGCCTCGGGCATGGTGCCGGTCGCGCACGGCACCGACGGCGGCGGCTCCATCCGCATCCCCGCCGCGATGTGCGGCCTGGTAGGCCTCAAGCCCAGCCGCGGGCGCGTACCGACGTGGCCGCACCCCGACGCCCTCTCGTCGCCACTGTCCTACCACCACGCCCTGACCACCACCGTCCGCGACAGCGCCGCGCTGCTCGACGCCGTCGCCGGCCACCGCCCCGGCGACTCCTACGGTGCGCCCACCCCACCGCGCCCGTTCCTCGAGGAGGTCGGCGCCGACCCCGGCCGCCTGCGCATCGGGCTGCTGCGCGTCGCGCCCGGACCGTTCCCCACCGACCCCGCCTGCAGCGCCGCGGTCGATCACACCGCCGAGCTGCTCGCCGGGCTCGGCCACGACGTGCGCGAGGTGGAGTTGGACGTCGACGTGCTGGAGGGGATGTCAGCCGTCGGCGCCATCATGGGCGCCCAGCTGCGGGCGACCATCGACGCGCGCCTCGCCGCACTGGGAAGAGACCTCGACGACGACGACATCGAGCCCTGGACCCGGGTGATCCTCGATAACGCCATGACCCACTCGGCCCCCGACGTCGCGCGGGCCCTGCAGACCGCCACCCGGACCGGCTGGCGCGTGGCGGAACTGTTCGGGCCAGGTGGCGTGGACGTGCTGATGCTGCCGACGCTGCCCTCCACCACCCCGGAGCTGGGTTACCTCGACCCGACCGACCCGGAGGCGATGTGGACGCGGTCCTCGGCGTTCTCGGTGTGCACGAGCATGTTCAACCTCTCCGGGCAGCCGGCCATCTCCCTGCCGCTGGCCGCGGACGACCGCGGGTTGCCCGTGGGCCTGCAGCTGGTCGCCGACTACGGGCGCGAGGACCTGCTGCTGCGGCTGTCGGGGCAGCTCGAGGCGGCCGCGCCGTGGGCCACCGTGGCGCCGGGGTACGACGGGTGGTGACGGGCCCGGCCAGACGAGTGGCCTGAGCTGGCCCGCGTCCGGGCCTCCTGGGCTCCTGGGCTCCTGGGCTCCGCGCCTGGCGTCTCGCGGTCGGTGTTGGCTTCTCGCGCTCGCCGAAGTGCGCCCATTTCGGCGCAGCCGCCCCCTGGCATGGCGTCTCGCTCCCGGAAATGCACGGGATCTCACCAGCCGCTCCTGGCCGTGGCGTCTCGCCCACCCCGCGGTGCGCGCGAGACGCCACGTTGGGGCGCGGCTGTGAGCGGCGCGGCTGTGAGCGGCGAGGCTGCTGTCCGCCTGGCCCGCCCGGCCCACCCCGCCTCGCCCCACCCCGGACAGCCGACGGCCCCGGATCCCGTGGAGATGTCTCCGGGATCCGGGGCCGTCGGCGTTCGAGAGGCGGGCGGGCCGCGCGATCACTCCTGGACGAACGCCCCGTCGAAGAACATCGTGGAGTACAGGCTCGGCGAGACGCCCTTGACGGAGTCGTCGACCACCACGTACTCCTGCGCATTGGCCATCACCGCGAACGGCACGACCCGGTTGTAGACCTCCTGCAGGTCGGTCGCCGCGGCCTTCTGCGCCTCGAGGTCGGCGGCGGCCTTGAACGCGGTCACGGCCTTCGTGAGCTCGGGGTCGTCGACGCCCGGGATGTTGAGTGAGCCACCGGGGGTCATGGCGCTGGCGAAGGTGGAGGCCGGGTCGGCGTCCGAGGGGGACAGACCGCCGATGACGGCCTCGTAGTCGCCGGTGAACTGGCGGGCCACGACCTGCGCGACCGGCTGGCTCTGGATGGTGACGGTGAAGCCGGCCGCGTCGAGCAGCGCCTTGACGGCCACGCCGGACTCCATGTTCTCCGGGCTGTCCGCCACGAGCAGGGTGAGCTCGCCGTTCCAGTCCGGACGGTCGGCCTTGACCTCGTCGATGAGGGCGGTGGCCTGCTCGACGTCGAACTGGGGGCCCTGCTGGCCGTCGTAGAAGCGTGAGGACTCCGCGATGATGGCGGACGTGGGCTGGCCGAGGCCGCCGGTGAGGCGCTGGTCGATGAGCTCCCGGTCGAGCGCCATGGCGAACGCCTGACGGGCCCGCTCGTCGGTGAGGACGCCGTCGTACCCGGCGTTACCGGCGTTGAGGTTGACGATGGAGCCGGCGCTGGTGATGGTCTCGAAGCCCCGGTCGCCGGCGTCCTGGGCGGCGGTGACGGTCTTGGCGCCACGCAGGAACCCGACCTGGACCTCGCCGGTCTGGAACGCCTCGTACGTGCCCTGGGAGCCGGGGATGCGGATGAACTCGAGGGTGGGGCAGACGGGACCGCCGTAGTAGTCCGGGTTGGGTTCCAGCACCAGCTCCTGGTCCGGGATGTACTCGGAGACCGTGAACGCGCCGGCACCGATCGGATTGCGGGCCCACTGGGCGGGGTCCGCGGCCTCGTAGGCGTCCTTGGGGATCACCTCGCCCGCGGTCCCGGCCAGCAGGATCGGGAAGCCGGCCCACGGCTCGGTGAGCGTGAACTCGACGGTCAGCGGGTCCACCACGCGGGCCTGCTCGACCTGCATCGCGTCGGTCATCGCGTTGGAGACGGTCTTCGGGTCCTTGTGGAGGTCGATCGTGAACGCGACGTCCTCGGCGGTGAGCGGATCGCCGTTGGAGAAGGTGACGCCGTCGCGGAGCGTGAGCGTCCACATGGTGTTGTCGTCATTCGCCTCGAGCGACTCGGCCAGCTTGGGCTCGAACTCGGCGGCCTCGGGGTTCCACCGCATGAGTCGGTCGTAGACGGCCGCGGACTCGGTGGCCCCGCGGACGCCGAACTGGCCCTGGCCGGGCGCGAACGAGGGGAGCATCGCGTACTCGCCCATGGTGATGGTGCCGCCGACGCGGTCGGCGGTGCAGCGCTCGGACTGGTCCGGGGCGGTGGCGCCGGAGGCCGAGGCGGTGGAATCGGCTCCGCCGCCTCCGCATGCGGTGAGCGCGAGGGTGGTCGCGGCGAGGACGGCCAGGGCGCTGGTGGCGCGGGTCATCTGTTCTCCTGATCGTGAGGGGCGGCGGGCCGGTCGGCCCACCGTTCATAGGTGTTTCCGGCACAGAAGTGCCCCGGGCTCTCGCCGGTGGGCGGGAGCCCGGGGCACGTCGGTGTGGTGCGGGGACGGCCCGTCAGGGCCGCGGGGGAGTGATCACTCCTTCACGAAGGCCCCGTCGTACAGGACGGTCGAGGACAGGGTCGGGGTGAGTCCGCCGACCGTGTCGGAGACGGCCACGTACTGCTCGGCGTCGGCCATCACGGTGAACGGCTGCACCTCGTTGAAGACCTCCTGCAGTCGGGTCATCGCCTCCTTCTGGGCGTCGAGGTCGGCGGCAGCCTTGAGCTCGTTGACCGCGGCGGTGAGCTCGGCGTTGTCGATGCCCGTGAGGTTGGTCGCGCCGTTCGGGAGCATGCCGCTGGCGAACGCGGCCGCCGGGTCGGCGTCCGAGGTGGCCAGGCCACCGATCACGATCTCGTAGTCACCGGTGAACTGACGCGCGGTGACCTGGGAGACGGGGGCGTTGTCGATCTGGACGTTGAAGCCGGCCGCGTCCAGCAGCGCCTTGGCGACGACGCCGGCCTCGATGTTCTCGGGGCCGTCGGAGATGAGCATCCGCAGCGAGCCGTCCCAGTCGGGGCGGTCTGCCTTGAGCTCCTCCACGAGCGACTTCGCGCGCTCGACGTCGTACGCCGGGCCCTCCTGGCCGTCGTACAGGCGGGAGGACTCGGCGACCAGGGCGGAGGTCGGCTGGCCCTCGCCGTCGTAGAGTCGCTGGTTCCACAGGTCGCGGTCCATGGCGGCGGCGACGGCCTGACGGGCGCGGACGTCGGTGAGGATGCCGTCGTAGCCGGCCTTGCCGGAGTTCATGTTGATCACCGAGCCGGAGCTGATGATCTCCTCGAAGCCCTTGACGTCGTCGGACGTGGCCATGTTCAGGAACTTGGCGCCGCGCAGGAAGCCCACCTGGAGCTCGCCGGTCTGGAACGCGTCGTAGGTGCCCTGGGAGCCGGGGATGCGGATGAACTTGAGGGTCGGGCAGACGGGGCCGCCGTAGTAGTCCGGGTTGGGCTCGAGGACGGTCTCCTGGTCGGGGATGAAGTTGGAGACGGTGTACGCGCCGGCGCCGATCGGGTTACGGGCCCACTCCTGCGGGTCGGCGGCCTCGTAGGCGTCCTGGGGGATGACCTCGCCGACGGTGCCGGCGAGCGTGATGGGGAAGCCGGCCCACGGGTCGCCGAGTGTGAACTCGACGGTGAGCGGGTCCACCACGCGGACGTCGGAGATCTGCATGGCCTCGGTCATCGCGACGGACCGGGTGGCGGGGTCCTTGTGCAGGCCGACGGTGAACGCGACGTCGTCCGCGGTGAGCGGGTCGCCGTTGGAGAAGGTGACGTCGTCGCGGAGCGTGAGGGTCCACACGGTGTTGTCGTCGTTGGCCTCGAGGGACTCGGCGAGCTTGGGCTCGAACTCCTCGGCCTCGGGGTTCCACACCATGAGGCGGTCGTAGACGGCCGCCGACTGTGCGCCGCCGCGGACGCCGTACTGGCCCTGGCCCGGCGCGAAGGACGGGAGCATGGAGAACTCGCCCACGGTGATCTCGCCGCCGGCACGGTCCTCGGTGCACCGCTCGGACTGGTCGGGGGCCTGGCCCTCGGCGCCGCCGGAGGCGGAGGTGGACTCCTCCCCGCCGCCGCAGGCGGACAGGGTCAGGGCGGCGGCCGCGAGGACGGCCATGGCGCTGGTGGTGCGCTTCATCGATTCTCCTGGAGAGGGTGGTGGCACGCGACCTGGTGGCCGGGTGCGATGTCGATCAACGGGGGACGTTCGGTGGCGCAGATGTCGGTGGCCAGTGGGCACCGGGTTCGGAATCTGCATCCGGACGGGGGGTTCAGGGGCGAGGGCAGCTCGGAGCTGGTCGCGGTGATGGCGTCCTCGCCGAGCGTGTCGGCGAGCGTGCCGCCGAGCGTGGGCGCGGACGAGATGAGGAGCATGGTGTACGGGTGGGCCGGGGCCCGGTACAGCGACTCGGTGTCGGCGACCTCGCAGACGGTGCCGAGGTACATCACCGCCACGCGGTCGGCGATGTTGTGCACCACCGACAGGTCGTGGGAGATGAAGACCATCGTCAGGCGGTAGCGCTCCTTCATCTCCTCGAGCAGGTTGAGGATCTGCGCCTGCACGGAGACGTCGAGGGCCGAGACCGGCTCGTCGCACACGAGCACCTCGGGCTCCAGGACGAGTGCGCGGGCCAGGGCGATGCGCTGGCACTGCCCGCCGGAGAACTCCGACGGGCGGCGGCCGCCGGCGTGCTCGGGGTCGAGTCCGACCGCCTCGAGGGCGGCGTCGACGCGGCGACGGATCTCCTCGCGTCCACCATCGACGCCCTGGATCTCGAGTCCCTCGGCCACGATGTCGCGGACCCTGCGGCGCGGATTGAGGGAGGACACGGGGTCCTGGAAGACCATCTGGATCATCTTGCGGGCCCGGGTCAGGGCCGCCCCGGACAGCGAGCACAGGTCGGTGTCGTCCACCATGACGCGCCCGGACGAGGGTCGGGGCAGCTGCAGCATCGCCCGGCCGAGGCTGGACTTGCCGCAGCCGGACTCGCCGACCAGGGCCAGGGTGGAGCCGCGGGGGACCGTGAGGGAGACGTCCGTGACGGCGTGGACCGTGCCCTTGCGGGTGTGGTACTCGACGGTCACGTGGTCGACGACGAGTTTGCCGGCTCCGTGCTCGTCGACGACGAGGTCGGCATCCGCCGCAGGGCCCGCGTTCTCCGGCTCGGCCGAACCGGTGAGGTGGGGGGAGGGGACGGTCATGATGCCTCGCTGGTGGTGCTGGAAGTGGCGGGGATGAGCGGGTGATGGCACGCGGCGCGGTGGATGGCGAACCGCGGTGTCGCGTCGGGTGCCGTCGCCAGGTCCTCGAGCGGCGGGTCCACGGCGAGGCAGTCGTCGGCCACACGCGGGCAGCGGGGTGCGAACCGGCAGCCGGCGGGCATCTCCCGCAGGTTCGGCGGGCGTCCCTCGATCACGGTGAGTCGGGTGTGCGGCGGCAGGTCGGGGCGCGGGATCGAGTCCAGCAGCGCCCCGGTGTACGGGTGTGCGGGCTCGTCGAGGAGGGCCCGGGTGTCGCCCACTTCGAGGAACCGGCCGGCGTACATGACCCCGATCCTGTCGGTGTGCTGCGAGACCACCGCGAGGTCGTGGCTGACGAGGATCATCGCCATGTCCGAGTCGGCCTGCAGCCCGTGCAGCAGGTCGAGGATCTCGTGCTGCACGGTCACGTCGAGCGCGGTCGTGGGCTCGTCGGCGATGAGGAGCTTGGGCGAGCAGGACAGGGCGATCGCGATGCCGACCCGCTGGCGCATGCCGCCGGAGAGCTGGTGTGGGTACTCGGAGAGCCTGGCGCGCGGTGAGGGGATGCGCACCCGGGTCAGCAGCTCGACCGCGTGATCGGTGGCCTCGCGGCGGCTCAGTCCCAGGTGGTGGCGCAGCGGGTCGGTGATCTGGCGGCCGATGGTCCGGATCGGGTTGAGCGAGGTCAGCGGGTCCTGGAACACCATGGCGATCTCGCGGCCCCAGAACTTCTGCGCCTCGCGCTGGGACAGGGACAGGACATCCCGGCCGTCGAAGCGGACCGTGGAGCCCTGATCGACGCGGGCGGTGGTCGGCGCGATGCCCATGATCGACCGCACGAGCATCGACTTGCCCGAGCCGGACTCGCCCACGATGCCGATCGTCTCGCCCCGGCGCAGGGAGATGTTCACCCCGTCGACGGGCGTGATGCGACCGTCGGGGGTGTCGATGTGGGTGCGCAGGTCGCGGACCTCGAGCAGCAGGTCGGGGTCCGAAGGCCCGTGTCCGCTGGGTGCTGCGGCGGCGATGGCTGCCTCCTGGGGTTGGTGTCTCGGACGGGGATCTAAGACAACTGCTTAGAACGTGTTGCTGTGATGAGTATCACGGCATAGGGTGTCCACGTCAAGGTGATTAAGAAGCCGCCTCAGGCGGTGACTCAAACGAAGGGGTCTCCCCACGTGCTCAGGTTCATTGGCGAACGCGCTCTGCACGCGGTCGTCGTCGTCGTACTCGCAACCATCGGCGCGTTCTTCCTGATGGAGGCCGTTCCCGGCGACTCCGCGGCATCCGCCGTGGGGCCGGGCGCGACCGCGGAGCAATACCAGGCAGCCCGGGAGGAACTGGGTCTCGACGACCCGGTCACCACCCGGTTCGCGGAATGGGTCGGCAGCATGGCCTCCGCTGACCTGGGCAACTCGCTCATCCCGCCCAACCAGCCGGTCACCGAGATGATCGGCAACGCGCTGCCGGTCACCATCCAGCTGGCATTCCTGTCGATCATCCTGTCGCTGGCGATCGCGGTCCCGGTGGCGGTGTGGTCGGCCTACCGCCGTGGTGGGGTGTTCGACCAGGTCGCCTCGGTCGTCGCGTTCGCGTTCATCTCGGTGCCCAGCTTCGTGGCCGGCCTGCTGCTGATCTACCTGCTGGTGTTCAACCACTCCTTCGCGCAGCAGCTCATCCTCGGCGCGGCCGTCGTGATCGGGCTGGTGGTGGCGCTGTCGCCGCTGGGCCGTCGGGGCGGGCGCGGGGCACCCGGCGTCACCTGGGGCCGGTCCCTCATCGCCGGTCTCGCGGTGGGCGGGGTGATCGCCGTGATCGCACTGTTCCTGCCCGAGTTCCCCCGCCAGGGCTACGCGCCGCTGGCCGAGGGGCTGGGGGAGAACCTGCGCAGCATCATGCTGCCCGCGCTCACCCTCGCGCTGATGGAGGTCGCGATCTTCACCCGCGTCCTGCGGACCGACATGATCTCGACCCTGCAGCAGGACTTCGTCCTGTCCTCGCGCGCGAAGGGCATGCCGACCGGCCACGTCCTGGTCAAGGAGGCCCTGCGGCCGTCGACGGTCTCGATCATCACCCTCGCCGGCATCAGCCTCGGTCGCCTCATCGGCGGGACGGTGGTCGTCGAGCGGCTGTTCAACCTGCCCGGTATGGGCAGCATGATCGTCGACGCCGTCCAGAACGACAATCTGCCCGTGGTGCTCGGCGGCGTGATCGTCATCGCCGTCTTCTACGTCGTGGTCAACATGACCGTCGACGTCACCTATGCACTCATCGACCCGAGGATCCGCCGTGGCTGACAACGACCCCACCCGTTCCACCGTCGCCACGACCGGCGACTCGACCACGACCGGCGACTCGACCACAGCCGGCGACTCCACAGTGACCGTCGCCTCGACCGCCACCGCGACCATCGCCGCGGAGGCGCCCGCCCGGCGCAAGCTGCGCCTGCCGAAGCTCTCCGCGGTCGGCACCCTGCTCGCCCTCGGGTGGACCGCCCTCATCGTTCTCGGCGCGTTGATCGTCGACTTCCTGCCGCTGGCCGAGGCGCGCGACCCGCAGTTCGCGCTGACGACCCGATCCCTGCTTCCACCGGATCTGCTCACGGCGCATCCCCTGGGCACCGACCGTCAGGGCCTCGACATCCTCGGCGGCCTGCTCTACGGCGCCCGCGTCTCCATCGTGGTGGGCATCGGCGGTGTCGTCATCGGCGCCCTCATCGGCGGCGCGCTGGGCCTGGTGGCCGGATACAAGGGCGGCTGGGCCGACCGGATCGTCTCCATCATCAGCGACGTCCTGCTGGCGTTCCCGTCGCTCATCCTGCTCATCGCGATCGTCACGGTCCTCGAGCCGACCCTGCTGAACGTCACCCTGGCGCTGGGGATCATGGTGGTGCCGTCGTACGCACGGCTCGTCCGCGCCAACGCAATGAGCTTCGCGGGCCGCGAATTCGTCACCGCCGCCCGGTCGCTCGGTGCGGGCGAGACCCGCATCATGCTGCGTGAGGTGGCCCCCAACATCGTGGCGCCGGTGCTGTCCTACAGTTTCATGCTCGTGGCTGTGCTGATCGTCGCGGAGGCCTCGCTGAGCTACCTGGGGCTGAGCATTCCTCGGCCCGAACCGACGTGGGGCAACATGATCAGCGCCGGTCAGTCCGATTTCGAGAGGTACCCCGGACTGGTGGGGATCCCCGCCATAGTCCTGTTCCTCACGGTGTTGAGCTTCAACCAGCTGGGCGAGGCCGCCGGCCGCAAGTGGAGCCCCGGAGCGGCCAAGATCTGATCGACGCCGACCGGCCCGGTCCGGCGGTGGTACGGGCACGTGTTCTATCCAGGCGGAGGAGAGGGGCCCGATGGACCCGACGAGTGAGGCCACGGTCGACGGGGCCGCCCAGGCGAGGGACGCCAAGACTGCGATGCTCGAGATCGCCGAGCAGCTGATCAGGGAGCATGGCCTGGACCGGGTCTCGATGCGCGACGTCGCCACCGCCGCCGGGCAACGCAACAACTCCGCGGTGCAGTACCACTTCGGCAGCCGCGACGGTCTCATCCTGCAGGTGCTGCGGCGCCGGCTGACCGCCCTCGACGTCGATCGTCGGCGGCGGTTGGCGGAGATCGACGAGCAGGGCCTGGGCACCGACCTCGCGGCTCTCGTGCGGGTGTTGTTCGAACCGATCGTCGATCTGCTGCGGGCCTCGCCCGACGCCACCCACTACGCCCGGTTCCTGCAGCGGGTGGGGCCCGTGATGGGACCCGGCGCACCCGAGGTGCGCCTCCGCACGGCCACCGACGATGTGGTGGTCCGCCTGATCGACGCCATGTCGCATCTGCCCCGGCGCGTGGCCTTCGAGCGGATCGACCTCGCCGTGCAGATGTTCACGGGCGCGCTCGCGGTCTACGAGGACCGGCGGGACGTGCACAGCACCGTGGTCAACACCGAGTTCGAGACCGTGGTCGCGCACCTGTACGACATGACGGAGGCGGCCCTGCGTGCCGGGGTCGGGCCGCACGAGTCGCCCGCCGGGTCAGACGCGTCCGCGTAGGAGCTTGCGGAAGTACACGACAGGCTGGACGAACCGGTCGAACGCGTACGTCATCCGCCGCGGGGCGGAGAGGTCGATCCCCGGCACCGACGGGGCCGCCCGACCGTCCCGGTCGTGCTCGTCGAGCACCAGTCGGCCCCTGCTCACGGCCACGGGGATGACCGTGTAGCCGTCGTACTCCTCCAGCGGCCCACCGTCGCGGGCGGCGCGCAGGTTGTCGGCCACCACCGCGACCTGGTCGCGCAACGCGCCACCGGACGGGCGGGTGTCCACGGTCGCGGCGTCCCCCAGTCCCCACACCGTCTCGTGGCGAGTGTGGCGCAGGGTGCGGGGATCCACCTCGACGAGTGTGGCGGCGTCGCCCGTCGCCAGGCCAGAGTCCGCGACGAATCGCGGGGCGCGGCTGTCCGGGGTGACGTAGGCGAGGTTGACGTGCTCGAGAGTCACCGGGGCGGGGCCGTCGAGCGAGACGGTCCGGGCGGCGTGGTCCACGGCGGTCACCCGTGTGTTCGCGTGCACCGTGATGCCGTAGTCCTCGATGAACGGCTGCAGTCGGGCGTCGATCTTCTCCAGGCCGAGCAGCCCCCCGAACGGTGTCACCAGGTGCACGTCGATCCGGTCGAGCACCTCGGCGCGCCGCCACCGGTCGCACGCCAGGAACATCGCCTTGAGCACCGTCCCGCCGCAGGATGCCGGCTCGGGCGGAACCGAGAACACCACGGTGCCCTCACGTTCACGCACGAGGGCGGCACATGCCCGACCGGCGTACTCGGGCACGTGGGCGGACACCGCCCAGCCGTCGACGTAGGCCTCCTGCAGTCCCGGAATCTCCTCCCAGTGCGGGGTGAGACCGGGGCACAACACCAGGTCGCGGTAGCTGACGGACGCGCCGCTGTCGAGGGTGACGGTCCGGGCGTCGGGATCGACGCGGGTGGCCGCGTGCGGCACGAGTTCGACCCCGTCCGGGACCACGGTCGCCATGGCCCGCTCGTAGCGGGACATGCGTGCCTGCCCGGCTGCGGCGTAGTTCAGCATCGGCCGGTAGCGGTGCACCGGGCTGGGGTCGATGAGCGCGATGCCGCCCACGCCATCGCGCCTGAGGCGGGCCGCCAGGGAGACCCCGGCATTGCCTGCCCCGACGATCACGGTGTCGAACGCGGCGGGCATGGCTCTAGAACACCTCGAACGCGTAGCCGACGAGGCCGACCACCAGGAGGAGGACGACGATGGCGATGACCACTATCCACACGACGGGACTCGTGCGTCCCGGCTGAGGAGTCGGGCTCTGCCGCTCCGTGGGGGCCTGCTTCCTGGCCGCACTGTCCGACTGCAACGAGGTCGAGTCGGAGTCCGGCGTCACCCCGGCGGGGGCGGAACCGGTGTCATCCACGTCCGGGCTCTGGGCGGGATCCGGGTCTGACGGTCGGGCGTTGGTCATAGTCGCACCTCTCGTTGACTGGGACCCACACGCTAGGGGCTCGGCGGTCGAGCTTCCACCGGTCGGCCTGTCACCGGCCGGTCTTTCGCCTCTCGACGCGAACCGCGGCCCGGGTCCTGGCCGAGCACCACCACGCCCGGCCCCGCGCCCGCCGTGAGTGACGCGAGGACCTCCGCGACCGACCACGCGGTGATCGCCGAGGTGCGGCCGCCGGAGTCGGGGTCCACGGCGTTCTCGAACTGCAGCTCGTAGCGACCCATCGGCGAGACCCACTCCACGACGTGGCGGGTGCGACGGACCTCCGGGTCGGCGACGACGACCACCTCGGTCCGGTCCAATCCCAGCGTGGCCAGCGCGAGTGCGACCGAGGCGTTGGAGGTGAGCGGGAACGCCAGCGCCGCCTCGCGGGCGGACCCGCGGAACACCTCCCGTCGCTCGGTGAGCTGCTCCTCGACGTTCAGCGCAGCAGGACTCTTGATGGTGAAGTGGCGCAGGTGGGCGTCGTCGGTGCCCGCGCGTGCGGCCGCCGAGAGGACGTCGAGTCCGCCGATCGCCCCGGCGGGCACCAGCACGCGTCCGGCGCCCGACCCGCCCGCTAGCAGGTCGCGCGGGTCCGAGTGGCGGGCGAACACCCCGCAGGAGCACACGATCATGTCCGTGCCGGCGGCCGTCACTCGCGGGATGAACTCCTCGGCAGCGTCAACACTGCTGGCCTCAACCACCACGTCGGCCGCCTCGATGGCGTCGGTGATCTCCTCGTCCGTGCTGCGGGAGCGGAGCACATCGCCGAGCCCGGCCCCGGGGACGTCGCCCCGCTCGAGTGCTTCGATGACCGCGCCGCCGATCGCGCCGGCACCGATCACGGCGACCACCAGCGGCCGGGTGCGCGCGGCCTGATCGGCTGAGCCGGTCACATCGACCGGGCTCGCCGCGGAACCGGCCGGGTCGGGCGAGGGGGAGCGCGGAGGGGTCATGGTGAGGCCACCGTACCTACTTTGATCAGCCGGGACCCGTCGGTGTGGGACGTGCCGGCCACCTGTCCGGCCCGCCCGAATCCCCGTTGGCCTGTTGCGTACATCACACAGTGTACGTAATGCTCGTCACAACTTGACGGAGCGTCAAGTTTGTTCGACACCCCGTCCACGGAACCCCTCCCCGCGGACGCACCCTTCGCCAAAGGACACCAGCATGGCCTTCACCCTCCCCGAATCGCAGATCCCCCTCGACATCGATTTCGACCCCGACCACCTCCGTCAGCGTTTCGAGGCGGACAAGCAGGCCCGCCTGCGCCGGGACCAACTGGCCCAGTTCCAGGGCCTGGAGGACCTCCTCGAGGTGGACGACGCCGATCCGTTCTCCGACCCGATCACCCGCGAGCCGGTCACCGAGGAGCTCGACACCCTGGTCCTGGGAGGCGGGTTCGGGGGGCTGACCGCCGGTGCCTACCTCACGCAGAACGGCGTCGAGGACTTCCGGATCGTCGAGTACGGCGGCGACTTCGGCGGTACCTGGTACTGGAACCGCTACCCGGGCGTCCAGTGCGACATCGAATCGCACATCTACATGCCGCTGCTCGAGGAGACCGGGTACATCCCCAGCCAGCGGTACGCCGACGGCTCCGAGATCTTCGAGCACGCCCAGCGCATCGGCCGGCACTACGACCTCTACGACAAGACCTACTTCCAGACCCGCGCCACCCACGCGCAGTGGGACGAGCAGGCCCAGCGATGGGAGGTCACCACCGACCGCGGCGACCGGTTCCGCACTCGCGTCCTCATGCGCTCCAACGGCGCACTGACCAAGCCGCAGTTGCCGAAGGTGCCCGGGATCGCGGACTTCGAGGGCAAGATCTTCCACACCAGCCGCTGGGACTACGACTACACCGGCGGATCGGCGGCCGGGAACCTGGAGAACCTGCGCGACAAGCGCGTCGCCGTGGTGGGCACCGGCGCCACCGGCGTGCAGGTGGTGCCCTACCTCGGTGAGGACGCCAAGGAGTTGATCGTGGTGCAGCGCACGCCGAGCGTCGTGCAGCCGCGCAACAACCGCAAGACCGACCCGCGGTGGGCCGAGTCGCTCCAGCCCGGTTGGCAGTACGAGCGGCACGACAACTTCAACGGGATCATCTCCGGGCACGAGGTGGACGGGAACCTGGTCGACGACGGCTGGACCCACCTGTTCCCGCAGTTGACGGGCCAGCCCCTGGTGGACACGCCCGTCGGTGAACTCCCGGAGGCGGACCAGGCGCTGGTCGCCGAGCTCGCGGACATGAAGCTGCTCATGGGCGCCCATCAGCGGGTCGACTCGATCGTCACGGATCCCGCGACCGCCGACGGTCTCAAGCCGTGGTTCGGCTACATGTGCAAGCGCCCCTGCTTCAACGACGAGTACCTGCAGACGTTCAACCGGCCCAATGTCACGCTGGCCGCGTCGCCGACCGGGATCGACGGGATCACCTCCACGGGGATCGTGGTGGCGGGCACGCACTACGAGGTCGACTGCATCATCTTCGCCACCGGCTTCGAGACCGGGTCCGGCCCGGCGGGCATCTACGGCTACGACGTGATCGGGCGCGAGGGTCACTCGATGCAGGAGTACTTTTCCGAGGGGGCCCGGACCTTCCACGGGTTCTTCACCCACGGTTTCCCGAACTTCGTCGAGCTGGGGATGTCGCAGACCGCCTACTACGTCAACTTCGTCTACATGCTCGACCGCAAGGCCCGGCACGCCGCTCGGCTCGTCAAGCACCTGCTGGACAACGATCTCGGCACTTTCGAGCCGACGGCCGAGGCCGAGGCCGACTGGGTCGCCGAGGTGCGCCGGTCCAACGAGCCGCGCGAGGCGTACTGGGGTGGGTGCACTCCGGGGTACTACAACGGGCAGGGCGAGGTGTCCAAGGCCGTGTTCCGCGACGTGTACAACTCGTCGGAGATCGACTTCTGGAACATGATCGAGGACTGGTGGAACTCGGGTCGATTCGAGGGCCTGGTCTTCGAGTCGTCCCACACCGCGGTCCCGGTCGCCTGAGCGACGGGCCGCACGCCTGTCGGGCCCCACGCCCCGCGACCCTAGGAGTGGCGATCATGGTTTCCGGCCCGTCACCGACACCGGCCTCCGACGCTGTCGACGGCCGTCGCAGGCGTGTGCCGAAGGGCGAGGTCCAGCGGCAGGTCATCCTGGACGGGTTCGAGGGACTGCTCGAGCAGATGCCGGCATCGGACATCTCGGTCAAGGACATCACCGAGGCCGCGGGGATCAAGCGGCCGAACTTCTACTTCTACTTCGAGTCCAAGAACGAGGTGCTGGGGGAGCTGGTCGGGCGGGCCTGGGACGCCTGGATCGACACCGTCGGGAGCTACCACCGGCGGGCCGGGGAATCGCACTCCGACTACTTCGACCGGCTCTTCGGCCAGTCCTACGCCGCGTGGGTGGAACACGACCAGGTGATGGTGGCCGGAGTACAGGCGACCGGATACGACGACGAGGTGAGGTCCCGCTGGACCGAGTTGGTGACGGGGTTGAACGCCCACCTCTCGGAGCAGATGGGGCAGGACTCGGAGGCCGGGCTGATCGCCCCGTTGTCCGATGACCACGGGGCGATCGTCGACAGGCTGACGGACATGATCGTCATGGCCTTCTACCAGGACCGGTCGCTCAAGCCCGCCGAAGCCGAGTCCGCCCGGATGCTGGCGTCCCTCAAGGCGATCTGGTTGGGGGCGTGGGGAGTGGCGGAGGTCCGGTGAGGAGCGAGCCCCGGTGCCCGTCCGCGCTGACGGGACGGGTCCGGGTGGTCACTCGATGCTGCCGGCTACTCGATGCTGCCGACGAGCATGGACGGGGTGACGCCGAGGTTGGCGGCGTCCGCCACCAGTGCCCGCCCCTCCTCGGTGGCCATCGACGCTCCCATCTCCTCGGCGTCCGCGAAGAACAACTGGGCCATCAGGTGGAACTCGGGGGCCGATCCATCCGGGCCGGGCAGGAAGCGCGTGACCTTGGCGTCGGCGAGGCCGGGCACCTTGTGGGCCAGGGGGATGTGGGTGCCGATGTAGTACTCGTCGAACTTCTCGACGTCGTCGGGCGTGGGGTACAGAACGGTGAGGGCGATCAATGTGCATCCTTCCGAGGGGCGCCCGGCCCGATGGCCGGCCGTGGGGTGTCGTAGCGGTGATGATGCCGCAGACCACGGCGCCACGGGCCCGGTCCGTCAGGCGAGCCCGCACTGATCCGTTGATCCCGTCCCGGGCTGGTTCTAGCGTGGCACCCATGAGGTCGCACGCGGCGGGACCGCTGGTCGGGTTGGGGCTCCTCCACGGGGCCGGGGTGGGCACCGTCCTCGGAGTCGTGATCGCCGGCGCCCCGAACCTGGCCACCTGGATGGTGATGGGCGCAGGCATCGGTGTGGTCGTGGGGAGTGTCGCCGAACTGTGGCGTGACGTGGCACGACGAACAGCTCCCGGACCCACGCCCACCGCGCACTGATCACAGGCCACCGCGGTACCGGCTGCGGCCCTATCGTGGTGTGATCCGATCCCGCGAACTCCGGAAGGACCGATCTGCCATGACCGCCATCACCACCGTCGACCGCGGCCCCCGCGTCGTCGCCCGCAGTGTCACCGTCAACGCCCCCGCCGAGGAGCTGTTCGGGCTCGTCACCGACCCGCGCAAGCACGGGCTCGTCGACGGTTCAGGGACCGTCAAGAGCAACGTCAAGGGGCCGTCGACCCTGTCCGAGGGCGCCAAGTTCACCACCTCGATGCGCATGTACGGCGTCCCGTACCGCATCACCAGCACGGTCACCGAGTACATCGACACGCCCGACCAGAAGGTCATCGAGTGGGCGCACCCCGCGGGCCACCGCTGGCGCTGGGAGTTCACCCCGACCGCGGACGGGCGTACCGAGGTCACCGAGTGCTTCGATCCCCGGCCCTCGAAGATCGGCAAGGTCTTCGAGAAGATCGGCGTCGCCGACCAGAACGCGTCCGGCATCACCGAGACGCTCTCGCGCCTGGCCGCGAAGTACGAGACCGCGGGTTAACCGCGGTCCGTCGCCCGGTCCCGGCCGCGTGCGGCCCGGTAGCGGGCGATGAGGGCCGCTGTGGAGGAATCCGTGTCGGCACCACTGGAGTCGGCACCACTGGCTTCGTCGGAGCCGAGTGCCGGGTAGAGGTCGCGGGCCTGCTTCTTCCCCAGTTCGACTCCCCACTGGTCGAAGGCGTTGATGTTCCAGATCGCCCCCTGGACAAAGACGACGTGTTCGTACAGGGCGATGAGCTGCCCGAGGACGCCGGGGGACAGCGAGGGCGCGAGGATCGTCGTCGAGGGACGGTTTCCGGGCATCACCCGGTGAGGGAGTAGAGCGGCCTCGATGCCGTCGGCGCGCAACTCGGCGTCGTTCCGGCCGAAAGCCAGCACCCGGGACTGGGCGAACATGTTGCTCACGAGCAGGTCGTGCATGGCCACACGGTCATCGGCCGCCATCGTTCCGTCCGAGGGGCGGGCGATGCCGATGAAGTCGACGGGGACGAGGTGGGTGCCCTGGTGCAGGAGTTGGAAGAACGCGTGCTGGCCGTTCGTCCCCGGCTCACCCCAGTAGATCTCCCCGGTGGGGTGGTCCACCGGGGAGCCGTCGAGCCGGACCGATTTGCCCAACGATTCCATGGTCAACTGCTGGAGGTACGCGGGGAAGCGGGCGAGATCGTGCGCGTAGGGGATGACGGCCTTGGACTGGGCCCCCAGGAAACTCGTGTACCAGACGCCGAGCAGCCCCATGAGCAGGGGCGCGTTGCGGTCATCCGCCGCGGTGGCGAAGTGCTCGTCCATCGAGTTCATGCCCTCCAGGAACTCGGTGAAGACCCCGGGCCCGAGGGTGATCATGCAGCTGAGCCCGATCGCGGACCCCACGGAGAAACGGCCACCGACCCAGTCCCAGAAGCCGAACACCGCCTCCTCGGCGATGCCGAACGCGGCCACCTCGTCGGAGGCTGTCGAGACCGCGACGAAGTGAGCGGCCACGGCGTCTTCCGCGCCGAGGCGATCGAGAAACCATCGACGGGCGGCGTGGGCGTTCGCGAGGGTCTCCTGGGTGGTGAACGTCTTGGAGGCGACGATCACCAGGGTGGTCTCGGGGTCGATCCCGGCCAGGGTGGAGTCGAGGTCGCGGGGGTCGACGTTCGACACGTAGTGGGCGGTGATCCCGCCGGTCTGCAGGGGGCGTAGGGCCCGGTCGACCATCGCGGGCCCGAAATCCGATCCGCCGATGCCGATGTTGAGGACGGTGGTGATCTTCTTGCCGGTGTACCCGGTCCATTCCCCGCTCCGGACCCGCTCGGCGAAGGCGGTCATCGTCCGGAGGGTCTCGTGGACGTCGACGACCACGTCGCGACCATCCAGGGTCAGCGTGTCATCGGCATCTCGTCGGAGGGCCGTGTGCAGGACGGCACGGTCCTCCGTGGTGTTGATGCGGTCGCCGCGGAACATGGCTGCTCGGCGGACCGGCAGGTCCGCAACGCGAGCGAGGCCGAGGAGCGCGGAGACGACCTCATCGGTGACCAGGTTCTTGGACAGGTCGATGTAGAGATCGCCTGCCGTCACGCCCAGTCGGCTCCCGCGGTCGGGGTCTCGGTCGAACAGCTCACGCAGGGTGGTCTCACCCGTCGAGGCGGCCAGCGCCTCGACCGCTCGCCACTCATCGGTGGTGCTGATGTCCATCTCGATGCTGTTCACGGGCAGTCCTTCGGTGTGGTGGCGGAGGGGGCGAGGCTGACGATACCGTGGTGTACACAATTGACTACAGTTTCCGTACACAGGTGACTACAGTGGCGGTGGCGGGTTGACGCCCCCGCTCGGCTGCACCGACGTGAAAGGCCTCGATGACCACCACGAGCACGACGATGCTCCCCGCCCGTGCCGCGGCCCGCCTGTCGGACAAGGTGGCTGTCGTGACCGGC
The DNA here is from genome assembly GCF_057773105.1 of Dietzia sp. IBK-p2-15D. NCBI lineage: Bacteria > Bacillati > Actinomycetota > Actinomycetes > Mycobacteriales > Dietziaceae > Dietzia > Dietzia sp. IBK-p2-15D. The sequence continues at coordinate 342,384 of NZ_JBYMTK010000001.1, forward strand.
GCCGGTCAGGGTGTGGGCCGGGGCATAGCCCTCGCGCTGGCGGAATCCGGAGCCGCGGTGCTGCTGGTGGGCCGGACACTGCGCACGCTCGAATCGGCGGCCGAGGAGATCCGCGCCACCGGCGGCACTGCGGACTCCCTGGTCGTCGACATCACCCACGAGACCGCGGCGGAGTCGATCATCGCGACCGCGGCGAGGTGGCTGGGCTCGGTGGACATCCTGGTCAACAACGCGAACCTCGCGGAACCGATGCCGCTGGACGAGTACTCGGACGCCGCGTTCCGCACGGCCTTCGAGGCCGGACCCCGGGCCTCGCTAAGCCTCATGAAGCAGGCCCGCCCGTACATGGTCGCGCGGGGTGGCGGGGTGGTGATCAATCTCGTCTCCTCGGCCGCGGTCCGGTGGGACGCGGCGGACTACGGCGTCTACGCGGCGGTGAAGGAGGCGATCCGGGCGCTCACGCGGGCGGCCGCCTGTGAATGGGGTGCGGACGGGATCCGAGCCCTCACTGTCGCCCCCCACGCCCACAGCCCCGGCCTCGACTGGTGGATGCGCCACAACCCGGAGGAGGGCGAACAGTTCATCGCCGGCATACCGGCCGGGCGGGTGGGCGACCCCGTGGCAGACATCGGCCGGCCCGTGGCGTGGCTGTGCACGGCGGAGGCGTCCTACCTCACCGGCGTGACCATTCCGCTCGACGGCGGTCAGTCCCGCTGGGGCTGACCACCGCGTCCATCGTTTCCGACAGAAGAGGTCACATCATGCAGTTCTCCGTTCCGGTCGCGTTCAGCCCGATCGACCAACTCCTCGGCCTGGCCCGCGCGGCCGAGGACGCGGGCTTCGCCCGCGTCACGCTTCCCGATTCGCTGTTCCTGCCCCACCGGCAGGACACCGACTACCCGTACACGCCCGACGGGGCGCGGATGTGGGACGAGCACACCCCGTGGGTCGAACCCCTGACCGCGATCGCTGCGATGGGTGTGGCCACCTCGACCATCAGGTTCTGCCCGCAGGTCCTCAAACTCGGACCCCGTCAGCCCCTGCTGCTGGCGCGGCAGTTGTCCACGGTCTCCCACCTGACCGGCGGACGCATCGACCTGGGGGTGGGGATCGGATGGGACCCCAACGAGTTCGCGTGGTGTGGAGTCCCCTACCCGGGGCGTGGCAAGAGGGTCGACGAGATGCTCGAGATCATCCGCCTGGCCGGTGACGGCGGGTGGTTCGAATACCACGGTGAGCACTTCGACTTCGACCGCCTCACACTGGATCCGCCGCCCGTGGCCCAGGTGCCGTTCTACGTGGGCGGCCACACCGCTCCGGCGCTACGCCGAGCCGTCCGGGTCGGCCAGGGGTGGACCTCGGCGATGATGGGATTCGATGAGATCGCCGCCACCATCACCCGCCTCGGAGAACTGCTCGAGGCCGACGGCCGCTCCCTCGCCGACCGCGGGGACGGCCGGCCGTTCGAGATTCAGGTGGCCTGCACCGACCGGTACGGCACCCGCGGTTTCGCCCAACTCGAGGAGGCGGGGGTCACCGATGTCATCGTCATCCCGTGGCTGATCGAGGGCCACGGATACGACGCCCCCCTGGACGCCAAGCGCGACTCTATCGCCCGGTTCGGCGAGAAGTACATCAGCGGCTGACCTCGACACACATCAAGCACACCTCTACGGCCCCAAGGAGCCCCACATGCCCGACACCCCGTCCCTGAAGCTCGGTTACAAGGCGTCGGCCGAGCAGTTCGGTCCGCGTGATCTGGTGGAGTTCGCCGTGTTGGCGGAGCGGGCGGGGATGGATTCGGCGACGGTGTCTGATCATTTCCAGCCCTGGCGCCACGACGGTGGTCATGCGCCGTTCTCGTTGGCGTGGATGACGGCGGTGGGTGAGCGTACCGAGCGGCTGCAGTTGGGCACCTCGGTGCTGACGCCGACGTTCCGGTACAACCCGGCGGTGTTGGCGCAGGCGTTCGCGACGATGGCGTGCCTGTACCCGGGCCGCATCTTCCTCGGGGTGGGCACGGGTGAGGCGCTCAACGAGATCGCCACCGGCCACCAGGGTGAGTGGCCGGAGTTCAAGGAGCGGTTCGCGCGCCTGCGTGAGTCGGTCCGGCTCATGCGCGAACTGTGGACCGGTGAGACCACCAACTTCGAGGGCGACTACTACTCCACCAAGGACGCATTCCTCTACGACGTGCCCGAGGGTGGCGTGCCTGTCTACGTCGCCGCGGGCGGTCCGGTGGTGGCCAAGTACGCCGGCCGCGTCGGCGACGGGTTCATCTGCACCTCCGGCAAGGGGATGGAGCTGTACACCGACAAGCTGCTGCCGGCCGTCGAGGAGGGCGCGCAGATCAACGAGCGTGACTCGTCGAAGATCGATCGGATGATCGAGATCAAGATCTCCTACGACCCCGACCCGGCCGCCGCGCTGGAGAACTGCCGCTTCTGGGCCCCGCTGTCCCTGACACCGGAGCAGAAGCATTCGGTGGATTCGCCGCGGGAGATGGAGCGGCTGGCCGACGAGCTGCCCATCGAGCAGGTGGCCAAGCGGTGGATCGTCGCCTCCGACCCCGACGAGGCCGTCGAGCAGGTCAAGAAATACGTTGACGCGGGCCTGAACCACCTGGTCTTCCACGCCCCCGGCCACGACCAGAAACGCTTCCTCGACCTGTTCACATCCGACCTCGAACCGCGACTGCGTCGCCTCGCGTAGGCACCGCGGGCGGGCAGGTGACCCGCCCGCCCGGCCGCCCACCCCGCGCTTAGGCCCGGGTGAGCAGCAGCGGAGCCGCCGCGACCCGCGACCAGGGCCCGCCCGCGAAGGTCAGGCCGATCAGGCGCCGGTCGTCGAGCGGCCGGAATTCGTCCCGCACCCAGCGCCACGGCACCGGGCTCGAGGCGCCGTACGAGCAGACGATCACCTGACCGCCGTCGAGCCACGAGGACTCCTGCGTCACCCGCATCGGCAGGGTCTCCCGTGGCGGGCGGCCCTCGTCGTCGTCGACCAGGTTCATCGCGCCGCCCCCGGGGGCGAAACGCTTGCCCTGCCAGCCCGGCATCCCGCCGAGGGCGATCGCGCGCGGCGCCACCACCCTCAGCGGTGCCGGGCCGAGTAAGGTGACGAGGTAGTCGCCCGGGGCGGGCGGGTCGGTCGGCGGCGCGGCCTGCGAGAACAGGGCGCGCAGTCGGCCGAGCGAGGTCGGCAGGGCGGCGGTCACGGGGCTCCGATCGTGGGGGACGCGGGGTTGGGGGACACGGCGCGGCGGGCCCGGTAGCGGGTGGCGAACCGCTCGGCCATGGCGGTGATGGTCAGGCTCGGGTTGACGCCGAGGTTAGCCGGGATCGACGACCCGTCCACCACGTACAGTCCCGGATGCCCGAAGACCTGGTGATCGGTGTCGATCACGCCGTCGGAGGCATTTGTGCCCATCGCCGCGCCGCCGAGCACGTGGGCGGTGATCGACTTGCCGCCCACGCTCTCGAGCAGCAGGTTGAGGGGCCGACCGCCCACGGACTCGGCGAATCGCCGCGCGACCTCGTTGGCCTGCGGCAGATAGCTGGGGGCAGGCTCGCCCTCCCCGGCCCGCGACCGCACCACCCACCGCCACGGCGTGATCGGGGAGCGGTCGAACACGAGCCGGATCTCGTTCTCCTCGTTCTGCATCACCGTGAACACGCTCAGACGCTCGATGAAGTTGCGGGCGGTCATCAGCCGCACCTGTTGTAGAGGCCGCCGCGCGAGCTCGGCCAGGGCCGCGCGCCGGCGTCGAGCGGGATCCGCGCCGTCGATCAGCGGTCCGAGCTGCAGCCGCATGTGCCAGCCGCCGACGTACCGGTTCTGGGTGACGTGCGTGGCGGCGTCCGGGTAGAACTCGCTCGAGATGGTGGGGCCGCGGGTGAGGTCGGCGTCCGGGTCGTCGGCCAGGACCGCGGTGATGGCCTCGGAGTTGGTGCGCACGCCCTCGCCGAGCCGGGTCGAGACGCGGGGGAGCCGGCCCTGCTCGCGCGAGCGGAACAGCAATTCGACGGTGCCGAGGACGCCCGCCGCCACCACCACCTCGGCCGCGTGGAGCGTCTCACCGCCCGCGGTGCGGACCTCGAATCCACCGTCGGGGTGTTCGGCGATCGTGTCGACCTTGGTGTCGGGGCGGATCCGTGCGCCGCGGCGCTCGGCCAGCCACAGGTAGTTGAGATCGAGGGTGTTCTTGCTGCCGTACGGGCAGCCGACCAGGCACGCCCCGCAGAGCCGGCACCCCGTGCGATCAGGCCCCTCGCCGCCGAAGAACGGATCCGGCACGGTCACGCCCTCCTCACCGGGTGCGCCGAACCAGATCGCCATCGGCGTCGGGCCGTACGTCCCACCGGCACCCATCGACCGGGCCGTGGCCTCGAGGTGCCGGTCCATCTCGCCGACGTGGCTGGTGGTCTCGCGCCCGAGCATGCGGGCGGCGGTGCGGTAGTGCTCGGCCAGCTGGGCGCGCCACCCGTCGGTGACCGCGGGCCAGGCCGGGTCGGTGAAAAACTCGTCCTTCGGTTCGAGCAGCACGCCGGCCCACACGATGCTGCCGCCGCCCACGCCCGCACCGCCGATGATCCCGACGTGCCGCAGCACCCGCTGCCAGAAAAACCCCTTCAACCCCAGCTCGGGCAGCCACAGATACTTGCGCGGGTCTGTGCGGGCGGCGAGGAGATCGGCGGGGGAGTGACGACGACCCTGTTCGAGCACGAGGACCGAGCGCCCCTGCTCGGCCAGCCGAAGAGCCGACACCGCGCCACCGAAACCACTGCCGATCACGATGACATCAGCGGTGTTCGAGGGGCGCGGATCGCGCGGCGGGCCGGGGGGCATGCGCCGATCCTAGGACGGTTGTCCAGGTTCGCGGGGCGGATCAGGGAGGGCGGCTTGGTGCGGTCTGCGCGCGGCGGGAAGGTGGGCATCGCGTCCCCCTGGGGAACCACCGGGAAGTGAGTGACAGTGAGTACCGGAAACAGCATGCGAAGCAACGAGCAGGTCGTCCTGGTCACCGGCGGAGCCCGCGGACTCGGCGTGGAGATCAGCCGCGCCTTCTCCCGCAAGGGTGCGCTCGTCGTCGTCAACTATCGACGCAGCGAGGCCGCCGCTGCCGACCTCGTCCGTGAGCTCGGCGAGGACCGCGCCGTCGCACTGCGCGCCGACGTGACCGACGACGACGAGGTGTGCGCCCTCTTCGACACGGCCCGCGCCCACTTCGGTCGGCCGATCAGCACGGTGGTCAACAGCGCGCTGGTCGACTTCCAGTTCAACGGCGGCGCCCGGCCGCGGCCGGAGACCCTCACCTGGGAGGACTTCGACTCGCAGCTGCGTGGCGCGGTCAAGGGCGCCCTCGCCACCACCCAGGCCGCGCTACCGGGGATGCGCGAGGCAGGGTTCGGTCGGATCGTCACCATCGGCACCAACCTGTTCCAACACCCGGTCGTGCCGTACCACGACTACACCGCCGCCAAGGCCGCCGCGCTCTCGCTGACCCGCACCCTCGCCACCGACCTCGGGCCGGACGGCATCACGGTCAACATGGTCTCCGGCGGCCTGCTGCGCACCACGGAAGCCAGCGCCGCTACACCTGAAGAGGTATTCGACATCATCGCCTCCGGCACCCCGCTGCGGCGTGTGATCACCCCTGCCGAACTCGCCGACGCGGTGCTGCTCTTCGCCTCCCCATGGGCACGGGCCGTGACCGGACAGAACCTCATCGTGGACGGCGGGTTGGTCAAGGGCTGACGGCGCGGCGGTCACCCTTGCCCGGGCGAGCTCGGGTGGGGGAAGCTGGAGGAATGGAACTGCCCTCGGTCACCGCCTCGCGAACGGCCGAGGGCCGGCGGATCGAGGCGGCCGAGGCGGCGGTGGCCGAACTCGACCAGCGACTGACCGAGTGGGACGACCAGCGTGCCCTTGTCGCCGCAGCCGAGCTCGGCGACGACCCCCACGCCCACGTGCCCGCGACCTGGCCGACCGTCGCGGAGGCGCGGGCGTCCGCGGCCGGTCGGCTCGCGGCGCCGCTGTCACCGGCCGCCGTCGAGGCGGAATGCTTGGAGCTCCGCTGGGCGGGCCTGGGGAAACTGATCGGGGCCGGCATCTCGGCGGCGGTACTGCTGTCCGTGCCGTTGACGCTCGTCCTGCACGCACTGGTGGGATCATGACGGCCCCGGGGTCGGGGCTGGGGTCGGGGCCGGGGTCTCGGCGGCTCGGCGCATCGGCCGTGGGGCGGTGACGGTATGCCCCTGATCCTTGCGTTGCTACTGCTCACGGTGATCGCCGGGCTCGCCGCCTGGGTCGCGGCGACCGGCTGGATCGCGCGGTCCGGGCTGGAGGATCTGTCCCGCCGCCGCCGGCTACGGCGGGGTTCCGACCCGGTCCAGCTCACCGCCGAGCGCGCGGTGGATTCAGCCCGTCGTTCCTACTTCCTGGCGCTGGAGGCGCTGACCGAGACCCTCGATCGCTGGTACGCGCTCCGACCCACGCTCGGGATCGGCACCCCGCTCGAGGACACCTATCCCGACGTCAGGGACCGCACCGACGCCGATCCGGAGTTCGCCGCGCTGCTGGAGCGGGCGAACACCGCCTGCCTCGATAACCGCTCCGGCCACCCTGATGCGGTCCCGGACCTGCTCGAGGAGACCGCACGCATGGACTCACTGATGCTCGCCCTCCGCGAACGCGTCCACCGCGCGGGTCGGCCGAAATGACCGACTCCGCCTCGCCCCACCCACGCGTGGCGGGTGACGGGCAGGCGGAGTAGCGGTGTCCGCGGGGTGGGCTCAGGCGATGCCTGTGCCCTCGTCGGCCGCGGGGGAGGTGTTGGTGCCACCGTCGTTGATCTCGAATCGCGTCCACTTGCCGTCCATGTCGACCTCCATGGCGTAGCCGAGCGAGTCTTCCGGGACCTCGACCGTCTTGAACCAGTCGTAGGCCTTGGTGTCGTCGGCGAACTCCTTCTCGTCGATCACGTTCTGCTCGGGGTCAATCACGCGGTAACGGGGCATGCGTGCTCCTTCGTCTCGAGGGAAGTTGAGTTCTCTTCCGCAGTGTGGGGGATTCGGCGCCGACTCGCATCCGGACGGGCGGCCGCCCGTGGCGCGTACCGTCGATGCAGCTACACGACCCAGGAGGCCCGCCAGTGAGCACCGACCCCACCTTCACACCCTCCGACCAGCCCGACGCCGTCCAGCCCGACGACGCGGTGTTGATCGACCCCACCTTCAAGTACGAGGTGGAGATACCGATGCAGTCGCAGCCCGTCCCCGGGCTGGCGTCCGAGCTCGACCCGCCCGCCGACCACGGCGAGACGTCCTACGTCGGCCACGGTCGGCTCACCGGCCGGCGGGCGCTCATCACCGGCGGTGACTCGGGAATCGGTCGGGCCGTCGCGATCGCCTACGCCCGCGAGGGTGCCGATGTCGCGATCGGCTACCTGCCGTCCGAGCAGTCCGACGCCGACGAGGTCGCGCGACTGGTCCGCGAGGCCGGGCGGACATGCGTGCTGCTGCCCGGCGATGTGGGCGATGAGGAGGTCGCCCGGTCGATCGTCCGCGACGCCGTCGCCGGGCTCGGTGGGGTCGACGTGCTGGTGCTGGGCGCCGCCCGGCAGACCTACGTGGAGAACCTTGAGGACCTCACCTCCGAGCAGTGGGCCGAGACGATGAACGTCAACATCTCGGCGCCGTTCTGGATGATGCAGGAGGCGCTGGGGCACCTCCAGCCCGGATCGAGTGTCATCTTCACCTCGTCGGTGCAGGCCTACACCCCGTCACCGGGCCTCGTGGACTACGCGACCTCCCGCGCGGCCGTGAACACCATGTCCAAGGCGCTGGCCCAGCAGCTCGCGCCCCGGGGGATCCGCGTCAACGCCGTGGCGCCCGGGCCGTTCTGGACCGCGCTGCAGGTCTCCGGCGGGCAGAAGCCGGAGAAGCTGCCGTACTTCGGTCAGAAGAACCCGCTGGGCCGGCCCGGTCAGCCGGTCGAGATGGCCGGCGCCTACGTCTACCTGGCATCCGAGGAGTCGTCGTACACGACCGGCAACACGCTGTCGGTGACAGGCGGTGCGCCCACGCCCTGAGCCGGCCCAGCGCCGCCAACCGCAGGAGCGTCTGCCGGCCATGACCGGGCCAACGACAGCACGCGCCGCCCCGGAATACCGGGATGGCGCGCGCCGCCAGGCCTCGCCGGCCGGGATCAGTTGTCGTGGATGATCACCCCGCGCATGATCTTGCCGTCCTGCAGGTCCTGGTAGCCCTCGTTCACCTGGTCGAGCGTGTAGGTCGTGGTGATGAGTTCGTCCAGCTTGAGCTTGCCCTCGTCGTACAGGCGCAGGAGCTTGACGATGTCGTACTGCGGGTTGGCGGAACCGAACAGGGTGCCTGTGATGGTCTTCCCGAACAGGGCCATCATGGTGCCGCTGACCTGGACGGTCTTGTCCGTCATGTTGCCCAGGCCGGTGATCACCACCGTGCCGCCCTTGCCGATCACGTCGAACGCGCTCGAGACGACCTGCTCGTCGACGGTGCCCACCAGGATGAGCGCCTGGTCCGCCATCTGGCCCCAGGTCAGTTTCTCCACCTCGGCGTGGGCTTCGGCGGCGTCGGCGAAGGCGTGGGTGGCGCCGAACTTCAACGCCTCGTCGCGCTTGAACTGAACGGGATCCACCACGACCACGTGGCGGGCACCGGAGTGGACGGCGCCCTGGACGGCGTTGATGCCCAGGCCGCCGATTCCGTAGATCACCACGGTGTCGCCCTGGCGCACGTTGCCGGCGTAGGTGGCGGTGCCCCAGCCCGACGGCACGCCGCAGCCCACCAGGACGGCCTTGTCGAGCGGCAGCCAGTCGTCGACCTTGACCACCGAGTGCTGCGAGATCACCGAGCGCTCGGAGAACGTACCGAGCATGCACATCGCACCGAAGTCCTTGCCGTCCGAGTGGAAGCGGAAGGTCCCGTCGGGCATATGGCCCTCGAGGATCGTCGCTCCCATGTCGCAGAGGTTCTGCCGCCCGGTCGAGCAGTAGCGGCAGGTCCCGCAGTTGGGGATGAACGAGCACACCACGTGGTCGCCCGGCTTGACCTTGGTGACGCCCACGCCCACGGCTTCGATGACGCCGGCTCCCTCGTGCCCGCCGACGATCGGGAAGCGCGGCGGGAGTGAGCCGTCGGACAGGTGCAGGTCGGAGTGGCACAGGCCCGCGGCCGTGTACTTGATCAACACCTCACCGGGGCCGGGATCGTCCAGGTCGAGCTCGATGATCTCGAACGGCTTGTGGAGGTCGAACAGTACTGCTGCTTTGGTCTTCACGGCGTGTTCCTTTCAGGTAGTGCAGGGTGGGAAGAGAGGGGAGTCGCCGACGTCCCCGGAGGGGGCACGGGGACGCCGGGTCCCGGTTCGTGGAGCTCGATCACTCAGAGCTGGATGTTGACCGACCTGGTCTGGGTGTAGAGGTCCAGCGCACCCTGGCCCAGTTCGCGGCCCCATCCGGACTGCTTGAACCCGCCGAACGGCATGGCGGTGTCGAAGCCGTTGTACTGGTTGACCCAGACCGAGCCGGCGTGCAGACGGCTGGCGACCTTGTGGGCCTTGGAGATGTCCTTCGTCCAGACGCCCGCGGCGAGGCCGTAGATCGAGTCGTTGGCCTGCCGGACCGCGTCGTCGATGTCGGTGAACCGCAGGGCCGAGACGACGGGGCCGAAGATCTCGTCCGTGACCACCCGGTGGTCGGGTTCGACGTCCACGAAGACGGTCGGTTGGACGAAGAAGCCGGTGTCACCGTGTCGGCCGCCACCGGTCAGAGCGCGTCCGCCGTCCTCGATCCCGGCTCGTAGGTAGTAGGAGACCTTGTCGAACTGGTCCTGGTCGACGAGCGGGCCGAGTTCGGTGGCGGGGTCCAGGCCGTGCCCGATGGTGGCCTGGGCGGCGGCGTCGGCGACGGCCTGCGTGAACTCCTCGTAGATGGAGTCCTCGACGTACAGGCGGGTGCCGGCGGTGCAGGCCTGCCCGTGGTTGAACATCCACGCGGCCACGGACCCGGCGACGGCGGCCTCGAAGTCGCAGTCGGCGAAGACGATGTTGGCGCTCTTGCCGCCCAGCTCGAGGGAGACCTTCTTGAGGTTGCCCTTGGCGGCGTCGACGATCAGCTTCCCGACCTCGGTGGAGCCGGTGAAGGCCACCTTGTCCACGTCGTCGTGGGCCGAGATGGCCGCGCCGGCGTCGCCGAAGCCGGTGACGATGTTGACCACGCCGTCGGGAACCCCGGCCTCGGCGATGACCTCGCCCAGCAGCAACGCGGTCAGCGGCGTCTGCTCGGCCGGCTTGAGGACCAGCGTGTTGCCGGTGGCCAGGGCGGGGGCGAGCTTCCACGCCGCCATGAGCAGGGGAAAGTTCCAGGGGATGATCTGCCCGCACACGCCCACGGGGACGCGCTGGGTGTAGGCGTGGAACTGCTTGTCGCCGGCGAACGGCATCGACACGTTGACGGTGGAGCCCTCGATCTTGGTGGACCAGCCGGCGTAGTAGCGGAACACGTCCGCAGCCCATGCCACGTCGACGGCGGTCGCGATCGCCACGGACTTGCCGTTGTCCAGCGCCTCGATCTGGCCGAACAGCTCGGCCTTGGCGTCCAGCAGGTCGCCGATGCGCCAGAGGATCTGCTCGCGCTGGTTGGGCTTCATCGTGGCCCAGGCGCCGTCGTCGAATGCGCGGCGTGCGGCGGCCACGGCCCGGTTGACGTCCTCGGGCCCGCCGTGGGCGACCTGGGTGATCTCGGCGCCGGTGGCGGGGTCGTAGGTGCCGAACGTGCGGCCGTCGGCGGCGTCCACCCACTGGCCGTCGATGAACAGCTGGTGCGGGCGGGCGAGGAACTCGCGGGCCTCGGCGCTGAGCCGCTCGTCGAATCGGCCGGTGGTGCCGGTGTCGCGGGAGAGTGTGCCGGTCATGATGTCCTCCAGAATTCCGACCGGCTCTGGTTGTGATACCGGTCACAACCCATCATGGGGTCGTGGGCGGCACGCTGAGTGTTCAGATTCTGGACAACATGGACAACACCGACAGCATCGACGACGCCGGGCCGAGGCCGGGCCGAGGCCGGGCCGAGGCCGGGCCGACGCCCGCCCGCTAGGACAAGCCGAACTCGCGCATCCGGGCGTACAGGGTGGTCCTGCTGATGCCCAGCCGTTTGGCGGCGCGTGACCGGACGCCGTCGCAGTCGGCCAGGGCGGCGACGATCGCGTCGTACTCGCCTCTCGCCAGCTCCCCGGCCCGGGGCGGGCGTCCGGTGCGGGCGCGGGACGGCAGTGAGTCCACGTCGAGGGTCGTCGACCCCCTGTGCCCGGACTCGGTGAGGCATTCGCTCAGGATCGACCGCAGGGAGATCAGTCCGTTGGGCAGGTCCAGGGCGCAGACGGCGTCCGTGAAGCGCGCCGTGGGCACGGTCGGGCCGAGCCCCTTCTCGGCGGTCAGCTCCGCCACCATCCGGGCGACGATCTCGGAGCTCTCGGCCCCGCGTTCGTGCAGGGGCCGCAGAACGGTCCTCGTCCCGCAGGCGTCCAGTGCCTCCGTCACCGCCGCGCGGGGGTCCTCGCGACTGGTGACGACGACGAGGGCGGCCCCCGCCGACCGTAGGCGTGCTGCCAGGCGGCGCAGGTCGGCGTCGTCGAGGAGGTCGATGTCGTCCAGGACCAGCGGTCTGCCCTCATCGCCCTGGTCACGTAGGGCGGGCACTGCGAGCCCGATCCACGCGGCGTCTGCGCTGTCGGCTTCCGCGAGGCGGACGTGCAGGGCGCCCGGGCCGGCGATGTCCCGCGCCGTGGTCGATCGTCCCGACCCGGAAGGGCCGACCACGGCGTGGGCCCGCCCGGTGGCCCCGCTGGAGGAGCCGGGCGAGGGGGCGGCGGGCGTCGCCGACACCCCCGGGATGGCAGCGGGCAGGGGAGAGGTGGAGGCCGGCCGGGTGCTGCCCAGGACGGGCACGGCCGGGTGCTGATGGTCGGGGAAGACCAGGTCGAGCAGGTGCCCACGACGACCGACGCGGCTCGAGAGCACCCCGACCGTACCCACCGACAGCTCCACGGAGTCTCCCAACTCGTCCCGGTCGACCAGGCGCCGGAGCCTGCCGAGGTCGCGGGAGTCCAGCCGTTCCAGGCTCGAGTGCGAGGCCAGGACGACCTCGTCACCGAACGCGCAGGTCGCGGTGTCGGAGGTACGGGTGCGTTCGACGAAGCGGTGCCACAGTTCGCGGTCGTCGGCACGGGCGGTGTCGACATAGCGGGCCTCGATGTCCGCGACGATCTTCCGTACGAACGGCGCGAACATGCGGGAGGCGTCGGCGCTCATGCCCGTCAGATCCACCGCGCCGACCAGGCGTCGCGTGAGCGGGTCGATGATCGGGTGCCCGTAGCAGGCGAAGTCGCGCAACACCTCGGCGAAGTGTTGCTCGCCGTGGATGAACACCCCGGCGCGGGTCTCGAGGGCCGTGCCGATTCCGTTGTTGCCCACCGCGTCCTCGGTCAGGGTCGCCCCGTCGTCGACCCCGCGCCGCAGCAACATGCGGGAGATCCGGGCGTTGTCGCGGACCGAGCGGATGACCCGGCCCTCACGGTCGGCGAGCAGGAGCATGGCCCCGGTGTCCTTGAGGACCTCGTCCAGGTCGTCCATCACCGGTCGGGCGGCCTCGGCGAGCCGGTGGGAGCGCGATGCGCGCGGGTCGGGGGCGCCGGGCCGGGCGCTCTTCGGGGTGAGTCCGCACGATGCGGATCTGCGCCAGGACAGATCGATGTGGTCCTCACCGGGGGCAGGGGAGGGCGGGCGGACGGTCTGGGTCACAGGGCGCCTCCGGCCGGTCGAGGGGTGTGATCTACATCACACGGACGCCGGGGCGGGCGGGTGTGAGGGCGGCGGCAGGCGGGTCCGGGCTCAGTGGCTGCGGGCGGCGTGGGCCGGGTGTACCGGGTGCGCGGGGAGCTCGGGCGCACGGGCGGGGCGCGGATGCGCGGCGAGTCGGGAGGAGACCTCGCCCGCGCACCCGGTCACGGCCTCGACCGCGCGCGCGACGGACCGGCCGGTCATGCGCCGCCCCGGGGTCACGGCCACCGAGCCGATGGCCCGGCCGTCGGCCCGCAGCACGGGAGCGGACACCGAGGTCACCGCGAGGTCGGCGGCGGAGGAGAGTTCGGCGTCGGTCACATCGATCTCGGACAGCTCCACGAAGAGTTCGGAGACGCGGTCGCGCACCAGGGCTCCCACGCCCGAGGACTCCAGGAAGTCGGCCATCCGCAGCAGCTCGCGGCGCGCGGGGGTGAGGCGCTCGATGGACCAGCCCCGCCGGGCGATCTGTGGCATCACCAGCTCCAGCCGTTCCCTGGCCGCCCCGGTGAGCCCGCCGGAATCCGACAACCACCGCCGCTGGTCGACCAGCGGAAGCCGCGCGACGAGCTCGCGGGCGAAGGGCGCCCGCACCGGGACGACGTGGCCGACGGCGATGCCCGGTCGTGAGGCGGTGCGCATGCCCGCCCCGACCACGTCCACGACCTCGCTCATGCCGTCGCGGGTCTCGAAGACCACGGCGGCGATGCCCGTGGCGTCGACGAGCTGCTCGAGCGGTTGTCTGGCGGCCCGGGCCAGGTCGACCTCGGCGGACAGCGACGCGGCGACAGAGCGCATCCGGGGCCCGGCGCGCCACCCACTCTCGAGCTTCTCCGCCCACTGCTCGTCCTGCATCCCGACCAGCACGGCGTGCAGGGTCGAGCGGCTGGCCCCGGTGGCACGAGCGATCTCGGCGAGGGGCAACGGCGGGCCCCCGATCGACAGCGCCTCGATCACGGAGAGCACACGATAGGTGGGGTCATGTCGCATAGCCGACACCTTATGTCGATATACGGACAAATAGGCCGCGATTGCCTTCACTGTGATGTAAATCGCCGCCACCGAGGCGCACGATGGTGACCGAACCAGATCGCAGACAGAATGGTCTGCCGTCTACCGTCCGGCCACGCCGGACCAGCCCACGACATTGGAGGTCGCATGACAGCGAGGACGGCGGTGACGCTCTCTCACCTCGACGCACTCGAAGCCGAGTCCGTCCACATCTTCCGCGAGGTAGCCGCGCAGTTCGAACGCCCGGGGATGCTGTTCTCCGGCGGCAAGGACTCCGTGGTGATGTTCCACCTGGCCCGCAAGGCGTTCTGGCCCGCGCCCATGCCGTTCCCGCTCATGCACGTCGACACCGGGCACAACTTCGATGAGGTCATCGAGTACCGGGACAGGGTGGTCGAGGAGACCGGCGTCCAGCTGCTCGTGTCGTACGTGCAGGACGACATCGACGCCGGCCGCGTGGCTGAGGAGACCGGCGTCGGCACAAGCCGTAACCGGCTGCAGACCACGGCCCTGCTGCGGGGTATCCAGGAGAACCGCTTCGACGCGGTCTTCGGCGGAGCCCGCCGCGACGAGGAGAAGGCTCGGGCCAAGGAGCGCGTCTTCTCGTTCCGCGACGCCTTCGGCGCCTGGGACCCCCGCGCACAGCGCCCGGAGCTGTGGAAGCTCTACAACGGCAACCATCGCAAGGGCGAGCACATCCGGGTGTTCCCGCTGTCCAACTGGACCGAGCTGGACATCTGGCAGTACATCGAGCGCGAGGACATCGACCTGCCCCCGATCTACTACGCCCACGAGCGCGAGGTCATCGAGCGCGACGGGATGCTCCTGGCCAACACCCGGTTCCTCGAGACGCTGCCCGGCGAGGAGGCGCGCACCGAACTGGTCCGCTTCCGCACCGTCGGCGACGCCACCTGCACCGGTTGTGTGGAGTCCGACGCCGCCGACAACGCCGCCGTCGTGGCCGAGGTCGCGGGCACCCGCGTCACCGAACGCGGCGCGACCCGTGCCGACGACCGGATCTCCGAGGCCGGTATGGAAGACCGCAAGAAGGAAGGCTACTTCTGATGAGCACCGTCACCACCGCTTCGACTCTTACCCCGGAGCAGCTGCACACCATGTCCGAGCAGGCCCAACTGCTGCGCATCGCCACCGCGGGGTCCGTGGACGACGGCAAGTCGACCCTCATCGGGCGCCTGCTCTACGACTCCAAGGGGATCTTCGAGGACCAGCTCGCCTCGATCGAGGCCACCTCCGCCAAGCGCGGCGACGAGTACACCGACCTCGCGTTGCTCACCGACGGCCTGCGCTCCGAGCGCGAGCAGGGCATCACGATCGACGTGGCCTACCGCTACTTCTCGACCCCGCGGCGCAAGTTCATCATCGCCGACACCCCGGGCCACGTGCAGTACACGCGCAACATGGTCACCGGTGCCTCGACGGCCGACGTGGCGATCATCCTGGTCGACGCCCGCAAGGGCGTGCTGGAGCAGACGCGCCGCCACGCGTTCCTCTCCGCGCTGCTGGGCATCCCGCGCCTGGTCGTGGCCGTCAACAAGATGGACCTGGTCGATTACGACGAGGCCACCTACGAGGCCATCCGTTCCGAGTTCACCGACTTCGCCGCCAAGCTCGAGGTCCACGACGTGACGTTCGTGCCGTTGTCGGCACTCAAGGGCGACAATGTCGTCGACCGCACCGACTCGATGCCCTGGTACACGGGCCCGGCGCTGCTCGACCACCTCGAGAACGTGCACATCGCCTCGGACCGCAACCTCACCGACGTCCGGTTCCCCGTGCAGTACGTGATCCGCCCCCAGCGCGCCGACGGCATGGACCACCGGTCCTTTGCCGGCACCGTCGCCGGGGGCATCATGAAGGTCGACGACGAGGTCGTGGTCATGCCGTCCGGCCGGCAGTCCACCATCAAGGCCATCTGGGGCCCGGGCGGCGCGGAACTGGACGAGGCGGCGGCGCCAGCCGCGGTGACCATCGCTCTCAACGACGAGATCGACATCGTCCGCGGCGAGATGATCGCCCGTCCCGGCAACCGCCCGCACCAGGGCGCCGAGCTGGAGGCCATGGTCTGCTGGTTCGCCGACGACTCCACACTGACGCCCAACAGGCGGTACGTCGTCAAGCACACCACCCGCGACACCAAGGCGATCGTCACGGGGCTGGAGTACCGGCTCGACATCAACACCCTGCACCGCGACCCCGACCCCACCGAGCTGGGGCTCAACGAGATCGGCCGCATCGGCCTGCGCACACAGACGCCGCTGATGTACGACCCGTACCGCCGTAACCGCGACACCGGCGCGTTCATCCTCGTGGACGAGATCACCGGCAACACCGTGGGCGCGGGCATGATCATCGGGCCCGCCACCACGGGGTCCAACGTGGTCTGGCACGCCGGCGCGGTCCAGCGCGGAGACCGCGGGCAGGGCCGCACGCTGTGGCTCACGGGACTGTCGGGCTCGGGCAAGTCCACGATCGCCTCCGAGGTGGAGCGGCTGCTCATCGAGGCCGGGCACCCCGCCTACATCCTCGACGGCGACAACCTGCGGCACGGCCTCAACGCCGACCTCGGCTTCTCGGCCGAGGACCGGGCGGAGAACATCCGCCGCACCGCGGAGGTGGCGGCGCTGTTCGCGGATGCGGGCGTCGTCGTCATCTGTTCCCTCATCTCCCCGATGCGCGCCGACCGCGAGAAGGCGCGCAGCGTCCACGCCGCGGCCGACCTGCCGTTCGCCGAGGTGTTCGTGGACACCCCGTTGGCCGAGTGCGAGGCGCGCGACCCCAAGGGGCTGTACGCAAAGGCGCGCGCCGGAGAGATCCCCGAGTTCACCGGCGTCTCCGCGCCGTACGAGCCGCCGCTGACCCCCGACCTGCACCTCCGGCCGGAGGACGGCACCGCGGAAGAGGTTGCACAGAGGATCGTCAGCTCGATCCTCGGGGTCTGAGCCGGTGCCGGAGGCGCTCTGGACCTACGACTCCCTCGGGCTGCTGGTCGTCAGCGCAGTCATCGGCGTGGTGATCGGTCTGACGGGGATGGGCGGCGGCGCCCTGATGACGCCGGCGCTCATCCTCGTGGGCATCCCGCCGACGGCGGCGGTCGCCAACGACCTGGTGGTCAACGCGGTCAACAAGGTCATCGGCGCGGGCGTGCACTGGCGGCACGGCAAACCCAACCTCAAGATCGCGTTCTGGCTCATCCTGGGATCCGTGCCGACGGCCTACCTGGGGGCCTGGCTCGTCCACGCCATCGGCGCCGACGACGTGCAGGGGCTGCTGAAGAAGGCCATCGGTGCGACGCTGATCGTGGCGTCCACCGCCTACTTCCTGCGGGCGTTCTTCGAGATGTCCGGGCGCATCCGCACAGGCGATGACCCGGACCCGCCGGTCAAGCCGCTCATCACCCTGCTGGTCGGCGTGATCGGCGGCCTGATGGTCGGCATCACGTCGGTCGGCTCGGGCACCGTCATCATGATGTGCATCATGCTGCTGTACCCGACCCTGGCGGCGTTGCGACTGGTGGGCACCGACCTGGTGCAGGCGGTCCCACTGGTGATCGCGGCGGCGATCGGGCACGTCATGGTCACCGGTGTCGACTGGAACCTGCTGGTCCCGTTGTTGATCGGTGGGGCGGTCGGCACGTTCTTCGGCTCGAAGTTCGCCAGCCGCGTCCCGCAGGGGCTCATCCGCAGGGGCGTCACGATCGTGCTGGCCGTGACCGCCTCGGCGATGCTGGGCGCCTCGCCGGCGCTGATCGGCGTGATCACGCTGGTGCTCGTGGTGGGCGGGCCGCTGGTGTGGCGGTTGCTGGTCAGCAGGTATTCCGCGCGCGCCGACGAGCCCGCCGTCTCCTGCACCTGACGGGATCCCGACCGGTTCGGTGGCGCCGCGCCACTGTGAGCGCCCACACTTTCGTTCGTGACGAACACCGACCTCATCTACGCGGTCGTCGGCGCGGCGCTGCTCCTCGGCTCGCTCCTGCCGCGACTGCTCCGGGAGCGCATCCTGTCCGCCCCGATCATCGTGGTGGGTGTCGGCATGCTCATCGGCTGGCTCATGCCCAACGAGTCCCAACTCGTGGACGTGATCGAACACGCGGAGCTGGCCGAGCGGATTGCCGAGATCACGGTGATCGTGGCGCTCTTCGGCGTCGGGCTGGCCCTCGACCGCCCCCTGTCCTTCCGTGGCTGGACCACCACGTGGCGTCTGCTCGCCATCGGGATGCCGCTGTCCATCGCCGGCGTCGCGGTCCTGGGGTGGTGGGTGCTGGGGGTGACCCCCGCCGTCGCTGTCCTGCTCGGCGCCGTGCTCGCCCCGACCGACCCGGTCCTCGCCTCCGATGTGCAGGTGGCGGGCCCCGGGACGGGCGAGGCCGCCGACGACGAGCACGACGAGGCCCGTTTCGCCCTCACCTCCGAGGCTGGCCTGAACGACGCGTTCGCCTTCCCCTCGTCTACCTCGCCATCTACCTGGCCACCAAGGGCGGGCCGGGGGACTGGCTGTGGAGTTGGCTGGCCTGGGATCTGGTGGGCAAGACCGTCATCGGTGCCGTGGCGGGGTGGGTGATCGGCCGGATGATCGCCACCGTGCTCTACCGACACCGCGTCGGGGGATACCAGCTCATCGGCTACGCCGAACCCGCGGCCGCGGTGGCCACGCTGCTGTTCGCCTACGGGGTCGGCGAACTCGTGGGTGGCTGGGGCTTTCTCGCCGTGTTCTTCGCCGCCCTCGGTGCGCGGTCGGCCGAGCGCTCCGATGAGCGGCACGCCCACTTCCACGAGTTCATCGAGTACACCGAACACCTGCTCACCCTGCTCATCCTGCTGGTGATCGGGGCGTCGTTCATCTCCGACGCGGTCTTCCGGCTCGAGTGGTCGCACGCGGTCGTCGCGGCCGGGGTGCTGTTCGTGATCAGGCCCCTCACCGCCTGGATCGCGTTGATCGGCGACGGCAGACTGCGCTCGCCGGAGCGCCTGTTCGTCTCGGCGTTCGGGGTGCGGGGCGTGGGGTCGTTGTTCTACCTCTGCTACGCCATGGGGTACTTCTCCAAGGAGGACGGCTGGTCGCTGTGGCCCGCGGTGTCGCTGGTCATCGTCGCGTCCATCGTCCTGCACGGCGCGGCGTCGTCCCCGGCCGTGTCCTGGCTCGACCGCCACCGCGGGCGCGGGCGCACGCCGGCGCCCTGATGCCGACGGGAGCGGAGCGGGTGGCGGAACCGGCCTCCCGTCAGCGGGGCTCCCACGCGTCGGTGTCGAGGGTCAACTCGTGGACCTCGCCCGGCAGGTGCCCGGCGGCCAGGTCGGCGATCGTCACGGCGTCCATCACCCGGCGCAGGGCCGCGCGCGAGGCGATCCACACGTGCTGCAGGATCGCGGCGCGATCGTTGTAGACCACCGCCTCCGGGCGGACGTCGTAGACGCTCACCAAGGGACCGTCGACCGCCCGCAGGACATCGGCGACCGAGATGTCCCCCGCCTCCCGGCCGAGGAACCATCCGCCCGTCTTGCCCCGGCGACTGGTGACGATCCCGGCCCGCCGCAGGTCCGACAGGATCGCCTGGAGGAACCCGTGCGGGATGTCCTGCCGCCGCCCCAGTTCTTCGGCGCTCAGCGGATTGTCGCGGGGATCGTCGTCGGGGCTGGCGAGCTGTGCCGCCGCGAGTTCGACGAGTGCGCGCAACGCATAGTCGGACTTGGCGGTGACCCTCATGCCGACAGTCTCCCAGAGCGGCCGCCTCACCGGGCGTCGGCCCGGATCAGGCCTGCGCCGGAGCGGATTCGGCGGCCGCGGCAGGGGCGGGGCCGGCCGGGTCGATGCCGGCCTCGTCGTCGTCGCCGCCGGAGGCCTTCCGCTCGGCGAGCACGGCCCACGTGACCAGGCCGATCCACACGGCGACCAGCGCCAACAGGATCGGGGTGGTCGCCGACGAGGGCACCTCGGCCCACACCAGCAGGGTGCGGGAGTTGGTGACGACGATCAGGCCGCCGGCTGCCGTGCCGAGCACCCGGGCGGGCAGGTGCTTGACGAGCCACGCCGCGAGCGGTGCGACGAGCACACCTCCCACCAGCAGCGCCAGCGCGTAGCCCCAGTTGATACCGGCGGCGCCCAGGCCCACGAGGAAGCCGAGCGATCCGCCGACGGCCACCACGAACTCGGAGGTGTCGATGGAGCCCACGACCTTGCGCGGTTCGACCCGGCCCGAGGACAGCAGCGACGTGGTGCCGACCGGGCCCCACCCTCCTCCGCCGAGGGAGTCGAGGGTGCCGCCGACCAGTCCGAGCGGGACGAGGAACCCGGTGCGGACCCGCCCGCGGAACTCGGGGCGACGGCCGCCGAGTGCGAGGAACCGGTACAGGACGTACAGGCCCAGGCTGAGCAGGATCGCCCCCACGACGGGCTTGGCGACGTCGGCGGGGAGGCTGGACAGCAGGGTGGCACCGGCGAACGCTCCGATCGCGCCCGGCACCGCGAGGATGCGCACGATCCGCCAGTCGACGTTGCCGAGTCGGTGGTGGGAGACGCCGGAGGCGAGGGTGGTGCCGATCTCTGCGAAGTGCACGGACGCCGATGCGGCGGCGGGCGCGATACCGGCCGCGACCAGCAGCGTCGTGGACGTGACGCCGTAGGCCATGCCCAGGGAGCCGTCGATGAGTTGGGCGATGGCGCCGACGACGCCGAGCACGATGATTGTCTTCACGAGCATCCCTCGAATAGTGAATCGATTAAGTCGATCAGTACAGTAGACATAAGGTCGGCGCATTGTCTAGACCGACCTGTCTATAGGGCGTCGGGCCGTTACCGGTCATGCGTCCAGGAGGCGGTCGGGCGTCACGGAGGCAGGGTGCCGATCCCGGTGATGTTCTCGCTGTCTAGTAGTAAAAATTTATGACACAATAGCGATCTACGGCCGGCTGGAGGTTGGCGCAGTTTCTCTCGGGGGGAACGATGAACGAGGTCGGAAAGCGGCAGTGCTACGTCGAGGAAACAACCGACGGCGCGGTCTGGGGCTGCCACCGCTGCGCCGCCCGCAGCGGTGTCCTGCCGTCCCGGGGTGCGGCCCGGGTCGCGGCCGACGCGCACCGGTGTCCGGACGAGCCCGCCCGCGTCGTCCGCCAGTACGGGAGTGGCCGGCGCCGGGGGCTGCGGTCGCGCCGACGGTAGGCGTTCCGCGCCGCGCCCGGAGTGCGCCTCCTAGGCTGGGGGCATGACCGCCGCCACACGTACCCCGGACCAGCAACTCGCCGTCGACCTCGCCATCGAGGCCGGGAGACTGCTGGTGGACCTGCGCTCCTCCGGCCCCACCGGACGGGAGCTCGGCGTCATCGGCGACCGCCGCGCCAACACGCTGCTCCTTGAACGGCTCGCCGCCGCCCGCCCGGACGACGCGGTCCTGTCGGAGGAGTCCGCCGACGATCTCGCCCGGGTGGACGCCGACCGCGTGTGGATCATCGACCCCGTCGACGGCACCCGCGAGTACGGCCTCGGCGACCGGCCGGACTGGGCCGTCCACGTCGCCCTGTGGGAGCGCGCGGGGGACCCGGCGTTGTCGCGACTCACCGCCGCGGCGGTCGGGCTCCCGGCGCTCGGAGTGGTGTCGGGGGTCGACGACGACGAGGTCTACGCCGCACCCGTGGGCAACGGCGGGGTCGACGGGGGTGGCCTTCTTCCCCCGCGAACGGGCTCCCGACCGCGGATCGTCCTCTCGGCCTCCCGTCCGCCTCGATTCGCGGATGCGGTCGCCGAGGCGGTGGGCGGGGATCTCGTGCCGCTGGGGTCGGCCGGGGCCAAGACGGCGGCCGTCGTCCGCGGTGAGGCGGACGCCTACATCCACGCCGGCGGGCAATACCAGTGGGACTCCGCGGCGCCGGCCGGGGTGGCGTTGGCCCGTGGGTTCGTCGCGGTGCGGATCGACGGCACCCCGCTGGAGTACAACGTGTCCGACACCTACCTGCCGGACCTCGTCGTGTGCCGCGCCGACCTGGCGGACGCGATCCTCGGTGCGATCGCGGACGAGGGCGCCGCGAACCGCTAGTCACGACGCGGCGGGCCTGTGCGGACGGTCGTCAACGGCGGGCCCGCGTCTGTCAGGGGAGGCGCCTGACGTCGACGGGGCCGCCGCGGCGCAGTGAGGCCAGCGCGTCCCGCAGGGTCCGCGGGCGCAGGGGCGGGGACGTCCCGGCCCGTCCGGCGGCGATGGCGTCGACGATCTCGCGCAGGGCCTCGTCGGCCGCGACCGTGGGGTGCCAGCCGAGCTCCGCGCGGGCCCGGGTGGTGTGCATGAGTGGGACGCCGAACGCGAGGTCCACCCAGCCGATGCTGAGCGGCTGGAGGCGGAGCAGCCAGCTGACGTGCACCAACCTCCGCAGGATCCCGAACGGGAGCCCGACCGGAACGGCACCGAGCTCGCGGGCGATCATGTCGCGCGTGACGGGCGGTTCGGCCGCGATGTTGAACGCGCCCTGCGCGCCGGTCGTGGCCGCGGCGGCGAGTGCCGAGGCCATGTCGTCGCCGTGGACCAGGGGGACCGTGAGGCGACGGTCCACGGGCAGGACCGGCAGGGCCCGGATCAGCCGCAGGGGCGCGAGAGCGGGGCTGAAGTACCGGGCGAGTCCCGACGCCGCCTCGGCGTGGACGATGAACGCGGCACGCATCCGGGCGATGGTGGGCGTGCCCGGGTGCTCGCGTTCGTGCTGGTCGAGCAGGTGCTCGGCGGCGGTCTTGTGGTGGTTGTAGGCGGCGGTCGGAACGCCACCCAGCTCGGCGCCCTCACTGACGCGGGTGTCCACGGACACCCCGGGGCCGCCGTCGGACACCGGGGCGTAGGCGCCCACGGAGGACTGGTGCACGAGATGCGGCACTCCCGCCAGACGGCAGGCGTTGACGACCGCGGCGGTCCCCCCGACGCCCAGTCGGCGGTGGTGGTCGACGTCGCGGGTCGGTTGGAAGCCCCAGGCCAGGTGGATCACCGCGTCCGCGCCGCGGAAGACCTCCACCAGGTCCTCCGCGCGGGCGTACGACAGGTCCACCCGATGCCACCGCGCGCCGTCGTAGGGCGGCGTGGCCGGGGGGATCCGGCGGCACAGTCCCACCACGTCGTGCCCGTCGGAGAGCAGACGCCGCACGAGCGGGGTGCCGACGTTGCCGCTGGCACCGGTGACGACTATCCGCATCCGGCGGGCCGGGGTATCGGATTCCGGGTTCTGCGTCATCGCACCATGGTCGGCGACCCGCGTGGGCCGCGCATCCGGTCCGGGGTGCGTGTGGCAGGTGTCCGCGCATGTGCCGGGAACGCGAGCGGCCCGGCCCCGCGTGCTGCGGGACCGGGCCGTCGCGCCGGCAGGGCCGGGTGCCGTAGCGCCGGCAGGGCCGGGCGCCGTGGGGGCTCGTGCCCGCCGGCGGGGGAGGCTACCGGTCGGTGACCAGTGCGCCGGCGATGGCGGCCATGAACGCGTCCTTGGCCAGGGACATGCCCTCCTGGCTGGGGCGGATGCCGTCGGCCTCGGTCATGGTGGGGTTGCGGAAGTACATCGCGAGCAGGCCGGCGGAGAAGACGCCGAGGGCGGCGCCGGCGATCTGGCGGGGCACGACCGGGGTGAGGAGGGCGGCGCCGATGCCGATCTCGGAGTAGGCGACGAACTTGCCGAAGGAATCGGGATCCATGTTGTTCACGGCGGGCACTCCCGTCGCGGCGAAGCCCTGTAGACCCTGGGCGGCCTCGGTCGGCATGCCGCGCTTGCTCAGGCCGGAGTTGAGGACGAAGGCCCCGGTGACTCCACGGAGGATGGCGTTGGACAGACTCACTGTGTTTCTCCCTCTGGTGCGGTGACGGTCGACGAAATCGAAGTTGTTGATACGACACTTTGGTGACGTGACATCAAAGAGGGTAACGCACAGAGCGGCGTCCGTAATCCCGCGGGGGGACGGCCGGGCCGGATGCGGGGGAGGCCCGGTGGTGGAAAGGTGCTTGGTATGAGTACGAGCAGCCGCGACATCACCGACAAGCCCCACACGGATGCCGACCCCGACACCGGCAAGCCCGAGTCGCCCACCAAGCTCACCGGCGGAGCCTGGAAAGTCGGCCTCAAACGCGCCGCAGGGGAGTTCTCCAAGGACAACTGCACCGACCTCGCGGCGTCGCTCACCTACTTCGCCGTTCTCTCGTTGTTCCCGGCGCTTCTCGCCGTGGTCTCGCTGCTCGGTGTGTTCGGCCAGGGGCAGGCCACGGTCGACGCGGTGATGGGCCTCGTCGAGGGTTCGGTACCGGAGCAGACCCTCAACGAACTCCGCGGGCCGATCGAGGGACTGGTCAACACTCCGGCCGCCGGGATCGCCCTGATCACCGGTATTCTCGGCGCGCTCTGGACGGCCTCCGGATACGTGGGCGCCTTCGGTCGCGCCATGAACCGCATCTACGAGGTCGAGGAGGGGCGCCCCTTCTGGAAGCTCAAGCCGCTGATGATCCTTCTCACCGCCGTGCTGCTGATCCTGGTCGCCCTGGCCGGCGTGATGTTGGTCGTCAGCGGGCCGATCGCCGAGTGGGTGGGGGATCTCATCGGTCTCGGCTCGACGGCGGTCACCGTCTGGGGCATCGCCAAGTGGCCGGCGCTGGTCCTCGTCGTCGTCGTCATCCTGGCGGTCCTCTACGGGTTCGCCCCCAACGTGAAGCAGCCCAAGTTCCGCTGGATCTCGCTCGGCGCGGTGGTCGCGCTGGTGGTGTGGGGCCTCGCGACCGTCGGCTTCTTCTTTTACGTGTCCAACTTCGGCAGCTACAACGCGACCTACGGTTCGCTGGCCGGCGTCATCGTCTTCCTGCTCTGGCTGTGGATCACCAACAACGCCTTCCTGTTCGGTGCCGAGGTGGACGCCGAGATGGAGCGCGCCCGTGAGCTCCAGGCGGGCATGCACGCCGAGGAGACCATCCAGCTCCCGCCGCGCGACACCACCGCGAGCGACAAGGCGGCCGAGAAGCAGCAGAAGGCCATCGACGAGGCTGCAGACGTCCGACGCGAGGCCCAGGTCGACCAGGCCCGCCACCGCGACTGACGCCCGCCCGGCCCCGACGGATCAGCCAGTGGGCGCGGCGTCCGCCCCATGCCCCGCCCGGGAGGTCACAATCAGTGCATGAGCACTTCTGGCGGGCCCGTCGCGACCATCCGCAGACGGTTGCGAACGGTGCGGATGGTGTTCACGAGGTCGGTGTCGGAGTTCCTGCGTGATCGGGGCCCGGACCTCGCGGGGTCGCTGACCTTCTACGGGGTGCTCTCGCTGTTCCCCGCGGTCCTGGTCGTGGTGTCGCTGCTGGGCGTGTTCGGCCAGGGCGACCGGACGGTCGACGCGGTCATGGACATGCTCTCGGACGTCGCCCCGCCGGAGATCCTGGACCCGGTGCGCGGGCCGATCGAAACGCTGGTGACCACGCCCGCCGCCGGGACCGCGCTCATCGTCGGAACGGTGGTCGCCCTGGCGTCGGCCTCGCGGTACGTCTGGGCGCTCGGTCGGGCGATCAACGCGGTCTTCGGAGTGGAGGAGGGGCGCCCGCTGTGGCGGCTGCTGCCCTCCGCGGTGATCCTCACGGCTCTGCTCATTCTTCTCGTGGCGGTCGGCGGCCTCGCGCTGGTGTTCACCGGGCCGGTGGCGGAGACGGTCGGCGGATGGATCGGGCTGGGGGACACGGCCCTGGCGACGTGGGAGATCGCCAAGTGGCCGGCCGGGCTGGTCTCGGCGATCCTCGCACTGGCATTCCTCTACCGGTTCGCGCCGAACGTCACGGAGCGCAAGCTCGGCTGGGTCTCGCTCGGGGCGGTGGCGGCCCTGGCGATCATCGGGGTGGCTACGGCGGGTTTCGACTTCTTCGTCTCCCGGTTCGGCAACTTCAACGAGGTCTACGGTTCGCTCGCCGGCGTGATCATGTTCCTGCTGTGGTTGTGGCTGGTCAACATGGCAGTGGTGTACGGCGCTCGCCTGGACGCGGAGGTACTGCGGGTGCGGCAGTTGCGCGCCGGGATCCCCGCGGAGGAGGCGGTCCGGGTGACCCCGCGCGACAACTCGGCCTTTGAGGCGCACAACCGACGCCGCGCCAAGATGCTCGCCGCGTACCGCGAGCTGCGGCGTGAGGACGCCGACTCCCGAGCCGTAGACGCCGAGCCTGCCGACACCGAGCTCGCCGACGCGCAGAAGTAGCGCGCGGGAGGGAGGTAGGGTGCCGGCAGTGTCTGATCGAGACCGAGACCCCGGACCGAAACCCGCAGAGGGCGTGCCGGGGGGCCCCGCCTCCGGCACGCGACCGGAGATCTGGCGGCTGGACCACCCGCAGTACGGCAGGCTCGAGTTCGCTGTCGGCCGATCCGACGAGGTGCACGCGGTCGACCCCGGTTACCCCCTCCGGCGCAAACCCGAGGGGGAGACGGCAGGGTCCTCGCCACTGCAGAGCCCTGCCTGCGCGCTCCTGAGGGACGGGGTGACGGTGGCCAGGGCGCGGCAGATCAGTGACACGAAGCTCTCGCTCGACGCGGACCCGCCCGAGCCGGGCGAGCACAGCACCGCGATCCCGACCCGGACGGGTCCGCGGGTGCACGTACGGACCAGCATCACGGACACCGCCGTGCGGCAGGTGGTCTTCCGCGAGGGCAGGGACGTCGTCCACTTCGATCCGCCGCCGGGGTCGGCGGCCGAGGCGCGGCAGGACGCGATCGCGGCCTCGCCGTGGAAGCGCGTGGCCTATCCCGTCGCGGCCGGTCTGGGCCGGTCCGGGTGGTCCATCGCCGTGCTCGTCCTACTGCCGCTGATCGGCCGGGTCCTCGAACCGGTCGTCGAGTGGATCCTCGAGCGGCTCCCGGACATCGACCTCCCGTGGCCGGACATCTCCCTGCCGAGCATTCCGTGGCCCGGCATCTCCCTGCCGTCGATTCCGTTGCCCGAGGTCACGGTGCCGGGGTGGGTCGAGTTCCTGCTCGAGTACAGCAAGGTGTGGGTACCGACGGTGGCGGGTGTGGCGATCGCGGTGCTGGCGGTGCGCCACTCACGGCGTTCGAGGGAGATCAAGCGACGGTGGGGCGCAAGCGAGCACAGTAAGCCCGCCGACTATTGGCGGCCTGGAAACCAGCGACAAGGCGATGAGGAGATGGGCGACAAGCGGCCAGACGGAGAGCGGTCCGGGCGGTAGGGTTGCGCCCATGCGCCTCGTCGTCACCGGGGGAGCCGGGTTCATCGGCGCCAACTTCGTCCACACCGCGGTCCGCGAGGACCCGGACGCCCATGTCACAGTGCTGGACTCGATGACCTACGCCGCTAACCGCGCCAGCCTGGACGGACTGCTTGGCGAGCGGGTGGAGCTGGTCGAGGCGGACTGCGCGGACCCGGTGGTCACCGACCGGCTGGTCTCCGAGCTGACGGGGCCGGACGACGCCGTGGTGCACTTCGCCGCGGAGAGCCACAACGACAATTCGCTGGCCACCCCCTGGCCCTTCCTGCACTCCAACATCGTTGGCACCTACGCCGTGCTCGAGGCGTGCCGACGGCACGACGTCCGTCTGCACCACGTGTCGACGGACGAGGTGTACGGGGACCTGCAGCTCGATGATCCGGCCAAATTCACCCCGGACACGGCGTACAACCCGTCGAGCCCGTATTCGGCCACCAAGGCCGGGGCGGACATGCTCGTGCGCGCGTGGGTCCGCAGTTTCGGGGTGCGGGCCACCATCAGCAACTGCTCGAACAACTACGGGCCGTTCCAGCACGTTGAGAAGTTCATCCCGCGTCAGATCACCAACATCCTCGACGGTCGCCGGCCCCGCCTCTACGGCAGTGGGGCCAATGTGAGGGATTGGATCCATGTCGACGACCACAACGCGGCGGTCCTGCGCATCCTGGCCGCGGGGGAGCCGGGCAGGACGTACCTCATCGGCGCGGACGGCGAGCACTCGAACCTGCAGGTGATGCAGATGATCTGCGACCTCATGGGGGTCGCGGGCAGAAGCGGAAACGGGGCCGGCACCGGAGGAGATCCCGGATTCGACCACGTCACCGACCGGCCGGGCCACGACCTGCGGTATGCCATCGACGCCACCGCCACCCGGGAGGAGCTGGGCTGGGAGCCGAGGCACACCGATCTGCGCGAGGGCCTGCGGCAGACGATCGAGTGGTACGCCGACCACCGCGACTGGTGGGAGCCGGTCAAGGAGCGCGTCGAGGCGAAGTACGCGCGGACGGAGACGGTGCTGTGAAGGGCATCGTCCTGGCCGGCGGCAGCGGCACCCGGTTGAGCCCGCTCACCCTGGCGACGAGCAAGCAGTTGATGCCGGTCTACGACAAGCCGATGATTTACTACCCGCTGTCCACGCTCATGCTGGCGGGGATCCGCGACATCCTCATCATCACGACCCCTCAGGACGCTCCGCAGTTCCGCCGGTTGCTGGGCGACGGCAGCCAGTTCGGCATCGCCCTGAGCTACGTCGAGCAGGCGACGCCGGAGGGGCTGGCGCAGGCGTTCGTGCTGGGTGCCGAGCACATCGGCGACGAGTCGGTGGCCCTCATCCTGGGCGACAACCTCTTCTACGGGCCGGGGATGGGTACACAGTTGCGCCGCTTCGCCGAGCTCGACGGCGGCGCCGTCTTCGCCTACCGGGTATCGAATCCGAGTGCCTACGGGGTGATCGACTTCGACGCCGACGGCCGCGCGATCAGCCTGGAGGAGAAGCCCGAGAACCCGTCCTCCGACTTCGCCGTCCCCGGACTCTACTTCTATAGTGCCGACGTGGTCGACGTGGCGCGCGGGCTCGCCAAGTCCGCCCGGGGTGAGTACGAGATCACCGACATCAACCGTCACTACCTGCGCGAGGGCCGACTGCAGGTGGAGGTGCTGCCGCGGGGCACGGCGTGGTTGGACACGGGTACGCACGGCTCGCTGCTCGACGCGGGCACCTACGTCCGCACGATCGAGGACCGGCAGGGCCTGAAGATCGGTTGCCCGGAGGAGGTGGCATGGCGGATGGGATATATCGACGACGACGAGCTCACCGTCCGCGCCCATGACCTGCGCAAATCGGGGTACGGCCTGTACCTCCTGGACATTCTGCGCCGCGAGAAGGGGCGCAGCCTGTGACCGCCGGCCGGTGGCCGCGGATCCTCGCGACGGGCGGCCGCGGACAGCTCGGGCACTACCTGGACAGGCAATCGAGGCGTCAGCTCGGCGGTGGCGCGGTCGCGGTGGGCCGCGACGAGCTCGACCTCACCGACCCGGCCTCGATCGCCTCCGCCCTGGACCGTCACGCACCGGAGGTCGTGATCAACGCGGCCGCGTACACCAACGTCGACGGCGCGGAGGCCGACGAGGCCACCGCGCACGCGGTCAACGCCGACGGCGTGGAATCGCTGGCCGTGGCGTGCCGCGACCGCGGGATCCGGCTGGTCCACATCAGCACCGACTACGTCTTCTCGGGCGAGGTCCCCGGCGGGGGTGACCCGGCCACCGCTCCGGCGCTCGAGCCGCACGACCCGACCGCGCCGGTGACCGCGTACGGGCGCACCAAACTCGCGGGGGAACGGGCGGCGCTGGCGGTGTACCCCGAGACGACGATCGTCCGCACCGCGTGGGTGTACACCGGCCCCGTGCGCCACGGGCAGGGGCTGCGCGGCTCGGACTTCGTCGACACCATGGTCCGCCTCGAGCGCGAGCGGGACACGCTCTCGGTGGTGGACGACCAGTGGGGTTCGCCCACTTACACGGCGCCGCTGGCCGATCAACTGCTCGGCCTCGTCGGCGGGGAGGCCTGGGGCGAGTTCGACGCGCGGGGCCTGACCCTGCACCTGGCAGGGGGAGGCCGCGCGACGTGGTTCGACCTCGCCCGGGCGGTGTTCACGTGGTTCGGGGCGGATCCCGAGCGGGTGCGACCCTGCACCAGTGAGGAGTTCGCGCGCCCCGCCCCGAGGCCGGCCTTCTCCGTGCTCTCCGATGCCTCGTGGCGTGCCGTCGGGCTGGAGCCGATGGACGACTGGACGCAGGATCTCGTCCGCGCGATCGCCCACGAGGGCTGGATCGCCCAGCGACAGCGGGAGCGGGGCGACCTCGCGGGACCCGGGTCGTGAACCGGACACGCCGCGGAGTGCTCGCGGCCGGGAGCGCCGCGGTGGCGGCCGCCGCCGTCGCCGCGCTCGCCCTCGCCGCGCGGGGCGCGTTCTTGCTGTAGCCGCGCGCCGACGAACCCGTCCGCACCGGCGCCGTGGTGTTGCTCGCCGACGGCGACCACGGTCGCCACCTGTACGCCCGGGACCTCGTGGAGGCCGGGTATGCCGACACGCTGCTCGTGAGCAGCCCCGGCGGCAACTCCGAGACGGTGGCCCGGCGCCTGTGCGCCGGGATCGCCCGACCTGCGGGCGCCGAGGTCGTGTGGTTCTCGCCCGACCCGCGCACCCCCCGGGGCGAGGCTCAGACGGTCGCATCGATCGCGCGGGTGGTAGCGGATCCCGGATTTTGCCAACCGGCCCCACACCCTGCGCGCGAGGACGTTGATGCGCCCCGCCACCGTACTGGACGTGCGGTTGGTGCCCGTCGAACAGTTCGACCGCGCGATGCTGCCGGTTCATCTGGTGTGGCAGTCCGCCGGATAGATTAAGGGCCGCGTCAACGGCCACGGGTTACCCCGGGCGGCCCGGGTGTTCCGCGCGAAGCGGGACTCAGGCGGTCCGGGCCTGTATCGCCGACGGGGCCGCGATGGGCGACCGGGTCGTGAGCCGCGGCGAGGACAGGCCCTGGTGCGCCTTGGTAATCCGCCCGAACACGGCCGTGCGGTCGATCGGCCGGTGCGGGAGATCCAGCGCGCGGCGTACCTCCGACGGCACCAGGCTCGCCGCGGCGTCCACGACCGTGGTGCACGACCTGTGCGCGATCACCGAGTTCTCCGCGACCCCTGGGCAGGCGCGGGCGTCCTCCCGGAGCTTCCTCGCGGCGCGGCGACCGGCATCGGTGGGCCGGGCGCGGCCGCGGGACCTGCGCAGGAGCTGCTCGAGTTCCCGGACGGTCGAGGGGAAGCTGCGGGCACCGTGGAGCCGCGCGAGGCCCGCCCATTGGTAGACGTACCGGTCGGATTCGGCGGGGGACAGGGGACGCCCCGAGAAGCGCTGGAAGGCGACGAGCAGGGCCCACGTCATGGCGGCCTGCGACCACTCGATCAGCCCGGGGTCGGAGCCGTAGAAGTAGTCGCCGTACTCCGTGGTGCCGGAGAACGAATTGTGGTCACGGCGGGCGTGCTCGATGGTCACCATTGCGTCATCGACCGTGCCGAACGTCGAGATCTCCACGAGGTCGTGCAGGTAGTCGTCCATCGTCCACGGCTTGGCGTCCGCACCGCACGCGACCATCACGGCGGAGTAGGCGGGGTCGGCGGCGAGCATGAGCAGACCGGTCGTGATGCCGATCGGGGTGGACACGTCGCCGTGGACCCGCCAGATGGGATCGCTCGCCGTGAACCACCGCGGGCCCGGGATATCGAGGATCGAGCACACGGGTGAGTCCGCGCCAGCGCGTGGAATTAGTGGTGACATGCACACACCCCGGGGTAGTGGAGCCGCCCGAGGGGGCGGCCGGATGGGACCTGTCACGAACTCTAGCGCCCGGCGGCGCCGTAGTGAAGGAAAGCCGGAGGGTCCGCTGAGGAGATGCCGTGAGGCCCCGGCGCGGCCTGGCACACCGACATGGCCTCTAGGCTGGGCGACGCACGCCAGACGCATTCCGACCCTCGCAAGGAGACGGCTGTGACCGCTACCCCCCTGCCCGCCCCCCGGACCGGCCCCGTCGTCCCGGACCGCTTCGCCGGCCGCACCGCGCTCGTCACCGGCGCGAGCCGCGGGATCGGCCTGGGCATCGCCCGTCGCCTGCTCGCGGAGGGCGCGTCGGTGGTCATCACGGCGCGCGGCCAGGAGGGGCTCGACGACGCCGTCGCCGATCTCGGCACACCGGAGCGGGTGCTGGCGGTGGCGGGCAAGAGCGACGACGAGGACCACCAGCGTGAGGTCGTGGCCCGGGCCGAAGAGTCGTTCGGGCCCATCGACCTGCTGGTCAACAACACCGGGATCAACCCGGCATTCGGCCGCACGGTGGACATCGACCTCGCCGCGGCCCGCAAGATCACTGAGGTCAACGCCCTCGGCACCCTGTCCTGGACGCAGAAGGTCTACCACTCGGGCCTCGGCGAGCGCGGCGGCGCCGTCGTCAACATCGCCTCCATCGCCGGCCTGGCACCGTCGCCGGGGATCGGCTGGTACGGCGCCACCAAGGCGTTGGTCATGCGGCTGACCCAGGAGCTCGCCGTAGAGGTCGGACCCGCCGTGCGCGTCAACGCCGTCGCCCCGGGCGTGGTCAAGACCAGGTTCGCCGAGGCGCTGTACTCCGGCCGCGAGGAGGCCATGTCCGCGGCGCTGCCGGCCGGGCGACTGGGGGTGCCCGACGACATCGCCGGTCCCGTGGCTTTCCTGCTGTCCGATGACGCGCACTGGATGACCGGGCAGACCCTCGTCGTCGACGGTGGCGCGCACATCGTCGGCGCGGGACTACAGGGCTGACGGGGCGCGGGGACCCGGACATGACCTCTATCCAGGAGTACTGCGCGTCGACCGGTCGCATTCTCGAGGCGAGCCCACCGATGGCCGTGGCCGCACAGCCGCTGACCTGGGTGGACAGCCCGCCGTGGCAGCGCATCGAATCGCCCGAGCCGTCCGCGGTGATCTATGTGGACCCGGGTGCGCACCGTGACGGGTTCTCACCCAACGCGGTGGCCACCTGCGCCCGTGTCGCGCCCGCGATGGACACCGAGCAGGCGGTCGAGATGATCGTCGCCACCGCCGACGCACTGCCCGACTGGACACTGCTCGAGCAGGTCGCCGGTGAAGGGGACGAGTCCGCCGGCGCCGTCCGCAGCGTCTACCGCTACCTGCGGGGCATGTACACGGCCGAGCCGGGCCGGATGGCGACCTCGAGTCTGATCGTGGGATGGAGCGACGACGAGGCCACCTACATCTTCCAGTTCGTCGTCACCGGCTGGGACGAGGACGCCTCCGTCCACGACGACGCCATGGGCTGCCTGCTGATCGGCGAGTGGACGGCAGCGCAGATCGTGGACGCCATGCGCGGCTAGGGTGGTCGTGACCCGGGCGCCGGGGGCGACCGGGATCGATAGACAACGGGAAGGCGGGACCGGAGTGCAACTACGCGAGCTCAGCGTGTCGGGGGCGTGGGAGATCACCCCCCGGCAGATCTCTGACGACCGCGGGGTGTTCCACGAGGCGTTCACCGACGAGACCTTCCGTCGGATGACCGGCCACCGTTTCGATCTCGCGCAGGTCAACGCGTCGGTCTCGGGGGAGGGGGTCCTGCGCGGCCTGCACTTCGCCGAGGTCCCGCCCGGTCAGGCCAAGTACGTGCTGTGCCCGTCCGGCACGGTCTTCGACGTGGTCGTGGACGTCCGCGTGGGCTCGCCGACCTTCGGCGAGTGGGCCGGGGTCATCCTGGACTCCGTGGAGCAGCGGGCGATCTACATCCCCGAGGGCGTGGCGCACGGCTTCCTGGCCCTCGAGCCGCAATCCACGGTGATGTACTTCTGTTCGGAGGGCTGGCGGCCCGGGGCCGAGCACGTCATCGACGCCTTCGATCCCAAGATCGCGATCGACTGGCCCGGATCGGCCCTCGACGGCACCTCGATCGAGCACGTCATGAGCGAGCGCGACCGCGACGCCCCGAGCCTGCTCGACGTCGCCGCCGCGGGCCGGCTCCCGCAGTGGGAGGAGTGTCAGGCGCACGTCGAACGACTGCGTGAGGCCACGCCCAGGGTCGACGCCGAGTGGCGGCCGGACGAGAACTGACATACCCTTACGGGTATACCCCCTAGGGTATGACGTCGGATCTGAGGAGATTCTTATGTGTTACCCCGTCACCTGCCCCGTCTGCGGCAAGACCACGTGGGACGGCTGCGGTCAGCATGTCGACCAGGTGAAGGACACCGTCCCCGCCGAGCAGTGGTGCGACGGCACGCACCAGGCCGCCGCGAACTGACCCGGTCCGGTCCGGGCCGGGCCGGGCCCGGCCCGGGGCCCGGGGTGACCAGAGGGGAGCCCCACGCCCCTCGCCACGCCCCGGTGGGGGCGCCCCGGCCCCGTCCCTGCCCGTCGACGGGCGCCGCGGGGTAGAACCAGGGGAGGCTAGCCCCTCATCCCCTCCGGAGGCCCCATGAGCACCCCCTTCGTCCTCGTCGAGCGCAGCGGCCCGATCGCCCGCGTCACACTCGATCGGCCCGAGCGTCGCAACCCGCTCTCCCTGCAGATGATGCGGGAGGCGACGGCGGCGATCCGCGACCTCGGTGACGACCCCGACTGCGGGGTCGTCGTGCTCACCGGGTCCGGCCCCGCGCTGTCCGCCGGGCACGAGATCAGTGAAATGGTCGACCGCACCCTCACGCAGGAGCGCGAGGTCTTCACCACGTGCGTGCAGCTCATGGAGACCATCCAGGCGATCCGGCAGCCGGTCATCGCCGAGGTGCAGGGCCACGCGATCGCCGCCGGCTGTCAGCTCGTCGCCACCTGCGATCTGGCCGTGGCGGTCGACACCGCGCGTTTCGGCACCCCGGGCGTGAAGATCGGCCTGTTCTGCTCGACCCCCATGGTGGCGGTCTCCCGCTCTATCGGCCGTAAGCGGGCCATGCAGATGCTGCTGACCGGTGAGACGATCGACGCCGCCACCGCGGTGGACTGGGGGCTGATCAACGAGGCGGTGCCCGAGGACCACCTGCGTTCCCGGGTCGATGAGCTGGCGCTGCAGATCGCCGACTCCAGCCCGCTGACGTTGGAGATCGGCAAGCAGGCCTTCTACCGGCAGATCGATCTGCCCCAGGACGAGGCGTACCGGGAGATGGCCGAGACCATGGCCACCAACGCCGTCACCTGCGACGCCCAGGAGGGCATGTCCGCGTTCCTCGAGAAGCGCGCCCCGCAGTGGCGCGGGGAGTGACGCGCAGCGCGCACTAGGATCGTCGCCATGGCGATCTCGGTGATGACGGTGTGTACGGGCAACATGTGTCGGTCGCCGCTGGCCGAGCGTCTGTTGGCCGCGCGAGCCATGGCAGCCGGACTCGATGTGTCGGTCGACTCCGCGGGGACGCGGGCGGCCAATGGCGTGGAGATCCACCGCGAGACCCTGCGGGTGCTGCAGGGGCACGGTGGAGACGGCGGGGGCTTCGCGTCGCGACTGCTCACAGCTCGGCTGCTGACAGGACGCGACCTCGTCCTCACCGCGACCCGGGCGCACCGCGATGCCGTGCAGGAACTGGCGCCGTTGCTGTGGAAGAAGACCTACACGATCCTGGAGGCCGACCGGCTCGCCGACTCCGACGAGTCCGTCACGCTCGCGGGTCTGTCGCGGGCGAGGTTGGGTATCGACACCGACGATCCCGCGCTCGACGTGGAGGATCCGATCGGCCGGGAGCCGGAGGTGTTCGACCGCACGGGGGCGCAGATCAGCGACGCCGTGGACTCCATCGTCCGCCTGCTGTCACGCAGCTGACCCGGCCGACGAGACCTGTCCGGGCAGGGCTGCATCGGGCAGGGCTGCGCCGGGACCCGTGCGCTGCCGACGTCAGGGGTCCAGCGGTTTGCGACGGTCCAGATCCCGTAGGAAATCAGGGTCGTCGTCCGGGGCGATCACCCGTGGGGGAGCCGGCCGTGACCCGGGCCCGAAGGCCCGCCACAGCAGGATCGCCACGGTCACCACTCCGATGAGTGCGAACAGCCAGATCACTCGAACCTCCTTCCCGCCACGATACGTATCCTGGGGACCATGAGCGAGCGAGACGAGACAACACACCCCGCGGAGGGGACGGCCAGCCCGGCGGCCACACCGGAGGGGTCCGCGCCCGGCGCGCGACTGGCCCGCAACATGGTCGTCTACACCGTCGTCCGACTTCTCCTGGTGGTGGCGTTGACGCTGCTCATCATCGGGATCGGCAGCCTGGCGGGTGTGCAGGTCCCCGTGCTCGTCGCCGCGATCATCTCTGTGTTGATCGCGTTGCCCCTGTCGATGGTGCTGTTCAGCCGGATGCGCGCGCAGATCAACTCCGATATCGCGGCGGTCGACGCCGGACGACGGGAGAAGCGCGAGGACCTGCGCCGTCGGATGAACGAGGCCTGACGCTCGTCGCACCAGGCCGGCGCGCGGTGTCCGGCCGGAGTTCACGCCCGGCCGGAGTTCATGCCCGGCCCGAGTGCACACCCGGTCGGAGGGCATGCCCTCGGAAGGTCAGCCCTGCGGGCCGCCCGGCCAGAACGACCCGGGCCAGCGGAATGCGGGGAGCCCCACTGACGTCCCCGACTCGGTGGGGGTCTGCGACGCGGTGGGGCCGACCGACCCCGACGGGGCGGCGGACATCACGGATGTCAGCGGGCCCGGCTGCGGTTCCTGCGGCGCCTCGTTCACGGTGGGCACCGTCGTCGGCTGCTCGGACGAGCCGGTCCCCGTGGGGGTGGTGTCGCCGGGTTCGGTGGTGCCGGGAGTGCTGGTCCCGGGAGTGGTCGGATCCGTCACGACGGGCTCGGTACCGCCCGGCTCGGTCGTGGGCGGCGTCGTGGGCGCGGTGGGCGACGTCCCGTCGGTCGGGCTCGTCGGGGTATCCGGATCGTCCGTGTCGGGATCCTCGGTGCCCGGCTCATCCGGATTCTCGGTCCTCTCCCCGTCGCCGAGGAGCTCCTGATCATCCTCGAACCCGATATCGGTTCGCGGCTGGGCGGGCGTCCACTGTTCGCCCGTCGTCTCGACGGGTGCGGTCTCGCTGGGAGGCGCGTAGGTGCCGGCCTCCTCGTCGGGTACGTACAGTGCCCCGGGAGCGGGCTGGACCCCGATGTAGTACCTGCTCAGGCAGTGATCGGTGACGTTCTGCGATCCGTCGGTGAAGATGGTGAGGCCGGGCGTCCCGCCGTCGGCCTCGGTCGCACATCGCGCGATGAACTTCCCGGGCTGCTCGTCACGCTCGGTGGTGGTCGGCGACGTGATCTCCGTCGCGGACGCAGAGCGCGGAGCCTCGGAGAGCACCTGTGGCTCCGGCTGCGCGCAGGACGCGGCCACCAGCGCTGTTGCGCCGGCGGCGAGGAGCACCCGAGTTCTCATAACGATAGTGTCTCAGTTCTGTCAAAGGATGGCTACCGGACGGACGGGGTGGAATCTTTTTCACCCCGGAGGACGGTCGGGAAGCGCGAGCATCTAGTCCGACGCGACCCGGGATCGGACCGCCCCGACGGAGGCGACGGCGGCGGCGAGGACAGCCGCGAGGACGCCCCCGAACCCCACCTTCACCAGATCGGCCACGGGTACACCATCGTTACCGACCCCACCGAGGTCACTGAAGATGCCTCCCGCGCCGGAACCGGTCCCCGTGAGCGCGGCCGCCCCGGCCGTGCCGAAGGCCGCCCCCAGCAGCACGCCCAGGGCTGCGGCGCAGGCGGCCACCAACGCGGTCTCGAGGACAAGCATGAGCCACACGCCGAAGCGGGTGACCCCGACGCCTCTGAGCAGGGTGATCTCCCGGGTCCGTTCCCGGACCGCCAGCGTGAGCGTGTTGGCGACCCCCACCAGGGCCAGTGCGACCGCCACCGCCAGCAACAACGAGCTGGAGGTGAGGACGGTCCGGACAGAGGTGGCGATCTGCTCGCGGGAGGCGAAGCTCTCGGTCACGGCCGCATCGGGCGCGGCGTCCACGACGGCGGAACGCACGCCCTGCAGTGCCGACTCGAGTCGCTGACCGGCCAGGGAGTCATCCATGCGCAGCCAGACCTCGGTGCGTGGGACGAACTGGGTGGGCACCTCCACGCCCTCCGGCCACGGGGACCCGTCGGGCAACTGCGCCACGGGCCAGGCGGGCACGCTCCCGGGCGCGGCCAGGGCCCACTGATCGCTCGTCCGACGCACGACCAGGTCGCGACCGTCGTCGTCGGAGAAGAAGGTGAACCGGACGGTCTCGCCGTCGCGGGCACCGGCGGCCACGGGGGAGGACTCCGGGAGCACGATCTCCCCGGGCCCGGGCAATACGACGTCGCGGCGCATCACGTCGCCGACCCGCTCCGGGTCGGCGACCCTGAGGACCGTGCGCTTTCCCCTGGGGCCCTCCGCGTACATGTCGGTCACGACCAGGGACTCGTCCACGCCCGGGAGCTCCGCCAGCGTCCCCGGCAGTCCCTCGGGCAGGGTGTCGCCGCTCGATGCGGTCACGGCGATGTCCAGCGGGACGCGGTCGACGAGCCTGGCCTGGATAGCCGGTCCGAGCAGGGCGATGCCGGTCACCATCGTCGCGGTGAGAGTCACGCCCACCAGTACGGCCGCCGAGGTGGCGGCGGTGCGGCGCGGACTGCGGGCGATGTTCCGAGCGCCGAGCAGACCCACCGGGCCGAGCAGCACTCCCACCACGCTGCCGAGCGCCCCGAGCAGGGTGGGCAGGGCACCGGCGACGACGGCCAGGATCCCCAGGAACGCGAGAACGCCCCACGCGCCGGCCTCGACGACGGCCCCCGCCTCGACGACCGCCGACATCGAGTGCCAGCCGAAGGCGCCCACCACGGCACCCACCGCGACCATAGCCAGCCGCCGCCACCACGGGTCGGGCCGTACATCGGCCGGGCGCAGCGCCTCCAGTGGGCTGCCGGAGGTGGCGCGCCACAGGGGCGGGAGAGCGGTGACGAGGGTGACGCCCACGCCCACCGCGGCGGCGAGCAGATAGGCGGATCCGGGGACGCTGACCTCCTGCAGGGGAATCGTCACGCCGAGTCGGGGGGCCTCCCGGGCCGCGAGTGAGACCGCGAACCGACCCAACGCCA
This sequence comes from Dietzia sp. IBK-p2-15D, assembly GCF_057773105.1. Lineage (NCBI taxonomy): Bacteria > Bacillati > Actinomycetota > Actinomycetes > Mycobacteriales > Dietziaceae > Dietzia > Dietzia sp. IBK-p2-15D. Next base: position 381,126 of record NZ_JBYMTK010000001.1, read on the forward strand.
ACCCCGCGGCGGTCGCCACGGCGCCGACGACCAGGCTTCGGCCATCCCGGACAGTCGCAACTGCAGCCGCGAGGCGCCCAGGCAGCGCAACAGTGCCGTCTCCCGGACGCGCGCGGCGAACACCACCGCGAAGGTCGTGCCGATGACCAGGGCGGCCACCGCGACGGCCAGCACGGTGAAGGCCAGCAGGGCCCGGGTGTAGACGTCGCGGCTGCCGATGAAGGACTCCGCGAGAGCGTCCGCCTCGGCCGCGCCGGTGGACACCTCGACGGCGGACGTGCCCGGGATCCGGTCCAGGCGCTGCTCGATCTCCGCCGCCAGCGCCTCGTCCGACACCGTGCCGTCGCCGGCCACACGGATATCGCCCCCGGCCCCGTTCGGCGCCCACTGCTGTACCTGCTCGTCGACGGTGTAGAGGGGGAACGCCGAGTTCATGTCCGGTTGCCCTGCAAGGTCGAACAGCCCCACCACCGTGACGGGGACGGGATCACCGGCGCCGCTCGGCAGCACCTCGAACGTGGCGCCCAGCGGGAGGTCCGCGTCACTGCGGATCGCCACCTCACCGGGAGCGGCGGGGAGCCGCCCGTCGGCCAGCGGTTGCCAGCGCAGACCGTCGTCGGTGGCGAGCGCCGTCGTCGTCGTCACCTGTTGGGCGCGTCCCTCGGCGCGGACCCGCACGTAGGTCTGGGCGTCCACGGTGACGGCCCGCACCCCGGGGGTGGCGGCGATGGCCCCCAGGCCGAGCCGCTGGGCCTCGGCCGCTTCCTCGCGCGCGGCGTCGGTGCCGGCGGAGGTGCGGTCGCCGAGGTTCTGCACGAGCACGGCGGTGCCCGAGTACCGCATCCCGAAGGTCGCGTCGGCGCTGGCGGTCATCGTGCGTAGTACGCCCACCGAGGCCAGGACGAAGCCGACGGCCACGGCGATCGCCAGGATGGTGCCGAGGTAGCGGCCCGCGTGTGCGCGCAGCTGACCCAGGACCAGGTGGGGGCTCACGCGGTGGCCGGCCGGCGGCCGGTGAGCGAGCGCATGGCCGTGTGGACGGCCTCGGGGGTGGGGGAGGGTACCTCGTCGGCGATCCGTCCGTCCGCCAGTACCACCACGGTGTCGGTGTGGGCGGCGGCGTGCGCGTCGTGGGTGACCATGACGACGGTCTGGCCGGCCTCGCGGACACACGCGCCGAGCAGTCCCAGCACCGACTCGCCGGACTCGGAGTCGAGGTTGCCGGTCGGCTCGTCGGCGAACACCACGTCCGGGCGCGGCAGGAGGGCGCGGGCGATGGCCACCCGCTGCTGCTGGCCGCCGGACAGTTCGTGCGGGCGCCGCTTCAGCAGGTCGCCGATCCCGAGCTCGCCGACCAGCGAGTCGAGGCGCGACCGGTCCGGGCGACGCAGCGCCATCCGCACGGGGAGCGCGATGTTCTCGCGTACCGAGAGCGCCGGCACGAGGTTGAAGGACTGGAACACGAAGCCCACCCGGGTGCGTCGCAGCCGGGTACGTCCCGCGTCACCCAGGCGGGTGATCTCGGTCGATCCGATCGATACCGTGCCGTGGTCGGGCGTGTCCAGGCCGGCCAGGCAGTGCATGAGGGTGGATTTGCCGCTGCCTGACGGGCCCATGACCGCGGTCCAGCGCCCCTTGTCGATCGCCACGTCCACGCCGTCCAGTGCGCGTACCTTCACCCGCCCGTGGGAATAGGTCGTGCGCAGGCCGTGGGCCCGGATCGCGATCTCGGGGGGTGGGGTCACGTGGGTCCTTCCGTCGCGGCGTGGCGTCCGGAGGTGAGTGTAGGGACCCCGGTTGTGGAGACCCGGTCCGACACGACACCGCACCTGTGGCCCATGTGACTGATGTGACGTATGGTACCTGTGTGACTGGGCTGGACCCGGTCGTGCCCAGCTCCCGGACGACAAGGTGACCTCATGTTCCAGCGACGCTCGCACCGCACCGCCCCCCGTGCCCGTTCCCTCGCCCTCGGCGGCGCCCTGGCCGCGCTCGCCGTGGTCGGTGGTGGCACCGTCGCCGCGGTGGGCGCGCCCGCCGCCGTCGACGCCGGCGACATCCAGCTGACCCAGAACGCGACCGGCCAGGCCGGTGCGCAGGAGCTCCCGCTCGGCACGGCGGTCAACCTCGACCTCGAGCCCGTCGTCGCCCAGGCCGCCGGCGGCACCATCCCGCCCGGGACGACGGTGCAGGTCACCGGCCTGCCCGACGGTCTGGCCCAGAACGGCTGGGTCATCTCCGGCACGCCCACCCGCGCGGGCGAGTACGAGGTGCTCGTCACCGTCTCCAACTCGGGGATCTCGCAGTCGGAGAAGGTCGCCATCACCGTCACCGACGGCGCGGGTGCCCCGTCGGAGGACGAGGAGGCGACGACGAGCCCGGCCATCACGAGCCCGGCCGCAACCACGGCGACCACCACGGACGAGACCGCGACGACCGCCAGGCAGTCCGACCCCACACTCTCGGCGGTCCCCGGTGATCCGACCGCCGAGGACGACACCCTCGCCGGCGATGAGGGTGACGGAACGGGCGCCGGCGACGGTGAGACGACCGGGGACGACGACGAGGTCGGCGCCACCCCGGATCTGTGCGCGGTCGTCGGGGACGGGCAGATGGACGGTGCCTCGCTGGCTCAGCTGCTGCCCCTGGTGACCGGTGGCGACGACGCCGAATCGGCCGGACTCGTGATGGTTCTGCTCAACACGGTCGTCAACCTGCTCCCGTCCGTGCTCGGCGAGGGCGGGTCGGTCGAGAGCCTCGGCTCGGTGGGCCAGATCCTCTGCACGATCTCTCCGTCGCTGCTCGGCGGCCTGGCCGGTGGAGAGACCGCCACGGGCGGGGCGACGACCACTGCGGGCGGCGATGCCACCACGGACGGGGCGACGACCGGTGCGGCTGTTCCGGGCGACGGCCCCGCCGCGCTGCTGGGTCTGCTCACGACCGGCGCGGGCAGCCTCGGGCAGTGACCCTCCCCGCGCCCCCGGGCAATGTCCCCACGGGGCGCGGGTCGGGGCGATAGAGTCCCCCTGTCGACCTCGGGCGGCCCGGAGGGGCGCAGTGGCTCGATTACGTACGTCGCCGTCGAAGAGGGTCCATCACACATGTTCACCCGCAAGGTCGTCACCGCCTCCGCCGCCGCACTCACGCTGGTCGCCCTGTCCGTCCCCGTCGTCAACGCGCAGGACGACGACGCCCTCCCCGGTGAGACCGCGTCCGGCAGCATCTCGCTCGGCAGCCTCGAGGGGGGCGACGCCGACGCGGCCAGCCTCGCCGGAGGGTCCGAAAGCGCCTCGGGCGACGCCTCCGGCGAGGGGGTCGACGGCGAGGACGGAACCGACGGCGAGGGTGCCGACGCGGGCTCTCTCGGTGGCGGTTCGCCGGGAAGTCTCGAGTCCGGCAGCCTCGACTCCGCCAGTGGGGACGACACGAGCGTCGGCGACCTGGTGCCCGAGACCGACGCGGCCTGCGAGCTGCCCGCCCTGGGCGGTTCGGTCGCCAAGTTCTCTCCGCTGCTGGGGATCGACGGCGTCCCCACCGGCGTCATGGATCTGATCACCTCGGCTCTGGATTCCTTCCCGAACCTGCTCGACGTAGTCGCGGGGGAGGGGCGCGGGTCGGCGCTGGTCGGCGAGGCCGGCTCGCTCAGCGAGGGCCTGTGCACGCTGGTCTTCGGCGGCGAGATGGTCCCGCCGCCGGTCACGGTGATCGTCGACGGTGACGGCAATCCTGTCAGCACGGTCACCGGCACGGCCACCGCCAGCTCCACCACGTCCGCCCCGGCCACCACCACGACTTCCGTCGACGACGCTGGAACCGGAACTTCGATCGCCGCCTCCGACGACGCGAGCACCGACGGTGCGAACCGGGACGGTGTCGACTCGGACGACGCGGATGCCGGTGAGGCGGCGCTCGCGACCTCCGTCCCGGTCCCCGGCGCCTGACCCCGCCTCTCGGTCTCCTGCGGCCCGGCCCCGACACGGGGGCCGGGCCGCGGTGATTTTCCCGCGGCCGTCTCCTTGTGGCGCTGCTCATGCCGAAGCGATGAGCGCGGATCCACGTGCGCGAATATACCCAGGGGGTGTGTTACTGGTGTGGCCCATGAGAACTACGTGACTTATGTGACAGGAGTAGACAGTTGGTATGCATGTGGTTAGAGTGGCACTCGTAATGGTCTGCCCTCCCGTTCCGCGGAGTGAGCGATCTGAACCCCTCCGGAAGGAACCAGCCGATGCGTGCTCGCCTCGCCCGTCCTCGTCGTATCGTCCGGGGTCGCCTTGCCGCCCCCGTCGCAGCCGCAGCAGCGGTCGCGCTCGTGGGCGGAATGGTCATCGCCGCTCCCGATGCGCCCACCGTCCGCAACGACATCCAGACCGTCGCCGTGGCCGCCCCCTCGTTCGACGCCGGGGCGGAGTTCTCCTTCAACGCAGGAGCGCTCGTCCAGGCCACTCAGTCGACCGGGTTCGTCGTCGAGGACGTCACCGGGCTTCCGGAAGGGCTGGAGTACGACGGCAACGGTGGCATCTCGGGCACTGTGACCACTCCGGGCGTGTACACCATCCAGGTGACCGGGCGTGGCATTGGCGGAGTCGTCACGATTCCCGTCACCCTGACGATCAACAACGCCGACGGCTCCGCGCCGACCGGCGTCTCAGGTGAGAGAACGGCCGCCGTGGACGGCAGCCTCGGCGGCGAGGCGCAGGCCGGTGGCCAGATCACCACGGGCTCCGACGGTACGGACGCGATCCTCGGCGCCGTGGCGGGCATCGTCTCCTCCCTCGGCGGCGACGCCGGTTCCGTTGCCGAGCTCGCCGCCGGCTCGACGGGACAGGGCGGGGTCACCCCCGAGAACCCGAACGCCCCGGATGCGCCGACCGGCCCGCTCGGCAGCGCGGCCAACGGTGAGCTCGGCCTCGGCAGCCTGTCGAACGGCGCGCCGGGGACCCCGGGGATGCCGGACACTGACACCGACACCGACACGCCCACCAACGGTTCGCTCGGTGCCCCGGGCTCCACCACCGAGGGCGAGGTCAGCGGTGACGCCACCGGCGGCCTGGACACCCAGAGCCTGGGCCCGCTGGCCCCGCTCGGTTCGCTGATCGACTCGGACGCCCAGACCGGCTCGACCACCGACGGCGACACCGAGACCACCGGATCCACGATCCCCGGATCCACCACCACCGGCGGAACCCAGACCGGCGCCGAGATGGTCACCGGTGGGGACCTGACCGGCGGTGGCGAGATCACCGTCCCGGGTTCGTCCTTCCCCGCGGACACCGGTTCCCTCGGGGCGCTGGCCCCCGGGCTGGCACTGACGGGCGCCGCCCTCCTCGGCATCGCCGGTCTCAGCCTCGCGCTGGGCGGCGGCTCCTCGATCCCGGGCTCGACCGCGATCCTGCCCGCCCTCCCCGGTTCGACCACCACGGGCGGCACCACCACCGGCGGATCGAGCGACACCGGCAACGGTGGCTCCTCCGGGTCGGTCGCCCCGACCGTGGCCGCCGGTGCGCCGACCGTCGCCGCCGGCGCCCCGAACAGGGTCCAGGCCCCCGGGCCGACGGTCGCCAACGGTCGCGGCTGATCGACAGACTCCCGGCGGCCGGGTAGGTCGCCGGTGACCACCTCCACCCCGGGGTCGTCTCACTTCGTGAGATGGCCCCGGGGTGTGGTGCGTTCCTAGGTTCCCTTGGGACGGTCACGATCTCGCGACGTCATCCAACGAAAGGCGTATATGCGTATCTCCCGTCCTGTCGTCGCCTCCTCCCGCGCACTCGCCGCAATGGCCGCGGTCGGGGTCGCGTGCGGCCAGACGGAGGCGCCCGACCACACGCCCCTGGTGGTCGAGGCCACCGACGTTGCACCCGCGGCCCTGCCGTCCCTGACGCTGCGCGTCGGCGAGTACATGGAGCGGCGGGTCAGCGACTACGTCACCCCGCCCCCCGGCGCCTCGATCCAGTTCCGAGGCCTGCCCCCCGGGTTGACCTACGATCCGGCCACCACCGCGATCAGGGGCACCCCCACCGTCGCGGGCGTGTACGAGCCCGTGGCGACCGCCTTCATCTTCGGGGTACCGGTACGCACCGAGACGACCACGGTCACCGTCACCGGCGGTGCGGGCGGGACCACCGGCGGTACCGGTGTCGGCGGCGCCCCGGCACCGCGTCCCGCCCCGGCCCCGGCTCCGGCGCCCGTGGCCGCGCCGGTGGCCCCTCCGGCCCCCGGCACGATCACCATCGCCGATATCGACACGCTGCCGGTGCCCGAGCAGGTCAAGGACGCCCTCCGCGGTGCCGCCCTGGCCCTCAACAACGGGATCCAGTCCGCCTGGAACGCCGTGCCCGAGGGCTCACTCGGCAAGTAGCCACCCGGCGCTCAGCACATTCGGCACTCAGTACATCCGGCAGGTAGTCCGCACGTACATCGACGGCGGCCGGTCCCCGAGGTGGGGGCCGGCCGCCGTCGTCTGTACCGCGCCGGGTGCGGGGGGCTCGTCGCCGGGCCTCCGCGGACCGCCGGGGTGAACGCGCACCGCCGTGTCACAGCGAGGCGATCACGAACCCGGCGCTGACCAGCACGCTCCACGCGAGCATCGCTATCCCGGCCATCGTCAGCGCGGGGATGAGTCCGGCACCCGTCGCCCGTGCGCGCACCGGCGCGTTGGCCTTCCACGCCACCGGCAACGCCAGCAGCCCCAGCAGCGCCCAGGGCGTCGCCGGGATCAGGGCGAGCGTCGCCAGCAGCGGGACCAGCAGTTCCAGCACCGCGTGCAGGCCGCGGGTCCGCGAATCGCCCAGGCGCACGGCGAGCGTGATCTTGCCGGACTCGGCGTCCGAGGGGATGTCCCGCAGGTTGTTGGTGAGGTTCACCGCGCACGAGAAGCTCCCCACCGCCACGGCCGCCACCACCGCGTACCAGGTGATCGACCCGAGCTGCGTGAACTGCGTACCGATCACGGCGACCAGGCCGAAGAACACGAACACCGCGACCTCGCCGAACCCGCGGTACCCGTACGGGGTCCTGCCGCCCGTGTAGAACCAGGCCGCCAGGATGCAGGCCACCCCGACCAGGATCAGCCACGGTGCCGACGTCGCACTGAGCACCAGCCCGGCGAGCCCGCCCAGCCCGAGGAACCCGAACGCGGCGCGCTTGACCGTCGCCGGCCGGGCCAGTCCCGAGCCCACCAGTCGCAGCGGGCCCACGCGGTCGTCGTCGGTGCCGCGGATGCCGTCCGAGTAGTCGTTGGCGTAGTTGACCCCCACGATGAACGACCACGCCACCACGAGCGCCAGGAGCGCCTGCCACAGCACGAACCCGCCCGCGAGCGCCGCGGCCGCCGAGCCGACGAGCACCGGGGCGAACGCGTTGGGCCAGGTGCGGGGGCGGGCACCCTCGAGCCAGTGGGAGAGCGTGGCGCCCCCGGGCTCGGTGAGGGCGGCGTCGGTGGCGGGAGTGGTCTCGCGGTGGGTGACGGGATCGGTCTCGCGGCTCATGCCCCGATTGTCCCATCGATGACGCCCGCCGCGACGCCGCGTCGGTCCACCTTGCCGCCCGGCAGCGTCGGCAACGCCTCCAGCACGGCGACGACCGCCGGCGCCGAATGCGCCCCCAGCGACGCGGCCACGTGGGCGCGCAGGGCGTCCGGGGACGCGGGGGAGCGGAGCGTGACCGCCGCGACGGGCCTGGTCCCGAGCCGGTCGTCCGGGATCCCGACGACGACGACGTCGACCACCGCGGGATGAGTGCGGAGGGCATCCTCCACGGTCTGCGGGAGGAGCGTGAGCCCACCGACGCTCAACGCCTCGTCGAGCCTGCCGAGGATCCGGAGCCCGCCCCCGGGGTCGAGTCGCCCGGCGTCGTCGGTGCGGAACCATCCCGACCGGGCGAACGCGGGGTGATCCGGTGCGTTCCTGTACCCCGACGCGAGCTGCGGGCCGGCCAGCCAGACGCGGCCCTCGTCGTCGTCGACCTCCACCGACACCCCGGGGAGCGGGGCGCCGTCGTACACACATCCGCCCGCGGTCTCGCTCATGCCGTAGGTCCGGACCACCCGGATCCCGGCGTCGGCGGCGCGGGCGAGCAGTTCCGGTGCGGCCGCGGCCCCGCCGAGCAGGACCGCGTCGAGCTCGGCCAGTGCGGCGACGGCGTCGGGCGGGCCGTCGTCGAGGACCTTGGCCAGCTGACCCGGGACGAGCGAGGTGTACGCGCGCGGGCTGCCGCCCCCGGTCGCGGGCCCTCCGGTCCCGGTCCCGGTCCCGGTCCCGGCCCCCGCCCGGCACGCGGCCACCGCGTCGGGCAGGGCCGCGGGGTCGAACCCGCGGGTCACGTCCATCACGACCGGCTCGTGCCCGGCGCGCAGCGACCGCAGGATCACCTGCAGGCCGGCGATGTGATGCGCGGGCAGCGCGAGCAGCCACCGGCCGGGCCCGCCGAGGACGGTGTCGGTCGATTCGGCGGAGGCGGCGAGCGCGGCGGCGGAGAGCATCGCCCCCTTGGGCGTGCCCGTCGACCCGGACGTGCTCACCACCAGCGCGGTCCGGTCGTCGATCGGGTCACCGGGGCGTTGGCTGTCGGTGAGGATTCGGGTGCGCGCCGGGTCGTCGGCCGGCACCGGCAGCAGCGCCGGTCCGTGGTCGTCGAGCATCTGCGCCAGCGCGGGGAACACCTCGGCGACCGCCGGGCCACCGGGGACGGGCAGGGTGCGCAGTTCGCGGGTGGCGGCCATGGCCGGCAAGCCCCCGACCGTCAGTAGTAGTAGGGGTAGTGGTCCCAGTTGGGCTCGCGCTTCTCGAGGAACGCGTCCCGGCCCTCCACCGCCTCGTCGGTCATGTACGCGAGACGCGTGGCCTCGCCGGCGAACACCTGCTGGCCCATGAGTCCGTCGTCGGTGAGGTTGAACGCGAACTTGAGCATCCGCTGCGCCGTGGGGGACTTGCCGTTGATCTGCCGGGCCCACTCGATGGCGGTGTTCTCCAGCTCGGCGTGATCCACCACGCGGTTGACCGCGCCCATCTGGAACATCTCCTCGGCCGTGTACGCCTGGCCGAGGAAGAAGATCTCGCGCGCGAACTTCTGGCCCACCTGTTTGGCCAGGTAGGCACTGCCGTAGCCGGCGTCGAAGGACCCCACGTCGGCGTCGGTCTGCTTGAACCGGGCGTGCTCGCGGCTGGCCAAAGTGAGGTCGCTCACCACGTGGAGCGAGTGCCCGCCGCCGGCCGCCCACCCGTTGACCAGGCAGATCACGACCTTCGGCATGGTGCGGATGAGCCGCTGAACCTCGAGGATGTGCAGCCGTCCGCCCTCGGCCTTGACGCGCGCCTCGTCGACCTTGTCGGCCGTGGCGCCGGCGACGTCCGAGTCGTGCTCGGTCGAGTACTGGTAGCCCGAGCGGCCCCGGATCCGCTGGTCGCCGCCCGAGCAGAACGCCCAGCCGCCATCGCGCGAGCTGGGCCCGTTGCCGGTGAACAGGATGGTGCCGACGTCGGGGGAGCGGCGCGCGTGGTCGAAGACCCGGTACAGCTCGTCCACGGTGTGCGGGCGGAACGCGTTGCGCACGTCGGGCCGGTCGAACGCGATCCGCACGATCCCGTTGACCCGGCCCTCGCCCACGTGGCGGTGGTAGGTCAGGTCGGTCAGGTCCTCCCCGTTCCGGAAGCCCTCGACCTCCCGCCACTGCGACGGGTCGAACGGGTTTCCGGTGGCCTGGTCCTGCGGTGCGCTGCTCTCGGTCATGGGTTCGACGTTAGCGTGGAGCCATGACATCCGTACCGGGCCCCGAGTCGATCGACGATCTGCTCGCCCGCGTGCACGTGGTGGCACTGCCGATGCGGGTGCGGTTCCGCGGCATCACCGAACGTGAGGTCGCGCTGATCGAGGGCCCCGCCGGGTGGGGCGAGTTCGGCCCGTTCGGAGAGTACGACGATCTCGAGTCCGCCCACTGGCTGGCCTCCGCGCTGGAGATGGCGTGGCAGGGCCCGCCGCCGGCGCTGCGTTCCCGGGTCCCGGTCAACGCCACGGTCCCGGCGGTCGCGGCCGGGGACGTCGCGGCGATCCTCGACCGCTTCCCGGACTGTATGACGGTCAAGGTCAAGGTGGCCGAGTCCGGGCAGCAGCTCGTCGACGACGTCGCCCGCGTCGCCGCCGTCCTCCAGGCCCGACCCGGCGCGCGCGTGCGGGTGGACGCCAACGGGGCGTGGTCGGTCGCCGAGGCCGCCCACGCGATCCGGGTGCTGGACCAGGCGGTGCGCGCGGACGACGTCGCGCGGGCCCCCGGCACCGGCCCGGTCTCACTGGACGGGCCGGGCCTGGAGTACGCCGAGCAGCCCTGCGCCACCGTCGAGGAGCTGGTGCAATTGCGGGAGCGCCTGGCCGCCGACGGGGTGCACGTGGACGTCGCCGCCGACGAGTCCATCCGCCGCGCCTCTGACCCCCTGCGCGTCGTGCGGGCGGGCGGCGCCGACCGGGCGGTGGTCAAGGTCGCGCCGCTGGGCGGGCCGCGTTGCCTGCTCGCGGTGGCCGCAGAGCTCGGGGTGCCGGTCACCGTGTCCAGCGCCCTCGACTCGGCGGTGGGCGTCGCCGCGGGGGTCGCCGCGGCAGCCGCGATGCCCGGTGGTGCCGGGCGTGGCCGTCCCGGACCCGACGACGACGACAACGCGATTCCCGCCGCAGGTCTGGGCACCGGCGGGTTCTTCGTCGAGGACGTGGTCGAACCGGGCACGTTCGCCCTCGAGGACGGCTGTCTCCCGGTCCGCCCGGTGGCGCCGGACCCGGCAAGACTGGAGGGCCTGCGTGTGAGCGGTGAGGTCCGCGACTGGTGGCTGGACCGGATCCGCCGCTGCCACGAGCTCCTCTGAGCGGCCCCGCCGCAGCTGCCCCGCCGCTCCGCCGCAGCCGCCCCGCCGGCCCCGGCGCCTGCCCAGCCTCATCCCAGCTCCGAGCAATCTCCCACTGCAGCCGCGCGCAATCACTGCAGCCGCACGCGAAATATCCTGAGCGTGTGCAGGAGTTGCGCGCGGCTGCGTCGGGGCGCTCGAGGACGGTGGCGGGTTCGGTGCAGACGGGCTGGCCGCGCCCTACTTCCGCGGCCGGGGCAGTTCGCGCGTGCGCGGGGCGTATCCCCACTGGTGGCGGCCCAACCGAGACGGCGGCAGCAGTGATCCGAAGTCGGGCAGACCGTCGTCGGCGAGCATCTCGTCGTCGATGGTCACGCTCACCACGCGTCCGAGCAGCATTGCGCTGGTGCCCAGGTCGATCACGTCATGGCGCACGCACTCGAACGCGATCGGCGCCTCGGCGACCCGTGGCGGCGCGACGACGTCCGAGGGGTCGGCGGTCAGCCCCTGCATCTCGAACTCGTCGACCTCCGGGCCGACGGGCGCCGAGGTGGCGTTCATGACCTCCATCAGTGACTCGGTGCCGATGTTCACCACGAACTCGCCCGTGTCCACGACATTGCGATAGGTGTCCTTTCGCCCGATCGAGGTCACGGACAGGATCGCCGGGTCGGCGCAGGCGACGGTGAAGAACGAATACGGCGCGAGGTTGGGCACCCCGTCGGCCGAGATCGTCGACACCCACGCGATCGGGCGCGGTGTGATCGACGCGGTGAGCAGGGCGTACATGCCGTTGGCCGGGGGATCATCCGGGGTGTGAACGATGCGCATCCGCCCATTGTGCCGCCGTCTGCGTTGCCGTTTCGGTCATAGCCCGGTGGGGCATGTCGACGCTGCTCTAGCGTGGGGACGAATCGACGGGTGCAAGAGTGAGCGGTCGGCGGTGAGCGGTCGGCATTGACTGGTCGGCGAGCGAGAGGAGCCGGGGCTATGGCGGCGAACGACGGGATCCGGATCCCCCTGCGCGACCAGCTGTGGCTGCTCATGGACCGCCCGGACAACCTCATGTACATCAACTGTCTGGTGTGGTTCGCCGAGATCCCCGACTGGGATGAGGTCACCCGGGCCATCCAGACGCGGATGGTCGAGGCCCACCCGGTGTTCCACCGCGTCCCGGTCCGCCGGGGCCGCCGCTGGTACTGGGTCGACGACCCCGACTACGACATCTCGAACCACCTCGTGCGCAGCCGGCTTCCCGAGCCGGGCGGTCGCGCCGAGGCCGAGGCCTACATCGCCGAGCAGATGGCGGCGCAGTTGCCGAAGGGGCAACCGCTGTGGCGGGCCGAGTTCATCGAGGGCTACCACGGGCACGAGGGCGAGCAGGAGGGGGCGCTGATCCTGTTCCGCGTCCAGCACGGCGTCGTCGACGGGATCCGGCTCACCCAGCTCGTGCTGGGTCTGTGCGACCACGAGGACGACTCGTCCCTGCCCAGCGTCGGCCGGGATCTCGCGCCCTCCGGCGGCGGCATCCTCGGGGCGGTCACCGGCGCGGGTGCCGGACTGGCCAAGGACTCGTGGGGGATCGCCCGGGGCGTGACCGGCGCCACACTCCGGTTCCCGCTGACGCTGGCCCGCCTGGCGCGGGACGTCGCGGCCCCCGGCCGGTCACTGACGCGGGTCCCGACGCGCGTCGTGGAGTCGTTGACGGACAACATCAACGCGGAGAACCGGACCGCCAACACCTACCGGGGCGTCTTCCGTCTGCTGTTCGAGCCGCGATCCCCCGAACTGTCCTGGAGCGGAAAGGCGCACGCGGAGAAGAAGGTCTCCTGGATCGCGGGGCTCGACCTGGCGGCGGTCAAGCGGGTGGCGAAGGTGCACGACACGACCGTCACCACCGTGATGCTGGCCGCCGTGTCCAAGGCGCTCACCGAGTACCTCGACACCCAGGGCGACCGGCGGGTCTCCGACATCAATCTCATGGTGCCGATGGCGGTCTCCCCGGTCGGTGACGAGTTGCCGGAGGAACTGGGTAACCACATCACGCTCATCCTCATGAGACTCCCGTTGTGGGTCGACGACACCGACGAGCTCATCGAGGCGATCACCACGTCGATGACGCGGGTGCGCTATTCCCTCGAGCCGCACGTCAACTTCGCCACCATGCTCACTGTGGCCGTCACGCCCGGGCCGGTGGCGCACGCGGTGATCGACCTGTTCGCCAACAAGACCGTCGGCCAGCTGACCTCGGTGCCCGGGCCCGTCTCCACCGTCTCGCTGGCCGGCACGCCGGTGTCGGGGATGCTCGGGTGGGTGCCGATGAGCGGCGACCAGGCGTTGGGGATCTGCATCTTCAGCTACGACGGCACGGTCTCCGTGGGCATCGCCACCGACGCCGAACTCATCCCCGAACCGGGAGCGGTCGCCGGGATGATCGAGGGCCAGTTCACCACGTTCGACGGATGGTACGACGAGGGCTGAGCCCGGCGCCGGCCACCGAGGGCCGGCCACCCCGCCGCCGGCCACCCCGGCGCCGGTCACCACTCCGCCGGTCACCACTGCGGGGCCGGCACCTCCGGGTGCGCGGCGAACCAGGCTCCGATGTAGGACATGTCGATGCCCTGGTCCTCGGCGATCAACTCGTACATCGTCCGGCTGTCGATCGCCTCGCGCAGGATGTCGGCGTGTCCGGAGTGGCGGGCGATCTCGTTCAGCGCGTGCATCGCCGCCCAGCGTCCGTTGAACGACGGCTGGCCGGGCGGGAACCACGGCATCTCGGCGGGTACCGGCACCGGGGCGTCGAGGTCGCACGTCCGGAGGTTGTCGAGGGCGGCGGAGTGCCGCCGGTCGAATTCGGCGAGGATCTCCTCGGCGGTGGCGTCGGGGTCGACCCGGTTGACGGTCTCGGCCCAGGCGAACGCCTCCGGCAGCGACCGCCCGGTCGCGGGCGCGTCGGGCGCGGCGGCGGCGCGGGCCGTCCAGCTCTCGGCGACCTCGCCGATGTGCAGGATGAGCCAGCCCAGCGTCAGTTCGCTGGTGGACACGGGGCGGACGCGCAGCTGGTCTCCGGTGAGGCCGTGGACAATCGACCGGGCGTTGACGAGCGCGGCGTCGATCCATTCGAGCAGGTTCTCCCGCTCGGTGTCGCGGGTGGTGGGGAACAGGGGCATGACGACTCCTCTGGTAACGGGGTGCGGGTGTTCGGGGTCGGTGTCCGGTGGGCGGGCGTTCGGGGCGGGCCGTGGGCCGACGGCGGGGACGCCGGGTCAGCGGGTGTGGGCGTACAGGTCGCGGAGCAGGCACATCTCGGCGCCGTGGTGGATGACCTCACGGTTGATGTGCAGCACCAGGGCGGCCATGGAGTACTCGGCCCACGGGCCCTCGGCCTCGCCCACGGGGGCGGCCAGGGCCTCGGCGTCGAGCGCCCGCACGCCTTCCATCCAGCCCGCGTAGGTGCGATCGAGTTGGGCGAGTCCGCCCGCGGCGTCACCGGCGTAGGTGTGGGTCATGTAGTCGTGGGGCGGTCCGCCGAAGTGGGAGTGCCACCGGGCGCCGAGGACGCCGACGACGACGTGGCCGATCCGCCACGCGATGGTCGTCAGCGGGGCGGGCACCGGCTCCGGGAACTCGAAGTCGATGGTGTACTCGCCCTCGCCGCCCTGCATGGGCGCGGTGCCGGTCCCACGGGGTCGGACGTCCCAGGTGCGCTCGTCGGCGGCGGGGGAGAAGTGGTATTCATCGTCGGTCATGCCTTCCAGGCGAGGCCGCAGTTGGCCGTTCCAGTGGAAATCGAGCTGGTCGACGAGCTGGGCTGTCCAGTCGATGGGACGGGTCGTGGTGGTCACGGTGATCTCCTGACGGTGGTGGTGTCCGCCCAGCGTGTCAGCCCATCCGGACAGTATCGGTCCGCTGAGGGTGGGACACTGCTGGCATGACCGAGGACAGGATGCCCACCACCCAGCGCGTGCTGGGCCTGCTCGACCTGCTGCAGCGGCGATCGGTGTGGACGGGCGACGAGCTGGCGGCCGAGCTGGGGGTGACCACACGCTCGATCCGCCGTGACGTCGACCGGCTCCGTGACCTGGGGTATCCGGTGGAATCCGAGCGCGGCGCGGGTGGCGGGTACAGGTTGGGCTCGGGCCGGCGACTGCCGCCGCTGTTGCTCGACGACCGCGAGGCCGTGGCGGTGGCGATCGCCCTGCGGCTGGCCGCGGGCGGCGCCGTGGCGGGCGTCGGCGAACACGCGCTGCGCGCCCTGACCAAACTGGACCAGGTCATGCCCGGCCGGTTGCGCGAGCGGGTCGCCGACGTCACCGAGTCGATGGTCGCGGTCCCCGGCTCGGACACCCCGGTGGAGCCGGAGCTGCTCATCGACCTGGGCCACGCGGTCCGCGGCACCGAGCAGGTGCGACTGGAGTACCGCGACCGCGCGGGCCGCGACACCGAGCGTCGGGTGGAGCCGTACCGGATCGTCGTGCTGGGCCGGCGCTGGTACCTGCTGTCCTACGACCTCGACCGCGCGGACTGGCGCACCTTCCGCCTCGATCGCATCCGGGCCGTCCACCGCAGCCGCTGGCGCTTCACCCCCCGCCCCGACGTGCCCGATCCGGCCGCGCACGTGCAGCACGCGGTGACCGCGGCGCCGTACCAACACCTGGCCCGGGTGGTGGTGTTCGCACCCGCGGCGGAGGTGGTCGAGCAGTTCCCGCCCACCTACGGGACGGTCACCGAGCTGCGCGCCGAGGATCATCCGGACGGCCCGGCCTGCCGGCTGGAGACCGGGGCCGCCGACCTCGACGCGCTGGCCTGGTACCTCGCCAGGTTGCCGGGCCCGTTCGCCGTGGAGTCGCCGGACGGGCTGCGGGAGCGGCTGGCGGGGTTGGCCGGGCGGCTCGCGCATGCGGCCGACCCGGGCACGTCCCCCGACTAGGCTGTGGGGCGATGAACCCCACCGTGAGCAACCCGAGCACCGCGCAGGCCCGTGTCCTCGTCGACGAGTTGATCCGCCACGGGATCACCGACGTGGTCCTGTGCCCGGGATCGCGCAGCGCTCCGTTGGCCCTGGCGTTGGCCGCCGCCGAGCGGTCCGGCCGGCTCGCCCTGCACGTGCGGATCGACGAACGCGCCGCCGGGTTCACCGCGCTGGGGCTCGCGCTGGGGTCGAGGCGGCCGGTCCCCGTCGTCGTCACGTCCGGCACCGCGGTGGCCAACCTCCATCCGGCGATGGTGGAGGCGGCCCACTCGGGCGTGCCGATCCTCGCGCTCACGGCCAACCGGCCGCCCGAACTGCGCGGTACCGGCGCCAATCAGACCATCGACCAGGTGGGATTGTTCGGCCCGCACGCGCGCGCGGTCGTCGAGCTCGGCGCGGCCGGGGACCCCGAGTCCGAGCACCGGCACTGGCGCAGCGCGATCGGCCGTGCCCTCCTCACCGCCACCGCGGCGGCCGACCCGGGTCCGGTGCAGGTCGACATCGCGTTCCGCGAGCCGCTCGTGCCGGGCGAGGGCGACGAGGATTTCACTCTCGGGGGAGACGCACCGGGGTACGACGACGACGAGGTCGGCGGCGGCCCGGAGGCCGGTCGTCTGCCGGAGGGGCGTGCGGACGGTCGTCCGTGGGTGCAGCGAGCGGGGGCGGGGGTCGACTCGGCGCCCGCCGATTCGGCCGTGGCGGTGGATCTCACGCGGCCCACGTTGGTCGTCTCGGGGGTCGGGGCGGCACCGGTGTCGGGGCTGGTGGCGGTGCCGACGGTGGCCGAGCCCGGCGCCCCCGTCCCGCTGCACCCGGTGCACCCGCTGGCGATCCCGGCGCTGCGGCCCGAGCAGGTGGTGGTCACCGGCCGGCCGACGCTGCACCGCGCCGTCACGCGGTTGCTGGCGGACCCGGACGTCGACCTCGTGATCCTCGACGCCGGCCCGCGCTCGCCCAACCCCACCGGTAGCGCCGCCGAGCTCGCCGACTCCGTCCTCACCGGGTGGGGCGTGGACCCCGAATGGACCGAGACCACGGCCCGCGCCGACGCCCACGCCCGCGCCGCCGTGGACCGGCTGCTGGACCGGCATCTCGAGACCGGCGCGCCGACGGGACTGCACGTGGCGCGTGCCGTGGCCCGCGGCGTCCGGGCCGGGGACAACCTCGTGGTGGGTGCCTCCAATGCCGTGCGGGACCTGTCGTTCGTGGGCCCGCTCGACCCGGATGTGGCCATGTACGCCAACCGCGGGGCGTCGGGGATCGACGGCACGGTCTCCACCGCGATCGGGGTCGCGCTCTCGGCGCCGGGGCGGACCGTCGCGTTGCTGGGCGACCTGACCTTCCTGCACGACGTGTCCGGCCTGCTGCTCGGGCCGCGGGAGCGGCACCCCGACGACCTGACGATCGTCGTGGCCGACGACGACGGTGGTGGCATCTTCTCCCTGCTCGAACAGGGGGACCCCCGCCTGGCCGCCGACTTCGAGCGCGTCTTCGGCACCCCGCACGGCGCCGACCTGGGCGCCCTGTGCGCGGGCGCCGGGGTGCCCTTCACCGACACCGACCCGGCCGGGCTCGAGGCCCTGCTCGCGCAGCCCGTGTTCCCGCACGGGCATCGCGACGTCGTGCCCGAGGGCCTGCGGGTGGTGCGCGTCGCGACCGACCGGCAGGGATTGCGCGACCTCCACGCGGCCCTGCGCTCGGAAGCCGTGGCGGACGGGTGACCACGACGGCCCCGGTCTCGGCCCGGCAGATCCGTCGCGCTCGCCGTATCCGGTGGGGCGTGCGGGTGGTGGCCGTGACCGCGGGAGTGTTCTCGCTGCTCACGGCCGTGCTCCTCGTGCTGGCGTGCTTCATCAACGACCAGCGGATCGACCGGGACATGGGCAGCGCCACCGCCTTCGTCACCGAGGTCACCGATCGGCGGGCCGCCGTGGAGTTCGACGCCGGCGGCGGCCGGACCGTCCGACCGGTGACCGGCGTGTTCTACCCGACCGGGCTCGTCGAGGGGCAGCGGGTGCAGGTCGAGTTCCGGCGCGCGAATCCGGATCTGGTGCGGGTCTCGGGACGCAGCTGGACCGTCGCCGTCGTGCCCGCCCTGTCCGTGCCCGCGGTGGTCGTCCCGTTGGCGGCGCTCGCCTACGCCGCCGCGTCACCGAGGGTTCACCGGGCGGCACCACGAGTTCGACGCACCGTTTCTCGCTGATCACCGGCCCGTGTCCCGGCCCGGCGACAGTGGGGTCGTGCGCGTAGCCATCGTCACCGAATCGTTCCTGCCGAACGTCAACGGCGTCACCAACTCCGTCCTGCGCGTGCTGGAGTACGCGCGTCGGCATGGGCACGACTGTCTGGTGGTGGCCCCCTCCGGACAGGTCGGCTTCTGGCAGGGCGCCGCCGGTGCCGTCCGGGCGCACCCGCTGGTCAGCGCGGTCGCACCACTGCTCGGCGGGCCCGGGCCGGACGCCAGTGGCCCCGACCACCACCTGGGGTATCCCGTCCACCGGGTCACCGCGGTGAGGGTGCCGGTGGTGTCGTCGCTGCCGGTCGGCGCACCCAGCCCGAGCGTGTTCGGCGCCCTGCGCGACTTCGGCCCCGACGTGGTGCACCTGGCGTCGCCGTTCGTGCTCGGTGCCGCCGGTGCCGCCGCGGCCCGCGCCCTGGGCGTGCCCTCGGTGGCCGTCTACCAGACCGATGTCGCCGGGTTCGCCGACGCCTACGGGATCGGTGTCGTCGCCGACGCGGCCTGGACCTGGACCCGGGCCATCCACGCGAGCTGCGACCGCACCCTCGCCCCGTCGACCGCCGCGATGGAGGATCTCGCGGCCCACGGGATCCCGCGCCTGTACCGGTGGGGGCGGGGCGTCGACACCGAGCGCTTCTCACCCTCCCGGCGCAGTGCGGCCCTGCACGCGCTGTGGTCCCCGCAGGGGCGGCCCGTCGTGGGATTCGTCGGCAGGCTCGCCCCGGAGAAGCACGTCGAGCGCCTTCAGTCGCTGGCCGACCGGTCGGGCCCGGGGGGAGATCTCCACCTCGTCGTCGTCGGAGACGGCCCCGACCGCCCCGCACTCCAGGCCGCCATGCCCCACGCGATCTTCACCGGCGAACTCCACGGCGACCAGCTCGGGCAGGCCTACGCCACGATGGACGTGTTCTGCCACCCAGGTGAGTTCGAGACGTTCTGCCAGTCCATCCAGGAGGCGCAGGCGTCCGGCGTACCCGTCGTCGGCCCGGACCAGGGCGGGCCCCGCGACCTCGTGCAGGCCGGGGTCAACGGCGTCCTGCTCGACCCGCGCCGGTACGCCGCCGAGGTGTCGCCGGCCGTGGACGCGGTGCTCGCCGACCACGAGCGACTGGCCGCCGGCGCGCGCGCCACCGTCCTCGGTCGCACCTGGGACGCGGTCTGCGCCCAACTCTTCGACCACTACGCGGCGGCGGGCGCCCGGTCCGATTCGGGCAGGGTCGGCATGGGCAGGGGTGGCATGGGCAGGGTCGGCGTGGGCAGGAGTGGCATGGGCAGGAGTGGCGCGCGCACGATCGGGGTCGACCGGACCAACGCGGGTGGTGTGGGCGGGAGCCGAGCCCCACGTGTGGTGGCCTGATCGGCCGCGTCCACCCGGGACGGGTAGCGTCGACGGCGTGTCCCGCGCCAATCTCGACAAGCAGCCCCGCGACGTCGCGTCGATGTTCGACGGTGTCGCCAAGCGCTACGACCTGACCAACACCATCCTCTCCGGGGGAATGGACCACGTGTGGCGGCGGCGGGCCCGCTCGCTGCTCGCGCCGCGGCCCGGGGAGCGGATCCTCGACCTGGCCGCCGGCACCGCCGTGTCGACCGTCGAGCTCGCCAAGTCCGGCGCGTGGTGCGTGGCCGCGGACTTCTCGCTGGGGATGCTGCGGGCGGGCTCCGGCCGGGACGTGCCCAAGGTCGCGGGCGACGCCATGAAGCTGCCGTTCGCCGATGACTCCTTCGACGCCGCCACCATCAGCTTCGGGCTGCGCAACGTGCAGGACACCGCTGCCGGACTGCGGGAGATGGCCCGCGTCGTCAGGCCCGGAGGGAGGCTGGCCGTGGTGGAGTTCTCCACGCCCGTGTTCCCGCCCTTCCGCGCGCTGTACATGAACTACCTCATGCGGGCGCTGCCGAAGATCGCCACCAGCGTCTCGTCCAACCCGGACGCGTACGTCTACCTCGCCGAGTCCATCCGCGACTGGCCGGACCAGCAGGCACTGCTCGAGATCATCGAGGCCAGCGGCTGGGAGCGCTGCAGCGTCACCAACCTCACCGGCGGCATCGCGGCGATCCACCTGGCGCGCCGCCCCGCCTGACCCCGACGTGGCCTGACCCGACCGCCGCCGCGCCCGCACCCGCCGCCGAGGCGGAGGCCCGGGGCCAGCTCAGTCCGCGAAGAGGGGCCGGCGGTCCAGCCTGCGGGCGATCGACCCCGCCGCCCGCCAGCCGCGGGCCACCACATCGCGGTCCGAATCGGCGACCGTGTTGGACATGCACCGCACCGCGGCGGTCATCAGCGCCTGCGAACGCATCCCGATCGGCCCCGCCAGCGGCAGGAACTTCGGATAGGTGAGCAGGCGCGCGGCGTCCCGGGCGATCGCGAACGACTCGCCGTAGGTCTCGCGGAGTACCGCGGGCCACGCATGCGTCAGGTCACCGGCGGTGGTCCGCGCGTGCGAACCGGCCGCGCCCGCTCTCCGGCCCGGGGCCCCTCGGCCGCCGCCCGCTCCCGCCACGATCAGCTCGGCGAGCAGGCGGCCGCCCTCGAGCGCGTAGTCGATCCCCTCGCCGTTGAGCGGGTTCACGCAGGCCGCGGCGTCGCCGACCGCCGCCCAGTTGGGACCGGCCACCGTCGAGACCGCCCCGCCCATCGGTAACAGCGCGGATGTTACCGCCCGCGGCTCGCCGGCCAGGGCCCAGTCGCCGCGGACGCTACGGGCGTAGTGCTGCAGTAGTTCCTTGACCGCGACGTTCGCCGGCCGCGCCGAGGTCGCCAGCGCACCCACCCCGAGGTTGACCTCGCCGTCGCCGAGCGGGAACACCCAGCCGTAGCCGGGCTGGATGGCGCCCGCCTCGTCGCGGAGCTCGAGATCGGAGCCGATCCACGGATGATCATGACGCCCGGACCGGACGTAGGATCGCGCGGCCACGGCATACACCGTGTCGCGATGCCAGGTCCGGCCGAGCAGTCGGCCCACCGGCGACCGCACGCCATCGGCCACCACGAGGGTTCGGCACTCCACGCGACCGCCCTCGGTCCGGACAGCGGTCACCTCGCCGTCGTCGCCCCTCTCCACGCCGGTCACGCGCACGCCGCCATGCACCACGGCGCCCGCGTCCACGGCCGCCTGCCGGAGCCGGTCATCGAACACCGTCCGTCGCACCGCCGACCCGGTCCCACCGTGCTCTCCGGCCGGCCACGGCACCTGGCGGGAGTGGCCGAAGCCCCGCAACTCGAGCCCGCGGATGGTGATGCGGTCCCGCGCCCACCCGCCGAGACCCAGCCGGTCGACCTCCAGCATCGCCCGCGGCGTGAGCCCGTCGCCGCAGGTCTTGTCGCGCGGGAACCGTGCCGCGTCGAGCACCGTGACCTCGCGACCGGCACGCGCCAACCACGTGGCGGTCGCCGAACCAGCGGGGCCGCAGCCCACCACGAGGACGTCCGTCGACGCGGGAAGACGCATACCTGACTCCATGTGCTCCATGGTGGCAGGTCGACGGGGGCGGCGGTCGCCGGGACCTCGGGCGGGGTGGGGTGCCACCGCCCGCGACGCGGGACCGTAGTCTGTCGGGAAGGGCGGGCCACGCCGACCCTTCACCAGGCGACGAGGACGAGTGGGGATGTCGAGCGATTCAGTGACCGGCACCGCGGAGACGGCGACCGACCACACGGTGGCGGGCGTGGACGTCGGCGACGCCGACCTCGCAGCCGACCTGCGCGAACGGCTCGACGAGGTCGAGAAGCTGCTCGTCAGCCGACTCCAGACCGGCGAGGACTTCCTCTCCGAGGTCGCACTGCACCTCGTCACCGCCGGCGGCAAGCGGTTCCGGCCCGTCGTCACCCTTCTCTCGGGCTCGCTGGGCCCCGCGCCCGACCGCGAGCGGCTCGTCAAGGCCGCCGTGGTGTGCGAGATGATCCACCTGGCCACGCTGTACCACGACGACGTCATGGACGAGGCCGCCATGCGCCGCGGTGTCGAGTCGGCCAACAGCCGCTGGGACAACTCCACCGCGATCCTCGCCGGCGACTTCCTCTTCGCCCACTCCTCGATGCTCCTGGCCGACCTCGGACCCGAGGCCGTGCAGCTCATCGCCCAGACGTTCGCCGAGCTGGTCACCGGGCAGATGCGCGAGACCGTCGGCCCGGGCGTCGGCGGTCGTGACGAGGGTGCCGCCGAGCACTACCTGCGGGTGATCTGGGAGAAGACCGGCTCGCTCATCGCCGCGGCCGCCCAGTTCGGCGGCGAGTACTCGGGGGCGACCGCCGAGCAGATCGGCAGCCTGCGCCGCCTCGGTGACGCCGTGGGGATCGCGTTCCAGATCGCCGACGACATCATCGACATCGCCTCGCCGTCCACCGAGTCGGGCAAGACGCCCGGTACGGACTTGCGCGAGGGCGTCCACACCCTGCCGATGATCTACGCCATGGAGGCCGGCTCCTCGGACAGTGCACGCCTGCGCGAGCTGCTCGCCGAGCCGCTCACCGATGACGCGGAGGTGGCGGAAGCCCTCGAGTTGCTGCGCGCGTCCGACGGTATGCGGCGCGCGCGGGCCACGCTCGAGAAGTACGTCGATGACGCCATGACCGAGCTCGACGTGCTGCCCGCCGGCCCGGCCAACGAGGCGCTGCGTCGGCTCGTGCGTTTCACCGTCGACCGCGTCGGCTGACCTTCCCCCAACGACCCGGCAGCCGCTCCCGGGCCTGGCGTCTCGCTCCCGCACGGCCCGGCAGCCGCTCCCGCGCCTGGCGTCTCGCTCCCGCGCCTGCCAGTCCCCATCACAGCCGCTCGCTGCCATGGCGTCTGGCGTGCTCATCGGTGACGGCGAGACGCCGTCGCGAGGAGCGGCTGTGGCCGAGGGGCGGCTGTGGCCGAGGGGCGGCTGTGGCCGAGGGGCGGCTGTGGCCGAGGGCAGACAGCGGGTCAGCGGCGCGGGATTCAGTGACGCCGGGGTCAGCGGCGCGGGTACAGCGCGACCTGCGCGGCCTTGACCACGAGGATCACGGGCGAACCCGGGGCCAGCGCGAGTTCGGCGGCCGAGCGGCTGGTGATCTCGGCATCGACGCGCTGACCGTCCCGTAGCTCGGCCGTCACCCGCGTCAACGCCCCCGCGGGGACGAGCGAGACCACCCGCGCGGGCCAGGAGTTCCGCGGGCTCGTCGCAGGCGCGTGCGCGGATGGCTGCGTGGGGCTCGTGGGAGCCGGAGCCGAAGTCGGGGCCTGAGTGAAGCCGGTGGGTGCGGGGTCGGTGTGGACGGCCACCGCCCGCGGGTCGACGGTCGCCACCGCCCGCGCCCCCGGCCGCCATCCCGCCGCCGCGCTCGTGCGGACCCCCGAGACGAGGTCGCCGCCGGGGGTGCGCAGGTCGTCGTCGTCGACGATCCCCTCCACCAGTGAGACGCCGGCCAGGCGCGCGGCGAAGTCGCACGCGGGGCGGGCCAGGACCTCCTCGACCGTGCCGGACTGGGTGACGCGGCCGGAGGCGACGACGACGACATCGTCGGCCAACGCCCAGAGGTCCAGCGGATCATGGGTCACCAGGACCACGGCCCGTCCGGTGAGCCGATCAGCGAGGAGACGCCGGATCGCGGGGGCGACCTCCACGTCGAGGGCGGCCAGGGGCTCATCGAGCAGGACGAGCTCCGGATCCACGGCGAGGGCCCGGGCCAGAGCGACGCGCTGCGCCTGTCCGCCGGACAACTCGTGCGGCCTGCGGTCGGCGAGGTCGCCGCACCCCACGGCCTCGAGCTCGGTGCGGGCACGGTCGAGCGCGGCCCGCCTGCGGACGCCGCGGGCGCGTGGGCCGTACGCGACGTTGTCCACGGCCGACAGGTGGGGCAGCAGCCCGGGACGCTGCTCGAGCGACACCACGCGGCGGCGGTGGGCGGGCAGGTGGGTGCGGGGCGAGCCGACGACGCGGCCGTGGAGCCGGACCTCGCCCGAGTCGGGCCGCAGGTGCCCGGCGAGCAGCGACAGCGCCGTGGACTTGCCCGCGCCGTTGGGTCCGACGATCGCGAGTCGTCGGCCCGCGGGGACGCTGACGTGGAGGTCGACGTCGCGGGCGGCGACCCGGCAGTCCAGCTCGGCGGCGGGATGCGACGCGGCGGGACGCGACGCTGCGGGATGCGACGCTGCGGGATGCGACGCGGCGGGACGCGACGCGTCGCGGTGGTCAGCCACGGCCCACCACCGCCCTGCGGGCGACGAGCGCGGAGATCGCCATGAGCGCGGCGGCCACCGCGATGAGCACCACGGCCAGGGCGAGGGCGGTCTCGGTGTCCGCCTCCCGGCTGAGGTAGATCTCCAGCGGCAGGGTGCGCGTGGTGCCCTGCAGGGAACCGGCGAAGGTCAGGGTGGCGCCGAACTCCCCGAGAGCGCGGGCGAACGACATGGTCGCGCCGGCGACGAGGGCCGGCAGGACCAGCGGCAACGTCACGGTCGTCAGGACCCGGGTCGGGGAGGCGCCCAGTGAGGCGGCGGTCCGCTCGAGGCCGGAGTCCACCGAGCGCAGTGCGCCCTCGAGCGCCACCACCAGGAACGGCATCGCCACGAACGTCTGCGCGATCACCACGGCCGCGGTCGTGAACCCGATCTCGATGCCCAGCACGGACAGGTGCTGTCCCACGACGCCGGTGCGCCCGAGCGTGATGAGCAGGGCCAGGCCGGCCACGACCGGGGGAAGGACCATGGGCAGCGCGGTGACCGTCCGGGCCAGTGCCGCCAGCGGCCCACTGCTGCGGGACAGCACCACCGCCAGCGGGGTGCCGAGCAGGATGCACAGGACAGTGGAGAGCGCGCACGTCCGCAGGCTCAGCAGCAGGGCGTCGCGGGCGGCCTCCGAGGCGAGGAGTTCGGGAACCCGCGCCCACGGGACGCGCGCGGCGAGGCCTGCCAGGGGCAGGGCCGCCAGCAGGACGGCGAGCACCGCGGCCGCGAGCAGCCAGCGGGGGAGCGGGGGCCGGGTCATGGCGGGCCGAAACCGTACTCGGCGAGGACCGCGCGACCCTCGGGGCCGGTGACGGCCCCGACGAACCGCCGGGCCATCTCGGCATCCGCGGCGCGGTCGAGAACGGCCACCGGGTAGACGTTCGGCACCGCGTCGGCACCGGCGATCGGGACCCGCTCGACACGGTCGGCGACGGCGCGGGCGTCGGTGGCGTAGACGATCCCCGCGTCTGCCTCGCCGGAGGTGACCTTGCCGCGCACGTCGGTGACGGTGGACTCCTCGCTCACCGGGGCCAGGTCGATCCCCGCGGCGTCCGCCAGCGTGCGGGCCGCCGCACCACACGGCACGACGGCCGCGCACACCACGAGTCGTGCGCCGTCCAGCGAGTCGTCGAGACCCGTGATCCCCGCCGGATTGCCGGGCGGGGTGATGAGGGTGAGCACGTTGGTGGCCAGCGGCGTCGGCTCGCCGGCGACCAGCCCCTCGGCGACGGCGCGGTCCATCGTCCGGACATCGGCGGAGGCGAACACGTCCACCGGGGCGCCGCCGGCCAGCTGGTCCACCAGGCCGGAGGAGCCGTCGAAACCCAGCCGGATCGACACCCCGGGATGCGCGGCCTCGAAGTCCTCGGCGATCTCGGTGAACGCCCCGCTGAGCGACGCGGCGGCGAAGACGGTCAGCTGCTGCGCGCCCTCGTCGTCGTCGCTCCCGGACGCGCACCCCACCAGCGTGGACAGGCCCACGGCGGCGACCACCGAGGCGGTGCGGAGCCGACGCCCAGCGCCGATGCGGAACGGCACCGTCGGCGGGTCAGCGGTAGTTGGTGAACTGCAGCGCGACCTCGAAGTCGGCACCCTTGAGCAGCGAGATGCACTCCTGCAGGTCGTCGCGCTTCTTGGACGACACACGGATCTCCTCGCCCTGGATCTGCGCCTTGACGCCCTTGGGGCCCTCGTCGCGCAGCAGCTTGGTGATCTTCTTGGCGTTCTCCTTGTCGATGCCCTGCTTGAGCGAGCCGACCAGACGGAACGACTTGCCCGACGGCATCGGGTCGCCCACCTCGAGCGCCTTCATGCTCAGCCCGCGGCGCACCAACTTCTCCACGAAGACGTCCTTGGCGGCCAGCACACGGTCCTCGGAGTTCGCGACGATCTCCACCGCGTCCTCGCCCTTCCACTCGATGCTCGCGTCGGTCCCGCGGAAGTCGTAGCGGGTGCCCAGCTCCTTGGCGGCCTGGTTCAGGGCGTTGTCCACCTCCTGGCGGTCGAACTCCGAGACGATGTCGAACGAGGACTCCGAGGCCATGGACGTACTCCTGTCGTTGGGGGATGTCCCGGCCAGGCTACCCGCCACGGCCGGGGCCCGAGGCGGCCACGGCCAGGGCTCGAGGCGGCCTCGGGCGGGCCCGGGAGGCCGCCGCCGCACCACCCCTGAGCACCCCGATTTGGCACCAGGGGTCACAGCCGTTGTATCGTGTCGTAGCGCCCTTGAGGTGCACGCCAGATTGCCCGAGCGGCCAAAGGGAGCGGATTGTAAATCCGTCGGCTTAGCCTACGTTGGTTCGAATCCATCATCTGGCACGCGAGACCCCTGCCACAAGCGGGGGTCTTCGTGCATTTCGGGACTTGTCGCCCGGGAATCCGTGAAAATGTGAACACGCGCGGTCCCCAGTGTCACGACCCCACGACCTGTCACGCCGCGTCTCGTCGAGAAGAATCGAGGTGAGACGTATCCACGACGGCCCCGGCTCCGAACCACAGGACATGACACTCCTTTCGATGACCGCCGCACATCGGATGACGACCGGCGACCTGCCGGCGGGCCTGGGTTCCGCAGTGGACGACTGGGCCGATGACCTCGGGCGGACCACCCGCTCCGGCAAGGGGATGCGTTCCGCGCTCTTCGACGCCGTGTACACCACCTCCGGGGGCGTCGACGAGGCCGTGCGGGCCGCCGCGGGCCAGGCTCTGGAGTTGCTGCACGAGGCGTTCCTGGTCCACGACGACCTGGCGGACGGGGACGACCAGCGCCGCGGCCAGCCCAACCTGCAGGGCCGCACCACCGCGCGGGCCACCGCCGGGGGGATCGGGACCGAGGCCGCGGGGCACCTCGGACAGGTCGGCGGGCTGCTCGGCGGCGACCTGCTGCTCGTGGCCGCGATGGCCGACTTCGGCCGCCTGCCCGTGCCGGCGCCGCTGCTGCACCGTGTGCTCGACGAGGTACAGGGCGCGGTCGTCGCGTCGATCGCCGGGGAGTACGCGGACGTCCACGGCTGTGTCGAGCGCGATCCCGCCGACCGGGAGCGCGCGCTGGCGATCGGCGCGGCCAAGACCGCCGCCTACTCCGTGTGCCTGCCCCTCGTGCTGGGCGCGATGCTCGGCGGCGCGCCCGACGAGGTCATCCCCCCGCTGCGTGAGGCCGGCCGCCACCTGGGGACCGCCTACCAGGTGATCGACGACGTGCTGGGCGTGTTCGGGGATCCGGCCGTGACCGGCAAGTCCAACGAGGGCGACCTGCTCCGGCGCGCGCCGACCGTCCTGCTGGCCCACGCCGCCACCACCGACGATTGGCCGCGTATCGACGCCGCCCTCGGCCGTCCGGCCGCCGACCCCGCGACGATGAACGGCCCCACGCCCGACCCCGACACCGCGCGCGAGCTGCTGCGCGAGTGCGGCGCCCGCGAGCACGCGGTGGGCATCGCCGAGGACCTCATCACCGCCGCCCGCGCCGCGCTGGACTCCCCGGCCGTGCCGCACGACGTCCGGGCCGCCCTCGGCCCCCACCTGGCCACCGCCCTGGAGAGGACCCGATGACCCAGCAGAGCCCCCACGCGGAGTTCACCGACGCCGCCCGCCGGTGCAGCGAGGTGATCCTGCGCCGGTACTCCACGTCGTTCGCGCTGGCCTGCCGACTGCTCGCGCCCGCCACCCGCCCGCACGTCGCCGCCATCTACGCGTGGGCGCGCGTCGGGGACGAGGTCGTCGACGGGGCGATGGACGACCCGGTCGCCGCGCGCGAGCTCATCGCCGAGGCGCGCCGCCGGACACACCGCGCGATCGAGCGCGGCCTGGACCCCGATCCGGTGACGCACGCCTTCGCCGACACCGCGCGTCGGTTCGGGATCGACGCGCGCCTGGTGGATCCGTTCTACGACTCGATGGAGGCCGACATCGACGTCACCGAACACACCGAGGAGTCGCTGCGTCGGTACATCCACGGGTCGGCGGAGGTCATCGGGGAGATGTGTCTGCGGACGTTCGCCGGTGGGGGACTGGGTGACGACGACGAGATGGCCGCCGGAGCGCGCGCACTCGGAGCGGCGTTCCAGAAGGTGAACTTCCTCCGGGACATCCGGGAAGACTTCACGGAACTCGGTCGCAACTACCTCCCGGGCCGTGACCCGCGGGCACTGACGGAGAAGGACGTACGCGAGTTGGCCGATGACGTGGACGCGGACCTGCGCATCGCGCGGGCGGCGATCAACCGGATCCCGGGCCGCGACCGCCTGGCGGTGGCCGCAGCCCACGACCTGTTCGCCGAGCTCAACGATCGCCTACGGGCGGCCGGGGCATCCGGGGTGAGCGCGGGCCGGGTGCGGGTGCCCGATCCGGTGAAGCTCGCGGTGATCGGCCGCGCTGCAGCCGGTCGTGGCCGGGCGGTGGCCCGATGAGCCGCCGGCAGGCCCCGGACGGGCCCGTCGTCGTGGTGGGCGGCGGCATCGCCGGCCTGGCGACCGCCGCGCTCTTGGCCCACGAGGGGCGCGACGTCACGCTCGTCGAGGCCACCGACTCCGTCGGCGGGCGCGCGGGCAGCTGGTCGGCGGGCGGGTTCCGCTTCGACACCGGCCCCTCCTGGTACCTCATGCCGGAAGTGTTCGACCACTTCTTCCGCCTCTGCGGTACCTCCGCCGACGAGCAGCTGGACCTGGTGCGCCTGGACCCCGGGTACCGCGTGTACTTCGAGAACCGCCCCGAGTCGGTCGACATCCGCTCGGATCGCGCGGCCTCGACCGCCTTGTTCGAGTCGCTCGAGCCGGGCGCCGGTCGCGTGCTGGGCAGGTACCTCGACTCGGCGCGGACGACCTACGACCTCGCGCTCAAGCGGTTCCTCTACACCAACTTCACCTCGTACCCGGCCCTGGTGCGCCCCGACGTGGTGGCCCGGGCCGGTTCGCTGGTGGCCCGCCTCGTCCAGCCGCTGCACTCGTTCGTGGCCCGCCGGTTCAGCGACCGCCGCATCCAGCAGATCCTCGGCTACCCCGCGGTGTTCCTCGGGTCCTCGCCGTACCTGGCGCCGTCGATCTACCACCTCATGAGCCACCTCGACCTCACTGACGGTGTCCTCTACCCGCGCGGAGGGTTCACCGAGGTGATCGCCGCGGTCCGCAGGGTCGCCGAGCAGCAGGGTGTGGTCATCCACACGGGCACCGAGGCGATCGAACTGGTCACCACATCCGAGGGCGCCCGCGGTCGCGGGCCCCGCCGGTCGAAGGCGCAGCTCAGGGGCGTCCGGGTGCGCGACCGGGCCGGGACGGAGCGGACGCTGCCGGCCGGCCTCGTCGTCGGGGCCGCGGACCTCCACCACCTCGAGACCCGGTGGCTCCCCGAGCACCTCCGCACCTACCCACAGTCCTACTGGGACTCGCGTACCCCCGGGCCCGGAGCACTGCTCATGCTCCTCGGCGTCCGCGGGGAGCTCCCGCAGCTGGCCCATCACACGCTGCTGTTCACCGACCGGTGGGAGGAGGGGTTCGACGCCATCTTCGGCGAGTCGCCCCACATCCCCGACCCGGCGTCGCTCTACGTCTGTCGCCCCAGTGCCACCGATACCGACCCGGACGCGGGCATCGCGCCGGAGGGGCACGAGAACCTCTTCGTCCTGGTGCCCATCCCCGCCGACCCCTCGCTGGGCCACGGCGGCGTCGACGGTGCGGGGGACGCCGCGATCGAGGCGGCCGCCGACCGGGCGATCGCCCAGATCGCCGACTGGACCGGCATCGACGACCTGGCCGAGCGGATCGTCGTGCGGCGCACCATCGCCCCCGCCGACCTCGCCGACGACCTCGGCGCGTGGCGCGGCACCGCCCTCGGGCCCGCGCACACCCTGGCGCAGAGCGCGTTCTTCCGCACCCGCAACGTCAGCACGCACGTCGACGGGTTGTACTACGCCGGCGCGTCGACCATCCCCGGGATCGGACTGCCGATGTGCCTGATCAGCGCCGAGTTGATCCTCAAGCACGTGCGCGGCGACACGGGTACCGCACCCGTGGCCGAGCCCGGCGGGGGAACGGTGTTCGATCGGGGCTCGGTGTTCGACCGGTGATCGGGCTGGCCTACCTGGCGGTCCAGGTCATCTCGTTCGCCGGCATTCTCGTCATCGACCACCGCTGGAAGCTCGCGGCGTTCCGCGCGCCGGCCGCGACCGCCCTCGCCGTGACCGCAGCGGTGGCGTTGCTGCTCACGTGGGACGTCCTCGGGGTGCGCAGCGGGGTGTTCTTCCGCGGTCAGACCGACTTCATGACCGGCCTGCTGGTCGCGCCCGAGATCCCGCTCGAGGAGGTCGTGTTCCTCGCGTTCCTGTCGCACCTCGCACTGGTGTGCGCGACGGGCGTGGTCACGGCTGTCGAGTACGTCTCGCGGCGGCGGGGCGCGCGGTCCGGCGGCGCCCAGAACGACGGGGCGGGGGCGCGCCCGTGAGCATCTACTCGACCATCAACGCCACGATGGCCATCCCCGTGATCGCGGCCGCCCTCATCGCGCTGTGGCGCCTGCGGGGGCCCGAGCGCCGACGCTGGCTGATCGCGGTCGGCGGCTCCCTCGTGGTGCTGCTCGTCCTCACGGCGATCTTCGACAACGTCATGATCTCCGCCGGACTCGTGGCCTACGACGACGCGCTGACCAGCGGCATCCGCCTGGGCGTGGCCCCCATCGAGGACTTCGCCTACGCCGTGGCCGTGGCCGTGTTCATGCCCTCGGTGTGGTTCGTGCTCACCGCCCGGCCGCGGGCCGGTGCCGTGGTGGGCAGCCCGACGGTGTCGGGTCGGGGGGACGTCGCGCTGGCGGGCACCCCGGAACCGGGGGAGAACGACGACGACAAGGTCCGCACCCCCGAGCGGCCGGCGACACCGGGTCTACTCACCACCCTCTTCTGGTCGTCCCGCCCGGTCTCGTGGGTGAACACCGCCGCCCCGTTCGCGCTGGCGTACTTCCTGGCCACGGGCGGGTTCGACCTGCTGGGCGTGATCGGCACGCTCTTCTTCCTGGTGCCGTACAACCTCGCGATGTACGGGATCAACGACGTCTTCGACTACGAGTCGGACCTGCGCAACCCCCGCAAGGGCGGCGTGGAGGGCTCGGTGCTGGCACGGTCGCGGCACACGGCGACGCTCGTGGCCTCGGCCGTGACGACCGTGCCGTTCCTGGTCTACCTCGTGGTGGTCGGGACGCTCGAGTCGTCGCTGTGGCTGGCGGCGAGCGCGTTCGCGGTGATCGCCTACAGTGCCAAGGGTCTGCGGTTCAAGGAGATCCCCTTCCTGGACTCGGTGACCTCGGCGTTCCACTTCGTCTCCCCGGCGATCGTCGGCTGGACCATCGCTGGCGCCGACCTCGGCGGCGGGGTGTGGGCGTGCCTGATCGCGTTCATGCTGTGGGGCGCGGCGTCCCAGGCGTTCGGCGCCGTGCAGGACGTGCGCTTCGACCGCGAGGCCGACCTGAAATCGGTCGCTACCGTCCTCGGCGCACGGGCAGCCGTGTGGTTCGCGCTGGCCTGCTACGCCGCCGCGGTACTGGTGCTGCTGATCGCCGCGCCGTGGCCCGCGTCGGGGGCGGCGTTCGCGATCCTGCCGTACCTCGCCACGGTGGCCGCCTACACGCGGGTCACCGACGCCACCGCCGAGGCGACCAACGAGGGCTGGAAGCGCTTCCTAGTGCTCAACATGCTGGCGGGCTTCTGCGTCACGCAGCTCATCCTCTGGTCGGTGCTCGTCTGGGCGTGAGCCCGCGCCGCCTCACCGGCTGATTCGGCCGACCGGGCCGGGTCAGCGCTGGACGCGCTCCAGCCACCGCCGCGACGGCGGGCTCGACCGCCAGTTGAGGAAGATCGTCCGGAATGCCCGCGAGAATCGTCGCCGCATGGCCGCGGGGTCGTCGAAGGGTCGGGCCGAGATCCCCACGGTCAGGGAACGGTCAACCAGCAGGCGGTCGTCGGCGCCGAACTGGAACGACAGGTCGATGTCGTCGTGCAGTTCCGGGTCGGTGCGGTTGACCCCGTCGCGCACCCGTTCCCAGGCGCTGCGACGCATCGCCAGGTTCGAGCCGAACAAGACGGGGTGGGCCATGGCGGCGCCGACGGAGACGAAGAACGCGTCCATGTAGAGCAGCTTCGCGGCGCGGGCCCGCCACCCTTCCAGGCCGATGAACTCGCCCGGGCCGGAGACGGCCACGAGTTCGGGATCGGCGGTGAACGCAACCTCGATCCGCGCGAGCCACTCGGGTCCGGGCCGGGAGTCGGCGTCGAGTCGGGCGATGATGTCGCCCGTCGCGGAGTCGTAGCCTGCCGCGGCCGCTGCGGGGATGCCCCGCACGGGCTCGACGACCACCCGGACCCCGATCCGCGCGTCCGCCGCCAACGCCACCGCGACGCTGGCGTCCGAGCACCCGTTGTCCACCACCACGACCTCGTCGGGCGACCGCGTCTGCGTGGCGAGGGAGGCCAGGCATCCCTCGAGTTCGCGGGCGTCGTCGAGGACGGGGATCACCACGGAGATGTGCACCGGACCATCCTGCCAGCGGGACCGGCGCAACTGCGTCTCACCGGGCGATTTGTGCCGCGTTCGGCCGTGTGTGTAATCTGCTAAAGGCTTACGCGCCAAGCGGTTGGGTGACCAACAGCGAAGCGCGGCCCGCCCCCTTAGCTCAGTCGGCAGAGCGTTTCCATGGTAAGGAAAAG
The DNA here is from genome assembly GCF_057773105.1 of Dietzia sp. IBK-p2-15D. Lineage (NCBI taxonomy): Bacteria > Bacillati > Actinomycetota > Actinomycetes > Mycobacteriales > Dietziaceae > Dietzia > Dietzia sp. IBK-p2-15D. The sequence goes on from NZ_JBYMTK010000001.1 coordinate 414,043, forward strand.
GTCGTCGGTTCGATTCCGACAGGGGGCTCGCACTGTGCGGGGCGGCTCGATCGTCCGACTGGCAGGGCATGCCGGTGTAGCTCAGCTGGTTAGAGCGCACGACTCATAATCGTGAGGTCGGGGGATCGAGTCCCCCCACCGGTACTCTCAACACGAAGGCCGCCCGCTCGCCGCGGGCGGCCTTCGTCGTCTTCTCGACTCCTACGGCATCAGGGTCTGATTACACCCGGCTCACGTCCCGTGCTCCGGTCCCGAGGACGAGGTCCCCCGCGTGTCCCGGGATCCCGGTTCCGTCCTTCTCGAGGGTCGGCCGCAGGAGGAGCATCGCGATCGCGATCACCGCGAGAACGGACACCTCGTGGACCAGCATCCCGATCGACATGGTCACGCCCCCGAGGAACAGCCCGGCAAGAAGCGCGGCAACGGTCACCAGGGCGATGGCGATGTTGAGTCGCATGGTGCGGACGGTCCGCTTGGCCAGGGAGAGCGCGTACGGGAGCCGCGGGAGCCTGTCCGCCATCAACGCGATGTCGGCGGTTTCGATCGCGGCCGGCGAGCCGGCGGCTCCCATCGCCACCCCGATGTCGGCCAGTGCCAATGCAGGGGTGTCGTTGACCCCGTCACCGACCATGGCCACGGTGTGGCCGCGGGACTGCAGCTCGCGCACGATCTCGACCTTGTCCTCCGGCATGAGCTCGGCACGGATCTCGTCGACCCCGAGTTCGGCGCCGACATTACGGGCCACCCGCTGGGCATCGCCGGTCGCCATGACGACCCTGATCCCTGCGTCGTGCAGTGCCCTGACCGCTGCCGGGGCGTCGTCACGGATGGTGTCGGCGACGGTGACGATCCCGACCGCCCGTCCGTCGACCCCGACAAACATCGCGGTCCTGCCCTGGTCGTTGAGTTCGAGGATCCGTGCGTTGTCAGGCCGGTGGTCGAGTAGATCCGCGGAGCCCACCGCGACCACTCGGCCATCCACCTCGGCGCGGATGCCCTTGCCGGCGACGGGCTCGGCCGCTTCGACCAGGTCGATCTCCAGTCCCGCCTCCCGGGCACCCGAGATGATCGCCTCGGCGAGCGGATGCTCGGACGCGGTCTCGGCTCGGGCGGCCAGCCTCAGGACGTCCTCACGCGAATAGTCGTCGTCGAGCACGTCCACGTCGGTCAGGACCGGCCGACCGTTGGTGAGGGTGCCGGTCTTGTCGACGACGACCGCGTCGACCCGGGCCGCACTCTCGAGGTACTCGCCGCCCTTGATGAGAACACCGTCCTTGGCGGAGCGGCCGATCCCGGCGACGATCGACACGGGGATCGAGATCACCAGGGCGCCGGGGCAGCCGATCACCAGGAGGGTGAGCGCGAGCTCGATGTTGCCCATGGTGGCGACCAACGACCAGGGGATCAGGGCCACCACCAGCGCCGAGATCATCACGGCGGGGGTGTACCAGGTCGAGAACCGTTCCATGAAGGTCTGGGTGCGGGCCTTGTCGTCCTGGGCGTCCTCCACCCGGTGGACGATCCGGGCGAGGGTGGTGTCGGCACCGATGCCGACGGCCTCGATACGCAGGACTCCCGACCGTAGCCAGGTGCCGGCGAACACCTCGGAGCCCTCGGACTTCTCGGCCGGGACGGACTCGCCGGTGATGGTGGCCTCGTCCACGCCGCCGTTGCCGGAGAGCACCCGGCCGTCGACGGGGACCTGCTCCCCGTTGCGCACCAGCACGAGGTCGCCGGGTTCGAGTTCCCAGACCTCGACGGTCTCCGGCTCGCCGTCACGAAGGATGGTGGCGGTCTCGGGCGCCGAGTCGACGAGGTCGGACAGGGCCCGGCGAGTGCGGTTGAGAGTCGCCTTCTCCAGGGCCTTGCCGAGGGCGAAGAGGAAAGTGACCGCCGCAGACTCCCAGTAGTTGTCGATGAACATGGCCCCGACCGCGGCGACCACGACCAACAGGTCGATCGAGATCATCCGGATCCGCAGGGCCTGGACCGCCGAGACGGCGATCCGGTAGCCGGCCACCAGGGCGGCGGCGACCATGAGGCCGTCCGCCGCCGCGTCGGCCGAGGTGAGTCGGCCGACCAGCCAGGAGGCGATGATGAGCAGGCCGGAGGCCGCCACCACGCCCCAGGTCTTCCATGATTTCAGCATTGTCCTGTCTCCTCGCTCGTCGAAGTGCGGTCGGTGCGGTCGCGTCAGAACGCCGACGGCTTGACCGCGTAGCCGACCTCGGCGACCGCGGCGACGAGGTCACGTACCGAGACCTTCGCGGGGTCGTAGTCGACCAGTACTCGTCCGGAGGCGAACTTGACCTCCGCGGACTCGACACCGTCCAGACCGTTCAACTTGTTCTCGATCTTCGCCACACACGACGGGCACGAGAATTCATCCGAACGCAGAACGATGCTCTTGACCTCTTCGCGGACACTCATGGTGATCCCAGCTCCTCTACGGTTGCTGTTCCTCGGGGGAACGGTGCACGTTCCTTACGTGCATCTCCGAACCTAGGAGCAACCGGAGAAGACTTCCTTGACGCCAATCAATCAACGGGAAAGCGGCGCCGACCAGTTAATCGCCCGCGATCAGCCTCTCGAGTGCGGCGCGGTCGAGGACCGAGACCCATTCGCGGCCGGAGTCGATGACGCCCGCCTTCTTCATCCGCGCCATCGCGCGCGAGGCGGATTCCACTGTGGTGCCGGCCATCCCCGCAATGTCGTCGCGGCGCAGTCGGACCTGGAGGAGACTCGAGCCGTCCCGCTGGAGGCTTCCGAGCTTGCGGTCGAGGTGCCGCAGCGTCGAGCCGACCCGCTGCTCCACCGACTGCGTGGTGTGCCCGATCTCCTGTTCCCGGGCCTGCGCGAGCCGATCCTGTTGCATTCGGATCAGGCCCAGGGCGAGGCTCGGGTGGTCGCCGACCACCTCCGCCAGCGCGTGAGCGGGCAGGAAGAGCGCACAGGTCGTCTCCATCGCCCAGGCGGACTCGGTCGCGACGGCAGCCTCCGTGTGCAACGGCCCCACGGTGTCTCCGGGGGCGGCGATGTCCACGGTGAGCTCCCGGCCATCGGCGGTGTCCCGGGTAACCCGCGCGCGGCCGGAGACGACGAGATACGAACCGGGGATTTCATCCCCGGCGAGCACCATCGGATCGCCCTCGGCCCAGGACCAGGCGGTCAGGTGCCCGTTGAGGTCGCGCCGGTCATCAGGTGAGAGCTCCCGGGTCAGTGGGGCATCGGCTAGTACCCGCAGCCGGGTCTCGTCCGAGCAGGAGTGCGGGTGTGCGCAGTTGCGCCGAACCGGGTTTCGGGACATCGGTGCAGCGATTCAGTTCGAGGAGTGCAGATGGGTAGAGACCACCCGGAAGTCTCCCGCGCGGGCGAGGGCCTTCTCGATGATCGCCGGGTCCGGGCGGACCGTGTCCGGGTGTTTGACGTACAGCTGCGCGTGTTCGGCCCCGGTGAGTTCGAAGGTCGCCTGGCCCAGTCCGTGCTCGGCGAAGATGTCGTAGAGCGCCTGGAGGGCCTTCTTGACGTCCCTGTCGTTCCGGACGCCGCTGACCTCGAAGCGGCACGAGACGATGTGGGACACGTCAGATCCTTCCGTTGAACGCCTGCAGCGCGGAATCCTCGCGGGTCCCGCCTCGGCCGTCACCGTACTCCGCGTAGTCGGCTATCCACCGGATCGAGCGCACCCACTTGACGTGCTTGTAGCCGTGGTTTGACTCCACCCGCAGGCGGGCGGGGGCGCCGAGGTGCGTCTCGAGAGGGGTTCCGTTGCGCTCGTAGGCCAGAATCGTGTCGTCCTCGTAGACCGTGTCGAGGTCGAGTACCGCGTAGAACGGCTCCCGCGGCCGGTTGTCATACATCTTCTGGGCCAGACCGTAGGAGTCGATCAGCACGTAGTGGGCTCCCTCCGGCTGGGGGCCGAGGACCTCGAGCAGATCCCGCAGTCGTACGCCGGTCCACCGGGACGTGGCGGACCAGCCCTGCATGCAGGTGTGCACCGCTACATAAGAGGTGCGCGGCAGCTCCGTGAGCTCGTCCAGGGCCAGGGTCTTCTCGGCGCCCGAGAGGTCGTCGCCGATGGTCAAGGAATAGCCGCGCCAGGCATCGTCGCGAGCCTCGACCCACTCCGGCGACTCGTCCTCGGTGGGCGGCAGGCCGTTGGTCCAGTGGAACTCGGAGATGTCGTCGTCGGTGTAGGTGTTCTGCCGCCCCATCCGCGGTCGCATCCGGTTGAGGAAGAGGCGGCGGCCGATCTCGGACACCCCGGCGGTGAACCGCTGCGCCCGGGCGCGGTCGGCCAGCGACCAGTAACTCAGGGCGATCCAGAACAGGACCACGGCCACGACGGTGGCGATCGTGATGGTGAAGGCCTGGGCGGATCGTGCCGTGTCGGTGGTGCCGAACACCATGTGCACGACGTTGTGCTCGGCGTGCACCAGGAACACCAGCCCGACATGCATGACGATGAACGCGGAGATGAGCACCATGAGGATGAAGTGCAGCGACCGGGCGCCCTGGTGGCCGCCCCAGAGCTTGACGTACCAGGGGAACCGCGAGCGCACCGCCGGCGCCATGGCCACGCCGGTGAGGATGAGCAGCGGAGCGAGGACGAAGATGACGGCGGTGTAAGCCAGCATCTGTGCGGCGTCATACGGGTCGAAGTGTTCGATCGCCGGAGCCCGGAACCCGAGGTACATCCGGATCGACTCCCACGCCTCGCCGAACACGCTCCACGAGGTGGGGATGATGCGGCGCCACAGTCCGGTCGCGAACAGCAGCACCACGTACACCAGGCCGTTGAGCACCCACAGCATCACCGAGATCCCGTGCCAGTGCCGGCCCAGCCCGATGTTCTCCCGACCAGGTAGGCCGATCAGCGGCGACAGGGATTTCTCGTCCATCAGGGAGGTGTACACGCCCTCCTCCCGTGGCAGTTTCCGGCGGGTGAAGCGCAACCACTCGGTCCCGGGCTTGCAGTCGTTGCGCCACCACAGTCGCGGCATCGAGGACAGGATCTCCCAGCCCGAGCGGAGCAACATGCCGATCAGGATGAAATTGATCAGGTGGGAGGCCCGTAGCCACAGCGGGAAATCAGGGTTGATCACGTCAGTTCAGACTCCAAATGTCGAGCGGGGATACATGGCCTCTACATCGGTTATCACGTTCACCAGGTACGGCACGCCGCTGGCGAACGCCCGGTCCAGCGCCGGGCCGATCTGCGCGGGATCGGTGACCATCTCGCCGGCCCCGCCGAGGGCCTTCACCACCTCGTCGTAGCGGGTCCGCGGCGCGAGGTCGGCGATCACGTCGTAGCCGTAGAGCATCTGCATGGGGCCCTTCTCCAGGCCCCACGCCCCGTTGTTGCCCATCACCATCACCACGGGCAGTCGGTGCCGGACGAGGGTGTCCACGTCGATGAGGGAGAACCCCGCAGCACCGTCGCCCAGCAGCAGGACCACCTGACTGGAAGGTCGGGCGATGCGGGCCGCGATGGCCGCGCCCAGTCCCGCGCCGAGGCACCCGAACGGGCCGGGGTCCAGCCAGTTGCCCGGCCGGGCGGGTTCGATGAACTTGCCGGCATAGGAGACGAAGTCGCCGCCGTCGCCGATCACCACGGCGTCCTCGGCCAGGCGCGGCAGCAGCTCGCCGTAGATCCGCGCGGGATGGACGGGGTCGGCCGAGGCGCCCAGGAGCTGCAGGTCGGCGGCGTGGGTGGCATCGGCCTTCTCCCGCAGCGTGGTCGCCCAGGTCGACCAGTCCGGGCGCGCCGCCCCCGATCGGCGCTGTACGGCCTCGACGACCGCGTCCAGCACGAGCCCCAGGTCGCCCGCGGTGGCCACGGCCGGTGACGCGTGGTGGCCGAGTTGCCCGGGGGAGTCCGCGATGTGCACCACTTTCGCCGGCGTCGCGCCCTCCTTGCCGCCGAACACCCCGTAGCCGAGCCGGAAGTCCAGGGGCGTGCCCACGACGAGCACCACGTCGGCCGCGCCGAACGCCGTCCCGCGCGCCTTGGTCACCAGTAGCCGGTGCCCGGCCGGGACGATCCCGCGGCCCATGCCGTTGGGGATGACGGGCAGGCCCAGCGACTCGACGCACCGCAGCGCTGCGTCTTCGCCGCGATCTGCCCACACGTCGGAGCCCAGCACCAGCACGGGACGCTCGGCGCCGACGAGCAGGTCGGCGATCCGGTCGACGGCGTCGGTGTCGGGGGAGCGGTCCGGCGCGGCGGCGGGGGAGCCGTCGCCGGCCCGCCCCGGTCCGGGCCGGACGGAGTCGCACCGGTCGAAGAAGTGGTCCATGTGCACGTCGAGGAACGCCGGCCCGCGGTGCGCGGTGCGGGCGGCGGTGAACGCGCGGTGGGTGGCGGCGGCGATATCGGCCGTGTCGCGGGCGGTCTCGGCGGACACGGTCACCGACCGCACCACCGGGACGTGGTCGAACTCCTGCAGGCTGCCGGTGCCCCAGCGGCCGGCCGGTGCGCGTCCGCCGAGGACCACCATCGGGGCGCCGGAGAACGAGGCCTGCGCCAGCGCGGACACGCCGTTGGTCACCCCCGGACCGGCGGTGAGGACGGCCAGGCCGGGCGAGCGGGTGAGCTTGCCGGTGGCCTCGGCGGCGAATGCGGCCGTCTGCTCGTGCCGCACGTCGAGCAGTGCCACGCCGTGGTCCTCCTTCTCCGCGGCGTCGTACATGGGGAACACGTGCGCCCCGGAGAGGGTGAACATCGTCCGCACGCCGTGCGCGGCGGCGACGGCCGTGGCGTGGGATCCGCCGTGCCCCTCCACCGGTGTGGGGGCGTCTCCGCCGGGCCCGCCCGGCGATCGCCCAGCTTTCTCGTGCCCGGCCCGCGGGGCCGGCTCGTCGTGGCTCACATCGCACTCCCTGCTCGACTGCCCCCACCGTAGGAGGCGCGGACGGGTCGTATCAGCGGTTCGGCGGACTCGCCCTCGGGTAGCGTCGGCGCCTGTGAGCACAGACAACGCTGATGACCTCGTCGTCGTCGTCGTCGGGGATCCGGTCACGGTCACCGACGCGGTGGTGGCGCGCTTCGCCGAGGCGGTGGGCGCGCCGACCGGCCAGGTCCCCGCCACCCTCGCGGCCGCGCTGACCGCCCCGGTCCAACGCGCGGTGATGGAGCACCCCGCCCTGCGCATCGACCTGGCGCGGACCCTCCACACCGCGCAGTCCAGCGAGCACCACCGACCGATCCGCGTCGGCGACGTCCTCACCGCCACCGCCACGGTCACCGGGGTGCGGTCGGCGCGCGGCGGGCGGATGATCGGGTTCGACACCGTGCTGCGCGACGCCGCCGGCGAGCCCGTCCAGACTCTGACCAGTGCGTTGCTCACCGCGGAGGTGGAGGCATGACCGACCGGGGCGACGACGTGCGGGGGACGACGACGAGGACCGCGGTCGCCGGGGAGGTCCTGCCGTCGCGGACCCTGCCGATCTCGCGGCACGACCTGCGCCGCTACGCCGAGGCGTCGGGGGACCACAACCCCATCCACCTGGACGATGACGCGGCGCAGGCGCTCGGGCTGCCCGGGGTGGTGGCGCACGGGATGCTCACCTCCGCGCTGGCGATCGGGGTCGTGGCCGACTGGGCGGGCGGGGCCGATCATGTGGTGGCGACCTCGTTCCGGTTCGCCGGTCCCGTGGTCGTCCCGGCCGACGCGCCCGCCCGGCTCGAGGTGGCGGGGTCGGTGAGGAAGGTGGCCGAGGACGGCTCGACCGCGGACGTCGCGCTCGCCGTGACCTGTGGCGGGTCGAAGGTGTTCGGCAAGGCGATCGTCACGGTCTCGCTCGCGGGGTGACGCCGGACGATTTCGGGCCACCGGCCGCCTGTCGTACACTGGGACGCCCGACCGAACGCGGTCGCGGACCGCGCTGCCGCCAGGCAGTCGCCGACACTGTAGAGTCGAGGCGTTCGTGCGGCCCGCAGGCGCGGGAGGGCACGGGTGGCCGGGAGACCGGCCGAAGGGGCGTAGCTCAATTGGCAGAGCAGCGGTCTCCAAAACCGCAGGTTGCAGGTTCAAGTCCTGTCGCCCCTGCACTTACCGCACACCAGACGACCCGGAGGTAGCCGCGTGAGCCAGGATCGCGACGACGACGTCGACGTCAGCGGCGTCCGCGATTCCGACGCCGCTGCCGCCGTCCCCACCGGCAAGGCGGGGCGCGGCGACACCGCCGTGGCCGGACGGGTCCGTACGGACGCGGACAAGCCGGAGGACACGCGGACCGCCCGCACGAATCCGTTCCAGTACATCGGGCAGGTCGTCGAGGAGCTGCGCAAGGTCATCTGGCCCACGCGCAACCAGATGGTCACCTACACCATCGTGGTGTTCCTGTTCCTCATCTTCATGACCGCGCTGGTCTCGGGCGTCGACTTCGGCGCGGGCAAGCTCGTCGAGCTCGTCTTCGACCGCTAGAGACCTGCCGCTGGGGTCCGGGGCGTGATCCGGACCGCCGAACTTCGAGAGGACCGCATTTCCGTGAGCGACATCGATCAGAGCCCCGAGGCCGAGGGCGCCGAGCAGGCCGCGACCGAGGCGGACGCGGTGCTCGGTGACACGGCTGCGGATCCCGCCGACACCATCGACACCGACGCCGAGGCTGACGCCGCCGACACCGTCGCGGCTGGCGCCGAGCTGGACCAGGACGCCGCCACTGACGCGGTCGAGACCGAGCTCGACGAGGATGTCGAGGGTGAGACCGTCCCCGAGGGCGACGAGACCGTTGCGGAGGACGAGCTCGCCGAGTCGGCGCTCGAGACTTCCGGCGAGGCGCCCGAGGGGGCTCCGGCCGAGGAGGCCGCGGCCGACGAGGCGGCCGCGCCCGCGATCGACCCGATCATCGCCTTCAAGCGTCAGCTGCGCAAGCTTCCCGGCGACTGGTTCGTCATCCACTCCTACGCCGGCTACGAGAACAAGGTGAAGGCCAACCTCGAGACCCGCGCCGTGACCCTCGGTGCCGAGGACAAGATCTTCCAGGTCGAGGTCCCGGTCGAGGAGTTCACCGAGGTCAAGAACGGCCAGAAGAAGGTCGCCAACCGCAAGGTCCTGCCCGGCTACGTGCTGGTGCGTATGGAACTCGACGACGAGTCCTGGGGCGTCGTGCGCAACACCCCGGGCGTGACCGGGTTCGTCAGCGCGACCGGTGGCGCCGCCGGCAAGCCCACCCCGCTCTCGCTGAGCGACGTGGCCAAGTTCCTGGCCCCCAAGCCGGAGAAGAAGTCCGCCGCCGCGGGCACCGCCGACGACCAGGGCTTCGCCCCGCAGGCCGTCGAGGTGGAGTTCGAGGTCGGCGAGTCGGTCACCGTCATGGACGGCCCGTTCGCCACGCTGCCCGCGTCCATCTCCGAGGTTGATCCGGCCGCGCAGAAGCTCAAGGTCCTCGTGTCGATCTTCGGTCGCGAGACCCCGGTCGAGCTCGGCTTCACGCAGGTCGAGAAGATCGACTGACCCGAGAAACTCCCACGACGACCCGTCCCGCGCCCGGCGTGGGGCGGGTCGCTCGTCTGTCAGCCCGGCCGGTGTCGGCGATTAGGGTTCCGACCGGCCGCGCGCGTAGACTCTCCAAGGTTGCGCCTGTGTTCCCGCCTGCCCTTCCGGGGTCGTGTGGGGAACCGGGTGCACACGACAGTCGGCCTCCCGCGTGTACAGCGCGGAGCCGAGATCCAGTCGAAGAATCAGGAAGACTGAGGAAGACGATGCCTCCGAAGAAGAAGAAGGTCTCAGGGCTCATCAAGCTCCAGATCCAGGCCGGCGCAGCCAACCCGGCCCCGCCGGTCGGTCCGGCTCTGGGTGCCCATGGTGTCAACATCATGGAGTTCTGCAAGGCCTACAACGCCGCCACCGAGAACCAGCGCGGAAACGTCGTGCCGGTCGAGATCACGGTCTACGAGGACCGGTCGTTCGACTTCAAGCTGAAGACGCCGCCGGCCGCCAAGCTCCTGCTCAAGGCCGCCGGCCTGCAGAAGGGCTCCGGCACCCCGCACTCCGCCAAGGTCGGCAAGGTCTCCATGGACCAGGTCCGCGAGATCGCGCAGACCAAGTTGGAGGACCTCAACGCCAGCGACATCGACCAGGCCGCGAAGATCATCGCCGGCACCGCCCGTTCCATGGGCATCACGGTCGAGGCCTGACCTCCACCCCCCGAACATCTGTGGGAGGGCAGCTCAGGCCCGCACCACACCCGACCGTCGCGCGTGAAGACGCGGCAGGAATGGAACTGACATGAGCAAGAACAGCAAGGCCTTCAAGGCCGCAGCTGAGAAGGTCGACCGCACCAAGCTGTACTCGCCTCTGGACGCCCTGGCCCTGGCCAAGGAGACCGGCTCGACGAAGATGGATGCCACCGTCGAGGTCGCCATGCGACTTGGCGTCGACTCCCGCAAGGCGGACCAGATGGTCCGTGGCACCGTGAACCTTCCGCACGGTACCGGTAAGACCGCCCGCGTCATCGTCTTCGCCGCGGGCGAGAAGGCCACCGAGGCCGAGGCCGCCGGCGCCGACGTCGTTGGCTCCGAGGACCTCATCGAGCGCATCCAGGGCGGCTGGCTCGACTTCGACGCCGCGATCGCCACCCCGGACCAGATGGCCAAGGTCGGCCGTGTGGCCCGCGTGCTCGGCCCGCGTGGCCTCATGCCCAACCCCAAGACGGGCACCGTCACGATGGACGTGACCAAGGCCGTGGGCGACATCAAGGGCGGCAAGATCACCTTCCGCACCGACAAGGCCAACAACCTGCACTTCATCGTGGGCAAGGCCTCCTTCTCCACGGAGCAGCTCACGGAGAACTACCAGGCCGCGGTCGACGAGGTCATGCGCCTCAAGCCGTCCTCCTCCAAGGGCCGCTACATGCAGAAGGTCACCATCTCCACGACGACCGGCCCCGGCATCCCGGTCGATCCGTCGGCGATCTCCAAGCTCCTCGAGGCGGGTTCCGACTCCGCAGCGAGCTGATCTGCTCGGCTGAGACGCCACCAGCTCGGCTGAAGGCCCCGCGACCGGTTATCCGGACGCGGGGCCTTCCCGCATTTCCCGGCATGCCTGGAGCCGCCGGCCGCCCGGCCGCCCGGCCTCCCGGTCCGCAGCCGCTCCTCCCGATGGCGTCTCGCGTGTTGGCATGCCCGCCCCCCACGCAGCCGCTCCTCGCGATGGCGTCTCGCCTTCACTTCGGGGCGTGCGAGACGCCATGTTCGGGCGCGGCTGTGGGCGAGATGGGGCTGCGGCGAGGGCGAGACGCCATCGCAACGAGCGGCCGCGGGCACGGATTCCCTCGCGTTCGCACGCGCGGTACGGCAGCCCGGAGCACACTGTGACCTAGCCCACCCGCACGACAATACCCTCAGGTATGGTTCGGTCACGCAGCGTGGGAACGCGCTGAGCCGGCCACGCACACGGGAAGGGGGCGGCGATGGTGGGTCGGATGACGACCGCGGTGCGGTCTGTCGGCGACTTCTACGCGCTGTCCCTCGACGCGTTGGCCGGGATGGTCACCGGTCCGTGGCGCTGGCGGGAATTCGTGGACCAGTACTGGTTCATCGCCCGTGTCTCCCTGGTGCCCACGGTGCTCATGGCGCTCCCGTTCACCGTGCTGGTGGTGTTCACCCTCAACTCCCTGCTGGGTGAGATCGGTGCCAGCGACATGGCGGGCGCCGGGGCGGGCCTGGGGGCGGTCACCCAGATCGGCCCGCTCGTGACGGTGCTGGTGGTCGCGGGAACCGGAGCGACCGCGGTGGCCGCCGACCTCGGATCTCGCACGATCCGGGACGAGATCTCCGCGCTCGAGGTCCTCGGACTCGACCCGGCGACCCACCTCGTCCTGCCCCGGGCGCTGGCCTCGGCGCTGGTGGCGGCCACTCTCAACGCGGCGGTCTGCGCGATCGGCCTGGCCGGCGGGTTCATGTTCTCCGTGTACCTCAACCACGTCGACCCCGGGGCGTTCGCGGCCGGGGTCACGCTGCTCGTCGGTCCGGCCGAACTCATCCTGTCCGAGGTCAAGGCCGCACTGTTCGGGCTCATCGCCGGTCTGGTCGCCTGCTACCGCGGCCTGGCGGTGACGGGCGGGCCCAAGAGTGTCGGCGACGCGGTCAACGAGACGGTCGTGTTCTCGTTCGTCGCCCTCTTCCTGGCGAACCTCGTCCTCACCGCGATCGGCATCCAGGTGACCGGCCGGTGAGCGCCAGCGGCACGGGGGAGCATCGCCGGACGCGGCAGCGCGGCCCGCTCGACCGCGGCATGGGCGGACGCGGCCCGCTCGACCGCGTCGACGACCTCGGCGCCGCATTGCTCTTCGTCGCCCGCGCCCTGCGGGCAGCCCTCTCCGCTCCGGTGCGTCAGGGCCGCGAGACGCTGCGGGTGACCACGGAGGTCGGCCTCGGCACCGGTGTCCTGGCGATGTTCGGCGGCAGCCTGGCGATCCTCGGGTTCATCACCCTGTTCGCCGGCGCCACGGTGGCCGTCCAGGGCTACAACTCGCTCGGCGACATCGGCGTGGAGGCGCTCACCGGGTTCCTCGCCGCCTACGTCAACATCCGGGTCGTCGCCCCGGTCACCGCGGGCGTCGGGCTGGCCGCGACCATCGGCGCCGGCACCACCGCGCAGTTGGGCGCGATGCGCATCAGTGAGGAGATCGACGCGCTCGAGGTGATGGCGGTCGACCCGGTCCGCTACCTCGTGGGCACGCGCATCGTGGCGGGCCTGCTCACGGTGATCCCGCTGTACTCCCTGTCCGTGCTCGCGTCATTCCTGGCCAGTCGGGTCGCGACGGTGGCGGTGCTGGGCCAGTCGCCGGGCGTCTACGACCACTACTTCCAGACCTTCCTCAACCCGGTGGACGTGGTGTGGTCGTTCGCGCAGGCGATCGCCATGGCCCTGACGGTGATGGTGATTCACACCTACTACGGCTTCACGGCCACCGGCGGGCCCTCGGGGGTGGGCGTGGCCACCGGCCGGGCGGTCCGCATGTCGCTCACCGCGGTCGTGCTGGTCACATTGCTCATCTCGCTCGCCCTCTACGGCGACGCGCCCACGGTGAGGCTGGCGGGCTGACGTGGGCGCCCGCGCGAAAGGTCGGCTGACCGTGCTGGCGGCGCTGGTTTCGGTGGTGGCGGTCCTCGTCGTCGTCGCCGTGTCCTTCCGGGGTGGGTGGGCGCGCACCATGGACCTCACCCTCCACGCCGACCGATCGGGGATGGTGCTGGAGCCGGGCGCGATGGTCATGAGGCACGGGGTCCGGATCGGGACGGTGGCGTCGGTCCACCCCGACGGCGACGGTGCGCGCATCGAGCTCGAGCTCGACCGCGAGTACTCGTCGGCGCTGCCCTCCGATACGACGGCGGACATCACCTCCAGCACCCTGTTCGGCGGTAAGCGGGTGGTGCTCTCGGATGATGACGACGACGAGGAGGGTCGCGCCTCCACCGCCGTGCTGGCCTCGGGTGACGCGCTCCGGGCGGAGTCGGTGACCACGGAGACCCAGACGGTGTTCCAGTCGCTGACGGAAGTCATGGTGGCCGTGCAGCCGGAGAAGGCGGCCGCCGTCACGGGTGCACTCGCACAGGGGGTGCGGGGGCGGGGTGAGGAGCTCGGACGGGCGACCGTGGCGCTGTCGGAGTTCACGGGGGCGGTCACCCCGGAACTGGGCCCGCTGCAGCGTGACCTCCGGGCGGGGGCCGCGGCGGCGGACGGTCTCGCGGCGGCCACCCCGGACCTGGTCTCCGCACTGGGCGGTCTGCGGGTGCCCGCGCGGACCCTCACCGACCAGGCGGCCACCCTCGACGTGCTGCTGCCGGCGATCGCCGGCGTCGCGATCGAGGGCAACGCGCTGCTCGAACCCCACGAACAGGAGATCGCCGACGCCTTCGGCTACCTGCGGCCCACCGCCGAACTGCTGGAGTACTACGCACCGGTCATCCCGTGCTTCTTCCGGGGAGCCGACCGGGCGCGGCAGCTGGCGGAGCCGGCGTCGGGGGCCAACGGGTACTCGATGGTGCTCAACTCGACCCTGCTGCTGGGCGTCGACCCGTACCGCTACCCGGACGACCTGCCCGTCGTGCGCGCCGGCGGCGGTCCACGGTGCGGCGAGTTGCCCGTGCGCACGCCCGAGGACGGGAACGCGAACTATCTGGTGGCCGACGTCGGGATGAACCCCTTCGAGCGCGGCAACACCTCGCCCGAGTTCGACGCGGCCCCGCTGTGGGTGCTGCTCACGGAGGGGATGGGATGAGACCGCGACAGGCCGCTCCGGCGGCGCACCGGGAATGGACCGCTCGGGCGGCGGCGCACCGGGCCTCGCGGCCGCACCGCCGGCGGTCCGGATCGACGATTCCCGCGGCGATCTACACCCTGGTCATGCTGCTCGTCCTGGCCGGGCTGTGGGTGGTGTTCGCTCAGGTGCGGTTCGGGGAGTCGGCGTCGTACGCGGCCGAGTTCACCGACGTCTCGGGTCTCGAGCGTGGGGAGACGGTCCGCGTGCACGGCGTGGAGGTGGGGCGGGTGGACGCGGTGGAGTACGCGGCGCCGGCCGCCGATCCGGGGCCGGGGGAGAGTGCCGGTGCGCCGTCGGTCACGGTGCGGTTCAGCCTGCACGACGACTACCGGCCCCGCGGCACGACGGGGGCGACGGTGCGCTACCTCAACCTGGTTGGCGACCGCTACCTCGAGCTGCTCGATGCGGCAGATGCCGCGGACCCCGCGGACCCGGCGGACCCTGCGGACCCCGCGGACCCGGCGGTCGCCGTCGGCACGCCCGCCCCGCTACCGGAGGGGGCCACGATCGGGGTCGACCGGACCACCCCGGCGCTGGACCTCGACGCCCTGGTGGGCAGCTTCCAGCCGCTGTTCCGCGTGCTCGAGCCCGGCCAGGTCAACCGGCTCAGCGGGGAGCTGATCGCCGTCCTCCAGGGGCAACAGGACGATGTCGGGGCGATCGTGCGGGCGATCGGCGAGGTCACCGGGCACCTGGCCGACCGCGACCGGGTGATCGGCTCGGTCATCGCCCAGCTGGGGCGGGTACTCGACACCCTCTCGCGGCAGCAACCCGCGCTGGAGCAGTCGCTGGTCCACGCGCGGGAGCTCACCTCCGCGCTCGCCGCCGACTCGGACACGGTCGCCTCGGCGACCCGGAACCTCGACGACACCGCCGCCGAGCTGGCCGTCCTCGCCGAGGACATCCGGCCGTCGCTGCGGGCGGACATGGACGGCGTCGACGCGGTGGCCCGCCAGGTGGACTCGCGACGTGACACCCTGACCCAGCTGCTCACCGAACTGCCGGAGACCTACCGGTCCCTCACCCGGCTCGGGGCCTACGGCGGGTTCTTCAACTACTACCTGTGCGGGCTCCAGATCCGGGTGTCGGATCTGCGGGGTGGGTCCACCACCAGCCCGCTGTTCACGCAGCAGGGCGGGAGGTGCGCGCCGGCATGAGGATCCACAGACGACTGCGCGACGGCAACCCGCTCCTCGTGGGCCTGATCGGCACGGTGCTCATCGCGGTGGTGGTGCTCGCCGCGCTCAATCTGCGGGCGTTGCCCGGCGTCGACAGGACGGTGGGGTACACGGCCCGGTTCGTCGACACCGGCGGATTGGGGGTGGGCGACCCCGTGCGGATCGCGGGCAAGGACGCCGGGCAGGTCACGGGCGTCGCGATCGACGGCGACGCCGTGCGCATCGACTTCACGGTGGACCGCGAGCTCGGCCTCGGCTCGGACACCCGCGCGGAGATCGCCACGGCCACCGCACTCGGCGCCCGCGAGCTCCGCGTCCTGCCGGCGGGCCCCGGCCTGCTGGAGCCCGGGGCGGTGCTCGACCTGGACCGCACCACCGCGCCCTACAACCTCGCCGAGACCCTGGGTCGGCTCGGGCGGACCGGCGAGGAGATCGACATGGAGCAGCTCGCGGTCGCCCTGGACACCGTCACCGACAGCCTCGACCGCGCGCCCGAGCACGTCGATGCCGCGATCGACGGGGTGGGCCGATTGTCCACCTCGATCGCGGAACGCGACGCCGCCCTGCGTGAACTGTTCGCCGACGCCGAGACCCTCTCCGGCCTGCTGGCCCGGCGGGGCGAGGAGATCGACACGCTGCTGCGTGATGCCCGCGTCCTGCTCGCCGCGCTGCGCGAGGAGCAGGACTCACTGGAGACCCTGGCGGGCAACCTGCGGGCGTTCACCGTCCAGATCCGCGGTCTGATCAGCGACCACGACCGCACCCTCGCCCCGACCCTCGAGCGGGTCCAGGGCCTGCAGGAACTGGTCCTCGAGCACCGGGACGGGCTGGCCGAGGCGATCCGGCGGCTCGGGCCGTACGCCACCGAGCTCGGCGAGGCCGTGGCCTCCGGGCCGTTCTTCAATTCCTACATCCAGAACCTGCTGCCGGTGGAGGTCATCGAACCCGCCCTCAACGACGCCCTCACCCGCGCCGGAATCGGCGCCCCGCCCGCGCCGCCCGCCCCGCCTGCCCCGCCCGCCCCGCCCGTGCCGCCTGCCCCGGCTCCGCCCGTGGGAGGCCCGCGATGATCCGCCGCGTCGCCGCGGCCGTCGCCCCGTGGGTGGCGGGGATGCTCGTGTTGCTCCTCGCCGCGGGCCTGGTGGACCTGCGGGTGCCCTGGCGCCCGTACGAGACCTACACCGCCGAGTTCGTCTCCGCGCGCGGCCTCTACGTGGGCGACGACGTCCGGGTGATGGGCGTGCCCGTCGGCCGGGTGACGGACATCGAACCGCGGGGCGACCGCGTGGTGGTGGACTTCCTCGTCAGCCGCGACCAGCCTCTGCCCGCCGAGGTGGACGCCGTCGTCATGGCCCCGACTCTCGTCGCTGCCCGGTTCCTCCAGCTCAGCCCGCCCTACACCGGCGGACCTGTGACCGATCCCGGTGCCACCATCGGCCTCGAGCACACCGCTGTCCCGGTGGAGTGGAACGAACTCGTCACCCAGCTGCACCGCCTGTCGGGCACTCTCGGCCCGTCCCCGGGCGACGAGACGGGCCCAGCCGGACGCGCGGTGGCCGCCGCGGACGAGGTGCTCGACGATCGCGGCGACGACGTCCGCGATACGGTCCGTCAGCTCAGCGCGGCGCTGCAGACCGTCTCCGACGGCCGCGACGACCTCTTCGCCACCGTCCGCAATCTCGAGGCCTTCACCGCCGCGATGGAGGGCTCCGGCGAGCAGATCACCACCTTCAACGAGGTGATGGCGGCGGTGACCGTCTCGGTGTCTCGCGGCCGGGGGGAGATCGGCCCGGCGCTCACCGAGCTCGATCTGGCCGTCGACGAGGTCCGCGACTTCGTCCGCGACAACCGGCAGGTGGGCATCGAGACCGCCCGGACGACCACCGACTTGCTGACGGTGCTGGCCGAGCAGCGCGACGACATCGCCCAGATCCTGCACGTCGCACCCACCGCGCTGTCGAACCTGCAGGGGATCTACCAGCCGTCGCAGAACGCGGTGATCTCGTCCCTCGCGCTAACCAACTTCGCGAACCCGATGCAGTTCATCTGCTCCGCCCTGGCCGCTGCAGAGGAGACCGACGTGCACACCGCGTCCGAGGAGTGCGTGCGACTGCTCGGCCCCACGCTCACCGCGCTGGCGGTGGACTACCCGCCCGTGGCGATCAATCCCAGCCGCGGCGTCGGGGCGCTGCCGCACCAGCTCGACTACACCCACGACCACCTGCGGCCGGCTCCCGCCCTCGCGACCCCCGCCGACGCGTCCCCGACCCCCGCCGGCCCGGCGGACGGTCGCGTCGGCGTGACCGACCTGCTCACCGAGGGCGTCCGGTGACCGGGCGGCGCGCCGTGGGCGCGGCGCTGCTGGTGGTGTCGACGACGACGATGAGCGGCTGCGACTGGAAGGGGCTCAACAGTCTCCCGCTGCCCGGGACGGCCGGTGGCGGGCCGGACGGCTACTCGGTGACGGTGCAGCTCGCCGACGTCACCACCCTGGACCGCAATGCCCGTGTCCGGGTCGGCGACGTGACGGTGGGCCGCATCGCCGACATCGGCCTCGGCCCGGGGTTCGCCGAGGTGACGGTCGACCTCGACGGGGAGGTCCGCCTGCCGCGCAACGCCACGGCCCGGGTGGGGCAGAGCAGTCTCCTCGGCGCGTCCCACCTCGAGCTGGCGGCACCTCCGGGCGAACCCGCCGAGGGCACGCTGTCCGACGGCGACCTCGTCCCGGTGGAACGCAGCGGCGGGTACCCCACCACCGAGCAGACGCTGGCCACGCTCGCGGCGGCCCTCGGCGGCAGCGGCCTGGCCCAGGCGGCGGAGGTCTTCGGGGAACTCGACGTCGCGATGACCGGCCGCACCGACGAGGTCCGGGCGGTGGTGGGACGCCTCAGCGAGCTGCTCACCGGGCTCGAGGCGCAGAAGGAGGACATCGTGGAGGCGTTGGAGGCACTGGAGAGGCTCTCGACCGAACTCGCGGTCCGCAGCGACGAGGTGGAGGGCGGGGTCGCCGACCTCGGGCCCGCACTCCAGGTCCTCGCGCAGCGCCGGCAGCGGCTCGTCGAGGCCACTCGCGCGGTGGACACCGTCACCGCGACCGCGGGCCGTGTCGTCGAGGCCTCCGGCGGTGACCTACGTGCCGGTCTGGAGTCCCTCGACCCCGTCCTGCAGGGACTGGCGGATTCGGGGGACTCGCTCACCGAGTCCCTGCGCTACCTGGCTACCTTCCCGTTCCCGCTGGACACCTACCGCAACGCGGTGCGCGGGGACTACGCCAACGGCACGGTCATCCTCGACCTTCGGCTGCCGGTCCTGGACACCGCGCTGCTCATCGGCACACCGTTCGAGGGGTCGCTGGCCTCGCTCGACACCATCCTGGGCGTACCCGCCCCACCCGTGGAGCCGGCCCGCGACGGGCTCGGCGACGTGCTCGCCCCGCCCCCGCCACCCCCGCCGCAGTCGCCCCCGCACCCGGCGCCGCCGTCGCCCGAGGCCGCGCCCGCCCCCGCAGGGGAGGCCGGCGCATGAGGCGGGGTTGGCGGGGGATGAGCGGCGCCGACCGCACGATGGCGCTCAAGCTGTTGGCGTTCGTGTTGGTCGGCACCGTGGCGTTCGTGCTGGTGGTGTTCTCGTTCGCCCGCATCCCACAGCACCTCGGATGGGGCCGCGTGGAGGTCGCGCTGGAGATGCGCGACGCGTCCGGGCTGTATCCGCGGGCCAACGTCCTCTACCGCGGGGTCGAGGTGGGGCGGGTGCGTCACCTGGAGATGACCCCGGCCGGTGCGCGGGCGACGCTGCTGATCGACGGCGACGCGCTGATCCCCGTCGACGCGACGGCGTACGTCGGCGCGATGTCGGCGGTGGGGGAGCTCATCGTCGACCTGGTCCCCGAAGCGACCGGCGGCCCCCACCTCTCCGACGGCGACGTCATCAGCGCCGACCGGGTCCGCCCGCCGGTGTCGGTGGCCGAGACAGTGGACCTTCTCGAGGCCACCCTGGACTCGGTCGGACCGGCGCGACTGACCTCACTCGTCGACGAGGCCTCGCGCGGCGTCGGCGGCGCGGGACGCGATCTGTCCTCCTCCGTCGACGCGCTCACCCTGCTGGCCGAGGGTGCCGGACGCGATCGCGAGCAGTGGGCGGCGTTGCTCCGGCAGACGGCGCCGCTGCTCGAGGCGCAGGCCGCGTCGTCGCCGGACGTGCGCGAGTGGGCCGCGGCGGTGGACCGCGTGGCGGGCGACGTGGCCGCCGCCGACCCGGCGCTGCGCGGGGTGATCACCGGTGCGCCGGCCGCGGCGGGCGAGACGATCAGGGCCTTCCAGGAACTGTCGCCGACGTGGCCGCTGCTGCTGTCCAACCTGGTGACCGTCGAGCAGGTCGCGGCCGTGTACACGCCGTCGATCGAGCAGATCCTCGTGCTGTTCCCGGCCATCATGGACTCCACCCAGTCGGCCGCGCTGCCCAACTCCGGTGACGTGATGCCCGCCCAGAACACCTTCTTCGTCAACAGCTACAACGACCCGCCGCCGTGCACCACGGGATTCCTGCCGGCCGACCAGCGGCGTTCGCCGACCGAGCTCGACGTGCCCGAGACGCCCCGCGACCTGTACTGCAAGGTGCCGGAGGACTCGCCCGTCGCGGTGCGGGGCGCCCGCAACATGCCGTGCATGGAGTACCCCGGGGTCCGTGCCGCCACGGTCACGCTGTGCCGGGAGAAGGCCGGGGCCGCGGGGGTCTCCGTGGTCGCCACGCCGCGCTCGTACGACCGGGGCACCGGTGTGTATCCCACCGCCGGCGCGGGGGTCTCGGCGTTCGACCGTCCGACCGGCCCGGTGGACGTCGGTGATCTGCTGTCCCCGCCCCGGTGAGCCGGCGTCGATGTCCGCGCCGGTGACGCCGACCCCGGTTGTACACGCCCCGGATGTGCGAGCCCCAGGTGCGACCCCCGCGGAGGAGCGCGCCGTCGCCGGGGTCAGCGCGGCGTGAACCCCGAGACAAGCCACCGGTCCCCGTCGCGGATCAGCCCCACCTCGACCACGGTCTGGAGTACATGGGGGATGCCGTCGGCGCCGATCGTGTGGCGGTCCAGAAAGACGACGACGAGCGCGTCGTCCCCGTCCAGCCCCGCGAGAGCCGAGCCCGCCGAACGCGCCGAGGAGGCCACCTGACCGGCGGTGCTGCGCGGCACGGTGACCTGCCGGCTCTGCTCGCGGAAGTGGTCGAGGAACGGCGGGGCCAGGAGTGGCTCGGCGGCGGCGAGGTCCTCGGCCACGGTCTCGGGCCGGTAGTCCAGGACCGCCAGCGAGGCGGTCTCGGCCGCGGCCACCGCACCGGCGGCCAGCCGCTGCCGTTCCGCGGCCCGTCGGTCGACCACGGTCAGGCCGACCGCGGCGACCGCCAGCACCACCAGCAGCACGACCAGGACGGTCCTGACCCGCGCGCGGCTCACCGTGCCGCCACCCGCCATGTCAGGCCCCCCGCCGCACGCCGATACGGGAGGATGACCCCATGACCACGCACCCGATGAGTTCCGTCGCCGTCCGCGACGTCGCCCTGCGCGACGGGCTCCAGCTCACCGACGGCAGGCTGTCCACCACCTCCAAGGTCGAGCTCGTGCGGACCCTGCTCGGCCTCGGGGTCCCGGAGCTCGAGGTGGGGTCCATGGCCCGGCCGGACCTCGTCCCGGCACTGGCGGACACCCTCGACGTCGTCGGCGCCCTCGAGGAGTCCGACCGCGACCGCTGCTGGGTGTGGGTCGCGACCCCGGGCCACGTCCGCCGGGCCGCGGACGCCGGCGTCCGCCGGTTCCAGTACTGCCTGTCGGTGACCGACGAGCACAACACGGCCAACATCGGCCGCGACACCGCCACGAGCATGGACGCGCTTCCGGAGGCCGTCGAGGCCGCCGCGGCGGTGGGCGGCACCGTCCAGCTCTGCCTGGCGACCACGTTCACCTGCCCGATCACCGGGCCGGTCGATCCGGCGCGCGTGCTCGAGCTGGTTGCCGACCCGCGCGGCGAGGGCACCGTCGACGTGGTGTTGGCAGACACCCTCGGCCAGGCGCACCCGCGGCAGGTGGGCGACCTCGTCGCCGCCGCTGTCGAGCCGGCCGGTGAGCGCCGGATCGTCTTCCACGGCCACGACACGTGGGGGATGGGTGTGGCCAACACCCTCGCCGCCGTGGACGCGGGGGCACGGATGGTGGACGCGGCGCTCGGCGGCCTCGGGGGCTGCCCGTTCGCCCCCGGCGCGTCCGGGAACACGGCCACCGAGGACGTGCTGTTCGCCCTGCGCCCCGACTGGTTGGACCCCGGCCGGTTCCACGAGCTGGTCGCGGCATCCGATCGCATGCTGGGCGAGCTCGGCGAGGATTCGCGGTCGCGGGCCTCGGCCGGTGCGCACGGCAACGGCCGCGAGTTCGACTGGACCCTGCCCCGGGGTTGACCTCGCCCTCACACCGCCACCTCGGCCGAGGCCACGACGGCGCGGCCGTCCTCGATCACGGCCTCGATCCGCCAGCGCCACAGCCGCTCACCGGCACGGTCGCCCTCACCGGTGTCGTCGACGTCGTCGGCACCGGCATCGCCGCGCGCCTCGGATCTCGCGTGCGCGGCCTCGGTCCGCGTGTTGCTCACCTCGGACCGGACCGCCACCAGCAGGCGAGCCCGTGCGGGTTCGTCCCCGCTGTCGACGAGCCCACCGTCGAGGATGCCGCGGACGGCCACGTCTTGCTCGACCCCGGAAGCGACCACCCGCGCGCTGGAGCGCACCTCGTCGTCGTCGACAAGGCGTAGTACCTCCGCCCGTCGTCCGGTCACCTCCTCGCGGAACCGGCCGGTACCCAGGGCGGTGAGCCGATCCAGGGAGGCCTGGGCGTCGCCGGTGGACAGTGACGACAGCAGTACGGCGACCTCGGTGGCGACGGAGGTCAGGCGCGCGCGGTCGGCGTCGGCGGCGCGGCGCGCCCACACCGACGACGTAGGCACGGCCACGGCGATCGCGGCGGCGAGCACCAGGGCCACCACCAGCACGGTCGTCAGTGCCGGACGCCTTCCGGCCGCTCCGCGCGGCGGATCAGATGACACCGCGGGCGGCCAGGTCGGACAGGCGATCCGCGTCGATGCCGAGCAGGTCGCGGTAGACGGCGGCGTTGTCGAAGCCGGGCTCCGGCGTCCCACCGCGCCGGACCGAACCCGGGGTGTCGCCGAGGACGGGCACCACGCCGGGGCCGAGCACGGTGTCGTCGACGCCCGGCACGGTGTGCGGCACGATCATGTCGCGGGCGAGGAACTGCTCGTCGCGCACCACGTCCGCGACGGTGTTGACCGGGCCCACCACCACGCCGGCGGCCTCGAGGGTCTCGCGTATCTGCTCGGCGGTGCGCTCGGCGGCCCAGTCGGCGATGATCGCGTCGATCTCGTCCTGGTGCACCCCGCGCGCGGAGTGGTCGACGAAGCGGGGATCCTCCGCCAGGTCGGGACGCCCCATCGCGGCGCACAGCCGACGGAACACGGTGTCCTGGTTGGCGGCGATGATCACCCACGGCCCGTCGGCGGCGCGGTACAGGTTGGACGGCGCGATGCCCTCCAGTCGGGTTCCGGAGGGGCCGCGCACGACCCCGGCGGCGTCATAGTCGGGGATCACCGACTCCTGCACCGCCAGGCACGACTCGGTCAGCGCGACGTCGACCACCTGGCCGCGGCCGGTGGTGGTGCGGGCCAGCAGCGCGGCGAGGATCCCCTGGACGGCGAACATGCCACCGAGGGTGTCGCCGATCGACAGGGCCATGCGCGGCGGGGGCATGTCTGGGAAACCGTTGAGGTGTCGCAGGCCCGACACGCCCTCGGCGACTGAGGCGTACCCGGCGCGGGTGGCCTGGGGCCCGGTCTGGCCGTAGCCCGACACCCGCCCGATCACCAGACCCGGGTTGATCTCGTGCAGCCGGTCCGGGCCCAGCCCCCACTTCTCCAGCGTGCCGGGGCGGAAGTTCTCCACCACGACGTCCGCGCGGGCGACCAGGTCGAGGAAGAGCGCCGCGCCCTCGTCCGAGCGCAGGTCGAGGGTGACGGACTCCTTGTTGCGGGCGT
This sequence comes from Dietzia sp. IBK-p2-15D, assembly GCF_057773105.1. NCBI lineage: Bacteria > Bacillati > Actinomycetota > Actinomycetes > Mycobacteriales > Dietziaceae > Dietzia > Dietzia sp. IBK-p2-15D. The sequence continues at coordinate 437,579 of NZ_JBYMTK010000001.1, forward strand.
GGACGGTCCAGAAGTGGCGACGACCGTCACGCTCGCCCTGGCCCCACGTGCGCAGCGGGTCCGGGCGGCCGGGGTCCTCGATCTTGACCACGCGCGCGCCCATGTCGCCGAGGAGGCGGCCGGCGAACGGCCCGGCGATGAGGGTGCCCAGTTCCAGCACGAGCATCCCGGCCAACGGGCCCGTCCGCGCCTGATCTGCGCCCTGTTCGCCCACACCCTTTGTCACGTCCGGTGCCTCCTCGTCCCGCGGGTCGGTCTTCTCAGAACCCTAGGTGCACGGTCTTCTCCTCGGTGAAGGCCTCCAGGCCGCTCACCCCGAGCTCGCGCCCGATGCCGCTGGCCTCGCGGCCGCCCCAGGGCAGCGACGGGTCCGGGACGCCCCAGCCGTTGACCCAGACCGTACCCACCCGCAGCTGCGGGATCACCGAGTGCACGGTGGACAGGTCGCGCGAGAAGATGAACGCGTTGAGCCCGTAAGGGGTGTCATTGGCGATGCGCACGGCCTCGTCGGTGTCGGAGAAGGTGATGACCGTGGCAACGGGGCCGAAGATCTCCTCGCGGGCGATCGTCAGCGAGTTGTCGCCGCGGAACACGGTGGGTTCGATGAAGTAGCCCCGGTCGCCGACCCGGCCACCGCCCGTGACGAGGTCCGCGCCCTCCGACCGGCCCGCGTCGATGTACCCCATGATCCGGTCGAACTGGCGCTGGCTGACGATCGTGCCCTGCGTGCTCGCGGGATCGAACGGGTCGCCCACCACCGAGGACCGCGCGAACTCCGCCAGTCCCTCGACCACCTGATCAGCGATCGACTCGTGCACCACCACGCGGGTGCCGGCCGCGCAGACCTGGCCCTGATGGTAGAAGTTGCCCATCGCGATCCACGGCATGGCCGTCTCCAGGTCCGCGTCGCCGAACACGAGCTGCGGGGCCTTGCCGCCCAGCTCGAGGGTGACCTTTCGGAACCTGTCCCCGGCCAGCATCTGGATCTGACGCCCCACGCGCGGGCTACCGGTGAAGGTGATCTTGTCCACGCCCGGGTGTGCGGCCAACGCGGCGCCGGCGGTCTCCCCGGTACCGGTGACCACGTTGAACACCCCGTCCGGCACTCCGGCCTCGGCGAGCAGATCGGCCAGGCGGAGCGGGGCCAGTGAGGCGTCCTCGGCGGGCTTGAGCACCACCGAACACCCGGCGGCGAGGGCCGGGGCGACCTTCCACGATGCCACCACGGTGGGGTTGTTCCACGGGGTGATCGCCCCGACCACGCCGAGGGGCTGGCGCAGGGTGAACCCGAACCGGCGCTGGTCGCCGACGTTCGGCAGTTGCGCGCTCTGGCCGTAGATCTTGTCGGCGGAGCCGGCGTAGTGGCGGAACACCCCGGCGGCGGCGGGGATGTCCCCACCGACGGTGTGCAGGTAGAGCTTGCCCATCTCCGTGGTCTCGAGGGTGGACAGCTCGCCTGCGTGCTCCTCGATGAGGTCGGCGGCGCGCATGAGGATCCGCCCCCGTTCGGCACCGGGCATGCGCGACCACACCCCGGACTCGAACGACACCCGGGCGGCGGCGACGGCCCGGTCCACGTCCTCGGCGGTGCCGGCCGCGAGTCCGGTGATCCGCTCCTCGGTGGCCGGGTTGACCGCGTCGAGGGTCCCGCCGGCGGCGGGGGCGACGGCCCGGCCGCCGATGCGTAGCCCGGTGTCGGGGAGGGTCAGAGGTGCTACTTCGGGGAACGTCGCGGTCATTGCTTTACTCCTATAGAGGGTGGTGGTGGAACGAGGTGGTGGCGGGACGGGTGGGTCGGGGTGGTGACGACTCCGACGACGACGGCGAGGTCATCCGCGGCGGAAGCGACGCTCTATCCCGGTCCACGACGAGTCGTAGTCGGGTTGACGGTGGCCGGCGTCCATGGCGGAGTCGGTCACCGCCAGGGCCAACCTGGTCTCGAACATGAAGGGCAGCGAGCCGGTGAGCTTCTGCGGCACCAGGTCCGCCTCGCCGGCCATCTCGAAGGTCTCGCGGTCGGCACCGTGCGCGGACCACTGGTTGTGCAGTGAAGCCCCGCCCGGGACGAATCCCTCGGCCTTGGAGTCGTGGGAGCCGCGGACCAGCCCCATGAACTCGGACATCTGGTTGCGGTGGAAGTGCGGAGGCCGGTAGGTGTCCTCGGCCACGACCCAGCGGTCGCCGAACACCGCGAAGTCGGCATTCGCCTGCCCCTCGAACGGACCCGGTGAGGTCAGGACCGTGAACACGGACGGGTCCGGGTGATCCCACAGCGCGGTGTTGAGGGGGCAGAAGTCGTCGAGGTCGAACACGTACGCGGCGTGGTTGCCGTGCCAGGCCACCACGTCGAGCGGGGAGTGGTCCAGCTCGACCGACCACCAGCGACCCCCGAACCGCTGCCACAGCTCGACGGGCTCCTCACGGTCCTCGTACCAGGCGGTGGGGTAGCGGAAGTGGCGGGCGTCGGCCAGGCCGTTCGCGCCGATCGGGCCGAGTTCGGGCAGGGTCAGTGCGGCACCGTAGTTCTCCAGCACGTAACCCGCGGCGGTCTCACCGAGCAGGTCGACGCGGAACCGCACGCCCCGGCAGATCACGGCGAACTCGCCGGGGGAGACCACGAGCCGTCCGAACTCGGTGAGCAGCATGATCGGCCCGGCCTGCGGCACGATGAGCAGCTCGCCGTCGGCATCGACCATGTAGCGGTCGGTCATCGACGCCGAGGCCGCGTACCAGTGGATGCCCACGCCGGTGCGCTGTCCGACGTCGCCGCAGGTCCCGTAGGTCTGGATCCCGTCGAGGAAGTCGACCCCCGGGGCGGGCACCGGCGGCGGGTTCCAGCGCAGCCGGTTGGGGGAGGCGATCCCCGCGGCCGAGGGTGCGGCCTGCCAGCCGTCGAGCCCGGCGCGCCGGCGGAAGGCGGTGTGGGCGACCGACGGCCGGATGCGGTAGCTCCAGGTGCGGCGCGTGACCGCCCGCGGCTCTGTGAAGGCGGTGCCGGAGTGCTGCTCCGCGTAGAGGCCGAGGGGGGCGCGCTGCGGCGAGTTCTGGCGACGTGGCAGCGCGCCCGGTTCGGCCTCCGTCTGGTGGTGGCCGGCGAAACCGTGCAGGTAGTCGAGTCGCGGGACGCCCGAGGCTGAGGTGCTGTCGGGGCTCACGACAGCGCGACCATCTCGTGGAGGGTCTGTCCGGTGTGGGTCTCCTGCCTACCGTCGATGGTCACGGTGAGGTCGAAGTCGGAGCGGAACCGGAAGTATCCCGGGTGCCCGACGGCCTTCTTGACCAGCTTGTTCAGTGGCGGGCGACCCACCACCGGAATATCGGAGAGCAGATCGTGTGCGTGGACGATCTCCCGCACGGTGAGGGTGAGGTCGATCTTCCCCGGGACCTCGAGGCGCAGGAACGACGGGTACGAGCGGTCGGCGACGGCGTCGAACACCGCCGGCCCCTCGGTGATGTCGACCCCGCCCTCGGACAGCATCACCTCGCGGCCCCGGGCCACCATGATCGGCTGGGACCAGTGGGAGCCGTAGCGCCCGGTGGTCTGCACCATGGCGTAGACCAGAGAGATCTCGTCGGTGTAGAGGCGCCCCCAGTACCACTTGGAGATGATGCGCTTCATGTCCCCGACGCCCCAGTTGTGGTCGTGGTACCCGCGGCCGCTCACCTGCTCGGCACGGCCGTCGACGCTGACGGTGCCCTCGACCCGTGCCCGGGGCGCGCCCACGCACCAGGCGAAGTACTCCCGGTCCGTGTAACTGGTGCGGCCGCGACCGGGCATCCACGGCGGCACCTCCGCATGGAAGGTCAGGTCCACGCCGATGCCGTCCTGTTCGGCCTTGACCCGGTAGACGGGCAGACCGTCCACCTCGTCGACCAGGACCGCACTGTGGTGGGCGATCGCGACGTCGACCTTCTCGGTGGAGACGCTGAGCTCGGCGTCGGAGTGGTGTCGGTTGGACTCCCTCCGCTGACCGTCCGGGGAGTAGAGGTGGATCTCCACACCGGGTCGGCGCCGGACGAGCTCGCGGCTCTGCAGCATGACCACCACGATCCGGCCGTCGTCGAGGTGGGCGTCGAAGTACCAGTGCTCGAACGCCTGCTTGTCGGAGTCGAGGTGGGCGGCATTGTCCGCGGGCACCACGTCCGTGAGGTGACCGTCCCGGCGACCGGGACCGTTCCACGCCTCGACGATGTTCAGGGACGGGCCTTGCAGGAGGGTCATGGGGATCTCTCTCGGTCGGGGAGCAGGGGAGCAGGGGAATCGGTGGGCCGGGGCCGGCACCGGGGCCGGCACCGGGGCCGGCACCGGGGCCGGTTCGGGTCCGGTCGGCACCGGGCCACGGGATCAGCGCCGCAGGGCGCCGGAGGCATCGAATGCGGCCTCGCGGCCGGCCATCTGTGCGCGGTACCAGTTCTCGCGGTGCCAGCACATGACGCGCTCGTGCACCCGGCCGACGGGAGGCACCCGCCGGGCGATCTCGACGGCGGTGATGAGCGGGAACCGGGCCACCGGGATGAGCGCCCACGGCAGCGCGGCGGGCATCCGGTACTTCCGGCGTGTGCCCGGGGCCATGAACATCGCCGAGTAGACCGAATTGATCCGGAAGTTGTAGTGCTCACGGAGGCGTTGCAGGCCGGTGTGGCCCTCGCGGGGTGCGAACGCCTGCGGGTAGGACTCGATGAGTTCGCGCCCGTGTCCCCCCGAGTCGTGGGAACGGGAGAGCATCGCCATCAGCAGCATGCGGACGCTGTCGGCGATGGTCTCCGGGTACCACCGCATCCGCACCCCGAGCAGGTGGCCCATGTACTTCTGGAAGTGGATCAGGGCCCGGATCTCGCGCAGGCTGGTCTGGTAGCCGAGCGCCCAGAGACCGAACCCCGGGGTGACGGAGCCGGCGATGAGCGTGAGCACCATGTAGGACTGGCTGATCGGCAGCCCCCACTTCTCGATGTCCCACTCCCCGTGCGAGGCGACCCGTGAGCGGACCGAGACGTGCATGACCCGGACCTTCATCGCCGTGGCCCGACCCTGCGAGCCGGGTCGGAGCAGCGCCCCCGGTTCGGACACGTCGATCCAGAACCGGCAGGTCTCGAGGAAGCGCCGTAGGGCGTTGTCCCCGGCGTACCCGCCCGCCAACGACAAGGGGGTGGCCACCGCCGACTCCGTGTAGATCTCCAGGGTCTCGGCGCCGGCGAAGCTGAACAGCATGGTCCCCCAGCGCCGCCAGATCCTGGCGCCCTCCTCGATCAGGGCCGGGTCGACCCAGTCCGGGATGGTCTCGAACTCCGCGAACAGCTCCCGCATGGAGTCCGGCACGTCGTCGAGCGAGTCGATGCCGTCCGCGAGGGCCCGGTCGAGCATCCGCCTGGTCTCCTCGGGCCCCGTCTCGCCGTGGTACACCTCGTCGACGAACCGCTCTGCGACGGGATCGCCGGAGAACAGGTCCTCGCAGACGGCGGCCGCCTGCTCGTCGGTGGGCAGGAGGTCGAACCCGGTCACCCTGAGTATCGCGGAGCGCAGGCGACGGAACGCGGGGTTCTCGCGGCCCTCCCAGTAGGCGAACCGGGTGGGGCAGCGGACGCCGTCGGGCACGGCGGCCCGGTCGGAGTGGATGCCGACCTCGTCGCCCACGTCGATGGTCACGGAGTCGTGGCTGGTTCTGGTCATGACAGTCCTTCCTCGTCCTGCGCGGTGTGGGGTGCGGGTGAGCGACCGAGCCTTCCGTCCATCCACCCGAGGAGCCCGGCGATGACACGGTCGAGGCCGTCCGGCTGGTCGACCAGGTAGTGGTTGAGGTGGCGCATCTCCACCAACTCGACCTCGGGGTCCGCCGAACAGGCGGCCATGAGCCGGGAGTCCTCGGCGAACGCGGCCTGGTCGCCGAGCAGACTCACGACGAGGGTCGGTTCCGTGATGCGGGGCAGGTCGGAGAGGGCGTCGGCGGCGGTGTGTTCCGGGCTCCAGGTACTCAGCCAGCTGCGGGCGGTGACGAAGCGGGCGAGCCCGCCGGCCGCGGTGTTGGCCGCCTTCGGATCGCCGTACATCGATCCCGCCTCGCGATCGCTGGGATCCAGGGTGAGGTCGAGGAAGCGGGGGTCGGCAGTGGTCCGGTGGACCACGAACCCGCGGTCGGATCCGCCGTCCTTCTCGAGACGCGCGAGGGCCTCGACGGCCCGTCGGTCGATCCGGCGCATCCGCTCCGCCTGCGCCGCGCGGTAGCGCGCCACCCATTCCGGGTCGAACGGCGCGGTGCGGCCGGGGGCGAACAGGTCCAGCTCCGGGTCCACCGACCAGGGGTCGTCCTCATCGGTCACCGCCGGGTCGATCCAGTGACTCAGGACCCGTGCCCGGCCGGGGTGCGCGCCGACCAGCATCAGCGCGTCGGCGGCCTCGACGCCGTCGGCGCGCGACTGGTGGAACGTCGCCAGTGAGCCCCCGCCGGAGAAGCCCAGCAGAACGATCTCCTCGAAACCCAGCTCCTCACGCATCCACCGGATGCCGGTGCCCAGGTCCGCCGCCGCCCGCTCCATGAGCAGTGCGGGTTCGTTGTTGGCGTACCGGGTGTTGAGGCCCATCGCGGGCTGGCCCGCCCGTGCGAGCGCGGCGAGCAGGAAATGGCTGAGGAAGTTCGACGCCGGGTGACACATGATGACCCCGCGACGGCGCGAGGCCCCCGGGATCTCCACGAGGTTGGCGTGCAGGGTCGGGTAGTGACGCGACAGACCGGAGTGCATCTCGATACGGCCGTCGGTGGCCGGTTGATAGGGGATCCGTTGGAAGTGGTCGACGGGCCGGCTCTCGGTGGGAGTGGTCTCGGTGGGCATCAGGTCACCGTCCTGTAGCGGAGCATCATGTCGTGGTCCTCGTGGTCGAGGATGTGGCAGTGCCACACGTATCCCTGCAGCGTGTCCTTGCGGTGGTGGGCTGCCGGGGGAGCGACGGACCCGATGTAATCGCCTCCGAGGCGGTCGACCCGGGGTTCCGCTCCGTGTGCGTGCACGTTTCCGTGTCCCCCGGCCTCGTGTCCGCCGAGGGACACCGCTGCCGGGAAGGTCGCGTCGGGGTCGAACCCGAGGTCGTCGGCGGTCGGGAAGTGGACCAGGACCCTGGTCACGGAGTTGGGGTCGGCGATGACGGTGTCCTTCATCCCCGTCTCCCACGGCTCGGGCGCACGGACGGGTCCCACCACGAAGGGATCGGGGTCCGGTGTCCACTTGATCCCGGTGGGAGGTTGGGGCTGCCGCAGACACATCGCGATGGTGTCGACCGCCTGGCGGGACAGCACCCGGAAGTGCACCAGGTGGATATGGATCGGGTGCGGATCCGGGGTGGCGTTGACGATGTTCCACATCTCCACCGACCCCTGGCGTGGCATCTCGATCTGCTCACTGGACCACCGCAGGTTGTTCAGACTCATCATCGACGGTGGAATCCGAATGTCGCTGGGCTGGCTCAGAGAGACGTTGCGCACCGCCGGTGCGCGGGTGACCGGCGCGAGTGCCGGGGGCTGGCCGGTGCCGCCGCGCAGGGTCGACGGGACGGGTCCCGTGTGGCCCCTGGCGTTCGTGGCCCGGAACCGCATGAGACTCCCGAGCTTCACCGCTCCGATCTGGGCGGCCTGGGGAGCGGCCTCCTCCGCATTGAGCAGCTCCACGGTCTCGCCGGGCGCGAGACCCGAGAAATCGACGAGCACGTCCGCCCGTTCACCCGGGCCCAGCCGGAATCCGTCCACCCTGGCGGGCGCGGCGAGCAGGCCGCCCTCCATCCCGATCACCCACATGGCCAGCGGCCGGGACAGGTGCAGCATCCAGTTGCTGAACGATGCGGCGTTGACCATGCGCAGCCGGTAGAGCCCGCGGGCGACCTCCGCACTCGGCCAGATCACCCCGTTGACCAGTCCGACGTCGCCCACCGCCCCGCCTTCCCAGCGCCCTTCCGGGACGATCGGGGTGGAGCGCATGGACGCCGCGCCGTCGGGGCGGACGATCTTCTCCTGCAGGACGAGCGGGATCTCGAACTCGCCGGCGGGCAGTCCCAGCGGATTGTCGGGACGTCCGGTGTCGAACCGGTCGCGTAGGAGGTAGCCGCCCGCGAGACCGCCGTAGACGTTGAGGCGGGTGATGGCCATGGCGTGGTCGTGGTACCAGAGCCCGGCCGCCTCCTGCCGGTTATCGAAGTGGTGGACGTGGCCCTGCCCGGGGAGGGACGACTGCTCCGGGTGGCCATCGCTGGCGGGCTCGGTGACCCCGCCGTGCAGGTGTAGCGACGTGGGTACCCGGGTACGCACCGACTCCGACAGTCCGTGCAGGCTCGTGTCGATGTCCGCGGCGTGTGGGTGGGCTGAGATCTCATTGCGGTAGGTCAGCGTCGTCCGCACTCCGGCGTGGGCCTCGATCACCGGACCCAGGTAACCGGCCGCGCCGTAACCCAGGGTCATCGTCGGCGGGAGATCCCGGTGGAACAGGTGGGTGCCCGTCCGCGCGGACAGTTCCAGGGACTCTCCGCGCAGGACGTCCGGACGCGGGAGCTCGTCCACGTAGGGCTCGAGGACGGGGGAGTGGAACAACAGGGGGCTCGGACCGAGCGACCCCGGGCCGACCTGCGCGCGGGTGGCGGACGCGCCGACGAGACCCATGCCCGCCACACCAGCCGCCGTGCCGAGGAGCCTTCGCCGCGTCACCACGGGCCCCCGAGCGCCGCCATCGAACCCGACCATGAGACCTCCCGTTGCTATGACGCGAGTCACAGTACCCTACGGTATGGTGTGGAGGTGGGGTTCACCGAGTTACCGGGGGAGAGATGGCTCGAGGGGAGATGCGCTGGCGCAGGAAGCTGATGGTCGGTTGCGTGACGTTGCTCCTCGCGGGGTCGGCGGCGGCGCTGGCGGCGCCGGCGGGCACGGCGACAGTGGGGCGCCTGGCGTGCACGGGCCCCGAGGTCTTGCTGGTCCATGACCTGGCGGGAACGCCAGGGGACTGGGACCTGCTCGCCGCCGACCTGCGGTCGGCCGGGTGGTGCCCCGTCGCCGTCGACTGGGGACGCCCCCGCCCGGGTGACGTCCCGCTCCCGGTCGGCGGCCTCACCGGAGTGGACGCGGCGGCGGTCGAACTGGCCGGCGACCGGGGCTGGACCTTCATGCGGTCCGGCGCGCACGCGACCGGGGCCGAGACGGGGTGGGCGCCGGAGCGGGTACCGGTGGTGGCCAGGGGGGTGGGCGGACTCGTGGTCCAGCGCGCCGTCCAACTCGCCGTCGGACGCACCGGCCGGGCCGGGCCGCCGATCAGCGCGCTGATCACGCTTGGGCCGCTGTGGAACGGCACCAACGTGCTGGGGATCGCCGACCTCGAGGACCTCAGCCGCGCCCTGGGGACCTTCGAGGCGGTCCTCGCATGGGAGCGCACCTGGATGGACCCGGTCTGCGAGGGGTGCCGGGAGGCCGTACGTGGCTCGGACCTGCTGGTCCGGCTCCACGCGGACGGCCTCCGGACGCGCGGGGTGGTCTATACCGACATCGTCTCGACGGTCGACCTGCTCGTGCACCCACCGCTGGAACAGTCCCCGCCCGGCACGGAGGTGCGGGTCGTCCGGCCGTTCGCGGGCGGCCGGCCCGTGTGGCACGGCGAGCTCGGGCGGGACCCGGACTCACGCGGTCTGGTCGTGGAGGCTCTGGGTCCGACGTAGGCTGACGACGATGACGACACGACACGGTGCGGCGGGCCGATGACCCAGGGGTCGACGTGGGCCGCGCGGCCGACCGGTCCGCGCACGGGGCGCCTCTCGGCGGAGGACTGGGCCCGCGCGGGGTTGGACCTGCTCATGACCGAGGGCAGGTCCGCGGTCAAGATCAGCAGACTGTGCGCCGACTTCGGCGTCACGAAGGGTAGCTTCTACTGGCATTTCGCCGACTTCGACGCGCTCATGGCCGCCATCGCCAGGCTCTACTTCTCGCAGGAGATGGACGCCGCCCGTGGTCTGGTCACCATGGAGGAGATGCCACCCGACGCACGGCTGGAGACCATGAGCGCGATGCTCGTGGAATCCCGCGCCTGGGAGGGGGAGGCCGCGATCCGCGAATGGGCCAGGGCGGACGAGACCGTCGCCGAGGCGGTTGCCGAACTGGACCAACGCATCCTGCGGGTGGTCCACGACGCGTTCGTCGAACTCGGGTTCTCCGAACGGGGGGCGAGGATCCGCGCCGGCGTCTTGGTGTACGCCGGCATCGGGTTCGTCTACGGGCGCTCAGCGCTGCCCGTGCCCACCGTGGAGGAGATCCACGACGTCCTGGCGCTGCTGGTGAAGCCCGAGACCTGACCTCCGGGGCCAGGTCGGGGAGCGCGGGTCAGACCGCCACCCGGACCGTGAGCCCCCTCCGCTTGATCCGGGCCGAGAACTCGGTCACGGTGCCGCAGTCCTCGCCGTCGATCTGGAACGCGGCCGGCTTCTCCAACACGCGGGCGGTGATCCCCACGCCCTGGCGGAAATCCAGTGGCCGGGTCCGATGCTCTTCTTTCCCGCTCTCCGGGGTGGAGTTCCTCCGCAGTATCGGCTTGAGCCGGTGCTGGAACGTGTGATGGGCCAGCACCGCACCCGCCTGCGCCCACCCGAGAGGGCCCTTGGCGCGCAGAGCGAGAACGTCCAGGAGTCCGTCGTCGATGACGGCGTCGGGCAACAGCACCATCCCCGCCTGCAGCATCCCGCAGTTGGCCACCAGGAGAGTGCGCGCGCGGGTCTGGATCGGCGATCCGTCGTCGAGGGCGTACTCGACCCGGATCCGGTGGCCGCGCAACAGCGTGTTGGCGAACGCGCCGACGTACGCGAGCCAGCCCACCCGTGCCTTCAGTTTGTCGTCGGTGCCCGCGATCATGTCGGCGTCCATCCCGGCGCCGAGCATCACGAGGAACACGTCATCGTGGGACACGCCGTCGCCGTCGGTGTAGTGGACCTCGCCGAGATCGATCGCGCGGCTCCGACCGCTCATGGCGACACGCAACGCACGGTCGACATCGTCCAACGGGACGTCGAGGTTGCGGGCGAGCAGGTTCCCGGTTCCCAGGGGGACGACTCCCATCGGCACCGAGGTGCCGAGCAGGCCCTGCGCCACCGACCGTACGGTGCCGTCGCCGCCGCACGCGATCACCAGTCCGACACCGTCGGCGGCCGCCCGTGCCGCCTGACCGGTGCCCGGGTCCTCCTCGGTGGTCTCGTAGAAGACGGGATCCGTCCACCCGTGCCTGGACGCCCGCTCCTCGGCGAGGCGGCGGACCTCGTCGATTCCGACCTTGGTGGGGTTGTAGACGACGGCGAGGCGAGACGGGGCTGGGGACACCGCACCAATGTGTCAGAAAGCCGACCGGCCCGCCATTCGTCGCCCCCGGGCCGATTTGGTATGCGACGGCGGCCGCCTATATCCTTGGGGCCGAAGTTTGAACGTCCGGGGGTCCTGCCCTCGGATACCTGATCAAGTTTCACCGAAGACCGCAGGTCGCCGCTCCCGCCGGGGGTGGTCGAAGGGTCCGGGAGCGCCCGGACGGCCCGCGCAGGAGAACACCGGTCAGCGTCGGATGTGCAGTGGATCCCCAGGATCCGTGCCAGCTCCTCCACGCCCCGTGCCGCCTGCGCACGGGGCGTTCGTGTTTTCTCGGGCGAGATGATGCAGAAAGGAGGCGAAACATGGCAAAGCCCGCAAAGGTCCAGGCCGTCGAGGAGATCAAGCAGCACTTCCAGAACTCCACGACCGCCGTGGTCACCGAGTACCGCGGACTCTCCGTTCCGCAGGTCACCGAGCTGCGCAAGACGCTGGGTGACGCGGCCACGTACACCGTGGCCAAGAACACCCTGGTCAAGCGTGCGGCTGAGGAAGCCGGAGTCGAGGGTCTCGACGACCTCCTGTCCGGCCCCACCGCCATCGCGTTCGTCACCGGTGAGGTCGTGGACGCCGCCAAGGCGCTCAAGAACTTCGCCAAGGACAACAAGGCGCTCGTCATCAAGGGCGGTGTCATGGACGGCGCCCCGCTGTCCGCCACCGAACTCGACAAGATCGCCGAGCTCGAATCCCGCGAGGTCCTGCTCGCGAAGATGGCCGGTGCCCTCAAGGGCAACCAGGCCAAGGCCGCCGGCCTGTTCAACGCGCCCGCTTCGCAGCTGGCACGTCTGTTCGCGGCGCTCCAGGACAAGAAGAACTGACACACCCCACATGCTTCCGGGCCGTCTGACGGCACCGGGACCAACAGAAAGGACGCCACCATGGCGAAGCTCAGCAACGACGAGCTGCTCGAGGCCTTCAAGGAGATGACTCTTCTCGAGCTCTCCGAGTTCGTGAAGCTGTTCGAGGACACCTTCGAGGTCACCGCGGCCGCTCCGGTCGCCGTCGCCGCTGCCGGTGCCCCGGCTGCCGGTGGCGAGGCCGCCGCCGAGCAGGACGAGTTCGACGTCGTCCTCGAGTCGGCCGGCGACAAGAAGATCGGCGTGATCAAGGTCGTGCGCGAGCTCGTGTCGGGCCTGGGCCTCAAGGAGGCCAAGGACCTCGTCGAGTCCGCCCCCAAGGCGATCATCGAGAAGGTCGACAAGGAGGCCGCCGAGGCCGCCAAGACCAAGCTCGAGGAGGCTGGCGCGAAGGTCACCCTCAAGTGATCTGACGCACCACCGCTTCACCAGGGGCGGCCCGGCGACATCGCCGGGCCGCCCCTGCGGCATTTCCCGCAGATCTCCCGGCCCGCACGCCGTCTGACTTCGATAACGGAACACTTTTCCACGGCATGTAACAAAGCACACCGCCGGAGCGGTAGTTTACAGTGACCGTGGCCACAGATCAGGGGCTGCAGTGAGGAGTGGTTGACGTGGGTGTCGAGGTTTCCGTAGAGGGTCTGACCAAGTCCTTCGGTTCGCAGAAGATCTGGGAGGACGTCACGTTCACCCTTCCCGAGGGTGAGGTCAGTGCCCTGCTCGGTCCGTCGGGTACCGGTAAGTCGGTATTCCTCAAGTCGCTCATCGGCCTCCTGCGCCCCGAGCGCGGCAAGATCATCATCGACGGCACGGACATCCTCCAGTGCACCGCCAAGGAGCTCTACGAGATCCGCAAGCTGTTCGGGGTCCTGTTCCAGGACGGCGCGTTGTTCGGGTCCATGGACCTCTACGACAACGTCGCGTTCCCGCTGCGGGAGCACACCCGCAAGTCCGAGTCCGAGATCCGCGACATCGTCATGGAGAAGCTCGAGTTGACCGGTCTGACCGGCGCAGAGGGCAAGCTGCCGGGCGAGATCTCGGGCGGTATGCGCAAGCGCGCCGGTCTCGCCCGGGCGCTCGTGCTGGACCCGGAGATCATCCTCGTCGACGAGCCCGACTCGGGTCTCGACCCGGTCCGCACCACCTACCTGGCTCAGCTGCTCATTGACATCAACGCGCAGATCGACGCGACGATCCTCATCGTGACGCACAACATCAACCTCGCCCGTACCGTCCCCGACAACCTGGGCATGCTCTACCGCAAGAACCTCGTCATGTTCGGTCCTCGAGAGGTCCTGCTCACGAGCGAGGAGCCGTCCGTGCGCCAGTTCCTCCGCGGGTCCAAGCTCGGCCCCATCGGCATGTCCGAGGAGAAGGACGACGCGCAGATGCGCGAGGAGCAGGCACAGGCCGACGCGGGTCACAACGACGGCTCCCCGGGCGAGGACGAGGTCACGGGTGTGCCGCCACAGATGCAGCCCACCCCGGGAGGACCCGAACGCAAGGGGGAGATCCGGCGCGAGAAGCGCGTCGCCGAGATGCTGGACACCCTGCCCTCCGAGGCCCAGGAGGCCATTCGGGTCGAGTGGGCGGCGCGCGGGCACGGCAACGGTAAGGTCCCGGCTGCGGAGTCCTCAGGGGCGTCCGCTCCCGCCGCCGGAACCTCCACCCCGTCGCAGTCCACCGAGCCCGCCGCCGCGGCATCGGGGGCAGGGGTCGACGACCACTACGGTTCTGCGGCGAACTGAGGCGGCGACGAGTCCGGGGGAGACAGATGGCGGAGGGTGCGACTCAGCAGCCCAGGCGAACATCCGGAGTGGCACCGGCGGACGTCGGCAACGGCGTCCAGAAGGCCGTCGGCGAAGCCGGCAAGGTGTTCCGTCTGTTCATCGAGGTGTTGCGGGGCATATTCAGGCGGCCGTTCCAGTTCCGCGAGTTCATAGGCCAGTCATGGTTCATCGCGTCGGTGACGATCCTGCCGTCGGCGCTGGTGGCGATCCCCTTCGGCGCGGTCGTCGCGATGCAGACGGGCTCGCTGGTGCAGCAGCTCGGGGCGGAGGCCTACACCGGCGCGACCGGCGTCCTCGCCGTCGTCCAGCAGGGCGCGCCGCTCGTGACCTCCCTGCTCATCGCCGGGGCCGCCGGATCCGCGGTGGCGGCCGATCTCGGCGCCCGCACCATCCGCGAGGAGCTCGACGCCATGCGGGTGCTGGGAATCGACCCGGTCCAGCGACTCGTGGTACCCCGCGTGCTGGGCATGATGCTCATCGCGGTCCTGCTCAACGGTCTGGTGTCGATCGTCGGCATCGCCGGGGGCTACGTGTTCAACATCCTCCTGCAAGGTGGCACCCCGGGCGCCTACCTCATGTCCTTCGGGGCGCTCGCCCAGCTGCCGGACTTCATCATGTCCTCGATCAAGGCCCTCGTATTCGGCCTCATCGCCGGAGTCGTGTCCTCGTACTGCGGCATGAACCCCAAGGGCGGTCCCAAGGGAGTCGGCGATGCCGTCAACCTGGGCGTGGTCCTCACATTCCTCCTGCTGTTCTTCGCCAATCTCATCCTCACGGCGATGTATCTGCAGATCGTCCCGCCGAAGGGGTCGTAGATGGCGATCCATACCGACGTCGGACCCACGCGGGCCCGGCTGAGGGCGATGGTCCGTGGCCCCATCGCCTCGTTCGATTCACTCGGCGACCAGCTCGCCTTCCACCTCCGGGCCATCCGGTGGATCCCACAGACCGTCGTGCACTACCGCAAGGAGGTCCTGCGGCTCATCGCCGAGGTGACCTTCGGGGTGGGCGTGCTCGCCGTTCTCGGCGGCACGATCGGCGTCATCGTCATGATGAGCGGGTTCACCGGCGTCGTCGTCGGACTACAGGGGTACGCGGCGCTTGATCAGATCGGTAGCTCGGTCCTGACCGGGTTCCTGTCGGCGTACGTCAACACCCGCGAGGTCGCGCCCCTCGTGGCGTCGCTCGCGTTGTCCGCCACCGTCGGGTGTGGCTTCACCGCCCAGCTCGGCGCGATGCGGATCTCAGAGGAGATCGACGCCCTCGAGGTGATGGCGATCCCGAGCGTGCCCTACCTGGTCACCACTCGCATCATCGCCGGTTTCGTCGCGGTCATCCCGCTCTACGTGGTGGGTCTGCTCTCGTCGTACCTCGCCACCCGAGGTGTGAACACGATGATCCAGGGCCAGTCCACCGGCTCGTTCGACCACTACTTCCATCTGTTCCTGCCGCCGGAAGACGTCATCTATTCGTTCGTCAAGGTCATCATCTTCGCGTTCGTGCTGGTGATGATCCACTGCTACTACGGATTCACCGCCACCGGAGGGCCTGCCGGCGTCGGCGTCGCGGTCGGCCGGGCGGTGCGGACGACCATCGTCGTCGTCGCCATCCTCAACTTCTTCGTCGGCCTCGCCCTCTGGGGCACGACCACGACTGTGCGGGTGGCCGGATGAACGAGTTGTCCCCGTTTAAGACGCGACTCCTGGCCGCGCTGTTCATCGTCATCGTCGTGGCGTTCGTCGGCACCACCATCGCGATCTACAACCGCGCGTTCACCTCCTCCGACAGCGTCGCCATGATCACCGACGACATGGCCTACTCGCTGCCCGTCGACGCCGACGTCAAGGCTCGCGGCGTTCTCGTCGGACGGGTCGCCGGCCTCGAGCCCGACGGTGAACGGGTGCGCGTGAACCTGGAATTCGATCCCGACCTCATCGACCAGTTGCCGGCCAACGTCAGTGGCCGGTTGCTGCCCAAGACACTGTTCGGCGAGCGGTACGTGGACCTCGGATTCCCCGACCAGCCCGCAGGCACCCTCGAGGCAGGCAGCACGATCGAACAGGACACCCGCGGCAACGCCACCGAACTCGGCCGCGTCCTGGACGGTCTGCTCCCCGTGCTCGAAGCCGTCCCGCCGCAGAAGCTGGCCGGGACCCTCGGGGCCCTCAACCAGGCGTTGGCGGGTCGCGGGGACGAGATCGGGGCGAGTCTGGTGGAGATCGGTCAGGTCTTCGAGGGCATCACCGAGGAGATGCCGGCCCTGGAGTCCGGTCTCGCCGACCTCGCGACCTTCTCCCAGACCTACTCCGAGGCACTCCCGGATCTCATCAACGCCCTCGACGCGCTGCGCACCACCGGCGACACGGTGGTGCAGCGACGCCCCGACATCGCGGACGGACTGGAGCGCATCACCCGGTCGGCGGAGACCCTCACCGGTTTCCTCTCGGACAACCGATCCGATCTCATCGCCCTGGCCGCGGACTCGCGGACCTCCCTGGAGTACCTGGCGGAGTATTCCCCGGCCCTGCCCTGCACGGTCGAGAACTTCATGCTCGCGCTGGACCGCTCCGACGCGATCCTCGGTGTGGGGGATCCGCACCCGGGCATCCGGGTGACGATCGAGGTGGTCAACCCGAAGGGCCGGTACGTGCCGAACCAGGATGAGCCCCGCTTCTTCGACACCCGCGGACCGCGCTGCTACGAGCCGGCCCAGGAGCCGGCCATCTTCCCCATGGCCCCGGGCGGGGCGATCGCGGACGGGTCGTTCCAACCGCCGACGCGCAACCCGGGCCCGCAGTTCATCCCCACCCTGCCCAACCCCCTCGACCTGGACGGCCCGGTGCCGTCCCTACGGACCCGCGGATCGGTTCCCGCCGCGCCGGGCCGCGCCGTTCCGGAGCAGCCGAACCTCCCGTTCCCGTCCACCGTGACGGCCGGGCAGGACCGCGACGTCATGGCCATGGCCTACGCGGGATCGCCGGTCGAGACCGACACCGTCCGCACGGTGTACGGCGTCGCCACCTCACGTGACGCCGCCGAGATCCCGGGCTGGATCGGCGCGATCGGCGCCCCGGCGCTGCGCGGGACGGAGGTGGCCTTCCGATGACCACCAAACTCAAGGCGCTCTTCCGAGGTGGGCTGCTGTCCTCGTTCATCAAGCTCGTCGTCTTCATCGTGGTGACCGGCCTCCTGAGCATGATCCTCGCCACCACGATCCGCGGCGGCACCCGCGAGGACGGCGTCGAGTACTCGGCCGTCTTCTCCGACGCCACCATGGTCGAGAAGGGCGACGACGTACGCATCGCCGGCGTGGTGGTGGGGCACGTGACCGACTTCGAGGTCCACGACCGGGACAAGGCCAAGGTGTACTTCACGATGTCCGGCGACCGGACGCTGCCCGCCAACGTCCACCTGTCCCTCCGGTTCCGCAACATGATCGGCCAGCGGTACATGAACATCTCGAGAGAGCCGGGCCCGGTCCAGCCGGCCCTGCCCGAGGGCACCACCATCCCGATCGAGAAGACGTCCCCCGCGGTCGATCTCACGGCACTGTTCAACGGGTTCCGACCGTTGTTCACGACCCTGCAGCCCGAGGACGTCAACGCGCTCGCGGACTCCCTCGTGCGGGTCCTGCAGGGCGAGGGCGGCACCGTGACCAGCCTGGTGCAGCAGACGGGGCAGCTCACCAACCACCTGGCCGATCGCGACCGGGTGATCGGCGAGGTGATCGACAACCTCACCCGGGTCCTGGAGACGATCAACGAGAGAGACGTGCAGTTCCAGCAGCTCGTCGTGACCACCCGGCAGCTCGTCGAGGGGCTGGCCGGCGAACGGGACGCGATCGGGAGTTCGCTCGACTCGATGGCGGACCTGACGTCCTCGGCGGAGAACGTCGTCACCGCGACGCGCCCGGCGGTCACCGAGTCCCTCGACCACCTCAAGCTCGTCACCGACAACCTCGTCGACAACGAGGACAAGTTGAGCCAGGTCCTGGAGAACATGCCGCGCAAGACCGACAACCTCATCCGGATGGGGTCGTTCGGTTCCTGGTTCCAGTTCTATCTCTGCGGCCTCGACGTCGTCCACGGACCGGGCAACGGAGTGCCCAACCTCCTCCCGTCCGGAGGGCCGACCGTCAACCACACCGTGTACACCAACGTCGCACCGCGGTGCCATGAAGGGGGCATCCCGTGAGCAAGCGCAGGCCGGGCGAGCCCCGGTTCGGAAACGCCACGATCGGCGCGATCGGGGTGGTCGTGATCCTCGTGCTCACCCTCGGGTCGTTCCAGCTGGAGTCGCTGCCCGTGGTGGGCGCGGGCCCCAAGTACGAGGCGTACTTCTCCGAGGCCGCGGGCCTCGCCGACGGCAACGAGGTACGTGTCGCCGGAGTGAAGGTGGGCGTCGTGACCGGCGTGGAGCTCGAGGGCGACAAGGTGCTCGTGGGCTTCCGCGCGAAGGACGCGTGGCTCGGGGACGACACGCGGGCGAGCATCCAGGTCAAGACGGTGCTGGGGCAGAAGTACCTCGCGCTGAGCCCGGCCGGGACGGGCGAGCTGGACCGGTCCGAGCCGATCCCGCTCGAGCGCACCGTGGCCCCGTACGACGTCGTGACCGCGTTCTCCTCCGCTGCTGAGACCCTCGACGCGATCGACGACGCAAAACTGGCCGAGAGCCTGGACACCCTCACCGACGCCATGCAGGCCTCACCCGAGGAGTTCCGCAGCGCAGTGGACGGGGTGTCCCGACTCTCCCAGACCATCTCCAGCCGGGACGAGGAGCTACGCCAGCTCCTCGAGGCCACCCGGACCAGCTCGGCGATCCTCGCGGAGCGCAACGACGACTTCCGGCGGCTCATCATCGGAACCGGTCAGCTGCTCGGTGAACTCAACCAGCGGTCCGAGACTCTCAAGCTGGTCCTGGCCTCGACGCGCGGACTGTCCGGCGAACTGCGGCGGTTCGTGGGGGAGAACGAGGCGAAGTTCGGCCCGACCCTGGACAGCCTCGACTCCGCCCTCGAGATCCTCACCGATCACGAGGAGGACCTGAAGAAGTCCATCCACAACCTGGCACCCTTCTACCGGCTGTACGCCAACATGCTGGGCACCGGACGGTGGTTCGACTCCGTGGTCACCAACCTCATCCCGCCGGGCGTGCCGGAACCGCCCTTCTACCCGGGTGCCCGCACGCCGGCTCGACAGAGTGGGATCAAATGATGCACAAGAAGCTGCCGTACTGGCTGGTCGCGCTGCTCCTCGTCGTCGTCGTCGCGATCGTGGCCGTCACCTACCTCGCCGTCACCCGGCTGGGACGGACCACCATCACCGCCACCTTCCCGAGCGCGGTGGGCATCTCCAAGGGGACCGACGTCCGGATCCTCGGCGTGACCGTGGGCTCGGTGGACGAGGTGACGCCGATGGGTGACACGGTGGAGGTCACACTCCACGTCTCCCGCGGGGTCGAGGTCCCCGTCGACGCGAAGGCCGTTCAGGTGACCCCCTCGGTCATCCCGGATCGCAACATCCAGCTGGTGCCCGCGTACTCCGGTGGACCGACGATGGAATCCGGAGCGCACATCCCGCTCGAACGCACCGCCACGCCCGTCGAGGTCGACAAGCTCTACGCGTCGATCAAGGACCTCACCGAGGCCCTCGGCCCGGACGGCGCCAACCGGGACGGTGCACTCGACCGGTTCGTGGCCGCGTCGGCCGACACCCTCGCGGACAACGGGGCCGCGCTCGGACGGTCGATCGACGAGCTGTCCGGCGCCGCCACCACGCTCGCGGACTCGAGCCAGGACATCAGCGAGACCGTGGTCAACCTGCAGTCCTTCGTCACGATGCTCGCGCAGAACGACGCCCAGGTACGCCAGTTCAACTCCCAGATGGCGACGTTCAACCAGACCGTCGCCGGGCAACGCGAAGACCTGCAGGGAGCGCTCGGCGAGTTGAGCTACGCGCTGGCCGACGTCGCGCGACTGGTACGGGACAACCAGGACGTCATCCGCAGCAACGCCGACCGCCTGGTCACCATCAGCCAGATCACGGCCGACCAACGCGACGACCTGGAGGAGATCCTCAAGGTCGCGCCGTTGGCGCTATCCAACCTCATCAGCGCGTACGACGCGGAGTCGGGGACCCTGTCGATGCGACCGAACATCCCGGAGAAGCAGAACCCGGCCGGAATCCTCTGTCAGATCATGAAGCTCGGTCGCCTCAACCCGGGCAGCGAGCTCTTCCAGGAGCTCGACAACCTGCGGCGCGCCGACATCCAGGCGTGCGAGGCGCTGGCCCCGCAGCGGAACCAGGAGCTGAGGGACGCCAACCCGGACCTGCCCCTGGGCATCCTGGCGGGCGAGATGAAGCAGTCCATCCCGGTGCCCGGCACCGTCGAGGGCAACCGCGGGTGGCCCATGACGCCCGCCTCGGAAGGGGGACGGGGATGATCCGCCACTTCACCACGGCAGGACGCGCGGGCCGTGCGCTGGGTTCGGCCGCCCTCGTCGCGGCGCTGGCCGCCGGGTGTTCCATGAACCTGGAGGACTACACCCTGCCGGGCGGCGCAGAAGTGGGGGACGCCCCCATGGAGGTGTCCATCCGGTTCGACGACGTGCTCGACCTGGTGCTGCAGTCGACCGTCAAGGTCAACGGCCTCGACGCCGGGCGCGTCACCGGGATCTCGCTCGCCGAGGACGGGTGGACCGCCCAGGTGGACATCGTCCTGCGCGATGATCTCGACCTCCCGGCGAACGCCGAGGCCTCGATCCAGCAGACCAACCTGCTCGGCGAGAAGTTCGTCCAGCTCACCCCGCCGGAGGACGAGCCGGCCACCGGGCAGCTGTCGGACGGCGACGTGATCGCCACCTCCAACTCCCGCACCGCGACGGATATCGAACAGGTCCTCGGGGCCCTGTCGCTCCTGCTCAACGGAGGCGGGGTCGACCAGCTGCAGCCGATCGTGTCCGAGCTACGCAAGGTCACGGACGGCCGGGAGGAGGGGCTCACCGAGACCCTGCGGTCCGCGGACGAGCTCATCTCCGGGCTCAACCGACAGCGGGACAGCATCACCGCCGCGCTCGACGGGGTGAACCTCATGACGACGCGGGCCAACGACCAACGTCAACAGATCCAGGCCGCACTCGACGAGCTCCCGGCCGGCGTGGCCGTCCTCGAGGAGCAGCGGCCCCAGCTGGTGGAGATGCTGCGCCGGATCGACGCGTTGGGTGAGGTGGGATCGGACATCCTGCTGACCAGCCGAGAGGACCTCATCGCCGACCTGCGCGCACTGCGGCCGGTGCTCCAGTACCTCGGAGAGTCGACGCCCGATCTCATCGAGCTCACCGGCTTCGTCCCCACCTTCCCGTTCCCCGACTCGTCGATCCGGTCGACCATCGGTGGCTCGGCCAACGTGTTCCTCTCGGTTGACGCGACCATCTCCGAGACGCTCCGCAACCTCGGGGCGAACCAGGGTGATCCGGTGCCGCTGCGGCCGATCACCACCCGCGGGCCGTACAACGTCGACCCCGGGAACCCGTGGGAGGGTGACAACGGCCCTGACCGGAGAACCACCATCGTCCTGCCACTGCTACCGATCCCACCGATCATGGACCGGGCCGTGGAGCCCAGGCCCGCGCCGGGTACCTCGGAGTTCTCCGACAAGTACCTGCCCGAACCAGGGGAGCCCGGATACCGATGAGCAAGACACTGAGAGCCCAGCTCATCGCGTTCTGCGTGATCGCGGCGGTCGGCGTGGCCTACGTCGGCGCCAACTACGTGCGCCTGCCGTCGTTGTTCGGCATCGGGCAGTACAAGGTCTATCTGGACCTGCCCGACACCGGCGGTGTGTTCACCAACGCGGCGGTCAACTATCGCGGCACACCCGTCGGACGAGTGGGGGAGTTGACGCTCACCGACGACGGCGTGCGGGTCGAGCTGGACCTGGACTCCAGCACCCCCGACATCCCGGCGGACACGGTGGCCGTGGTCGCCAACCGCTCGGCGATCGGTGAGCAGTACGTCGACCTGCGTCCCAACAGCTACTCCGAGCCGCACCTGAAGGACGGGGACGTGGTCTCGGCCGGCCGTGAGGCCCTCCCGGTACGGGTGGAGGACCTGCTGGCCTCCGTCGACGAGCTGTCGCGCTCGGTGCCGTTGGACGACCTCGAGGTGATGGTCGACGAACTCGGCAAGGCGGTCGAGGGCCGCGGCCCACAACTCCAGCGCCTGTCGGATTCGCTGATCCGCCTCTCCGACGAGGGCATCCGCACGATGCCGCAGCTCCAGGCACTGATCCGCGACGGGGCGACCGTGCTCGACACCCAGGCCGACCAGTCGGGGGAGATCATCAGCTTCTCCCGGGACCTCCGGACCGTGACGGAGGCGCTGCGCGATTCCGACTCGGATCTCGAACGACTCATCACCACCGCGCCGGAGTTCGCCGACGAGACCCGCTACCTCGTGGAGAACTCGGGCGAGCCGCTCACCCGCGCGGTGGGCAACCTGTCCACCACCATGAAGACGATCGACCCGCTCGCCCCGTCGTTCGTGGTGTTGCTGCAGCTGCTGCCAGCCCTGTCCGCCGGTGGCCTGTCCGTCGCGCCGGGAGACGGCACGATCCACTTCGGGCTGGTCCTGGAGATGGACAACCCGACCACGTGTACCCAGGGTTACGAAGGCACCTACGAGATCATCGAGCAGATGAAGGCGCAGGACCCGTCCTTCGACCCGCAGGAGCAGAACTTCCCGCCGAACTACGACGCGCGGTGCACCGTGCCGTTCGGCAGCCCCACGGCCGTCCGCGGCGCCGACCGGGTCGAGTACGCACACCCCGACGTCCCGCAGCCGTGGGACACCAAGCCCAAGATCGACCCGGACAAGCTCAACCTGTCCGTGGCCGCCGAGCAGCTCGCCGTCCTCCAGGGGTTGATCCCGCGGTGACGACGGCACCGGGCGATGACCCGGCACACGGGGGTTCCGGTACCGTCGCCGCCATGAGTTCTCAGGAGACGGACGGGGGAGTCGACGCCGGGCGCGCGGCCCGCACCGGGGGGAGGGTCCCGCGGTGGCTGGCGGTCGTGGCCGTCGTGATCCTCGTCGCCGGCCTGGCGACGCTGGGGGTGTTCGGGGCGAAGTACCTCCAGGCGCGGTCGGCACAGGAGGTGGCGCAGGAGCGGGAGTCCGTCGCGGACGTCGCCTCCCAGGTCATCATCAACGCGTTCAGCTTCGACCACCGCAGCGTGGACGACTCCCTGGGCCAGCTGGCCGCGGCGTCGACGGGCGACTTCCTCGCCGAGCAGGAACAGTGGGCCGAGGACGTGCGCACGCGGGTGACCGAGCAGAAGGCGGTCACCACGGCGACGGTGTCCCACGCCGCGGTGGAGACGCTGGACCGGGACGCCGGGGACGCGGCGGTCCTCGTCGTGTTCACCGCGCACTCCGAGCGCGAGGGCCAGGAGGACATCACCGGTCGGCAGGCCATGCGCGTCGACCTCACCCGTGTGGACGGGCAGTGGAAGGCCGACGCGGTCAACCAGGTGGGAGTGACGGTCCCGGTCGGGCAGTCCAGCCGGTCGGTGCAGGAACTCCGGATGCCCGAGGCAGGGGACGCGCAGGACGAGACGGCCGAGGCCGAGGAGGCGGAGACATCGACGCCGACGCCGGCGCCGACCACCTCCGCCGGGCGATGAGGAAGATCGGGAGCAACTGATGCCACCCATCAAGAGGACCCAGAAACCTGTCCCCGCGCCCGCCAGGCGACGCCTGGCCGGCCACGGCGGACCCACTCGTGTGGACTCCACGTCCCGGGTGGGCCGGGATCGTGACGACGACGAGGTGCGCGATCACGGAGACGACGACCGATCGGGGGCAGGTGCCGCTCGTCGTCGTCCCACGGCGCGGACGCTGACCATCACCGCTCTCTCGGTCGGCCTCGTCGCCGGGGCCGCAGGGGCGTTCCTCGCGACCGAGCCGGGCATCTCGGTTGAGAACCGGGCGTTCGTCGACCAGCAGGCCACCGACGAGGTCCTCACCGCCGCCACGACCAACGTCCAGAGGCTCGTCGCGATCGACCACGAGACGCTGGACCAGTACCACGACTCCCTCGGTGAGTTCCTCACCCCGCCGCTCGTCGAGGAGCTCGACCAGAACTGGCCCGCGCTGCGCGACAGTTACGAGCAGACCGCCACGACGGTCGACGCGCAGGTGCGCGAGGCCGGCCTGTCCTACCTGAAGGACGACAAGGCCGAGGTCCTCTTGGTCCAGGACGTGTCGATGACCCGGGACGGCGCGGCCGCGGGGAGCACCAGCGGCACGTACCTGGTCGGCCTGGACAAGGTCGATGGCGTGTGGAAACTGTCGCGGATCCCGGATCTGCCCTCCTGACGGGGACCGCGGGGAGGCCGATCCGGCAACGGACCGGGTCGGATCCTTGACGAACGCGCTTTCACCCGTCACCCTTTAGGTGCATCGGACGAGACCCGCTCAAGTGAGGGCGTCACGGTCCGGGTGCGACGTCCCGACCGGGGGCCGATGAGGCGAGAGCCACGAGGGCAACCAGCGCAGAGACGGACGCCGCGCCACGCACGCGACCAGCCTCCGGGGTCTTCTCCGTTGAAGGCTGGACTTTGTCGCCGCCTTCCGATAGATTAGGTCGTTGCGCTGGCTGCTATTTGCCCTCCCGTCCGTCCGTGACGGCTCACTCCCGGTTTCACCGGGTGTTCTCCGAGCCCTCGGTATCGCGGCGGATCCGGGCGGATACCCGTCGGCGGACCGCTCGCAGATACATCTGTGGTCACCGCCCGTGGTGATCACGTGAGGTGCTGGAAGGACCCATCTTGGCAGTCTCCCGCCAGACCACGTCAGTCTCCACCGTTCCCGGTGCGCCCCGGAGGGTTTCGTTCGCGAAGCTCACCGAGCCGTTGCCGGTGCCGGGGCTGCTCGACCTCCAGACGGAGTCGTTCGAGTGGTTCATCGGCTCGGAGGAGTGGCAAGAGAGGGCCGCCTCGCGCGGTACCACGAACCTCGAGGGAGGCCTGGAGTCCATCCTCAAGGAGATCTCCCCGATCGAGGACTTCTCCGGATCGATGTCGCTCTCGTTCTCGGAGCCCTACTTCGAAGAGGTCAAGGCGTCCCTCGAGGACTGCCGCGAAAAGGATCGCACCTACGAGGCGCCCCTGTTCGTCACGGCCGAGTTCGAGAACACCGAGACCGGTGAGATCAAGTCCCAGACGGTCTTCATGGGTGATTTCCCCATGATGACCGACAAGGGCACGTTCATCATCAACGGCACCGAGCGGGTCGTCGTCTCCCAGCTCGTCCGGTCGCCGGGCGTGTACTTCGATCGCTCGCGTGACAAGTCCACGGAGAGGGACGTCCACTCCGTCAAGGTCATCCCGTCGCGTGGCGCGTGGCTCGAGTTCGACGTCGACAAGCGCGACACCGTCGGCGTCCGCATCGACCGCAAGCGTCGCCAGTCGGTCACCGTCCTGCTCAAGGCCCTCGGGTGGACGACCACCGAGATCAAGGAGCGTTACGGCTTCTCGGAGATCATGATGTCCACGCTCGAGAAGGACACGGTCGAGGACACCGACCAGGCCCTGCTCGAGATCTACCGCAAGCTGCGCCCGGGCGAGCCGCCGACCCGCGAGTCCGCGGAGGCGCTCCTGGAGAACCTGTTCTTCAAGGAGAAGCGCTACGACCTGGCCCGCGTCGGGCGTTACAAGGTCAACCGCAAGCTCGGTCTGCCCGACCCCGAGGGTGACGCCACCACGACGCTCACCCGCGAGGACATCGCCGCCACCATCGAGTACCTCGTGCGCCTCCACGCGGGCGACGACGCGATGCAGGTGGAGGGTGGCCGCGAGGTGCCGGTCGAGGTCGACGACATCGACCACTTCGGCAACCGTCGTCTGCGTACCGTCGGCGAGCTCATCCAGAACCAGGTCCGCGTCGGCTTGTCCCGCATGGAGCGTGTCGTCCGCGAGCGCATGACCACGCAGGACTCCGAGGCGATCACCCCGCAGTCGCTCATCAACATCCGGCCCATCACGGCGGCGCTCAAGGAGTTCTTCGGAACCTCCCAGATGTCGCAGTTCATGGACCAGAACAACCCGTTGTCGGGTCTGACCCACAAGCGTCGTCTGTCCGCGCTGGGCCCCGGTGGTCTGTCGCGTGAGCGCGCCGGGCTCGAGGTCCGCGACGTGCACGCCTCGCACTACGGCCGCATGTGTCCGATCGAGACACCCGAGGGTCCGAACATCGGTCTGATCGGTTCGCTCTCGGTGTACGCGCGGGTCAACCCGTTCGGCTTCATCGAGACCCCGTACCGCCGCGTCTTCGAGGGCGTCGTCACCGATCAGGTGGACTACCTCACGGCCGACGAGGAGGACCGCTACGTCGTGGCGCAGGCCAACTCGGAGATCGACGCCGACGGCCGCTTCGTCGAGGACCGCATCCTCGTGCGCAAGAAGCACGGTGACGTCGAGATGGTCGAGCCGGGCGATGTCGACTACATGGACGTCTCGCCGCGGCAGATGGTCTCCGTGGCCACCGCGATGATCCCGTTCCTCGAGCACGATGACGCCAACCGTGCCCTGATGGGCGCGAACATGCAGCGGCAGTCCGTGCCGCTCGTGCGTTCCGAGGCGCCGCTCGTCGGCACCGGTATGGAGCTGCGCGCGGCCGTGGACGCCGGCGACGTGGTCGTCAACACCGCCCCGGGAATGGTGGAGGAGGTCTCGGCCGACTTCATCACCGTGATGGACGACGACGGCGGGCGTCAGACCTACCGCTTGTCGAAGTTCGCGCGCTCGAACCAGGGCACCTGCTCCAACCAGCGTCCGATCGTCGACGAGGGTGACCGCGTCGAGGTCGGCCAGGTCCTGGCCGACGGCCCCTGCACCGAGAACGGCGAGATGGCGCTGGGCAAGAACCTGCTCGTCGCGATCATGCCGTGGGAGGGCCACAACTACGAGGACGCGATCATCCTCTCGCAGCGCCTGGTGGAGGAGGACGTGCTCACGTCCATCCACATCGAGGAGCACGAGATCGACGCCCGCGACACCAAACTGGGCGCCGAGGAGATCACGCGGGACATCCCGAACGTCTCCGACGAGGTCCTGGCGGACCTCGACGACCGCGGCATCGTGCGCATCGGCGCCGAGGTCCGTGACGGTGACGTCCTCGTCGGCAAGGTCACGCCGAAGGGCGAGACCGAGCTGACCCCGGAGGAGCGCCTGCTGCGCGCCATCTTCGGTGAGAAGGCGCGCGAGGTGCGCGACACCTCGCTCAAGGTGCCCCACGGTGAGTCCGGCAAGGTCATCGGCGTCCGCGTCTTCTCGCGGGACGACGACGACGATCTGCCCCCCGGCGTCAACGAGCTGGTGCGCGTCTACGTCGCGCAGAAGCGCAAGATCCAGGACGGCGACAAGCTCGCCGGTCGCCACGGCAACAAGGGCGTCATCGGCAAGATCCTCCCCGCCGAGGACATGCCGTTCATGCCCGACGGCACGCCGGTGGACATCATCCTCAACACGCACGGCGTCCCGCGTCGTATGAACATCGGTCAGATCATGGAGACCCACCTCGGCTGGTTGGCCAAGGCCGGCTGGGAGGTCCCGCGTGAGGCGGACGGCTCCCTGCCCGACTGGGCGACCAAGCTGCCGGAGGAGATCCACAGCGTCGAGGCCGGCACCAACACGGCCACGCCCGTCTTCGACGGCGCGGCGGACACGGAGATCACCGGTCTGCTCGGCTGCACCCTGCCGAACCGTGACGGCGAGCGCATGGTGCAGGCCGACGGCAAGGCGACCCTCTTCGACGGTCGCTCCGGCGAGCCCTTCCCGTACCCGGTGTCCGTGGGCTACATGTACATCCTCAAGTTGCACCACCTCGTGGATGACAAGATCCACGCGCGTTCGACCGGTCCGTACTCGATGATCACCCAGCAGCCGCTCGGCGGTAAGGCCCAGTTCGGTGGCCAGCGATTCGGTGAGATGGAGTGCTGGGCGATGCAGGCCTACGGCGCGGCGTACACGCTGCAGGAGCTGCTGACGATCAAGTCCGACGACGTCGTGGGCCGCGTGAAGGTCTACGAGGCGATCGTCAAGGGCGAGAACATCCCGGAGCCGGGTATCCCGGAGTCCTTCAAGGTGCTGCTCAAGGAGCTGCAGTCGCTGTGCCTCAACGTGGAGGTGCTCTCCAGCGACGGCCAGGCCGTCTCCCTGGGTGAGGGCGACGACGACGATCTCGACCGCACCGCCGCGAACCTGGGGATCAACCTCTCGCGCGACGAGTCCTCGGCGGCCGACGAGCTGGCGCAGTAAGTAGGCGGGCGGGCGGCAGCCCTGTCGCCCGCCCCGCACCCGAAGAATTCAGTTCCACCACGGCGGGCCCCCGGCCCCACCCCGCGAGGGCCCGCCATCATCCCACCCGGGAAAGGACGCCTACGTGCAGGACGTCAACTACTTCGACGAGCTGGTCATCAGCCTCGCGACGGCCGAGGACATCCGTAACTGGTCCTACGGCGAGGTCAAGAAGCCGGAGACCATCAACTACCGCACCCTCAAGCCGGAGAAGGAGGGCCTGTTCTGCGAGAAGATCTTCGGCCCCACCCGGGACTGGGAGTGCTACTGCGGCAAATACAAGCGCGTGCGCTTCAAGGGGATCATCTGTGAGCGCTGCGGCGTCGAGGTGACCCGTGCCAAGGTCCGCCGCGAGCGCATGGGCCACATCGAGCTGGCCGCGCCCGTCACCCACATCTGGTACTTCAAGGGCGTCCCGTCGCGCCTGGGTTACCTGCTGGACCTGGCGCCCAAGGACCTCGACAAGATCATCTACTTCGCCGCCTACGTCATCACCGGCGTCGACACCGAGCTGCGTCACAACGAGCTCAGCACCCTCGAGGCCCAGGTCCTCGAGGAGCGCAAGATCATCGAGGACGAGCGGGACTCCGACATCGAGGCCCGCGCGCGGAAGCTCGAAGCCGATCTCGCCGAGCTCGAGGCCGAGGGTGCCAAGGCCGACCAGCGCCGCAAGGTGAAGGACGGCGGCGAGAAGGAGATGAAGAAGATCCGCGAGTCGGCCCAGCGCGAGCTGGACCGTCTCGACGAGATCTGGACCACCTTCACCAAGCTCGACGTCAACCAGATCATCGTCGACGAGGGCATCTACCGCGAGCTCGAGGACCGCTTCGGCGAGTACTTCGAGGGCGGCATGGGCGCCGAGGCGATCCAGGCGCTGCTGCTGAACTTCGACCTGGCCGCCGAGGCCGAGTCGCTGCGGGAGATCATCCGCAACGGCAAGGGTCAGAAGAAGATCCGCGCCCTGAAGCGCCTCAAGGTCGTCTCCGCGTTCCTGCAGTCGGGCAACCACCCGGCCGCGATGGTCCTCGGGGCCGTCCCGGTGATCCCACCGGAGCTGCGTCCGATGGTCCAGCTCGACGGTGGCCGCTTCGCCACCTCGGACCTCAACGACCTCTACCGTCGTGTGATCAACCGCAACAACCGCCTCAAGCGGCTGATGGATCTCGGCGCCCCCGAGATCATCGTCAACAACGAGAAGCGGATGCTGCAGGAGTCCGTCGACGCGCTGTTCGACAACGGCCGGCGTGGCCGGCCCGTCACGGGCCCGGGCAACCGCCCGCTCAAGTCGCTCTCGGATCTGCTCAAGGGCAAGCAGGGCCGGTTCCGTCAGAACCTGCTCGGCAAGCGCGTCGACTACTCCGGTCGTTCCGTGATCGTCGTGGGCCCACAGCTGCAGCTGCACCAGTGTGGTCTGCCCAAGCTGATGGCGCTTGAGCTGTTCAAGCCCTTCGTCATGAAGCGTCTGGTGGACCTCAACCACGCGCAGAACATCAAGTCCGCCAAGCGCATGGTCGAGCGTCAGCGCGACCAGGTGTGGGACGTGCTCGAAGAGGTCATCGCCGAACACCCGGTGATGCTCAACCGTGCGCCCACGCTGCACCGCCTCGGCATCCAGGCGTTCGAGCCGCAGCTCGTCGAGGGCAAGGCCATCCAGCTGCACCCGCTCGTGTGTGAGGCCTTCAACGCCGACTTCGACGGTGACCAGATGGCCGTGCACCTCCCGCTATCCGCGGAGGCGCAGGCCGAGGCGCGCATCCTCATGCTCGCCTCGAACAACATCCTGTCGCCGGCGTCGGGTCGTCCGCTCGCCATGCCGCGTCTGGACATGGTGACCGGCCTGTACTACCTCACCCGTCTGGACGAGGGTGCGACCGGCTCGTACGTCCCGGCCTCCGAGGACACCCCCGCCGTGGGCGTGTACTCGACGCCGTCGGAGGCCATCATGGCCGTCGACCTCGGCGTGCTGGACATCCACGCCCCGATCCAGGTGCGGTTGACGCAGCAGCGCCCCAGTGCCGACGTCGAGGCGGAGCAGTTCCCCGAGGGCTGGACCCCGGGCCAGGAGTGGCTGACCGTGACCACCCTCGGTCGCGTGATGTTCAACGAACTGCTCCCGGCGGACTACCCGTTCGTCAACGAGCAGATGCCCAAGAAGCGTCAGGCCGTCATCATCAACGACCTGGCCGAGCGCTACCCGATGATCGTCGTGGCGCAGACGGTGGACAAGCTCAAGGACACCGGCTTCTACTGGGCCACCCGCTCGGGTGTCACCATCGCCATGTCCGACGTGCTCGTCCCGCCGGCCAAGAAGGAGATCCTCGCCTCGTACGACGCCAAGGCCGCGCGCCTGGAGTCGCAGTACGACCTCGGCAAGATCACCGACGAGGAGCGCAAGTCGGACCTGGTCAAGCTCTGGCAGGAGGCCACCGACGAGATCGGTCAGGCCATGGAGGAGAACTACCCGGACTCCAACCCGATCCCGACGATCGTGAAGTCGGGCGCGGCGGGCAACATGACCCAGATCCGCTCGCTCGCGGGCATGAAGGGTCTGGTGACGCGTCCGAACGGCGAGTTCATCCCGCAGCCGATCAAGTCCTCGTTCCGCGAGGGCCTGACCGTGCTCGAGTACTTCATGAACACGCACGGCGCCCGTAAGGGTCTGGCCGACACCGCCCTGCGTACCGCCGACTCGGGTTACCTCACCCGTCGTCTCGTCGACGTCTCGCAGGACGTCATCGTGCGCGAGACCGACTGTGGGACGTCGAAGGGTGTCGAGACGACCATCGCCCGCCCGGTGATGGACGTCCACGGCAGCCCGACCGGGACCCTCGAGCGCGACGAGCACGTCGAGACCTCGACGTTCGCCCGGACGCTCGCGGAGGATGCGCTCGACGCCGACGGCAACGTGATCGTCGCCGCGGGCACCGACCTCGGTGACCCGAACATCGAGGCGCTGATCGTCGCCGGCATCGAGAAGGTCAAGGTCCGGTCGGTCCTCACCTGCACCACCGGTACCGGCGTCTGTGCGACCTGCTACGGCCGCTCGATGGCCACCGGTCTCCTGGTGGACATCGGCGAGGCCGTCGGCATCGTCGCCGCCCAGTCGATCGGTGAGCCGGGCACCCAGCTGACGATGCGTACCTTCCACCAGGGTGGCGTCGGTGACGACATCACCGGCGGTCTCCCGCGCGTGCAGGAGCTCTTCGAGGCCCGCGTGCCCAAGGGCAAGGCGCCGATCGCCGAGGAGGCGGGCCGGATCCGTCTCGAGGAGGAGGAGCGCTTCTACACGATCACGATCGTGCCGGACAACGGTGCGGACGAGATCGTCTACGAGAAGCTGTCGAAGCGCCAGGGCCTGGCCCACATCGAGCTGGAGGACGGCTCCTCCCGCCCGATCGCGGACGGCGATCACCTCGAGCGCGGGCAGGCCCTCCTCGAGGGCCCGGCCGATCCGCACGAGGTGCTGGCCATCCTCGGCCCCAACGGTGTCCAGAAGTTCCTCGTCGACGAGGTGCAGAAGGTCTACCGTGCGCAGGGTGTGTCGATCCACGACAAGCACCTCGAGGTCATCGTCCGTCAGATGATGCGTCGAGTCGCGATCAACGACTCGAACAGCACCGAGTTCCTGCCCGGTGCGCTCGTGGAGCGTGCCGAGCTCACGGCGGAGAACCGCCGCGTGCTCACCGAGGGCGGCTCGCCGGCCTCGGCGCGTCCGGTCCTCATGGGCATCACCAAGGCCTCGCTGGCCACGGACTCGTGGCTCTCGGCAGCCTCCTTCCAGGAGACC
This sequence comes from Dietzia sp. IBK-p2-15D, assembly GCF_057773105.1. Classification (NCBI taxonomy): domain Bacteria; kingdom Bacillati; phylum Actinomycetota; class Actinomycetes; order Mycobacteriales; family Dietziaceae; genus Dietzia; species Dietzia sp. IBK-p2-15D. The sequence continues at coordinate 469,735 of NZ_JBYMTK010000001.1, forward strand.
ACCCGCGTGCTCACCGACGCCGCCATCAACAAGCGGTCGGACAAGCTCGTGGGCCTCAAGGAGAACGTCATCATCGGTAAGCTCATCCCGGCGGGTACCGGTATCAACCGCTACCGGAACTCGACGGTCGAGCCCACCGAGGAGGCCCGCGCCGCCGCGTACTCCATCCCGGACTACGGCGATGGTTTCTACGGTCCCGAGGACGGGTTCGGGGACGCCACCGGCGCCTCCGTCCGCCTGGACGACCTGGGCTACTGAGCAGGCCCCACGGCGACGAACCGACCGTGGAGTAACACCGACACCGGACCCCCGAGCGCCTCTCGCGCCGGGGGTCCGGCGCGTTCGTCCGGCCGTGTGTGGGACCGGGGCGAACGTGTTCTAGACTTTCCCGATGTGCCCGTCGCCGCCCGCGACACCCGCCGACGGCGGGCCGACGACCATGAAGGAGGCGATCGAGAAGTGCGGATCGCGCTGCTCTCGTACCGGAGCAAGCCACACGGCGGGGGCCAGGGCGTCTACGTCCGTCACCTCAGCCGCGAGTTGGCGGCACTCGGACACACGGTCGAGGTGTTCTCCGGTCAGCCCTACCCGGAACTCGACCCGGGCCCCACGCTCACCGAGGTCCCGAGTCTGGACCTGTACAACGACGCGAACCCGTTCCGCACGCCGCACCCGCGGGAGATCCGCGACCTCATCGACGTTCTCGAGGTGGTCACCATGTGGACCGCCGGGTTCCCGGAGCCGCGGACGTTCAGCATGCGGGCCGCGCGCACACTCCGGGAACGTCTGGACGACTTCGACGTGGTGCACGACAACCAGTGCCTGGGATCCGGCCTGCTGGACCTGGAGAAGGCGGGTTTCCCCGTCGTGGCCACGGTGCACCACCCCATCACGCGGGATCGCGCGCTGGCCATGAAGGAGGCCCCGCTGCGCAAGAAGATCACCACGTGGCGCTGGTTCGGGTTCCTGGGCATGCAGATGCGGGTCTCCCGCAAGCTGCAGGAGATCATCACGGTCTCCAGCAACTCCGCCGATGACATCGCCACCGACTTCGGTGTCGATCCGGACCGCATCGTCACCATCCCGCTGGGCGTGGACACCGACCGGTTCCACCATCGTCGCGTGCGCGAGCCCGGCCGCCTGGTCTGCGTGGCCAGTGCCGATCAGCCGCTCAAGGGTGTGCCGGTCCTGTTGCGCGCGCTGGCCAGGGTCCGCGAGGAGCACCCGGGCGTGCGTCTGACGCTGGTGTCCAAGCTCAAGCGCAAGGGCGAGGCCGCCAGGCTGCTCGACAAGCTGGGCCTGCGGGACGCGGTGGACCTGGTGTCCGGGGTCGACGACGACGAGCTCGCCGATCTCGTCGGGTCCGCCGAGATCGCGGTCGTGCCGAGTATGTACGAGGGATTCTCCCTGCCGGCGGTGGAGGCCATGTCCAGCGGCTGCGCGCTCGTCGCGACGCGTGCCGGCGCGCTGCCGGAGGTCGTCGGCACGGATGACTCGGCGGCCCGCCTGGTCGAGCCGGGAGACGTCGACGCGTTGGCCCGTGAGATCAGTGCGCTGCTGTCCGACCCGGCCGAGCGGCAACGCCTCTCGCAGGGCGGCCGTGCCCGGGTCATGGAGCGTTACAGCTGGGCCGCCGTCGCCCGCAGGACCGTCGAGGTCTACGAGGCGGCGATCGCCCGGGTCCGCGGCGACGCGCTGCCGGACCTGACGGCCGGGCCGGTCCTCGGGCCGGATCAGACAGAGATCGACGAGCACGTCACCGACGACGTGCCCGAGGTGCTCCCGGAGTCCGGTGAGTACACCATCCGTGAGCAGGAGGACGCCGCATGCTGACCGCTGATTTCGACCGTCTCGGGGTCACCCCCGGTATGCGAGCCATCGACGTGGGGGCCGGCCTCGGCCGCCACACCTTCGAGCTCTACCGGCGCGGCGCGGACGTCACGGCGTTCGACCAGAACGCCGACGAGATGCAGCAGGTCTCCGACATGCTCGCCGCCATGGAGGCCGAGGGCGAGGGGCTGCCCACCTCGAAGGGGGAGGCCGTCACCGGGGACGCGCTCAACATGCCGTACGAGGACGCGACCTTCGATCTGGTGCTCATCTCCGAGGTGCTCGAGCACGTCCCGGAGGACACCAAGGCCATCGCCGAACTGGTGCGGATCCTCAAGCCGGGCGGCGTCGCCGCGGTGACCGTGCCGCGTGAGTGGCCGGAGAAGCTCTGCTGGAAGCTGTCCGACGCCTACCACTCCAACCCGGGTGGGCACTGCCGGATCTACACCGCCGAGGAGTTGGGGTTCAAGCTCCGCGCGGCGGGGCTGGAGGTCACCGGCACCGGGTTCGCCCACGCGCTGCACGCCCCGTACTGGTGGCTCAAGTGCGCGGTGGGTACGGAGAACGACGACCACCCGTTGCCGAAGGCGTACCACAAGCTGCTCGTCTGGGACCTGATGAAGGGGCCCTGGGTCACCCGGACCGCCGAGAAGGTGCTCAACCCGGTGATGGGCAAGTCCATCGTGTTCTACCTGCGTAAGCCCGTGGAGGCCTGATCGTCCGTGCAGACGCCCAACACCGGAGTCACCAGCCATCGTCCGGTCCCCACCGTGCCCGGGGTCCTCGACGCCGACGCGGTCCGCGCCACCGGCGAGTGGCTCGCCTCCGTCCAGAAGCCCAGCGGTGAGATCCCGTGGTTCACCGGCGGTCACACCGACCCCTGGGATCATGTGGAGTCGGCGATGGGCCTGTCCGTCGCCGGCCAGTGGGAGGCCGCCGAGAGGGCGTACGGGTTCCTCCGGGACACCCAGCGGGGCGACGGGTCGTGGCCGATGAAGTGGCAGGACGACCACGTCGCCGACGGCGACGTCGACTCCAACTTCTGCGCGTACGTCGCGGTGGGCGTGTGGCACCACCACCTGGTGAGCGGCAGGCCCGGCTTCCTCGAGTCGATGTGGCCGACGGTGCGCCGGGCACTCGACCTGGTGTTGACGTTCCAGGGGCCCGAGGGGCAGATGTGGTGGGGCGCCGGTCCCGAGGGCTTCTGCGAGGAGGCGCTGGTCACCGGCTCGTCCAGCATCCACCACGCGCTGCGCTGCGGCGTCGCGATCGCCGAGGAGCTCGGCGGGAGCGCGCCGGACTGGGACGCCGCCGCCGACCGGTTGGGCCATGCGCTGCGCGCCCACCCCGAGCTCTTCACGCCCAAGGACGAGTTCTCCATGGACTGGTACTACCCGGTCCTGGCCGGCGTGATGGTGGGGGAGCAGGCGCAGGCGCGGCTCGACTCCCGGTGGGACGACTTCGTGGTGGACGGACTGGGCATCCGCTGCGTCGACCACCGGCCGTGGGTCACCGGGGCCGAGACGTGCGAGCTGGTGCTCGCCCTGGAGGCGGCCGGGCGACACGATGAGGCGCTCGCGCAGTTCACCAACATGCAGCACCTGCGGGACACCGACGGTTCCTACTGGACCGGACTCGTCTTCGCCGACGGCAAGCGGTGGCCGGTCGAGCTGAGCACATGGACAGCGGCCGTCATGCTGCTGGCGGCGGACGCCCTCTCGCGCACCACCCCGGGCAACGAGATCTTCCGCTATGTCTCGCACCACACCATGCAGCGTCTGCAGTCCCAGCCGGGCGATCCGGCCGATTGCGCGGCGGGCGAGGTCTGCCCACCCGCCGCCGTCGTGCGCTAGTCTGTGGCGACACCGCCGCTGGACACCTGTCTGATCAGGTGTCGGGCGGCGGGTCGACGCAGCGCACGAGGGAGAACGCATGGAATTCGGACTGACCCTGTTCACCAGTGACCGGGGCATCCGGCCGACCACGGCCGCCGTGGCCGCCGAGCGCGCCGGGTTCTCCGCGTTCTACGTTCCCGAGCACACGCACATCCCGGTGCGGCGCGAGGCCGCGCACCCGGGTACCGGCGGCGCCGAGCTCCCCGACGAGCGGTACAGCCGCACCCTGGACCCGTGGGTCGCCCTCGGCGCCGCCGCGGCGGTCACGTCGACCATCCGTCTCGGGACCGCCGTGTCCATCCCGGTGGAGAGCGACCCCCTCACGCTGGCCAAGACCATCGCCTCGGTCGACCACCTCTCCGACGGGCGCACCGTGCTCGGCGTGGGGTACGGCTGGAATCTGGACGAGATGGCCGACCACAACGTGCCGCCGCAGCGTCGGCGCACCATGCTCCGCGAGTACCTCGAGGCCATGCGGGAGCTGTGGACGCACGACGAGGCCGAGTACCACGGCGAGTTCGTCGACTTCGGTCCCAGCTGGGCCTGGCCCAAGACCGCCCGCACGCCCGGCCCGCTCACCCTCGTGGGAGCGGCCGGCACGGAGAAGAACCTCAAGTGGATCTGCCGCAGCGCCGACGGCTGGATGACCACCCCGATCTCCCAGGACATCGCCGGCAGCGTACGGACGCTGCGGGAACTCTGGGCCGAGGCCGGCCGGGAGGGCGAGCCCTACATCGTCGTCCTCGACGGGAAACCGGATCACGAGAAGATCGACGCCTACCGCGAGCTCGGCGTCCACGAACTCGTCTACGGCACCCCGGACCGGACCGAGGACGAGGTCCTGGCCTACATCGACCGCCTCGCCGGCAAACTCGGCCTCGACGCCCTGGTCTGAGGCGGGCGGGGCTCCCGGGAGCGCCCCACCGGGACTCCGCACGCCGGTACCGTCAGGGTATGGACACCAGCGCGCCCGCCGCCCCCGTCGTCGTCGTCACCGGAGCCGGGGGCGGCCTCGGGGCGGCCACCACCGCGCTCTACGCCTCGCGGGGCTGGCACGTCGTGGCCGTCGACCTCCAGGCACCGCCCGGCGGTGACCGCGTCACGCCCCTCGCCGCGGACGTCACCGACTCCGCCTCGCTCACCGCCCTGGCCGACCGGGTCCGACGCGAGCACGGCCGCCTCGACGCGCTCGTCACGTTCGCGGGCGTCCTCGGGATCGGGCCGCTGGCCGAGACCGATCCGGACCGGGTGCAGCAGGTCCTGGATGTCAACGTCATGGGCACCGTGCGCACCGTCCACGCCCTGTGGGACCTGCTCCGAGAGACCCGCGGGAGGGTGGTCCTCATCAGCTCCGAGACCGGCCCCCAGCACGGCATGCCGATGAACGGCGCCTACGCCATGAGCAAGCACGCGATCGAGGCCTACGGTGACGCGCTGCGGCGCGAGCTGATGTTCCTCGGCCTGGACGTCGTGCTCGTCCAACCGGGTCCGTTCCGCACCGGGATGACCGCCTCGATCCGGCGGCGCTTCCAGGAATCGACCGCCCCCGGTTCGCCGTTCGCCGCGATGGCCGCGGTGATGGGGGAGATGGCCGCCGGTGAGGACGACAAGGCCACCGACCCGTCCGTGCTCGCGGAGGCCGTGTGGACCGCCGGTACCACAGCGCGCCCCCGTCGCCGCTACGCCGTGCGATGGGACCTCGGCCGGCGTCTCCTGGACCACCTGCCGGTGGCGGTCGTGGACAAGGCGCTAGTCCTGGCGCTGGGCGGGAAGATCAACGCCAAGAAGCTGGAGCTGCGCCGCGAGGCCGTCGACGCCCGGGCCGAGATGAGCGAGGTCGTCGAATGAGCAACCTCGACCCCGACCCGCCCGAGATCGAGTGCGAGGCCGGCGGTGCGCCGGGCGGGCCCCGTTCGGCAGAGGCGCAGCCCGGCGGGGCCGTCGTGGAGATCATCACCTCCCGCGAGGTGCCCCTGGGCGGGCCGCGGGCGATGACGGTCCGCCGGACGCTGCCGCAGCGCCAGCGCTCGCTCATCGGCGCCTTCTGCTTTGTCGACCACTACGGACCCGATGACGTCTCGGCCACCGGCGGCATGGACGTGCCCTCGCACCCGCACACCGGCCTGCAGACCGTGAGCTGGCTCTTCGAGGGCAGCGTCACCCATCACGACTCCGGGGACAACCATGCGGTGGTGCGCCCGGGGGAGGTCAACCTCATGACCTCCGGCGCCGGCATCTGCCACACCGAGGTCTCGACCCAGGACACCACCGTCCTGCACGGCGTGCAGCTGTGGACCGTGCTACCCGAGGAACACCGCGAGAGCAGCGGCCGCAGGTTCGACCACCACGTGCCCGACCCCGTCGGATTCGCCGGGGGATCGGCGCGGGTCTTCATGGGGTCCCTGCTGGGCTCGTCGTCGTCGGTCACCACCTACACCCCCCTCGTCGCCGCGGAGCTCCGGCTCGACCCCGGCGCCGAACTGCGACTGGACGTCGACCCGGCCTTCGAGCACGGGCTGCTCGTCGACTCCGGTGATCTGACCCTCGAGGGCGTCGACGTCGAGGTCAGCCACCTCGCGTACACCGGCGTCGGCGAGACCACCCTGACGATCCGCAACACCGGCACCACGGCCGGGCGGGCGGTCCTCATCGGTGGCACCCCGTTCGAGGAGGACATCATCATGTGGTGGAACTTCATCGGCCGGACCCACGACGAGATCGCGGGCTACCGCGAGCAGTGGGAGGTCGGATCGGAGCGCTTCGGACGCGTGGACGGGTACATCGGCCACGACCCGCGGGGGCTGACCCGGCTCCCCGCGCCCACCCTGCCCACCACCACCCTCAAACCGCGGGTCAACCCGGACTCGCGCGCGCAGTCGACCCCGATGTGAGAGGACACCGCAGATGACCGAGTACACCGACAAGACCGGCGCGACCGTGACCGTGGACCGAGCCGACTCCACCGAGGCGTTCGAGGTCCGGGACGCCTCCGGCGAGGTCGCCGGCCACGCCGACTTCCGCGACCACGCCGGCGAGCGCGTCTTCCACCACACCGTGGTCGACGAGCAGTTCGGTGGCCGGGGCATCGGCACCGCACTCGTGCGCGGCGCGGTGGAGGCCACGCGCGAGGAGGGGATCACCATCGTGCCGGTGTGTTCGATGGTGGAGGGTTTCCTCGGCAAGAACGCGGACGAGTTCGCCGGCGCGTACCGGGAGGCCACGGACGCCGACCGGGCGCGATTCGGCGGGGAGGGCGGCTGACATGGGGGTCCCGCAGTTGGATCGCGCCCAGCGCGAGGTCTACAAGCAGCTCGTCCGTGCGGCGGTCGCCTCGCGGGAGGCCTCCGGCGAGGCCGGGCTGGAGGAGTCGCTGCTCGAACTGGTCAACGTGCGCGTCTCGCAGCTCAACGGCTGCGCGGCCTGCCTTGCCACCCACGTGCCGGCGGCCCGCAAGGCCGGGGTCTCCCAGGACCGGCTCGACCTGCTGCCCGCGTGGCGGGAGATCGATGCGTTCGGTGACCCGGAAAGGGCGGCACTACGACTGGCCGAGACGCTGACCCGGCTGGACGACGCCGAGGAACGAGCCGCCGCGACCGCAGCCGCCGCCGACCACTTCTCCGACGAGCAGCTCTCGGCGCTCGAGTGGACGATCGTGCTGATCAACGCCTTCAACCGGGTGTCGATCGCCAGCCACCACCAGCCGACGCTCGAGGACTGACCGGGCCCGGATGCGGTGCGGAGATGCGCGGTCAGCGGGTGGCGCCCGGGCGGTCAGCGGGTGGCGACCGGCACCATCGCCGCCCGGTCGGAGCGGACGATCTCCTTGCCGAACGGGAAGCACGTGACCGGGATGAGCTTGAGATTGGCCCACGCCAGGGGCAGGCCGATGATCGTCACCGCCTGCGCGACGGCGGTGGCGACGTGGCCGATCGCCAGCCACAGTCCGGCCACCAGGAACCAGATGACGTTGGCGATCGTGCTCACCCCGCCGGGACGGCCCCGGTCGACGACCTCCCGGCCGAACGGCCACAGCACGTAGGCGGCGATCCGGAAACTCGCGACCCCGAACGGGATCGTGATGATGAGGATGCAGGCGAGGATCCCGGCCAGCACATAGCCGAGGAACAGCCAGATGCCCGCGGTCAGCAGCCAGATGATGTTGAGGACGAGGGTCAACACTGCACGCATGGTGCCACCCTATGCCGGAAGCGGAAGTGGCATCGCAGGGCTACGGTGGGCGGTGTGAGCGATAAGCCGAACGTGCAGACCCTCGGCGAGCTGCGCGCCGCCGGATACACCAGCCGCACCCTCCGGGAGGAGCTGCGCGAGAACCTGCTCGCGGCCCTGGCCGCCGGACGCGATCCGTGGCCCGGCATGCACGGCTTCGACACGACGGTGATCCCACAGGTCGAGCGGGCGATCATCGCCGGCCACGACATCGTCCTGCTCGGAGAACGCGGCCAGGGCAAGACCCGTCTGCTGCGCACGCTCGTCGGGTTGCTGGACGAGTGGTCGCCCGTCGTGGCCGGGTCCGAGCTGGGCGAGGACCCGCTCGCGCCGATCACCGAACCCACGCGCGAGCGGATCGCCCGTGAGGGGGATGCGCTGCCCGTACAGTGGCGCCACCGTGACGAGCGCTATGTGGAGAAGCTGTCCACCCCGGACACCTCCGTCGCCGACATGATCGGCGACGTCGATCCCATGAGGGTGGCCGAGGGCCGCCGACTGGGTGACCCGGAGACCATCCACTACGGGTTGGTGCCGCGCGCGAACCGCGGGATCGTGGCGCTCAACGAACTGCCCGACCTGGCCGAGAGGATCCAGGTGGCGTTGCTCAACGTCATGGAGGAGCGGGACGTCCAGATCCGCGGCTACGTCCTGCGCCTGCCCCTGGACGTGCTGGTGGTGGCCTCGGCCAACCCGGAGGACTACACCAACCGCGGACGGATCATCACCCCGCTGAAGGACCGGTTCGGCGCCGAGATCCGCACCCACTACCCGCTAGACCTGGCCGACGAGATCGAGGTCGTGCGGCAGGAAGCCGAGCTGACCGCCGAGGTGCCGGATCCGCTGATGGAACTGCTCGCCCGGTTCACGCGCGAGTTGCGCACCTCCGACTCGATCAACCAGGCCTCCGGCGTCTCCGCCCGCTTCGCCATCGCCGGCGCGGAGACCGTCGCGGCGGCGGCCCGACGGCGGGCGGCCGTGCGGGGTGCCGACGACCCGGGTGAGTCCGTGGCACGGCTCGTCGACGTGGACGCCGCCGTCGAGGTCCTGCGCGGCAAGATCGAGTTCGAGCCCGGCGAGGAGGGGCGCGAGACCGAGATCCTGCGGTACCTGCTGCGCATCGCCACGGTGGACGTCGTCCGCGGACTGTTCCGGGGGATCGACATGACCCCGCTGGTCGACGCGTTCGACGGGTCGGTGACCCTCACGACCGGCGCGAGCGTCACCGCCGCCGAATTCCTCGCCGCCCTGCCCGAGCTGTCCGAACCTGGGCTCTACGACGAGATCGCCGACAGGGTCGGGGCGTCCAACGTCGGCCAGCGGGCCGGCGGGATCGAACTGGCGCTGGAGGGGCTCTACCTCTCACGGCGTCTGTCCAAGGAGACCGGGGACGGCGCCGCCGTCTACGGCTGACACCATCGGCGGCTACCGAGCGCCGCCGGAGCAGGAGGTGCGCGATGTCGCGACCAGAGCCCCGCGCCCGCTACGGGCGCTACATCGGCGGGCCGGACCCGCTCGCGCCCCCGCTCGACCTGTCCGAGGCGCTCGACGCGGTCTCCGAGGGCGTCATGGCCGGGTACTCCCCGGAGCAGTCCATGCGGGAGTTCCTCCGCACCGGCGGCCGCGACCAGACGGGCCTCGACGAGCTGGCCGGACGCATCCAGCGTCGACGTCGCGATCTGCTGCAGCGGAACCACCTGGGCGGCACCCTCGAGGAGGTCTCCCGGCTGCTCGACGAGGCGCTGCTCGCCGAGCGGGGACAGCTCGCCCGCGACACCGCCATGGATCCGATGGACCGCACCCTGCGGGAGATGACCATCGAGAACCTGCCCGACTCGCCGGCCGCCGCGGTCGGGGAACTCAAGGACTACGACTGGGCCTCGTCCGACGCCCGCGAGGCGTACCGCCGCATCCAGGACCTCATGGGCGCCGAGGTGCTCGACGCCCGATTCGCCGGGATGAAACAGGCGCTGGAGAACGCGACCGACGCCGACCGGGCGGCGGTGTCGGAGATGCTGTCGGACCTGACCGAGCTGCTCGACAAGCACGCCCGCGGAGAGGACACCCCCGAGGACTTCCGTGAGTTCATGGACAAGCACTCCGACGCGTTCCCGGAGCAGCCGAAGGACGTCGAGGAGTTGATCGACACCCTCGCCGAGCGTGCGGCCGCGGCCCAGCGGATGATGCGCTCGATGACCCCGGAGCAGCGGGAGGAGCTCATGGCCCTGTCGCAGCAGGCGTTCGGTTCGCCCGAGTTGATGGAGCAGCTGGGCCGGTTGGACGGGCTGCTGCAGTCCCTGCGTCCGGGCGAGGACTGGGACGGCTCGGAGGACTTCGAGGGCTCCGAGGGGCTGGGGATGTCCGAGGGGACCGCGGCCATGGCCGAACTCGGAGACCTCGACCGGCTGGCCGAACAGCTCTCGCGGAGCGACAGGTCCCCGCTGTCCGAACTCGACCTGGAGGCGGTGGCCCGCCATCTCGGTCGCGAGGCGGCGGTGTCCGTGCAGACGCTGTCGCGGCTCGAACAGCAGATGCGTGAGTCCGGCTACCTCAGTCGCCGACCGGACGGGGACCTCCGACTCTCCCCGGCCGCGCTGCGCAAACTCGGGAGGTCACTGCTCCGCGACGCCGCGCAGCGGTTGTCCGGCCGGACCGGTGCGCGCGAGACCAGGCTGTCGGGGGCCGCGGGGGAGCAGACGGGGTCGAGCCGGGCCTGGGAGTTCGGTGACGTCGAGTCCTGGGACGTGCCCAGGACCGTGGGCAATGCGATCTCCCGGATCGCCGCGGAGGGGGGCGAGACGGGTGCGGGGATCCGGCTCCTGCCCGAGGACATCGAGGTCAGGGAGACCGAAGCGCGGACCCAGGCCGCCGTGGCGTTGCTGGTGGACACGTCGTTCTCCATGGCCATGGAGGGGCGGTGGGTCCCGATGAAGCGTACGGCCCTGGCCCTCCACCACCTGGTGAGCACCCGTTTCCGGCAGGACCGGCTGCAGCTCATCTCGTTCGGCCGCTTCGCCCAGACCCGGACAGTGGAGGACCTGCTCTCCCTGGACGCGCAGTACGAGGCCGGCACGAACCTGCATCATGCGCTCCTGCTCGCCGGGCGGTACTTCCGTGAGCACCCGACGATGCAGCCGGTGTTGCTCATCGTCACCGACGGCGAACCCACCGCCCACCTGCTCAGCGGCGGGGAGCCGTGGTTCGCCTACCCGCCGGACCCCGACACCATCCGGATCACCGTCGACGAGTTGGACCGGGTCGCCCGCACCGGGGCGCAGACGACCTTCTTCCGGCTGGGCGACGACCCGGGTCTGTCCCGGTTCCTCGACGCGCTGGCCCGGAGGGTCGACGGCACGGTGGTGGCGCCGGACGTCGACGACCTGGGCGCAGCCGTGGTGGGGCGGTTCCTGCACTCACGGCGCGGCCGGCCCTCACCCGGCGACCCGTGGAGCGCCGGCGGTCGCTGGGCGGTGTGACCCGCCCTTGCGGCCCGCCCGGCCCGCAGACCAGCCCGGCCCGCCCCGCAGACCACGAAATCCGCTACCCCGAATCCGGATCCGCTACCCAGATTCGAATAGCGGATCCGGATTCGGAATAGCGGATCCGGGGCGGTTGGGGGCTCAGGGCATCGGCGCGCCGACCTCGCCGGAGTCGCGGCGCAGCACGCGCAGCGAGTCCACGGCCCGGACCTCGGTGAACTGGCCCGACTCGAGCGCGCGGCAGTAGATCTCGTACGGGGGACGGCCGCCGTCCTCCGGGTTCGGGAACACGTCGTGGATGAGCAGCGCCCCGCCGATCTCCACCCACGGGGCCCAGCCCTCGTAGTCGGCCTGCGCCGCCTCGGAGGAGTGGCCTCCGTCGATGAAGACGAACGACGCGGGCCTGCCCCAGACGCGGGCCACCTGGGTCGACGTCCCCACCGCCGCGGTCACCACGTCGTCGAGCCGGGCGTCCCACATGGTGTGGCGGAACGAGCCCAGGGTCTCCAGGCGGCCGGTGTGGGGGTCCACCAGCGAGGTGTCGTGGTACTCCCAGCCGGGCTGGTGCTCCTCGGAACCGCGGTGGTGGTCCACGGTGACGATGCTGCCGCCGGTCACGCGGGCGGCCGCGCCGAGGAACACGGTGGAGCGGCCGCAGTAGGTGCCGATCTCCACGCCCACACCGTCGCCCAGGAACTCGCAGGCGATGTCGTACAAGGTGATGCCCTCCTCCAGCGGCATGAAGCCGGGGGCGGCGAGCGCTACGGCGAGCAGCGCGGGTTCGATCTCGGGTGCGGTCATGGGTTTCAACCTAGCGCCCGCCCCTCAGCCCTCGGCGCGGCGGGCGGCCTTGCGGGCACGCGCCACGTGCGGGCCCACGACGTTGCCGAGTTTGGTCCCGTTGGGCCAGCCCGCGTAGTAGCAGAGGAACACCACGATCTCCTCCAGTTCCTCGGGCGTCAGCTCGTCGTTGCCGAGCGCCGCCCCCACCTGGATGTCCGCGATGTCGGTGTTGCCCTGGGCCGTCAGCGCCCCCAGGAGCAGCAACCGGCGATCGCGGTGACTCAGGCCCGGGCGGGACCAGATCCTGCCGAACAGGTGGTCCGCGGTCTCGGCGAAGTAATCACCCGGCCCGTCGGACATCTCGAAGCCGTACACCTCGGTCATCATGGCCAGACCGTGCTCGCGCTCCGGGCTCATCCCGGCGTCCGCGGCGTCGCTCATCGGTTCTCCTCGTCGTCGTCGTGGTCGTCGTCGTGGTCTCGTCCGGTCCCGCCCGCTTCGCCGGACACGCCGTCGGACGCGCGGACGTCCGCGCGGCGGGCGAGCTCACCCGGCCCGACACCGAACCCGGTGCCCAGGTCGCGCAGCGCGATGGTGCCCAGGGGCAGGTCCACGCCCAGCCGGTCGGCCAGGCCCAGGGCGAGGGACAGGTCCTTCTCGCCCAGGCCGCGGACGTGGGTGAACACGCCGTGCCAGAAGTCGTCGGCCGCGATCGGCGCGGTGGAGTCCCGCAGCATCACGGCCCCGGCGCCGCCGGTGATGGCGTCGGTGTGGCGGACCACCCGGCCCAGCTTGGTGATGTCGATGCCCGCGGCCTCGGCCAGCCGGGAGGCCTCGGCGGTGGCGGTGAACGAGATGAAGTGCAGGAGGTTGCGGGCCAGTTTCATCCGCGTGCCCGCACCCACTTCCCCGGCGTGCACGGGCATGCCCGCCCACAGCGCGAACACCGGCTTGCACGCCTCGTAGACCTCGCGCGGCGCACCGACCATCACGGCGAGCTGACCCGATTCCGCCCCCTGCGCGCCACCCGACACCGGCGCGTCCACCAGGTGGACCCCGGCGGCCGCACACACCTCGGCCAGCTCAACAGCCGTCGAGTCGGCGATGGTGGAGTGGACCGCGATCACGGTCCCCGGTGCGGCGGTGCGCAGGATCCCCTCGGGTCCGTCGACGACGTCACGCACCTGGGCGTCGTCCAGCACCGTCACCGACACCAGGCGCGCCGTGCGGGCGACCTCGGCACCGGTGGCGGCGGCGGTGGCCCCCTCGGCGACGAACGGCTCGGTCGTCTCCGGGCGCACGTCGCACACCACGAGTCCGCCCGGCCAGGCCAGGAGGCGCTTCGCGATCGGCGCACCCATGTTGCCCAGGCCGATGAACCCGACCGGGGCGGGGGAGTCGCCGGCCGACCCCGTGCCGATCCGCAGGGCGGGCTTCTGTTCGGGGGTCGGGGCCGGGTCGCTCGTGATCGGATGCCCGCTCATGACCGGATGATCTGTCCGCCGTCGACGTTGAAGATCTGCCCGGTGATCCACGACGCCTCGTCCGACAGCAGGAACAGCAGCATCCCCACCAGGTCCTCCGGCTGACCCATGCGCTTGATGGGCAGCTTGTCGACCATCTCCTTGACGATCGACTGCGGGGTCGAGGAGCGGTTGGCCTCGGTGTCGATCGGCCCGGGAGCGATGGCGTTGATGCGGATGTTCGAGCCGCCCAGCTCGGTGGCGAGCTGCTGGGTGAGGCCGTTGACGCCGACCTTGGCCAGGCCGTAGAAGCCCGAGTACAGCCACGCCGCGGTGGAGGACTGGTTGACGATCGCGCCACCGCCGGCGGCGGCCATCTTCTCCCAGCAGGCGCGGACCATGAGCAGCTGACCGTTGAGGTTCACCGACATGAACTTCTCGTAGTAGTCCCACGGCACGGTGATGAGGAAGTCGAGCTTCATGCCGCCGAAGATCGCGGCGTTGTTGACCAGGATGTCCAGGCGGCCGAACTCCTCGACCGCGGCCTCGGCGCAGGCGTTGGCCGAGTCGGGGTCGGAGACGTCCGTGTGCCGGAAGACCGCCCGGCCGCCCGCGGCGACGATGTCCGCGGCGACGCGCTCCCCGTTCTCGGTCGACACGTCGGCGACCACCACGTTCGCGCCCTCGGCCGCGAGGGCCTTGGCGTACTCCTCGCCGATGCCGCCGGCGGCTCCGGTCACGATGGCGGTCCTACCGTCGAAACGTCCCATGTCGTGTGTCTCTTCCTGTCGGCGTGGTGATGCTGGATGGGGTGGTGCTGGTGAGTGGTGCTGGTGAGTGGTGTGGGGCCAGGTGCCGGGCCAGTGGTGCCGGGCCAGTGGTGCCGGGTGCCCGGGCTCTCCGGTGCTGTCCGGGGCCTCAGGCCGGGGTGGCGACGGACTTGATCTCGAGGTATTCCTCGAAGCCCTCGCGGCCCATCTCGCGGCCGATGCCCGACTGCTTGTACCCGCCGAACGGCACGTCGGCGCCGTACCACTGGCCGCCGTTGACGCCGAGGGTGCCGGTGCGGATGCCGGCCACGACCTTCTCGATCCGCTCGGGGTCGGTGCCCCACACGGCTCCGGACAGTCCATAGGGGGAGTCGTTGGCGATCCGGATCGCATCGGAATCGCCATCGTGGGGGATGACCACCAGGACGGGGCCGAAGATCTCCTCCTGTGCCACCCGCGCCGAGTTGTCGAGACCGGAGATGAGGGTCGGCTCCACCCAGAACCCGCGCTCCATGCCCTCGCCGGTGGGGCGGCCGCCACCGATCTCGATGGTGCCGCCCTCCTCCACGGCCAGGGCGATGTAACCCTCGATGCGCTCGCGCTGGACGGCGGAGATCACCGGGCCGCAGAAGGCACCCGGGTCGTTGGGGTCCTTCGGGGCGAACGCCGCCATGGCGCCCTTGGCCGCCTCGACCGCCTCGTCGTACCTCTCGCGGGGCACGACGAGGCGGGTGGTCAGTGCGCAGCCCTGTCCGGCGTGCGTACACGCGTTGAGGGCCGTCATGAAGCACGCCGAGTTCAGGTCGGCGTCGTCCAGCACAACGGCGGCGGACTTGCCGCCGAGCTCGAGGAAGACCTTCTTCAGCGTCTCGGCGGCGGCGGCCATGATCTTCTTGCCGGTCGCGGTGGATCCGGTGAAGGAGACCAGGTCGACGCGCGGGTCGGTGGTCAGCTGTTCGCCGAGGCCGTGGTCGGACGACGAGACCACGTTGAGTACGCCGGCGGGGATGTCCGTCTCCTCGGCGGCGATCCGGGCAACGGCCGCGGCGATGAGCGGGGTGTCGGGGGCGGGCTTGAGCACCACGGTGCAGCCGGCGGCCAGCGCGGGGCCGATCTTGGCGAAGTTGATCTGGTTGGGGAAGTTCCACGGGGTGATGGCGCCGACCACGCCGACCGCCTCGCGCCGGGTCGAGCGGTTGGAGCGCACGCCCATGATCTCGGACTCCCCGAGCTCGGTGACCCACTCGTAGGCCTCCACCAGGTCGGCGAGCCAGCCCAGGTCCGCGACGGGCCCCTCCAGCTGGGGGCCGGTCGTGAACATGTGGGGCGCGCCGACCTCGGCGATGGTCAGTGCCCGCAGCTCCTCGATGTGTCCCTGAAGTGCATCGCGGAGCTGGCGCAGGCACCGCGCACGGAACGCGTGGTCGGAGGACCAGTCGGTGGTGTCGAACGCGGTGCGCGCGGCGGCGATGGCCGCGTCCATGTCCTCGCGCCCGGCGTCGGCGGCCCGGCCGATGACCTCTTCGGTGGCCGGGTTGAGGACGTCGAACGTGGCGCCCCCGGTGGCGGGTCGCAGCTCACCGCCGATCAGCAGGGGGGCGGTGTCGGTGATGCTCGTCGTCACTTAGGAGCCTTCCGTCGCGGTGGATCGATCCAGAATGGGTGGACAGCTGTCTAGACGATAGTCCGGACGGTGGTGTACTGTCCAGACACATGTCCAGTGATCTTCGGTTCGAATCGACGCGGCGCAGGCTCAACGGCCAGCAGGCCGAGACCGTCGACCGCCTGACCAGCGCGGCTGTCGAGGTGCTGCGGGAGAAGGGTCCGGGAGGCCTGGCCGTCCGTGCCGTGGCCGCCAGGGCCGGCGTCGCACCGGCGACCGCCTACACGTACTTCTCCTCCAAGGGCCACCTCATCGCGGAGGTGTTCTGGCGCCGTCTGGACGACCACGTGACCGAGGCCGCCGACGGTGGCTCCACCGCCGACCGGGTGGTCGCCGTGTTGCGCGACGTCGCGCTCCTCCTCGCCGACGAGCCGGAACTGTCGTCGGCCGTCACCGCCGCTCTGTTGGGCGACGACCCCGAGGTCTCCCACCTGCGGGTCCGGATCGGCGCCGACATCCGGCGTCGCCTCGTGGCGGCGTTGGGGGACCGGAACGACGACGAGGTGGTCCAGGCACTGGAGATGGTCTACGCCGGGGCACTCGTCCGGGCGGGCATGGGCTACGGCTCCTACTCGGACATGGCAGACGCGATCGAATCCGCAGCACGACTGATCCTGAGGTGACCCCTGAGATGACCACCGCGACGCCCGCTCCGCTCGTGTTCAGCCCGTACGACTACGCGGTGCACGAGGATCCCTACCCGTTCTACGCCCGTCTCCGCGCGGAGGCGCCCGTCTACCACAACCCGGACCTCGACTTCTGGGCGCTGAGCAGGCACGCGGACGTCCGCGAGGCGTTCCGCGCGCCGGACGTGTTCTCCAACGCCATGGGGGTCTCGCTGGACCCCGCCGCGTACGGGCCGCACGCCTACAAGACGATGTCCTTCCTCGCGATGGACGATCCCCGCCACGCCCGCCTGCGCAAACTGGTGAGCAAGGGGTTCACCTCCAGGCGCGTGGACGCCCTGTCCGAGGGGATCTCGAGGATCTCGCGGCAGTACTGGGACGAGTGCCTGGCCCGGTCCCGCGACGGGGAGACCATCGACTTCGTCGACGACTACGCGGGCAAGCTGCCCATGGACGTCATCTCGGATCTCATGGGCGTACCGGAGGTCGACCGGGCCGAACTGCGTCGGCTGGCCGACCTCGTCATGCACCGCGAGGAGGGCGTGCAGGACGTGCCGGAGGACTCCATGGTGGCCGCGCTCGACCTCATCACCTACTACCAGGGGATGGTCGCCGAGCGTCGTACCGCCCGGACCGAGGACCTCACCTCCGCACTGCTCGACGCCGAGATCGACGGCGAGAAGCTGGACGACGACGAGATCCTGTCCTTCCTGTTCCTCATGGTGGTGGCCGGCAACGAGACCACGACCAAACTTCTGGCCAACGCCCTGTTCTGGGGCCACGAGTACCCCGGCCAGTCGCGGGCCGTGCTCGACGATCCCGCCCTGGCACCGGCCTGGGTGGAGGAGACGCTGCGCTTCGACACCTCGAGTCAGATGGTCCTGCGCACCACCACCGAGCCCGCCACGGTCCGGGGTGTCACCATCCCCGCCGACCAGAAGGTCCTGTTGCTCATCGGGTCCGCGAACCGCGACGAGGAGGTCTTCGACCGCGGCGACGCCTTCGATCTCGCGCGGGACACCACGGCGAGCCTGAGTTTCGGTCAGGGACCCCACTTCTGCCTGGGGGCGCACCTCGCCCGGCTCGAGGGCCGCATCGCGCTGGACATGATCGCCCGCACGATCACCGGCTACGAACTGCTCCCCGGGGCCGAGCGCGTCCACTCCTCCAACGTCCGCGGCTTCGCCCATCTGCCCATGCGGGTCGAGGTGGCGCGCTGATGAGCCTGCGGTTCCCGTCCCACCCGGACGCCTCCGAACGTCCCGCCCTGGTCACCGGCGCCTCCTCGGGCATCGGCCGCGCGAGTGCCGAGTCCCTCGCGGCACTCGGGCACCCGGTCGTCGTGGGCGCGCGCCGCGCGGATCGGCTCGACGACCTGGTGCGCACCATCCGCGAGGCCGGGGGCGAGGCCACGGCCCGGGAGGTCGACGTCACCGACGCCGACTCCGTCACCGGGTTCGTCGCCGCGGCTGCCGATGCGTACGGCCCCGCAGAGGTGCTGGTCTCCAGCGCGGGGAGCCTGAAGATGGCACGGGTCTGGGAGATGGACCCGGACGACTTCGCCGCCCAGCTCGACATCCACCTGCTCGCCGTCCACCGCCTGCTGCACGCGGTACTGCCCGGCATGATCGACCGCCGCCGCGGGGACGTCGTGCTCATCGGCTCCGACGTGGCCTACACGGCCCGGCCTCGCTCCGGCGCGTACGTGGCGGCCAAGGCCGGACTGGAGACCATGGCCAAGCAGGCCCGCCGGGAGCTCGAGGGCACCGGGGTGCGGCTCGGCGTGGTCCGGCCCGGTCCGGTGATGACCGAGATGGGCACGGACTTCGACCAGGACACGGCCGAGGCCGTCATCAACGAATGGGTGAGGCACGGATTCGGTCGTCATCCCCGGATGTGCAAACCCGCCGACCTCGCGCGCGGGGTCACCGCCATGGTGTCCATGCCCCGCGGCGCCCAGATCACCGAGCTGGAGATCCAGCCGGAGGCCCCCATCGAGGAGGACTACTCGTGACCAGCATCGACAGTTCCACAGACGAGCCCACCGACTTCTCGGGCCTGGACGAGCCGCAGCGCGTGTCCGGCGGAGAGGGCGAACTCGGCCACATGGACGAGCTACGCACCGACCCGATCAGCCTGTTCTGGCGGGTCCGACAGGAGTGCGGCGACCTGGGCGTGTTCCGGATCGCCGACCGCGACATCTGCCTGGCCTCGGGTGCCGCCGCGAACGAGGCGTTCTTCCGGGCGCCCGACGAGGCGCTGGACCAGGCGGCCGCCTACCCCTTCATGACCCCGGTGTTCGGTGAGGGCGTCGTCTTCGACGCCAGCCCCGAGCGCCGCTCGGAGATGCTCCACAACACCGCCCTGCGCGGTGACCACATGCGCCAGCACGCCGTCACCATCCCGCACGAGGTCCAGCGCATGGTGGCCGAGTGGGGCGACGAGGGCGAGATCGACCTGCTCGAGTGGTTCTCCGAACTCACCATCTACACCTCGTCGGCGTGCCTCATCGGCCCCAAGTTCCGCGAGCAGCTCGATTCCCGGTTCGCCCACCTGTACCACGACCTGGAACAGGGGACCGACCCCCACGCCTACATCGACGCCTACGCCGACATCCCCGCGTTCCGCAAGCGTGACGAGGCCCGCGCCGGGCTGGTCGAGCTCGTCTCCGCGATCATGGACGACCGCGTCGCCAACCCGCCCGCCGACAAGGAGGACCGGGACCTGCTCGACGTGCTGGTCTCGGTGAAGAACGACGACGGCACGCACCGGTTCACCCCGGACGAGGTCACCGGCATCTTCATCTCGATGATGTTCGCCGGGCACCACACGACCTCGGGGACGAGCGCCTGGATGCTCATCGAACTGCTCAAGCATCCCGAGTACCTCTCGCAGGTCGTGGCGGAACTCGACGAGGTCTACGCGGACGGTGCCGAGTACAGCTTCGGCGCGCTGCGGCAGATGCCCAAGGTGGAGAACGCCCTCAAGGAGACGCTGCGACTGCACCCGCCGCTCATCATCCTCATGCGCGTCGCCCAGGAGGACGTGCGGATCGGGGACTACGTCGTCCACGCCGGCCAGACCGTCGCCGCCTCGCCGGCGGTGTCCAACCGGCTGCCGGAGGACTTTCCCGACGCGGACGCGTTCGACCCGGACCGGTACGCGGAACCGCGGCAGGAGGACATCGTCAACCGCTGGACCTGGATCCCCTTCGGCGCCGGCCGGCACCGCTGCGTGGGCGCGGCGTTCGCCCAGCTGCAGATCAAGGCCATCTTCTCGGTCCTGTTGCGGGAGTTCGAGTTCGAGCTCGCCCAGCCGGCGGAGAGCTACCACAACGACCACTCGAAGATGGTCGTCCAGCTGGCCCAGCCGTGCACCGTCCGCTACCGGAGGAGGCGTCGCTGATGGGCGGGGAGTCGCCGATGCGGGTCGAGGTCGACTTCGACCTGTGCCAGGCCCACGCCGAGTGTCAGGCCGAGGCGCCCGAATGGTTCACGGTGCCCAAGGGGCCCGAGGCGAAGGTACGGGCCAAGCGGGGCCGGATACCCGACAGCCAACTCGAGGCCGTCAAGGCCGCCGTCAAGTACTGCCCGACACAGGCACTGCGCCTGGTCGACACCCCAGACCCCACGCAAGAGAGCCCCAGGAGTGAGTGACGTGACCCGATACGACCGCGCCGAGATCGCCGAGTTCGTGGAGCGCTGGATCGAGGCCAACGCGGAGTGCGAGCGGAAGAAGGACTGGACGCCTCTGGCCGACTTCTACGCCGAGGACGCCACCTACGGGTGGAACTACGGCACCAAGGACGACTTCATGGCGGTCGGCCGGGACGAGATCCGCGACATCGCGCTCGGGCAGGAGATGGCCGGACTCGACGGCTGGGAGTACCCGTACATCCGCACGATCATCGACCCGGAGACCGGGGACGTGTTGTGCCTGTGGAAGCAGATCGCGCGCGACACGGTCGACCCCAAGACGGGCGAGCCGTACGAGGTCCACGGTCTGGGCGGATCGTGGTTCCTCTACAACGGGAACCAGCAGTGGGCGTGGCACCGCGACTTCTTCGACTTCGGCAACGTCGTCGACCTGTTCATGCGCATGTACGAGGCCGACGCACTCACCGATTCCATGAAGCAGCGGTTCGAGGCGGCCGGCGACAAGCCGGCGGGCTGGTACCGCATCGAGGACAGCCCGGCCCCGCTGTGGCCCGTCTCCTCCCCGGAGGAGGTCTGAGTCCCGTGAGCATCTCCCCGCCGCCCGATCCCCTGGACGCCCTCGACCACGCCACGCTCGCCCGGCTCCTGCCCGACCTGCTGCTCATCGGCCAGCTCATCGACCGGGCCGGCATGCCGGCGCTGCTCGGCGAGTTCGGCGTCGACGGCATGAGGGACGTGGCGATCGAGGAATGGCAGGCCGCCAGTCCCCACTACGCCCGCCGGATGAAGGACGCGCTGTCGATCACCGGCGACGGCGTCGCCGAGATCTTCAAGGGCTTCCAACTGGACGTGGGCGCCCCGCCGGAGTTCATGGACTTCCGGTACTCGGTGACCGACCACGACAACGGTGAGTTCTGGCTGGACCACTGTGGAGCCCTCATGGACGTCGAACCGATGGGGGACCGGCTGGTCACCACCATGTGCCACGACATCGAGGACCCCACCTTTCCCGCCACCGCGCTGGCCACCAACCCGCTCGCGGTCGTCGAACCCATCCACCGCCCGCCCCGCGCCCCGGAGGGCCGCGCCCCGCACTGCCACTGGCGGGTGCGGATCGACCCGGACGGCGAGCCGTTCCCGGTGCCCGGACCCGCGCTTGAGTCCGCGTCCAGCCGGATCATCGACTTCCGGTTCGACCCCCCGGCACCCCGGGACACGACCGGCGAGGGCCCGCGCGACGACTACGCGGGACCACTGCTGACCGACCTGGTCTTCACCGAGTTCACCTCCGCCGCACTCATCCGGATCACCCGCGAGGTCTATCTCCAGATGCACCTGCTCGCCGTCGGTTTCCACCAGTCGGTGCGGCGTCGGTCGGACACCGAGACGGCGGACCGGCTCCTCGCCTACCAGTCCACCGGCATCGCCGGTGTCGCGGCGGGACGGATCCGCGAGGTCCTGGGCGTGGGCCCCGACGCGCTCGGCCTCGCCGCGGTGCTCGATCTGCACCCGATGGCGGGGCCGACCGCCTACACCGGCTACTCATCGGAGGTGTCCGCGGACGGTACCGAGCTGACGGTGCGCTGGGACACCGCCGCCGACGGGTTCGCCGACGACACCTGGCTCCCGCTGCTCGCCCGCGACGGACTCCGGCCCCTCGCCGCCGCCGCGCAGGCGGTCGACCCGCACTGGACCGTGGAGCGAGTCCCGACGGACGGCTCGCACGTGGAGGCGGTCCTGCGGTTGGGCGACGAGCCGGCCACGGAGGGCGAGGAGGTCGCCGTCACCCGCATCAGCACCGGCGCGGCGTTCACCTTCGGACCCACCCGCACCCCGATCCCCATCACGCCCGTCTGAACCGACCCCACCCGTCGAGTCCGCTCCACCCGAGTAGCCCGCCCCGGAGGACCCCGTAATGGCACACACCCTGGCAGATCTCTTCGAGCACGCGGTCGACGCGTACGGACGCGACCGGCTCGCGGTGGTGGAGGACGACCGCCGGCTCACCTACGCTGACCTGGAGGCCGAGGCCAACCGGTGGGCGGACGGGCTGGCCTCCCGGGGGGTGGGTCCCGGCGATCACGTGGCGATCCACCTGCGCAACGGGGTGGACTGCATCGCGCTGTTCCTCGGCGTCCTCAAACTCCGCGCCGTGCCCGTCAGCATCAACTACCGCTACGCGGGATCCGAGCTGGGGTACCTGTACGACTACTCCGACTCCTGCGCCCTGGTCTTCCACCGCGAGTTCACCCCGGCGGTGGCGGGTGCGGTCGGGGACGCGGAGCGGCTGCGTCACCTCATCGTGGTCGAGGACGGGTCCGGGGCGGGGGAGCTGCCGGCCGGCACGCTCGACGCCCGGGAGCTCCTCGCCGCGGCCTCGCCGGACCGGGCGCCGGTGGAACGCAGCGCGGACGACCTCTTCCTCGTCTTCACGGGCGGGACCACCGGCAAGCCGAAGGGCGTGATGTGGCGCCAGGAGGACCTGTGGCGCAGCCTCGGCGGGGGCAGCGACTACTACACCGGGGAGCCGGTGCCCGACGAGTACCACCAGTCCCGTGCCGGCCTGGGCGGGGACCCCGCGCGCTACCTCGTGCTGCTCCCGCTCATCCACACCTCCGGGCTCATGCCCTCGTTCACCGCGCTGTTCTCCGGGGGTACGTGCCACTACCTGCCGCACTTCCGGGCGGACGACGTGCTCGAGGAGATCGAGAGCGAGAAGATCCAGATCGTCGTCCTCGCCGGCGACGCCATGGTGCGGCCGATGCTCGAACGGATGCGCGGCACCGGTGCCGACACCTCGAGCGTGTTCATGGTCAGCTCCGGCGCCGCTCTGTTCTCGCCGGCGGTCAAGGCCGAGCTCTTCGAGCTGCGCCCCGATCTCATGATCATGGACGCGTTCGGGTCCTCCGAGAGCGGCTTCGGCGGACTGGGGGTCGTGACGAAGGCGAACGTCGACGACGGATCGCTGTTCACCGACCACGGCCCCCGCATCCCACGCGGTAGCGGCCTGCAACTGGTCGACGACTTCGACGAGCCGCTGCCCGACGACTCCACCGAGATCGGCTGGATCGTCAAGGCGGGTTACCAGCCCAGTGGCTACTACAAGGACGCCGCCAAGTCGGCCGAGACGTTCCGCGAGATCGCAGGGACCCGGCGGGTGTTCACCGGCGACCGCGGCAGGTACGACGGCCCGGACACGATCATCATGCTCGGCCGGGGCAGCCAGGTGATCAACTCCGGTGGCGAGAAGATCTTCGCCGAGGAGGTCGAGTCGGCGCTCAAGGCCGCCGAGGGCGTGCAGGACGCCGTGGCGCTGGGCGTGCCCGACGAGCGGTTCGGCCACCGGGTCGGGGCGGTGCTCCAGTGGGATGACGGCCACACCGGGGACTTCGCAGCCCTGGAGGAGGCGCTGCGCGCGACCCTGGCGGGGTTCAAGATCCCGGTCGCGTTCTGGGTCGTCGACAAGGTGGAGCGGCACCCCAGCAGCAAGACGGACTACGGGTGGGCCAAGCGGACCCTCGCCGCCCGTGGACCCGACCACGACCGCCGGCAGTGACCGCGCTCCACCTGGGCGGGCGGGCGTACGCCGTCACCGGATCCTCTCGCGGGATCGGGGCCGCGGTGGCCGAGGACCTGGCGGCCCGGGGTGCGGACGTCGTGCTCAACGGCCGGGATCCACGGGCGCTGGCCGAGCAGGTCGACGACCTGGCGGCACGGTCGACCGGCCGGATCCGCGGCGTCGCCGGGTCGGCGCACGAGCCCGCCGTCGCCGAGGAGCTGCTCGCCCGGGCGAGGGAGGGGGACTCGGTCGTGGGCGGCCTCATCACGTGCGCCGGGGTGCCCGAACCGGCGGGGTCGTCGATCCTCACGGTGTCCCACGCCGACTTCGCCGACCTCATCGACGCCCACCTGGGCACGGTGTTCGCCCCCTGTCGCGTCTTCGCGCCACACCTGGTGGAGGCGGGAACTGGTGCGATCGTCACCACGTCGTCGTTCGCCTGGAAGGGCGACTACGGCGGGACCGGCTACCCGGCGGGCAAGGGCGCCGTCACCTCACTCACCATGGCGATCGCGGCGGAGCTGGCCGAGCACGGGATCCGGGCGAACGTCGTGTGCCCCGGCGCGCGCACCCGTCTGTCCAGTGGGGGGGCCTACGAGGAGCAGATCCGGGACCTGGGGCGCCGGGGAATGCTCGACGAGCTGAGTGTGGCCGGGGCACTGGACCCGGCGGGCCCGGAGTACGTCGCACCCCTCTACACCTATCTCGTCTCCGACCTCTCCGCGGGGATCACCGGGGGCGTCTTCGCCGGATCGGGCGGCTTCGTCGGACGATTCCCCACGCCGGAGGCCCAGATCCTGGCGTACCGCGATTTCCACTCGCATCCGCCGTGGACGCCCGAGGAGATCGACGGCCTCCTCCGGACGTGAGCCGCCTCGGGACCCGCGTCGCGCGGCGGCCGCCCGCGGACCGCGCACCGGACGGGGACGACCACCTCGTCGTCGTCGTCGCCCGTCCTCGCACGCCCCGGACGGCGTCCACCGTCAGCGCAGTGCGTCCTCGCGGAACTCACCGGGGAAGTCCACCGACGGGCCGTTGTCGACCTCGCCGCGGCGTAGCTCCACCCGCCTGATCTTGCCCGAGATGGTCTTGGGCAGGTCGGTGAACTGCAGGCGCCGGACCCGCTTGTAACCGGCCAGGTGCGTGCGCGAGTACTCGAAGATCTCGCGCGCCGTGGCCTCGGTGGGCTCCCAGCCGCCGGCCAGGACGACGAAGGCCTTGGGCACGCTCAGCCGCACCGGGTCGGGGGAGGGGACGACGGCGGCCTCGGCGACGGCCGGGTGCTCGAGCAGCACCGATTCCAGCTCGAACGGCGAGATCCGGTAGTCGGAGGACTTGAACACGTCGTCGGTGCGCCCGACGTAGGTGATGTAACCCTCCGCGTCCCGGGACCCCACGTCACCGGTGTGGTAGAAGCCGTCCGCGTAGGCGGCGTCGGTGCGCTCGGCATCACCGTGGTAACCGACCATCAGTCCCAGCGGGCGGGGATCGAGGCGCAGGCAGATCTCGCCCTCCGCGCCGTCGGCGGCGACCTCCTGCCCGGTGGCCGGGTCGACCAGCACCACGTCGAAGCCGGGGCACGGGCGGCCCATCGAGCCGTCCTTGATGGGCTGCCCGGGGGTGTTGGCGATCTGCACGGTGGTCTCGGTCTGGCCGAACCCGTCGCGGATCGTCACCCCCCACGCGTCCCGGACCCGGCCGATGACCTCGGGGTTGAGCGGCTCGCCCGCGCCCACCGCCAGGCGGGGCGGGACCTGCAGCTGGGTCAGGTCGGCCTGGATGAGCATCCGCCACACGGTCGGCGGGCAGCACAGGCTCGTCACGCCGCAACGGTCCATCTCGCGCATCATCGCCGCGGCGTCGAAGCGCGAGTAGTTGTAGATGAACACGCACGACCCGGCGATCCACGGGGTGAAGACGTTCGACCAGGCGTGCTTGGCCCATCCGGGCGAGGAGACGTTGAGGTGGACGTCGCCGGGCTGGAGGCCGATCCAGTACATGGTCGACAGGTGACCGGCCGGGTAGGAGGCGTGCGTGTGCTCGACGAGCTTGGGCTTGCTGGTGGTGCCGGAGGTGAAGTACAGCAGCAGGGTGTCGTCGGCGTGGGTGGTATGGGTCGGTTCGAAGTCGGGGGAGGCGTCCATCGCTCCGGCCAGGTCGGTCCAGCCCGCCGGCGCGCCGCCCCGCTCGTCCCCGCCGACGGAGATGCGCTGGTAGTCACCGGAGATGTCGGCGAAGCGCTCGGCCAGCTCGGCCCGCGCGATGACGTGCTTGATCCCGCCGCGTGCGATGCGGTCCCGCAGGTCGCCCTCGGCGAGCAGCGTGGTGGCGGGGATGACCACGGCACCGAGCTTGATCACCGCCAGCATGACGTCCCACAGCTCCACCTGGTTGGCCAGCATGAGCAGGATGCGGTCGCCGGGCTCGACGCCCCGCTCACGCAGCCAGTTGGCCGTCCGGTCGGACCGGACCCGCATCTCGTCGAACGAGTACTTGGCCTCGGTCGGGGCGCCGCCGCCGTCGTTCTCCTCGACGATCCACAGGGCGGGGTCGTCGTTCCCCTCGGCCTGGACGTCGAACCAGTTCAGTGCCCAGTTCCACTCGTCGAGTTCGGGCCAGGCGAAGCCGTCCCGCGCGGCGTCGTAGTCCAGCGCGTGTGCCTGGAGGAAGTCGCGGGCGGCGCGGAACCGGACGGTGGCCTCGGTGGGCAGCGGGGGCATGGATGCTCCTGTCAACGGAACGTGTGAGTGAGTCAGCTCACAGTAGGTCTGCCACAAGGGGCGGCGGTACACCCGAAAGGGGAGGGTCCGGGGCCGATCGGGGCCCGGCTATGGATTACTAGGAGTTGCAAGTATATGGTGATGGGCATCACGGGACAGGGGTGAGCGGGCGAGAACAGCGCGCCGCCCCACTGAGGAAGGGACGTCCATGTCGGATCTCAGGCAGGTCGAGCACTACATCAACGGCGCGCGGGTCGCGGCCACCGGGGGGCGGAGCCAGGAAGTGCTCAACCCCAGCACGGGCAAGGCGCAGGCGGTCGTACCGCTGGCCACCACGGCCGAGGTCGACGACGTCATCGCCAAGGCAGCCGCCGCGCAGAAGGCGTGGGCCGCGCAGAACCCGCAGAAGCGCGCCCGCGTGCTCATGCGGTTCGTGGACCTGGTCAACCAGAACATGGACGAGCTCGCCGAGCTGCTCGCGATCGAGCACGGCAAGACCACGCCGGACGCCAAGGGCGACATCCAGCGCGGCCTCGAGGTCGTCGAGTTCGCGATCGGCATCCCGCACCTGCTCAAGGGTGAGTTCACCGAGAACGCGGGCACCGGCGTGGACGTCTACTCCATGCGCCAGCCGCTGGGTGTCGTCGCCGGCATCACCCCGTTCAACTTCCCGGCCATGATCCCGCTGTGGAAGGCCGGCCCGGCCATCGCCTGTGGCAACGCGTTCGTCCTCAAGCCCTCCGAGCGGGACCCCTCCGTGCCGGTGCGCCTGGCCGAGCTGTTCACCGAGGCGGGCCTGCCGGACGGCATCTTCCAGGTCGTGCACGGCGACAAGGAGGCCGTGGACGCGATCCTCGACAACGACACGATCCAGGCGGTCGGCTTCGTCGGATCCACCCCGATCGCGCAGTACATCTACGAGAACGCTGCCCGCACCGGCAAGCGCGCCCAGTGCTTCGGCGGCGCCAAGAACCACGCGATCATCATGCCGGACGCCGACATGGACCAGGTCGCGGACGCCCTGGTCGGCGCCGGTTTCGGTTCGGCCGGCGAGCGCTGCATGGCCATCTCCGTGGCCGTCCCCGTCGGCGAGGGCACGGCCGAGGCGCTCCTCGAGAAGCTGCTGCCCAAGGTCAAGGACCTCAAGGTCGGCCACAGCCACGATCCGCAGTCCGACTACGGCCCGCTGGTGACCCCCGAGTCCAAGGCCCGGGTCCTGGACTACATCGACCAGGGTGAGAAGGCCGGCGCCGAGCTCCTCGTCGACGGTCGCGGTGTGGGTGCCTACACCGGCGAGTTCAACGGTGAGGACATCTCCGAGGGCTACTACGTGGGCCCGACGCTCATGGACAAGGTGACGCCGGACATGAGCGTCTACACCGACGAGATCTTCGGCCCCGTCCTCGTGGTGGTCCACGCCAAGGACTTCGAGGAGGCGCTGAGCCTGCCCAACGACCACGAGTACGGCAACGGCGTGGCGATCTTCACCCGCGACGGCGACGCCGCCCGCGAGTTCGTCTCCCGGGTCGAGGTCGGCATGGTCGGCGTCAACGTGCCGATCCCGGTCCCGATCGCGTACCACACCTTCGGTGGCTGGAAGAAGTCCGGATTCGGCGACCTCAACCAGCACGGCCCGGAGTCGATCAAGTTCTACTCCAAGGTCAAGACCGTCACGCAGCGCTGGCCGTCGGGCATCAAGGACGGGGCCGACTTCAACATCCCCACGATGGACTGACCGGCTCGCCCCAGGAGAGGAACACCCATGTTCACCCTTGATGACGACGACAAGGTCATCGTCGACGCCGCACGCGACTTCTCGGACAAGCGGATCGGTCCCAAGGCGCAGGAGTGGGACGAGACCCACCACTTCCCCAAGGACGTCCTCCGCGAGGCCGCCGGGATGGGCATGGGCGCGATCTATGTCTCCGAGGAGGTCGGCGGCAGCGGGATGCGTCGACTGGACGGCGTGCGGATCTTCGAGCAGCTCGCGCGCGGGTGCCCGTCGGTGGCGGCGTACCTGTCCATCCACAACATGTGCGTGTGGATGGTCGACGAGTTCGGCACCGACGAGCAGCGCCGGCAGTGGATCCCCGAGCTGGCCTCGCTCGAGAAGTTCGCCAGCTACTGCCTCACCGAGCCGGGCGCCGGGTCGGACGCGGCGGCGCTGCGCACCAAGGCGGTCCGCGACGGTGACCACTACGTGCTCAGCGGCACCAAGCAGTTCATCTCCGGGGGCGGCCAGTCGGACGTCTACCTGGTGATGGCCCGGACCGGGGAGGCCGGCCCCAAGGGCATCTCGGCGTTCCTGGTCCCGGCCGACTCGGACGGGCTGAGCTTCGGCCCCGACGAGCGGAAGATGGGCTGGAACGCCCAGCCGACCGCGCAGGTGATCATGGAGGGCGTCCGGGTTCCGGCCGCCAACCTCATCGGCGGCGCGGAGACCGGCGGGGAGGGGCTCGGCTTCACCATCGCGATGCGCGGCCTCAACGGCGGGCGCATCAACATCGCCGCCTGCTCGCTGGGCGGGGCCCAGGAGGCGTACTCGCGGGCCGTGGCACACGTGCGGGACCGCGAGGCGTTCGGCGGTGCGCTCATCGACGAGCCGACCATCCGGTTCACCCTCGCCGAGATGGCCACCGAACTGGAGGCCAGTCGGCTCCTGCTGTGGCGGGCCGCCGCCGCGCTGGACGCCAAGGAGCCGGACCACGTCGAGCTGTGTGCCATGGCGAAGCTGTTCGTCACCGACCGGTGCTTCGACATCGCCGACCGGTCGCTGCAGCTGTTCGGCGGCTACGGGTATCTATCCGAATACGGAATCGAGAAGATCGTGCGGGATCTGCGGGTGCACCGCATCCTTGAGGGCACGAACGAGATCATGCGCGTCGTCGTCGGCCGGGCCGTCGCCGCGCGCGGACTGGGAGGGTAGGAATGACCAACGAACTGCCGACCGTCGCTTTCCTCGGCCTGGGCAACATGGGCGGTCCCATGGCGGCCAACCTTGTCGGTGCCGGCCACGAGGTCCGCGGTTTCGACCCGGTCTCCGCCGCGCAGGAGGCCGCGAGTTCGGCCGGCGTCACCGTGTGCGAGACGCCGGCCGAGGCGGTCCGCGGGGCCGGCGTCGTCATCACGATGCTCCCCAACGGCGCGCTGGTCACCTCCACCTACGACGACGTCCTGGGGGAGGCGGAGGCCGGCACGCTGTTCATCGACTCGTCCACCATCTCGGTCGACGACGCCCGGGCGGTGCACGCCAAGGCCGTCGAGGCGGGGATGCTCCAGGTGGACGCCCCCGTCTCCGGCGGTGTCAAGGGCGCGACCGCGGGGACGCTGGCGTTCATGGTGGGCGGGGAGGACGAGGCGTTCGCCGCGGCGCAGCCGGTCCTCGAGCCCATGGCGGGCAAGGTCATCCACTGCGGCGCCGCGGGGGCCGGTCAGGCCGCCAAGGTCTGCAACAACATGGTCCTGGCCGTCCACCAGATCGCGATCGGCGAGGCGTTCGTGCTCGCGGAGCGGCTGGGGCTCGAACACCAGGCCCTGTACGACGTCGTCACCGGGGCCACCGGCAACAGCTGGGCGCTGCACACCAACTGCCCCGTGCCCGGCCCGGTGCCCACCTCCCCGGCGAACAACGACTTCACGCCCGGCTTCGCCACGGCCCTGATGAACAAGGACCTGGGACTGGCGCTGGCCGCGCTGGAGAGCACCGGTACTGTCGCGCCACTCGGTGCGGCGGCCGCGGCCCTGTACGACGAGTTCGCACAGGACAA
Organism: Dietzia sp. IBK-p2-15D; assembly: GCF_057773105.1. Classification (NCBI taxonomy): domain Bacteria; kingdom Bacillati; phylum Actinomycetota; class Actinomycetes; order Mycobacteriales; family Dietziaceae; genus Dietzia; species Dietzia sp. IBK-p2-15D. The sequence continues at coordinate 500,173 of NZ_JBYMTK010000001.1, forward strand.
CGGTGGCAAGGACTTCAGCGCCATCATCACCAGCATCCGCGATTCCGCGCGGAGCTGACCGCCTCCACTCTCGGGAGCTGACCATGACCACCCTTCGACCCAGTGATTCGGACGCCGTCGTCGGAGCCCTGCGACGCGCCCGGCAGGAGTCCGCGCTGCCGATCGTGTTCGCGGGGCAGGCCGACGGCGAGACGGCGAAGCTCACCCGCTTCATCGGCGCCCGCACGAACTCCATGCAGGGTCTGGCCGTGGCCAAGGGGCGCGGGCTCGGTGGGCACGTCATGGCGTCGGGGCGTCCCGCCACGGTCCGCGACTACGAGGAGTGCTCGGCCATCACCCGCGACTACGCCGATGCGGTGGAGAAGGAGGGTCTGCGGGCCATCATCTCGGTGCCGGTGATGGTCTCCGGCGTCGCGCGGACGATCCTCTACGGGTCGGCCCGGGTGGCCACGCAGCTCGGCGACCACGTCGTCAAGACGTTCAACTCGGTCGCCTCGGACCTGGCCGCCGAGTTCCAGGTCAGGGACGAGGTCGACCGCCGGCTGCGGATGGCGGACCTCGCCGCCGCGGAACACTCCGTCGGCTTCGAGGCCGCGGACCGCGAGCAGCTGCGGGTCCTCCACGGAGAGCTGCGGGCGATCGCTGCGGAGCTGGGCGACCCGGCCCTGCGCGATCGCCTCCTGGCCGCCGGGTCCGCTCTCGCCGGCGTGGGACGGGCGCCCGACGCCGGGGACATCCCGGTACCCGCGAAGTCGGTGCTCTCGCCGCGCGAGATCGACGTGCTGGCCCAGGTCGCGCTCGGCTGCTCGAACGCCGAGGTGGGGGCGCGGTTGTCGCTGTCGCCGGAGACCATCAAGGCGTACCTTCGCAACATCGGCACCAAGCTCGGCACGCGGTCGCGGATGGAGTCCGTGGCGCGCGCCCGGCTCCTCGGCGTCCTGCCCTGAATCGACCCGACCGGCCCGCGTCGCGAAGAGCGTTCCGCACACATCGCCCGAGGGCAGTGTGCGGAACGCTCTTCTCGTCGCGCGGCGACGCGCCGGCGAGGGCGGGTCTACGGCGCCGCAGTCTCCCGGTCCTGCCACGTCACCCGGACCCCTGTCGCGGGACGGGTGAGCATCCGCGTCCACGGGAAGGTGAGATCGTCGGGATCCCGGCTGATGCGCACCTCCGGACGGCTCAGCGCGGCCACCGCGGCGGACAGGGCGGCCACCGCGAGCTTCTCGCCGGGGCACCGGTGGCCTGTGCGGACACCCGCACCGCCCTGCGGGACGAACGCCTCGAGCTGCTCGGCGTCTTCGACCCCCATGAACCTCCCGGGGTCGAACGTCGAGGCGTCGTCCCAGTGATCGGGGTCCGTATCGGTGCCGAGGAGATCCAACAGCACCCGTTCGCCTCGGTGCACCGGGCATCCGTGCACCTCGAAGTCCGAGGTCGCCATCGCCGGCAGCATCGGCACGAACGGGTAGACCCGCCGGACCTCCTGGGCGAACGCGACGGCCTCCGGGATATCGGAGAGCCGGCCGGCGGCCGACGAGGCCTCCCGGATCCGTGCGGCCCACCCGGGATTCTCCGTGAGCGCGACTGCCGCGAACGCGGCGAACCGCGCCACCGCCACCGTCGGGCGGGTGAGGTTCTGCAGCTCCACGGCGGCGGTCCGGTCGTCGACTGCAGCGCCGTCGGGGTCCCGAAGGTCGGCCATGGCCGCCAGGACCGAGTCGGGCTCCGCGCGCAGTCCGCCGGCCCGCACCGCGCGGATCAGGCCGGTGGCCCAGCGGTCCAGCCGGACGCGTTCGACCTCGGCGACCGGATTGGTCGCGATGCGGCCGAACGAGTCGAGCAGCCTGCTCATCTGGCGGGCCCGGCGATCGGCCTCCGCCGGGGTGAGCGGTAGGCCCGCCCAGCGGAACGCCGCCCGACCGAACGCCGTGGTGGTGTCGCCGTAGACCGTGCCGGTACCGCTGCGCGCCCAGTCGCCGAGCATCCCCTCGAGTTCATCGGCGACCAGTTCGGAGAACCGTGCGGCGCGCTCGTCGTCATAGGCCATGTCGGCCAGTGCGTTCTTGCGTACCTCGTGCGCGCGGCCGTCGAGTCCGTGGACGGCGCCCGGGCCGAAGAGTGGAAACCGGATGAACCCGGGCATGGCGCCGTTGCGCTCCACCTTGTCCGCGTCGTAGAAGTTCCGCACACCCTCCACGCCCCGCAACAGAACGGCGCTGCGTCCCATGAGCCGCAGTCGGACAGGGGCCTGCGAATCGGGGGAGACCCCCGCGCGTTGCCGCACCCGCGAGGCGAAGAGGTATCCGGACCGGAGGAAGTCGAGGGACTGGTCGCTGATCACTCGTGAGGTGGGTCGAGGCATCGGGCGCGCTCCTTCGGGCTCGTGGTCGGCGTCTCGCCCGTCACCCTAGGGACGCCCGCGGCGGTGCGCTTCCGGTCCGGCGGTGCCGGGTTCGCCCGGCCGCGACGTGATCCGGATCACCGACCATCCACTTTCGGGTGTATCCAGTGTGGCCCCAGTCACATACCTTTTGCTCAATCGACGTTCACTCGTCGGGGAACACGTCCCGCGCCAGGGCCCCGCCCGGCGCCCCACGAGACTTGGAGTTGTCTTGACAACCACGAACCTTCCCGCCGGGGGTGCGGCGCCACAGTCGCCGAACCCGTCAGCGGAGCCCAGGAAGACCTCGCTCGCGAAGGTGGCGGCGGCCTCCTCGATCGGCACGACGATCGAGTGGTACGACTTCTTCATCTACGGCACCGCCGCGGCGCTGGTCTTCCCCACTCTGTTCTTCCCCGGCCAGGATGCGGCGGCCGCGACACTCTCGTCGTTCGCGACCTTCGCCGTCGCGTTCTTCGCGCGCCCGGTCGGCGCCGCGCTCTTCGGCCACTTCGGCGACCGCATCGGTCGTAAGCGCACCCTGGTGTGGACCCTGTTCATCATGGGCATCGCCACCGTGTTCATCGGCCTACTCCCCGGGTACGGCACCGGGGCCTTCGGAATGTTCGAAGGCGGCATCGGCATCTGGGCCCCGACGCTCCTCGTCGTCTGCCGCTTCTTCCAGGGCTTCGCGGTCGGCGGCGAGTGGGCCGGGGCGACCCTGCTCACGGCCGAGTACGCGCCGCAGGGTAAGCGCGGGATGATGGGGATGTGGCCGCAGCTGGGCGTCGCCTTCGCGTTCTTCCTCTCCTCGGGCACGTTCCTCATCTTCTCGCTGGTCGCCGGCGACAGTTCTGACGTCAACAGCCCGTTCATGCAGTACGGCTGGCGTATCCCGTTCCTGCTGTCCGCCGTGCTCGTGCTCATCGGCCTGTGGATCCGCATCTCCATCGAGGAGACCCCGGTCTTTAAGCAGGACCGGGCCCTGGCCTCCGAGGACGCGGCACCCAAGACCCTGCCGTTCGCTGATGCGCTCCGCTACCAGTGGAAGGAGATCCTCATCGCCGGTGGCGCGCTCACCTCGCTGTTCTCCCTCTTCTACATGGGCACCTCGTTCCTCACGAACTACGCCACCAAGAACCTCGAGCACACCCGCCCGTTCGTCCTGGGTATGGGCATGATCGCCGCCCTGATCTTCGGCGCCGCGATCGCGATCTCGGCCATGTACTCCGACCGGATCGGCCGCAAGAAGGTCATCGGCACCTCGGTGGCGCTGGCCGTGGTCTGGTCACTGTTCGTCTTCCCGATCCTCGACACCGGGTCGCCGATCGCGTTCGCCATCGTCCTCTTCGTCACGCTCATCATCTTCGGCATCGCCTACGGCCCGGCCGGCGCACTCCTGCCGGAGCTGTTCCAGGCCCGGTACCGCTACACCGGCGCCGGCCTCGGCTACAACCTCGCCGGCATCCTCGGTGGCGCACTGCCGCCGCTGGCCGCCGCCGCGATGGTCGCCGCGGGCAACACGCTCGGTGTCGGGATCATGCTGTCGTTGCTGTCCGCCATGTCCATGCTGTGCGTGGTGGCCATGACGGAGTCGAGCAAGAACGTGATGAACGCGGATGCCGAGATGACCGAGGACCGCACCCTCGCCACCGAGGTGCCCTGATCCACACCTGACGGAACCCCGGAGCTCACGGCCCCGGGAGATTCCCTCCCCCGAACAGCCGCGCCCGGCCCCACCCGAGAGGGGGCCGGGCGCGGTGTCGTATGTCAGAAGTCGCCGGCGGACCGGCGCAGCGCGGCGATGGCCTCGATGAGCGCCACCTGCTCGCCCTCGTCCATCCCCGGGTCGGCGAACACGCCGGAGTTGAGCGCCGCGGTCGCCTCGGCCACCACCTGCCTGCCCGCGTCCGTGATCTCCACCAGGGTCGTCCGCCCGTCCGTGGGGTGCGGTCGTCGCTCCACCAGCCCGGCGTCGAGAAGACGCTTCATCGCGCTGGTGACGCTGGTGACGTGGACCTGGAGGCGCTCGGAGGCCTTGGTGATGGGCAGCGCTCCCGAACGGGAGAAGGCGAGCAGTCGGAGGAGCTCGTAGCGGGGGAACGACAGGTTCCACGGTCGCAGGGTCTCCTCGACCCGGGCCAACAGGATCTGGTGGGCCCGCATCACCGAGGTCACGACCGTCATCCCCTGGGCAGCGTCCGCCCACCCCTCGCGCTCCCAGTTGGCGCGCGCCTGGTCGATGCGGTCGGGGATCGGTGCGGTCCTGGGGGACAAGGGTTCACTCCTGGCGGACGCGGCGGGGTTGAACGGCCGAGTCTATCCGCCCGGACCCCGTCCGACCGGAGACCTGCGGAGATCGGAGCGGCACCGAGTGGGGGTGATCACGTCTTCGTCGAAAATGGAATTTCCGACACCGGCGATAGGCTCCGCGTATGAGCACCTCCGTCCAGCAGCGGGGCACCGCGTACGACCCCTCACGCATCCGCCATCCCCACTTCCGTGGGCTGGTCACCGACGCGGCCTCCGCTGTGGAGCGGATCGCCGATGGTGACACGGTGGCGATCAGTGGGTTCGCCAGCGCGGGCACGCCCAAGGCCTTCGCGCCGGCCCTCGCCGAGCGCATCCGTTCGGTGCGGGCGGCTGGTGGCGACTTCAGCGTCAACCTGCTCACCGGTGCGTCCGTGGCGAACGAGGCCGAGGCGCTGCTCGCCGAGGTCGACGGAATCGCACTGCGGATGCCGTATCAGAGCGAACCGACGGCCCGCGGCAAGATCAACTCCGGCGAGATGGACTACGTGGACGTCCACCTCTCGCACGTGGCGCAGCAGGTGTGGCAGGGCTACTACGGCGACGTGGACGTCGCGGTGGTGGAGGTCGCCGCGATCACCGAGGACGGCAAGCTCGTCCCCGCGATGTCGGTGGGCAACAACAAGACTTGGCTCGACGTGGCGGACAAGGTGATCCTCGAGGTGAACTCGTGGATCCCGGACGGCGTCGAGGGCATGCACGACATCTACTACGGCACCGCGCTCCCGCCGCAGCGCAGGCCGATCATGCTGTCGCGGGCCGACGACCGGATCGGCCAGCCCCTGCTCGAGGTGGACCCGGCCAAGGTCGTCGCCGTGGTGCCCACCGACCAGCGGGACTCCGCGAGCGCCCTGACCAAGCCGGACGCGGTGAGCGACGCCATCGCGGGCCACGTCCTGGAGTTCTTCCACCACGAGGTCGCCGGCGGCCGGATGCCGGCGGGCAGTCTCCTCCCGCTGCAGGCGGGGATCGGCAACGTGGCCAACGCCGTCCTCGCCGGGCTGGCGGCGGGGTCGTTCTCCGATCTGACCTGCTACTCGGAGGTCATCCAGGACTCGATGCTCCAGCTCATCCGGCAGGGCACGGTCGCCCACGCCTCGGCGACCGCGTTGGCCCTGTCCGAGGACGGGCTGACCGAGTTGGTGGACAACTTCGAGCTGTACCGCGACCACATCACGCTGCGTCCGCAGGAGATCAGCAATCACCCGGAGATCGTCCGGCGACTGGGGATCGTCGGGATGAACGGCATGCTCGAGGCCGACGTCTACGGCAACGTCAACTCCACCCATGTGGGCGGGACCCGGATCATGAACGGAATCGGCGGGTCCGGCGACTTCACCCGCAACGGGTACGTGTCGATGTTCCTGAGCCCGTCCACGGCCAAGAACGGGGCCGTGTCGGCGATCGTCCCGATGGTCCCGCACGTCGACCACACGGAGCATGACGTCCAGGTGATCGTCACCGAGCACGGTCTCGCCGACCTGCGGGCGCTGAGCCCGCGCAAGCGGTCGCGCCTCGTCGTGGACCGGTGCGCCGACCCGGCCTTCCGGCCCCTCCTGCACGAGTACCTCGATCGGGCCGAGGCCCGTCCCGACGCGGGCAACACGCCGCATATCCTCGAGGACGCCTTCTCGTTCCACGCCCGCCTCGCCGCCACGGGGAGCATGCTGGGGTAGGCGCCCACCGCTGATCGACAAGGAGTCCGAGGATCGATGACGAGTACCCGAAGTCCCCTGCGCATCGGCAACGTCTCGGCGTCGCGGGCCGATCGCGCCACGGCGACGGCCGAGTTCCTCACGGCCGCGACCCTGGACGTCCTCGCGCTCGACATGCTCTCGGACGAGGCGATGCTCGAACTCGCCGGGCAGCGCGCGACGGGCGGCCCGGGTTACGAGGCGGCGGCGCTGGTCCAGATCGGCGAGTGCCTCGAGCGGCTCGGAGCCGGGGGAGTGCGGATCGTCACCAACGCCGGCGCTCTGGACCCGGAGGGGCTCGCATCCGCACTGCGTGAGCTGGCCCGCGAGTCGGGGGTCGAGCTCGCGGTGGCCAGCGTCGACTCCGGGGACGTGACGGACAGGGCGGTCGATCTGGGTCTCGGTCAGGTCGACGTCGCGACGGTGCGTCACGGCGCGTTCGGCATCTCGCGAGCGTTGGCTGCCGGTGCCGTCGTCGTCGTCACCGGGCGCGTCAGTCGCGAGGCGCTCGTCGTCGGCGCCGCGGCGGCCCACCACGGCTGGACCCCGTCCGCCCTGGACGCCCTGGCCGGATCGGTCGCGGTCGGGCACGTGCTCTCCGGTGGCCCCGGCGCGACGGGGGTCGTCGACTCCACCACCGACGTCACCCGCACCACCGATCCGGTCACCGGCGGGTACCCCATCGCAGAGATCGCCGACGACGGGTGCGCGGTCGTCACGCGCCATCCGTCCGCCTTCGGGTCGGTCACCGTGGGGACCGTCACCGACCAGCTCCTCGACGGCGTGGCCGGGGCCCGCTACGCGGCTCCCGACGTGGTGCTGCGGCTCGATTCGCTCCGCCTGGCGCAGGAGGGCACGGACCGGGTCCGTATCAGCGGGGCGCGCGGGGAGCCGGCCCCGGAGGTCGTGGCGGTGGTCGCCATGACCCGCGGGGCCCGGGAGGACCGGCGGCCCGTGCGGCTCGCCCGCCCACTGGCGCAGGGGGAGTCGGGGCACTCGGTCGTCCTGCCCGACGGCGCCCGCGTCGCGGTCCCGGTGCCGGTCGAGACCGCGCCCATCGGGCCGGGGGAGTTGCCGACCCCGTGGGCCCCGGGCGCCGTCCCGGGCGGGGAGCCGGTCGTCGCCGTCCTGGGCTCGGTCGCGAGTGTGCGCCGCGGCGTGGTCGGCCGCGGGGTCAACATCGCGGTGTGGACATGGGACGACTCGGCGTTCGCCTGGCTGGCCGGGGAACTCACCGTCGAGCGGATCCGTGAGCTCATCCCGGCTCTCGACGGTATGGACATCCGGCGCTACCTGCTGCCCAATCTCCGGGCGGTCAATCTCGTCGCCCGCCCGCCACGGGGCGAGGTGCTGCGGCCGGGGCTCGGAGCCGACCTCGCGACCGTTCGCCTGGAGATCCCCGGCGAGCTCCTCGAGGTAGGCCCCTGACCCGGACCTGTCAGCGCGCTGCGCGCAGCTCGACCTTCCGGATCTTCCCGGTCGCCGTGCGGGGGATGGCGTCGACCACGACGACGTCGCGTGGCCGGTGCGAGGAGGAGAGACGCTCCGCGCCGAACTCCATGACCGAGCCCTTGAGCTCGTCCTCTGCCGGAGCGCCCGCGGCGGGCACCACGACCGCGATCACGAGCTCGCCCCACTTCGGGTCCGGGCGGCCGACGCAGGCGACCTCCGCGACGTGCGGGTGGTCCATGAGGACCCGCTCGACGTGCAGCGAGGAGACGTTCTCGCCGCCGGACTTGACGATGTCCTTGACGCGGTCGGCGAACCACACGACGCCCTCGGCGTCGATGCGCCCGAGGTCACCGGAGTGCAGGCGGCCGCCCACGAACGCCGCGGCGTTGGCCTCGGGGTTGTTCCAGTAGCCCTCCATGACCGTCGGGCCGCGGTAGACGATCTCGCCGTCCTCGCCGGTGGGCACCAGCGTGCCGGCGCCCGGTTCGCTGATCCGGTTCTCGGCGATCGGGGTGGGGTAACCCCAGGAGTCGGACTTGTCCGGGTTCAGCTCGGGCCACTGCATGACGGTGGCCGGGGTGCACTCGCTCATGCCAGAGGCCAGGACCATCTTGGCGTCGGGGAGCGCAGCCTCCAGGCGCGTGCGCATGTCCGCAGACATGGGGGCCATGGCGTAGAGGAGGAACTGGATCGAGGAGAGGTCCAGTCCGCGGTCCGTGCCGTCGGCCAGTGCCTCGAGCATGAGGGGCAGGCCGACCAGGTGGGTGGCGCGGACCCGGGCGACGGTGTCGGCGTACTGGACCGGGTCGAAGCCCGGCAGGAGGTGGACGGTCGCGCCCATGGTGACGGCGGACAGCAGGACCCCGTTGAGGCCGGCGGTGTGGAAGAGGGGGAGCGGGCAGACCGTGACCGAGGCCTCGGCTCCCCAGTTGAGGCCGAAGATGGCCCCGTTGCCGAGCGCGGCCATGGTCACCGCGAGGTGCGAGGTGAGGACGCCCTTGGGGCGTGAGGTCGTCCCGGAGGAGTAGAGGCACTGCACGACCTGACGGTCGCCGATCACCGTGTCGGGACTGGTGTCGTCGTCGGCCAGGAGGTCGTCCCACCCGATCAGCGCGGGACCGTCGGCGGTGGCCTCCAGGCCGTCGGGGACCCCTCCGACGACGACGACGGTGCGGATCGCGGGAATGGCGGCGACTGCTCCCATCACCAATTCCGCGAGTGAGCCGTGGACGACGAGGATGCGGGTGCCCGAGTCGGTCAGGGCGTGCGCGATGTTGTCGAGCCCGGACAGGAGGTTGATGGGCAGCGAGACCATCCCCGCCTTGGCCGTCCCGAAGTAGGTGGCGACGAACTCGCGGCAGTTCGTCGACAGGATCGCGACCGGCTCCTCCGCCTCGATCCCGTGCGCGGTCAACCCGTGGGCGAACCGGTTGGACACGGCCTCGAGCTCGAGATACGTCCACGATCCTGCGTCGTCCGTGAGGGCGGTCCGGCCCGCGAAGGTGGCCGCTGCCCGGGTGGGGAGGTCACCCACCGAGCAGCGGCGGGCCAGGGCGTGGTCGACGGGGTCGATCCCGGTGAGATCTAGTCGCACGGTGTCTCCGTAAGGGGGTCGGGGCGTCCCGCGTCGGGAGTGACGGGGATCACCACGGCAGAGACTTCCAGGGGTCGTGAACAAAAGCAAGCAAGCGCGCTTGCTTTATTCCGGGGGAGGTGGGATCGTTCTCGCCATGACCAACCCCCAGCCCTCCGAGACGGAGGATCCGCACGCGGCCCTCGCCGCACTCAACGCCCGGGTGGACGAGCTCGTCGAGACCGCCGGGGCCGATCGCTGGAACACCGACACCCCGGCCGAGGGCTGGGACGTCGCCATGCAGATCGCCCACCTGGCCTGGACCGACGAGGTCTCCGTCACCGCCATCCGCGACGCGGAGGCCTTCCAGGCCGTGGTGGACAAGGCCATGACCGACCCCACCGGCTTCGTCGACGCCGGCGCGGCCGAGATCGCCGCCACCGGCCGCGACGAGGTCCTCGCGCGCTGGCGCCTCGCCCGGGGCGAACTCGCCGACGCCCTCAAGGCCGCGGACCCGGGGGAGAAGATCCCGTGGTTCGGCCCGCCCATGCGGTCCAAGTCCATGACCACCGCTCGCATCATGGAGACATGGGCACACGGCGTGGACGTCGCGGACGCGCTCGGCGTGGCCGTCGACGCCGACCCGGCCTTCCTCGGCGCCCTTCCGCACGTCGCCCGCCTGGGCTACAAGACCCGCGCCTTCGCCTACATGATGAACGGTCTCGAGGCCCCCGCCTCCGAGGTCCACGTCGCCCTCACGCAGGCCGACGGCACCGTTCTGGAGTTCGGTCCCGCCGACGCCGAGCAGCGCGTCACTGGCCCGATCCTCGACTTCTGTCTGCTGGTCACCCAGCGTGTGCACCTCGACGACACCGCTCTCGAGGCGGACGGCGAGGACGCGCTGGGCTGGCTCCACATCGCCCAGGCCTTCGCCGGCCTCCCCGGCGGCGGCCGTGAGAAGGGAGCACGAGCATGACCGTGAACAGCACCCCACTGCGGGTCGGAAACATGTCCGGGTTCTACGGCGACCGCATCTCCGCGATGCGCGAGATGCTCGAGGGCGGCGAACTCGACGTCCTGACCGGCGACTACCTGGCCGAGCTCACCATGCTCATCCTCGGTCGCGACCGGATGAAGAGCGCCGAGCTCGGTTACGCCAAGACCTTCCTGCGCCAGCTCGAGGACTGCCTCGCACTGGCCCTGGAGAAGAACGTCACGATCGTGGCCAACGCGGGCGGCGTCAACCCGGCCGCCCTGGCCGACGCCATCCGCGAACTCGCGAGCCGACAGGGATTGCCGGCGAAGGTCGCCCACGTCGAGGGCGACGACCTCATCGCCCGGATAGGTGAGCTCGACGTCCCCTCCGACGCCGGGTTCCCGGTCACGGCCAACGCTTATCTGGGTGCCTTCGGTATCGCCCGGTGTCTCGACGCCGGCGCCGACATCGTGGTCACCGGCCGCGTCACGGACGCCTCCGTGATCGTCGGCCCGGCCATCAGCCACTTCGGCTGGGGTCGCGACGATCTCGACGCGCTCGCCGGCGCCACCGCGGCGGGCCACGTCATCGAATGCGGCACGCAGGCCACCGGCGGGAACTACGCCTTCTTCAACCGAGGCGAGATCGCCGATCCGGTGAAGCCCGGCTTCCCGATCGCCGAGATCGCCGCCGACGGCACCTCCGTCATCACCAAGCACGCGGGGACCGGGGGAGCCGTCACCGTCGGCACCGTGACGTCGCAGCTGCTATACGAGGTCACCGGCGCGCGCTACGGCGGCCCCGACGTCGTCACCCGCCTCGACACCGCCGTGGTGGAGCAGGAGGGGCCGGACCGCGTCCGCATCTCCGGAGTCGTGGGCGAGACGGCCCCGCTCACCACCAAGGTGTCCGTCACCTGCCTCGGTGGCTTCCGCAACGAGATCACGTTCCTGCTCACGGGCCTGGACATCGAGGACAAGGCGGCCCTGGTCGAGCGACAGTTCCGCGCCGGGCTCGAGCGCGAGCCCGCGCAGCTGGACTTCCGGCTGCAGCGCACCGACCACCCCGACGCCGACACCCAGGCCGCCGCGACCGCGATGATGACCATCGTCGCGTGGGACCCCGACAAAGACGTCGTCGGGCGTGCGTTCTCCGACGCCGCCGTAGCCATGACCCTGTCCAGCTACCCGGGCGCCACCCCGAGCGCCCCTCCCGGACGCGGGGGACCATACGGCGTGTACATCCCCGCCTACCTCGACCAGAACGAGGTGCCGCACATCGCGGTCCTGCCCGACGGGACCCGGGTCGACATCGACCCGCCCGCCGTGATGGAGGAGATGGGCGACGGCCACGCCTCCGACGGCCTGGATGCCGAGGGCAACCCGCTCGGTTCGGCCGGCCCGGTGACGGGTCCGACCACCCGGCGCCCGCTGGGCGACGTCCTCGGGGCCCGCTCCGGCGACAAGGGCGGCACGGCCAACATCGGGCTGTGGGCCGGCGACGCCGAGGCCTACGCCTGGATGCGCGACACCCTCACCGTCGACGAGGTGCGCCGCCTCCTGCCCGAGGCCGCCGACCTGCCGATCGAGCGCTACGAGCTGCCCAAGCTGGGCGCGGTCAACTTCGTCATCGACGGGCTGCTCGGCAAGGGCGTGGCCCACGGCTACCGCTGGGATCCGCAGGCCAAGGGCCTGGCCGAGTGGCTCCGCTCCCGGGTCGTCGACATCCCGGACCACATCAACGCCCCCGTGACCGCCGCACCGGCCCACGCGAAGGAGAACGAGTGACCATCCCACCGCACGTACCCGGTGACCCCTGGTACTCAGAAGAGCGTCTCGCCCTGCGCGAGACCACGACCCGCTTCGCCGAGCGGGAGATCCTGCCCCACCTGGACGAGTGGGAGGCCGCGGGTGCCATCCCGCGCGAGCTGCACCGCAAGGCCGGCGAGCTGGGCCTGCTCGGGGTCCCGTTCCCCGAGGAGGTCGGTGGCGGTGGCGGTGACGCGATCGACTCGCTCGTGGTGTGCGAGGCGCTGCACGAGGCCGGCGTGTCCGGCGGCGTGTTCGCGTCGCTGTTCACCTGTGGCATCGCGACCCCGCACCTGGCCCAGTCGGGCACCCCGGAGCAGATCGAGCGCTGGGTCAAGCCGACCCTCGCCGGCGAGATGATCGGCTCCCTGGCCATCACCGAGCCCGGTGGCGGGTCGGACGTCGGTCACCTCACCACCACGGCCCGCCGGGACGGCGACCACTACGTCGTCAACGGGGCCAAGACCTACATCACCTCCGCCACGCGCGCCGACTTCGTCGTCACCGCGGTCCGCACCGGGGGCGAGGAGCTCAAGGGCGCCGCGGGCGTGAGTCTGCTGGTCATCCCCACCGACACCCCGGGATTCCACATCTCGGCCCCGCTCGACAAGCTCGGCTGGCGCGCCTCGGACACCGCCGAGCTGACGTTCACCGACTGCCGGGTGCCGGTGGAGAATCTCGTGGGCAACGAGAACGACGGGTTCGCCCAGATCGCCATCGGCTTCGTCGGCGAGCGCGCGGCCCTGGCCTGCCAGGGGTACTCGCACGCCCAGCGCTGCCTGGACCTCACGCTGGACTGGGTCCGCGAGCGGGAGACCTTCGGGCGCCCGCTGCTGTCCCGGCAGGCCGTGCAGAACACCGTCACCGAGATGGCCCGTCGTATCGACCTCGCCCGTACCTACACGCACCACTGCGTGAACCTGGCGGTGTCGGGACACGACGCCATCGCGGAGGTCTGCTTCGCCAAGAACACCGCCGTCGAGTGCGCCGAATGGGTCGCCAACCAGGCGGTGCAGCTCTTCGGAGGGCTCGGCTTCATGTCCGAGTCCGAGGTCAGCCGCCAGTACCGCGATGTCCGACTCCTGGGCATCGGTGGCGGCACGACCGAAATCCTGACCACCCTCGCCGGACGACGTTTGGGGTACACGGCATGACAATCCTCCGTTCCACACTGGACACCACCAGCGCCGAGTTCGGCGCCGCGAGAGAGGCCATGGAGGGCAAGCTCGACCAGCTCGCCACGGACCTCGAGCCGGCGCTGGCCGGCGGCGGCGAGCGCAAGGTCGCCCGCCACCGCGAGCGCGGCAAGTTCACCGCCCGCGAGCGGATCGACATGATCCTCGACCGGGAGTCCCCGTTCCTCGAGCTGTGCGCACTCGCCGCGTGGGGGTCCGACTTCCAGACCGGCGCCTCCGTGGTGGCCGGGATCGGCGTGGTCGAGGGCGTGGAGTGCCTCCTCATCGCCAACGACCCCACGGTCAAGGGCGGCACGTCCAACCCCTGGACGCTGCGCAAGATCCTCCGCCTCAACGACGTCGCACAGAAGAACCGACTCCCGGTCATCAGCCTCGTAGAGTCCGGCGGCGCCGACCTGCCCACGCAGAAAGAGGTGTTCGTCCCCGGTGGCGCCCTCTTCCGCGACCTCACACGACTGTCCAAGGCCGGCATCCCCACCATCGCCGTGGTCTACGGCAACTCCACCGCCGGCGGCGCGTACGTGCCGGGCATGAGCGACCACGTCGTGATGATCGAGGAGCGCTCCAAGGTCTTCCTCGCCGGCCCGCCGCTGGTCAAAGCCGCGACCGGTGAGATCGCCGACGAGGAGACCCTCGGTGGCGCAGAGATGCACGCCCGCGTCTCCGGTCTCGCGGACCACTTCGCCCACGACGAGGCCGACGCCGCCCGCATCACGCGGGGCATCGTGCGCCGGCTCAACTGGTCCAAGCAGGGACGCACCCCGCGCGCGGAGGTCATCGAGCCGCTCTACAGCGGCGAGGACCTGCTCGGGATCGTCCCCGAGGACCTCAAGATCCCGTTCGACCCGCGTGAGATCATCGCCCGGGTCGTGGACGGCAGTGACTTCGACGAGTTCAAGCCGATGTACGGCGCGAGCCTCGTGACCGGCTGGGCGGAGATCCACGGCTACCCCGTGGGCATCATCGCCAACGCCCGCGGCGTCCTGTTCAGCGAGGAGGCCCAGAAGGCCACCCAGTTCATCGAGCTGGCCAACCGCTACGACACCCCGCTGCTGTTCATGCACAACACCACCGGGTACATGGTCGGCTCCGAGTACGAGCGAGGCGGCATCATCAAGCACGGCGCGATGATGATCAACGCGGTCTCCAACTCCGAGGTGCCGCACCTGTCACTCATCACGGCCGCCTCGTACGGCGCCGGCCACTACGGCATGTGCGGCCGCGCGTTCGACCCGCGGTTCCTCTACACCTGGCCCAGCGCCAAGTCCGCGGTCATGGGCGGACAGCAGCTCGCCGACGTGGTCACCTCCGTCGCCGCGGCCGCGTCCGCCGCCCGTGGTCAGGAGATGGACCAGGAGACCATCGACGGTCTCAAGACCGCGATCGCCGACCAGATCGAGAAGGAGTCTCTGCCGGCGTTCCTGTCCGGGATGCTCTACGACGACGGCGTCATCGACCCCCGCGACACCCGGACGGTGCTGGGCCTCAGCCTGTCCGCGATCCACTCCGGAGAAGTCGCCGGAACCGACCGCTTCGGCGTCTTCCGGATGTGAGGAACGAAACCATGCAGAATTCATCAACCCCGTCTCCAATCACTTCAGTCCTGGTGGCCAACCGCGGCGAGATCGCCCGACGCGTCCACCGCACCGCCCGCGCACTCGGCATGACCACGGTCGCCGTGTTCTCCGACGCCGATGCCGATGCGCCCCACACCCGCGAGGCCGACGCCTCCGTCCGCCTCCCCGGCAACACGCCGGCCGAGACCTACCTGCGCGGTGACCTCGTCATCGCCGCGGCCAAGGCGGCCGGCGCCGACGCGATCCACCCGGGATACGGCTTCCTGTCCGAGAACGCCGGGTTCGCCCGCGACGTGATCGATGCCGGCCTGACCTGGGTCGGCCCGCCGGTCGCCGCCATCGAGGCCATGGGCTCCAAGATCGAGGCGAAGAAGATGATGGGCGAGGCCGGCGTGCCGATGCTCAGCGAT
Source organism: Dietzia sp. IBK-p2-15D (assembly GCF_057773105.1). Taxonomy (NCBI): domain Bacteria; kingdom Bacillati; phylum Actinomycetota; class Actinomycetes; order Mycobacteriales; family Dietziaceae; genus Dietzia; species Dietzia sp. IBK-p2-15D. The sequence goes on from NZ_JBYMTK010000001.1 coordinate 515,549, forward strand.
CTCGAGCCCGCCGACGTCACCGAGGACATGCTCCCGGTGCTGGTCAAGGCCTCCGCCGGTGGCGGCGGACGCGGCATGCGGATCGTCCGCACCCTCGACTCGCTGCACGACGAGATCGCCAATGCGCAGCGCGAGGCACAGTCCGCCTTCGGCGACGACGCCGTCTTCTGCGAGCGTTTCCTCGAGCGTGGCCGCCACATCGAGGTCCAGATCATGGCCGACTCGCACGGCACCGTCTGGGCGGTGGGGGAGCGCGAGTGCTCCATCCAGCGCCGCCACCAGAAGGTCATCGAGGAGGCCCCCAGTCCCCTCGTCGAGCGGACCCCGGGGATGCGGGAGGCGCTCTACAAGGCGGCCCGCGACGCCGCGTCCGCGATCGGGTACACCGGCGCCGGAACGGTCGAGTTCCTCGCCACCGACGACGGCGAGTTCTTCTTCCTCGAGATGAACACCCGCCTCCAGGTGGAGCACCCGGTCACCGAGGCCACCACCGGTCTCGACCTGGTCGCCCTGCAGCTCGACGTGGCCGCCGGACTGCCGCTGCCGTCCGCCGAGCCGCCGGCCGCCCACGGTTGGTCGCTGGAGGCCCGCCTGTACGCCGAGGACCCGGCGAACGACTACACGCCGGGGTCGGGAACCCTCTGGGCGCTCGACGTCCCCGGGGTCTCCTCGAGCTTCGAAGGGCCCCACCGCCCGGGCATCCGGGTGGACAGCGGTGTCGAGCCGGGCCCCGACGGCGCCCTCATCGGCGTCCACTACGACCCGATGCTCGCCAAGGTCATCTCGTACGGCCGTACCCGAGCGGAGGCGTGTGCCTCCCTCGCCGGCGCCCTGGCCCGGGCACAGGTCCACGGGCTGACCACCAACCGGGCCCAGCTCGTCCGCGTGCTGCGGCACCCGGAGTTCATCGCCGGGAACCTGTCGACGGCGTTCCTCGACGACCACGGTGCCGAGTCGCTCGCCGCGCCGCTCGCGGACGACGAGACCGTCGCCATCTCGGCGCTGGCCGCGGCAGTGGTCTCCGGCACCGCCGACCACCTCGCCGGACCGGTGGCACTGGCCCAGGCCGGGTTCCGCAACGTCGGACGCACACTGCAGAAGCGGACGTTCCGTCACGGCGAGGACGAGCTCGAGGTGGCCTACATCCGCGAGCGCTCCGGCGCCCGCCCCGACGGCGACCTGGCCGACGTCGTCACCGTCGAGGAGGTGGGCCCCGACTCCGCCGTGCTCGAGGTCAGGGGAGTGCGCCGCGTCTTCACCGTGGCCCGCTACGAGACCCCGGGCACGGACACCGTGGTCGAGGTCGACTCGCCGCTCGGCCCCGTCTCGCTCATCGAGCCGCCCCGCTACACGGACCCCGCCGCGGAGGTCGCCGCCGGATCGCTGCTCGCGCCCATGCCCGGTGCGGTCATCCGCGTCGCGGTCTCCGTCGGTGACACCGTCACCGCCGGCCAGCCGCTGCTGTGGATGGAGGCCATGAAGATGGAACACACCATCTCGGCCGCCGTCGACGGCATCGTCACCGAGCTCCCCGTGGAGGTCGGCACACAGGTCGAGTCGGGGACGATCCTCGCCGTCGTCTCCGATCCCGACACCGACACCGACAGCACCGACACCACCAGCGTCCAGGAGTGACCACGATGACCGACATCTCACAGATCCCCAACCCCGTCATCGACACGGAGGAGCAGATGCAGCTCCGCCAGGTGGCCTTCGAGCTGGGCTCGCGCTACGGCATCGAGTACATGCGGGAGAAGTCCGACGCCGGGGAGACCACCGACGAGCTGTGGACCGAAGCCGGCAAGCTCGGACTGCTCGGCGTGAACCTGCCCGAGGAGTACGGCGGCGGTGGAGCCGGGATGACCGAGCTCGCGATCGTGGAGGAGGAGCTCTCCGCCGCGGGCGCCGGCCTGCTCATGATGGTCGTCTCGCCGGCCATCAACGGCACGATCATCTCGCGCTTCGGCACCGAGGAGCAGAAGAAGCGCTGGCTGCCGGGCATCGCCTCCGGTGAGACCATCACCTCCTTCGCGATCACCGAGCCCGACGCCGGGTCCAACTCGCACGCCATCACCACCACGGCCCGCCGCGACGGCTCCGACTTCCTGCTCAGTGGGCAGAAGACGTACATCTCCGGTGTCGACCAGGCCGACGCCATCCTCGTCGTCGCCCGCCTCGAGGGCGCCACCAGCGGCAAGCTCCAGCCGGCCCTGTTCATGGTCCCCACCGACGCCCCGGGCCTCGCCAAGACACACATCCCCACCGAGGTGCGGACCCCCGAGCGGCAGTTCCAGCTGTACTTCGACGACGTCCGGCTGCCCGCCGAGGCACTCATCGGCGACGGCGACACCGCGCTGCTCATGCTGTTCGCCGGCCTCAACCCCGAGCGCATCATGGCCTCGGGCATGGCCGTGGGCACCGCGCGCTTCGCCATGGACCGGGCCACCAAGTACGCCAACGAGCGCACCGTGTGGAAGACCCCCATCGGCGCGCACCAGGGCGTGTCGCACCCGCTGGCGCAGTGCAAGATCGAGCTCGAGCTGGCGCGACTGATGATGCGCAAGGCCGCGGCCCTGGTGGACGCCGGCCGTGACGACCTCGCCGGCGAGGCCGCCAACATGGCGAAGTACGCCTCCGGTGAGGTCTCGGCCCGCACAGTGGACCAGGCCATCCAGACCCTCGGTGGCAACGGGCTGTCGGTCGAGTACGGACTGGCCGGAATGCTCGCCGCGTCGCGTCTGCCCCGCATCGCCCCGGTCAGCCGGGAGATGATCCTCAACTACGTGGCCCAGCACTCGCTCGGGCTGCCGAAGAGCTACTGAGGTGGCCGCGGTGAGTGATCAGACGGCTGGCGACCAGACCCTGGTGCACTGCGAGGTCCGTGGAGGCGCAGCCCACGTCACCCTGGACTCGCAGCACAACCGCAACGCCATCTCGACCGCCCTGGTCGAGCAGCTCCATGCGGCGCTCGACCGGGCCGCCGGGGACGACGCCGCCCGCGTCGTCGTCCTCGGACACGCCGGTGGCACGTTCTGCGCCGGGGCGGATCTGTCGGAGGCCTCCGCCAGCCAGGGGAGCCCCGAGGAACAGGCCGCCGAGCGGACCCGGATCTTCCTGGGCCTGCTGCGAGCGATCCTCTCCCATCCCAAGCCGGTGATCGCCGCGGTCGACGGCCACGTGCGCGCGGGCGGAATGGGCCTGGTGTCGGCGTGCGATTTCGCGATCGCCGGCCCGGCCTCGTCCTTCGCGCTGACCGAGGTGCGCCTCGGGCTGGCGGCGGCGATGATCTCCGTGCCGCTGGCCGCGCGCGTGGGTTCGAGGGACCTCGCGCGAGCCCTGCTGACGGGGGAGAAGTTCGACTCCGCGCACGCGCTGCGGATCGGGCTGCTCTCCGAGGCGGTCGAGGACGTCCGGGGCGCGGTCGACGAGCTCGTGGCCGCGTTCCGGCCCTGCTCACCCCAGGGGCTCAGGGAGAACAAGGCGCTGCTCGCAGCGCCTGTGCTCGCCGAACTCGACGCGCGCGGAGAGGAGCTGGCGGGGGTCACCGCCCGCCTGTTCACCACCCCCGAGGTCGCCGAGGGGATGGCCGCGTTCCTGGAACGCAGACAGCCCTCCTGGGCGACCGCCACCGAGTAGCGTGTGATGTGGCACTGGTCACGTGACCAGTGTCACATCACCCCCTTCGCACGAGGAGCACACGCATGCGCACCAAGGCCGCCATCATCAGGGAGCCCAAGCAGGACGGCTGGGAGGTCGTCGAGGTCGATCTGGGCGATCCCCGGGTCGGTGAGGTCCAGGTCAAGCTGGCCGCGTCCGGCCTCTGCCACTCGGACGAGCACCTGCTCACCGGTGACCTGCAGTTCGAGACCTACCCCATCATCGGCGGGCACGAGGGTGCCGGTGTCGTCACCAAGGTCGGGGAGGGCGTCACCGGGATCGAGGAGGGCGACCACGTCGTCCTGGCGTTCATCCCCGCCTGTGGCACCTGCCCGCCCTGCGCGGAGGGGCTCCAGAACCTCTGCGACAACGGTGCCGGCCTGCTGACCGGCCGCGCGATCAGCGACGACACCTACCGGGTCCACACCGCCGCGGGTGAGCCGGTCGCCTCGATGTGTGTACTCGGGACGTTCTCGCCGTACGTGACCGTCCACCAGTCCTCCGTCGTCAAGATCGAGAAGGACATCCCGCTCGACAAGGCGGCCCTGCTGGGCTGCGGCGTCGCCACGGGCTGGGGATCGGCGACCGAGATCGGCGGCGCCAAGGAGGGCGACGTCGTCGTCGTCGTGGGCATCGGCGGAATCGGTATCAACTCGGTCCAGGGCGCCGCAGCCGCAGGAGCGCGCGCGATCGTCGCCGTCGACCCGGTCGAGTTCAAGCGCGAGAAGGCCATGGAGTTCGGGGCCACCCACACGTGTGACTCCATGGACGAGGCGATGGCGCTGGTCGGGGAGATCAGCTGGGGCCGGATGGCGGATCTGGTCATCCTCACCATGGGCGTCGTCAACGGCAACGATCTCCTGCCCGGTCTCACCTTGACGGGCAAGGGGCGACGGTGTGTGGTCGTGGGGCTCGGGGACATGATGGCCGTCGACGCCCAGATCTCCATCCTCGACCTGGCGATGCAGCAGAAGACCCTCCAGGGCGCCATCTTCGGGGGCACCGGCCCGCGCAAGCAGATCCCGCACCTGCTCCACCAGTACCGCGCCGGGAACCTCAAGCTCGACGAGCTCGTCACCAAGACCTACCGCCTGGAGGAGATCAACCAGGGGTACCAGGACATGCGCGACGGCAACAACATCCGCGGAGTGATCATCTACGACGAGCAGGACTGGTAACAGGAGGACACATGACGGCACCCGAGCAGCGCGCCCCCAAGCAGGACAGAAGCCGTATCACGCGGGAGCGTCTGCTCGGTGCCTCGATCGACCTCCTCGCGACGCAGGGCTGGGCGGCGACCACCGTGGGTGCGGTGGCCGCCGCCGCCGGCGTCTCACGGGGCGCCGCCCAGCACCACTTCCCGACGCGCGAGGACCTCATCACCGCCGCGCTCGGGCACATGATCGAACAGCGACTCGAGGACGTCCGGAGCGTGGGTCTCGACCTGCCCGAGCCCGGACCCGAGCGGACGGTCGCCGTGGTCCGGCTCATAGTCGGGCACTACACGTCCGACCTGTTCAAGGCCGCGCTCCACGTCTGGACCGCGGCGGCCTCCGATCCCGCCCTCAGGGACCGCGTGCTCCCGCTCGAGAACCACATGTCGCGTGAGGTCCTGTCCATCGCCGCCGCCGCCCTGGGGCGCGACCCGGGTGACGTCCGGATCCGGCGCGCACTCCAGACCACCCTGGACCTCGCCCGGGGCCTGGGGCTCGCGGACGTCCTGTCCGACGACTCGGCGCGGCGTGACAAGATCGTGCGATTCTGGGCCCACACGTTGGACATGGTCCTCGACGAGGCCGGCGCGCCGCCCGCGCGCGACGCCGCGAACGACCCATTTTGACCACTGCATCCCCCGGCGGTTAGGCTTGACCATCGTGCTCGCAGTACGCGAGCTGGAGGATCGTGCCCGGTAGGCCAGCGAGAGCGGCTGACGTGGTCGGCTGTGCGCGGCGACAGGCGCGCGAGAGTCCGGATACGAGCAACGTCCCAGTGACCGGTGGTCGCCCCCAGTGGAGGCCGCCAGCTAGAGAAAGTCGGTTCATGCCAACCATCAACCAGCTGGTCCGCAAGGGCCGCCAGGACAAGAAGTCGGCGACGTCGACGGCTGCCCTCAAGGGTTCGCCTCAGCGTCGCGGCGTGTGCACCCGCGTGTACACCACGACCCCCAAGAAGCCGAACTCCGCGCTCCGTAAGGTCGCCCGTGTGCGCCTGACCACCGGTATCGAGGTCTCCGCCTACATCCCCGGTGAGGGTCACAACCTGCAGGAGCACTCCATGGTGCTCGTGCGTGGCGGTCGTGTGAAGGACCTCCCGGGTGTGCGCTACAAGATCATCCGCGGCTCGCTCGACACCCAGGGTGTGAAGGACCGCAAGCAGGCCCGCTCCCGCTACGGCGCCAAGAAGGAGAAGTAATGCCTCGTAAGGGTCCCGCCCCCAAGCGCCAGCTGATCAACGACCCGGTCTACGGGTCGCCGCTGGTCACCCAGCTCGTGAACAAGATCCTCCTCGACGGCAAGAAGACGACCGCCGAGCGCATCGTCTACTCCGCGCTGGAGATCTGCCGCGAGAAGACCGGAACCGATCCGGTCATCACCCTCAAGAAGGCGCTCGACAACGTCAAGCCGGCTCTCGAGGTCCGCTCCCGTCGTGTCGGCGGCGCCACCTACCAGGTGCCCGTCGAGGTCCGCCCCGGTCGTTCGACGACCCTGGCGATGCGCTGGCTGGTGACGTTCTCCCGGCAGCGTCGTGAGAACACGATGGTCGAGCGTCTGGCCAACGAGATCCTGGACGCCTCCAACGGTCTGGGTGCCGCGGTCAAGCGCCGCGAGGACACCCACAAGATGGCCGAGGCAAACCGGGCGTTCGCTCACTACCGCTGGTGACGCGTCGGGACCCGGGCCGGGGCGTGGGTATCCACGTCCCCCCGGCCAGGGTCCCGTTGTCACCCGCCGGGTGGCATCATTGATCAAGGCCCGTACCTCACGCCCCGCGTGCAGGTACCGGCAGCACTACCGACCCGGTTCGGACGGTCGACAGCGACCGCACGGGCCACCGACGACTCACATTCGGGAGAATCCGTGGCACAGGACGTGCTGACCGACCTCAACAAGGTCCGCAACATCGGCATCATGGCGCACATCGACGCCGGTAAGACCACCGTCACCGAGCGCATCCTGTTCTACACGGGTGTCAACCGCAAGGCAGGCGAGACGCACGACGGTGCGTCGACCACCGACTGGATGGAGCAGGAGAAAGAGCGCGGCATCACGATCACGTCCGCCGCCGTCACCTGTTTCTGGTCCAACAACCAGATCAACATCATCGACACCCCGGGCCACGTCGACTTCACCGTCGAGGTGGAGCGGTCCCTGCGCGTCCTGGACGGCGCCGTCGCCGTCTTCGACGGCAAGGAGGGCGTCGAGCCCCAGTCCGAGCAGGTCTGGCGTCAGGCCGAGAAGTACGACGTGCCCCGCATCTGCTTCGTCAACAAGATGGACAAGATGGGCGCGGACTTCTTCTACACGGTCCAGACCATCGTCGACCGTCTCGGCGCGAAGCCGCTGGTCCTGCAGCTCCCGATCGGCGCCGAGGACGAGTTCGAAGGTGTCGTCGACCTCGTCGAGATGAAGGCGCTCGTCTGGCCCGGCAAGACCGACATCGGCACCGAGGCGCAGGTGCAGGACATCCCGGCCGACCTGCAGGAGAAGGCCGAGGAGTACCGCGAGAAGCTCCTCGAGACCGTCGCCGAGAGCGACGAGGCGCTGATGGAGAAGTACTTCGGTGGCGAGGAGCTGACGAAGGACGAGATCCAGGCGGCGATCCGCAAGATGGTCGTCAACGCCGAGATCTACCCGGTGCTGTGTGGTTCGGCGTACAAGAACAAGGGCATCCAGCCCCTGCTCGACGCCGTCATCGCCTACCTCCCCAACCCGCTGGACGTCGGCGAGGTCCACGGCCACAAGGTCGGGGACGAGGAGACGGAGATCCTCCGCAAGCCGTCCAAGGACGAGCCGTTCGCGGCGCTCGCGTTCAAGATCGCGGTGCACCCGTTCTTCGGCGAGCTGACCTTCGTGCGCGTCTACTCGGGCCGGATTGACCCGAGCACCCAGGTGCAGAACGCGACCAAGGGCAAGAAGGAGCGCGTCGGCAAGCTCTTCCAGATGCACGCCAACAAGGAGATGCCCGTGGATGAGGCCGTCGCCGGCCACATCTACGCGTTCATCGGGCTCAAGGACACCACCACGGGTGACACCCTGTGCGACCTGAACAACCAGGTCATCCTCGAGTCGATGACGTTCCCGGACCCGGTCATCGACGTCTCGATCGAGCCCAAGACCAAGGCCGACCAGGAGAAGCTCGGCACGGCCATCCAGAAGCTGGCCCGTGAGGATCCGACGTTCTCGGTGCGCCTGGACGAGGAGACCGGACAGACCGTCATCGGCGGAATGGGCGAGCTCCACCTGGACGTGCTCGTCGACCGGATGAAGCGCGAGTTCAAGGTCGAGGCCAATGTCGGCAAGCCGCAGGTCGCGTACCGCGAGACCATCAAGGGCTCGATCGACAAGTTCGACTACACCCACAAGAAGCAGACCGGTGGTTCCGGTCAGTTCGCGAAGGTGCAGATCGCGCTCGGCCCGCTGGACCAGGAGGCCGTCGAAGCCGGCGAGACCTACGAGTTCAGCGACAAGGTCACCGGTGGCCGCGTGCCCAAGGAGTACATCCCCTCCGTGGACGCCGGCATCAAGGACGCCATGCAGTACGGCATCCTCGCCGGCTACCCGATGGTCAACGTCAAGGCGACGCTCGTCGACGGCGCGTACCACGAGGTCGACTCGTCCGAGATGGCGTTCAAGGTCGCGGGCTCCATGGCCTTCAAGGAGGCCGCCCGTAAGTGCCAGCCCGTGATCCTGGAGCCGCTGATGGCCGTGGAGGTCGTCACGCCCGAGGACTACATGGGTGACGTCATCGGCGACATCAACTCCCGCCGCGGCCAGATCCAGGCGATGGAGGAGCGCTCCGGCGCCCGCGTCGTGAAGGCCAATGTGCCTCTTTCCGAGATGTTCGGCTACGTCGGCGACCTCCGGTCGAAGACGCAGGGCCGGGCCAACTACTCGATGGTCTTTTCCCACTACGCCGAGGTTCCGGCGGGCGTGGCCAAGGAGATCATCGCCAAGGCGACCGGCGAGTAACCGGTACTGGTCCCGCCCCGCCGTCAGGCGGGGTGGGGCCGATGCCGGCGGCGCACGGTCGAACCTCCGGGTGGCCGCCGGTTCGTGCTCAACACGGCACGATGAGTAAGATCAGATCCCACACAAAGCAGTGCCCACCTCCAGGTGGGGACAGACCAGTCCAGGAGGACACCAAGTGGCGAAGGCGAAGTTCGAGCGGACCAAACCGCACGTAAACATCGGCACCATCGGTCACGTCGACCACGGCAAGACCACCACCACCGCGGCCATCACCAAGGTTCTGGCGGACACCTACCCCGACCTCAACGACGCGTTCGCGTTCGACGAGATCGACAAGGCGCCGGAGGAGAAGGCCCGTGGTATCACGATCAACATCTCCCACGTCGAGTACCAGACCGAGAAGCGCCACTACGCGCACGTCGACGCCCCCGGTCACGCCGACTACATCAAGAACATGATCACCGGTGCCGCCCAGATGGACGGCGCGATCCTGGTTGTGGCGGCCACCGACGGCCCCATGCCGCAGACCCGTGAGCACGTGCTGCTCGCCCGTCAGGTGGGTGTGCCCTACATCCTCGTCGCCCTGAACAAGTGCGACATGGTCGACGACGAGGAGATCCTCGAGCTCGTCGAGATGGAGGTCCGCGAGCTGCTGGCCTCGCAGGACTTCGACGAGGACGCCCCGGTCGTCCACATCTCCGCGCTCAAGGCGCTCGAGGGTGACGAGAAGTGGGTCCAGGCCGTCGTCGACCTCATGAAGGCCTGCGACGACTCCATCCCGGATCCCGAGCGTGAGACCGACAAGCCGTTCCTCATGCCCGTCGAGGACGTCTTCACGATCACCGGTCGTGGCACCGTCGTCACCGGTCGTATCGAGCGTGGTCAGATCAACGTGAACGAGGATGTCGAGCTCATCGGCATCAAGGAGAAGGCCACCAAGACCACCATCACGGGCATCGAGATGTTCCGTAAGCTGCTCGACTACGGCGAGGCCGGCGACAACGTCGGTCTGCTCGTCCGTGGTCTCAAGCGCGAGGACGTCGAGCGTGGCCAGGTCGTCATCAAGCCGGGCGCCTACACCCCGCACACCACGTTCGAGGGCCAGGCGTACATCCTGTCCAAGGACGAGGGCGGCCGTCACACGCCGTTCTTCAACAACTACCGCCCGCAGTTCTACTTCCGTACCACGGACGTGACCGGCGTCGTGACCCTCCCCGAGGGCACCGAGATGGTCATGCCGGGCGACAACACCGAGATGAGCGTCGAGCTCATCCAGCCGGTCGCCATGGATGAGGGCCTGCGCTTCGCGATCCGCGAGGGTGGCCGCACCGTCGGCGCCGGACAGGTCACCAAGATCATCAAGTGATCCACTGACCGCTCGGTCCGGGTGAATCCCCGGGTCGATCGAGGAAGGGCGCCCCACCGTCAGGTGGGGCGCCCTTCCCGTATTTTCGAGATGGTCCACCGGGTCCCGGGGGAGTGGACGATCGAGCTACCTGCGACGACCGAGGATGGTCATCGCGACCGACAACCCCACCGCGGCGACCCCGGCGAGCGCGGCCGCGGCGACGGCGGCGACCTGTTCGGCACTCGCGCCGTGCGCGTCGTACCCGGGACCGGATACCCCGTGCCGGCGGTCGACTTCCGCGAGTGCCCGGAAGAGTTCATCGGGATCGCCGCCCGCGTCCGGATGGTGGCGCAGGACCGCCTGCCGCCTGTCCCGTTTGTAGGCGGCGGGGTCCCGCGGCTCGCGTCTGCTGTTCACGATGTGGTCTCCTCCGAGTGTGGACTCTGGTCTTCCCGACGCTACCGAAGTACCCGGTCGTCGTGCCGGGGTCCGTGACGCACCCGAGGACGCCGGGACGTCCGGGATTTTGCCCTTCCGGCCGATGTACTGCATACTGGTCAAGTTGCCCGGACAAGGCGGCGATCCCGTATGGGCCCGATGGGCCCCGGGGAGAGTCGGGTTGGTCGGGCGAGCACGACCGGGGCGGGTGAGTGATCACCCGCCGGAAAAGCGGGAGGGCGACACGCCCGATCGCGTGGACGCGTCGTGACACGTCAACAGCGGCAGCGGATCGGTCCGCCGTCATCCTCGCCTCGCGCGAGCGATGTGGCACTCCGTCCTCTGGAGGTCTCGTAGTCGTGTCATGCCCGTGGGCGCGCGGCGGGGTCCTCCACGATGGAGCACCGATGCACGGGACCGGGTGGTAGACGGTCTGACGGTGTCACACATGACAAGCGAACACACAGTGTCCCCGCGCAGCGAGGGCGCTTACGACAGCCGCCCTCACGGGCGGGAGGAGAAGAGGACGAAGTGGCGGGACAAAAGATCCGCATCCGGCTCAAGGCCTACGACCATGAAGCTATCGACGCCTCGGCCCGCAAGATCGTCGAGACGGTGACCCGTACGGGTGCTCGTGTCGTCGGTCCCGTGCCGCTGCCCACCGAGAAGAACGTCTACTGCGTCATCCGCTCGCCGCACAAGTACAAGGATTCGCGTGAGCACTTCGAGATGCGTACCCACAAGCGGTTGATCGACATTCTCGACCCCACGCCGAAGACCGTGGACGCTCTCATGCGTATCGACCTGCCTGCCAGCGTCGACGTCAACATCCAGTGACCTCCGACCGCGTAGCGGTCAGCAAGCAACGTGCAGCGGAGACAGTGAACAGATGACTAACACCGAGATCAAGGGAATCCTGGGCGCCAAGCTCGGCATGACCCAGGTCTTCGACGAGAACAACCGGGTGGTTCCGGTTACCGTCGTCAAGGCCGGGCCGTGCGTCGTGACCGGGATCCGTACCCAAGAGACCGACGGCTACGACGCCGTCCAGATCGCGTTCGGCGCGATCGACCCCCGCAAGGTCACCAAGCCGGTGGCCGGCCAGTTCGATAAGGCCGGGGTCACCCCCCGTCGTCACCTCGCCGAGATCCGACTCGACAACGCCGAGCAGGCCGCCGGGTTCGAGATCGGCCAGGAGATCGGCGCCGACGTGTTCGAGGACGGCGCGTTCGTCGACGTCACCGGCACCTCCAAGGGCAAGGGCTTCGCCGGTACCATGAAGCGCCACGGCTTCGCCGGCCAGGGTGCCTCGCACGGTACGCAGGCCGTGCACCGCAAGCCGGGTTCCATCGGCGGGGCATCGACCCCGGGCCGCGTCTTCAAGGGCAAGTCGATGGCCGGCCGCATGGGCAACGATCGCGTGACCACCATGAACCTCAAGGTCCACAAGGTGGACGCCGAGGCCGGCGTCCTCCTCATCAAGGGAGCCATCCCGGGTCGTAACGGCGGCCTCGTGATGGTCCGTTCCGCAGTGAAGGGCGGTGCGCGCGCATGACCACCACGGAGAACACCGTGAACCTCAAGCTGGACGTCCGTACCCCGGCGGGCAAGACCGACGGTTCGGTCGAGCTCCCCGCCGAGATCTTCGGCGTCGAGCCCAACCTGCCCCTGATGCACCAGGTCGTGGTGGCTCAGCTCGCCGCGGCGCGTCAGGGCACGCACTCGACCAAGACCCGTGGCGAGGTCCGCGGCGGCGGCCGCAAGCCGTTCCGCCAGAAGGGCACCGGCCGCGCCCGTCAGGGTTCGACCCGCGCCCCCGCCTACACCGGCGGCGGCACCGTCCACGGCCCGAAGCCGCGTGACTACTCGCAGCGCACCCCCAAGAAGATGAAGGCCGCCGCGCTCCGCGGTGCCCTCTCCGACCGGGTCTCGGCCGATCGCCTCCACGTGGTGACCGAGTTCGTCGAGGGACAGAAGCCGTCGACGGCCGGTGTCCGCGACTTCCTGGGCACCCTGTCCGACCGCAAGAAGATCCTGATCGTCGTCGGTCGTGAGGACGTCGCCGCATGGCGTTCCGTGGCCAACCTCGATCACGTCCATCCGATCGCTCCGGATCAGCTCAACACCTACGACGTGCTCCACGCTGACGACGTCGTGTTCTCGGTCGAGGCTCTGGACGCGTTCGTCACGCAGGCGAGCCGTGCGTTCGCCGGCAAGGCAGCGAAGGAGGCCGACAAGTGAGCACCGTCGCCGATCCCCGGGACGTGATCCTCGCCCCGGTCGTCTCCGAGAAGGCCTACGGCCTGCTCGAGCAGGGCGTGTACACGTTCCAGGTCGCCCCGGGCGCCAACAAGACGCAGATCAAGATCGCCATCCAGGAGATCTTCGGCGTCACCGTTGAGTCCGTGAATACCGCCAACCGTCAGGGCAAGCGCAAGCGCACCCGCACCGGGTACGGACAGCGCAAGAGCACCAAGCGCGCCATCGTGACCCTCGCGGCCGACAGCAAGCCCATCGAGATCCCGGGTCTGACCGCCTGACGGCGGGAAGAGTTAAGGACGAGAGAACCTCATGGCTATCCGCAAGTACAAGCCCACGACCCCCGGTCGTCGCGGCTCGAGCGTCTCGGACTTCGCCGAGATCACCCGCTCGACGCCCGAGAAGTCGCTGCTGCGCCCGCTGAGCAAGACCGGCGGCCGCAACGGTCACGGCCGTATCACCAGCCGCCACAAGGGCGGTGGCCACAAGCGCCAGTACCGCGTCATCGACTTCCGTCGTAATGACAAGGACGGCGTGCTCGCCACCGTCGCGCACATCGAGTACGACCCGAACCGCACCGCCAACATCGCCCTCCTGCACTACGCGGACGGCGAGAAGCGGTACATCCTCGCCCCGCGCAACCTGAAGCAGGGCATGAAGGTCGAGTCGGGTGCAGGCGCCGACATCAAGACCGGCAACAACCTCCCGCTCCGGAACATCCCCGCAGGCACCGTGGTGCACGCGGTGGAGCTCCGTCCGGGCGGCGGCGCCAAGATGGCCCGCGCCGCCGGCGCCGGCATCCAGCTGCTCGGTAAGGAGGGGACCTACGCCTCCCTCCGCATGCCCTCCGGTGAGATCCGCCGGGTCGACGTGCGGTGCCGCGCCACGATCGGCGAGGTCGGCAACGCCGAGCAGGCCAACATCAACTGGGGTAAGGCCGGCCGCATGCGGTGGAAGGGCGTTCGCCCGACCGTCCGTGGCGTGGTCATGAACCCCGTCGACCACCCGCATGGTGGTGGCGAGGGTAAGACGTCCGGTGGACGTCACCCCGTCAGCCCGTGGGGCCAGCCCGAGGGCCGGACCCGCAAGCCCAACAAGGCGAGTGACAGCATGATCGTCCGTCGCCGTCGCACCGGTAAGAAGCGTTAAGGAGGGAAACTAGGATGCCTCGTAGTCTCAAGAAGGGTCCGTTCGTCGACGAACACCTCCTCGCGAAGGTGGACGTGCAGAACGACAAGGGCACGCATCAGGTCATCAAGACCTGGTCGCGGCGCTCGACGATCCTGCCCGATTTCATCGGCCACACGTTCGCCGTCCATGACGGCCGCAAGCATGTGCCCGTGTTCGTGTCCGACTCGATGGTGGGTCACAAGCTCGGCGAGTTCGCGCCGACGCGCACGTTCAAGGGGCACATCAAGGACGATCGGAAGAGTAAGCGTCGATGAGCACTGATACGAAGAAGACCGACGACGGCACGGCGACGGCCGAGCAGAAGCTCTCCGCGCGTGCCACCGCCAAGTTCGTCCGCGTCACGCCCATGAAGGCGCGTCGTGTGATCGACCTCATCCGCGGCAAGGACGCCGCCGACGCGCTGAACACGCTGCGGTTCGCCCCGCAGGCCGCCAGCGAGCCGGTCGCCAAGGTCCTCGCCTCCGCGATGGCCAACGCCGAGAACAACCTCGACCTGGACCCCCGGACCCTCGTGGTCACGGCGGCCTACGCCGACGAGGGGCCGACCCTCAAGCGTTTCCGCCCGCGTGCCCAGGGTCGTGCGTTCCGCGTGCGTAAGCGTACGAGCCACATCACCATCGAGGTGACCAGCGTGCCCGAGAAGACCGGCTCCGGTCGGGCACGTCGCAACCAGGGAGGTGCCCGCTAAATGGGACAGAAGATCCAGCCGCACGGCTTCCGTCTCGGCATCACCTCGGACTGGACGTCCAAGTGGTTCGCCGACAAGCAGTACGCCGACTACGTCGCCGAGGACATCAAGATCCGTCAGCTCCTGTCCAAGGGCATGGAGCGGGCCGGTATCTCCGGGGTCGACATCTCGCGGACCCGTGACCGGGTCCACGTGGACATTCACACGGCCCGCCCGGGCATCGTGATCGGCCGTCGGGGCGCCGAGGCGGACCGTCTTCGCGGGGAGCTCGAGAAGCTCACCGCCAAGCAGGTCCACCTCAACATCCTCGAGATCAAGAACACCGAGGCCGACGCCCAGCTCGTCGCCCAGGGGATCGCCGAGCAGCTCTCGAATCGTGTGGCGTTCCGTCGCGCGATGCGCAAGGGCATCCAGTCGGCCATGCGTCAGCCCCAGGTCAAGGGCATCAAGGTGGTCTGTTCGGGTCGTCTCGGCGGTGCCGAGATGTCCCGTTCGGAGCGCTACCACGAGGGGCGCGTCCCCCTGCACACCCTGCGTGCCGAGATCGACTACGGCACCTACGAGGCCAAGACGACCTTCGGTCGTATCGGTGTCAAGGTGTGGATCTACAAGGGTGACGTGGTCGGCGGCCGTCGCGAGTCCGACCAGTACGCCCAGTCCAGCAACCGTGGCGGTGCCGACCGCGGTCCCCGCCGCGAGCGTGGCGCCGGTCGTCCGCGTCGCTCCGGGGCCCAGGGCACCACTGCGACCAGCACCGAGACCGGCCGCGCCGGTTCCGGCTCGGCCGCCGAGGCTCCTGCCGAGGCACCGCAGAACCAGACCAGGGAGGCGTGACAGTGCTTATCCCCAAGCGCGTCAAGCACCGCAAGCAGCACCACCCCGGCCGTAAGGGCGGGGCAAAGGGTGGCACCAAGGTGACCTTCGGTGACTACGGCATCCAGGCTCTCGAGCCGGCCTACGTCACCAACCGTCAGATCGAGTCCGCACGTATCGCCATCAACCGCCACATCAAGCGTGGTGGCAAGGTGTGGATCAACATCTATCCGGATCGTCCCCTGACCAAGAAGCCCGCCGAGGTGCGGATGGGTTCCGGTAAGGGCTCGGTCGAGTGGTGGGTGGCCAATGTCAAGCCGGGCCGCATCCTGTTCGAGATGTCGTACCCGAACGAGGAGACCGCTCGCGAGGCCCTTCGCCGCGCGCAGCACAAGCTCCCGTGCAAGACCCGCATCGTGACCCGGGAGGAGCAGTTCTGATGGCTAGTGGAACCACCGCCCCCGAGCTGCGTGAGCTCGATGCGGATGCGCTGACCGCGCGTCTGCGTGAGGCCAAGGAAGAGCTGTTCAACCTGCGCTTCCAGATGGCCACCGGTCAGCTGACCAACAACCGTCGCCTGCGTGTCGTCCGCCACGACATCGCTCGCATCTACACCGTCATTCGCGAGCGCGAGCTCGGTCTGTCGGCGGCGCCGGGTGATGCCAAGTGAGTGACAAGGAAGCAGTTGTGACTGAGTCCAACGAGAACACCGAGCGCAACAGCCGCAAGGTGCGCATCGGGTACGTCGTGTCCGACAAGATGGAGAAGACCATCATCGTCGAGCTCGAGGACCGCGTGAAGCACCCGCTGTACGGCAAGATCATGCGCCGTACCGAGCGGGTCAAGGCCCACGACGAGACCAACACCGCCGGAGTCGGCGACCGCGTGCGGATCATGGAGACCCGCCCGCTGTCCGCCTCCAAGCGGTATCGCCTCGTCGAGGTGCTCGAGCGGGCCAAGTAAGCCCCCACTCGACATATGCGAACGGCCCGGCCCCGGGACTCCGGGGCCGGGTCGTCTCGCGTTGCGGGGGCGCACGGGACGGCCGAATGTAACGGATCACCGTGGTGTAACGAATTTTGAGTAGTGTGTCAGCGTCCGACGCTGGCCGAGAGGACAGGATCGTCATATGGGGAACGAACCACATTTCGGCCGACGGGGGAGTGGGCGGGGCGATCGCCGTCGTGGTCTGAGTGCGCTCGCGATCGGCGCGGTCGTGATCACGACGCCGGCCACGGGGCTTCCCGTCGCCGGCGCCCAGAGCACGGGCCCGGGGTCAGTCGATCCGGGATCCCTCGTTCCCAGCGTGGCGCCCGGGAGCCTGTTGGGCGCACCATCGCTCAGTATCGCCGCGTCGACCCAGCTCGGTGCCCCGATCCCGGTCACGTCCGTCCTCGGATCCGTCGGCGCCATCGGTTCCAGCGATTTCCCCCGTCCGGGAAGCTCCCAACCCCCGGCCGGGCCCCGCGCGACACGGGACGGGTCCATCGTGTCCTCCACCGTGCAGCGGATCGAGCCTCTCTTCCCGGCGTCGACGGAGGCGGTCGATCGTCGCGCCGAGGTGTGGACCGTGACGTCTGAATCCATGCAACGGACGGTCCGCGTCGAGGTCTACCGCGCCCCGGCGGGCGTCGACGCGCCCAACGTGTACTTCCTCGACGGCGTCGGTTCCGAGGTCCCGTCCGGGTGGAGCACGGGTATGGGCTGGGGCGATCCCGCGCTGCGCGACCGCGCGGTGAACGTGATCGTTCCGACGGGCGGCCCGGCGTCGATGTGGTCCGACTGGCAGGCGGACGATCCCGTCCTGGGCCCCAACAACTGGGAGACGTTCCTCACCGAGGAGTTGCCGCCGCTGCTCGAGGCCGGTTTACCCGGGGCCGCGGGGCCGCTCGCCCACAACGGGAGCTGGGGGGTCATGGGCGTGTCGATGGGGGCGTCCGCGGCGCTTCATCTGGCCAACAGGAACGAGATGTTCGGAGGCGCCGCCGGTATCAGCGGCGCCTATTCGACCACCGACGAGCTCGGCTACCAGTACGCGCGACTCACCGTGGCCGCTCGCCACGGGGACGTCACCAACATGTGGGGGCCGCGCGGGTCCCGGGAGTGGGTGGAGCACGACACCGTGGCGGACCCCTCCGGGCTCGAGGGCAAGGCGGTCTACCTCAGCGCCGCGACCGGGCTGGTGGGTTCCAGCGAGCTCGGCCGCTTCGGCAGCAACGAACTCGTGCTCATCGACGGACATGTCCTCGAGAAGGGCTCCTACGAGAGCACCCGTGCACTCGAGGCCGCGCTCGCCTCGGTTCCCGGGGTCGACCTGAGGATGAACTACATGCCCTCCGGGATCCACAACTGGCCGGTCTTCGTCACCGAGATGCGGCCGGGGATGGATCACGTCCTCTCCGGACTGCCCGACGCCGCGCCCAACGGGCGGAGGACGACGGGGGGAGTGGCGGACTCCGGGGCTAGCGCTGCCGGCTCATCGGGATCGAGCGGTTCGACGGGTTCCCTGCGTGGATCCGGATCGGCCGGCTCGAGCGGTAGCTGACCGGGATTTGGGTCCCGGTGCATGCGCACCCTACACTGGACCAGTTGCCCGACCTGGCACGTCTCGACGTGTCGACGGGTGGCATGACCGCGTGTGTCGGGTCGGTATCCGGCACACATTGAACAGACCTGGTCAGGAGAACCATGATCCAGCAGGAGTCGCGGCTGAAGGTCGCCGACAACACGGGTGCCAAGGAGATTCTCTGCATCCGCGTTCTCGGCGGTTCCAAGCGCCGCTACGCAGGCGTGGGCGACATCATCGTCGCCACCGTCAAGGACGCCATCCCCGGTGGCAACGTCAAGAAGGGTGAGGTCGTCAAGGCCGTCATCGTGCGCACCGCCAAGGAGCGCCGTCGCCCGGACGGCTCGTACATCAAGTTCGACGAGAACGCCGCCGTCATCATCAAGAACGACAACGATCCGCGCGGAACGCGCATCTTCGGGCCCGTCGGCCGCGAACTGCGCGACAAGAAGTTCATGCGGATCGTCTCGCTGGCTCCGGAGGTGCTCTGACATGAAGGTTCACAAGGGCGACACGGTGCTGGTCATCTCCGGTAAGGACAAGGGCGCCAAGGGCAAGGTCATCCAGGCTTTCCCGGCTCAGGAGAAGGTCCTCGTCGAGGGCGTCAACCGCATCAAGAAGCACACCTCCAACTCGGCTGCCGAGCGCGGCGCCTCCTCGGGCGGCATCGTCACCCAGGAGGCCCCGATCCACGTGTCCAACGTGATGGTCGTGGACGCCGACGACACCCCGACCCGGGTCGGAATCCGCACCGACGAGAACGGCAAGCGCGTCCGTGTCTCGCGCAAGACCGGGAAGGACCTGTGACCATGACTGAGACCGCTCTTCCCTCCGGGTACACCCCTCGCCTCAAGGACAAGTACCGCAGCGAGATCCGGCCGGCACTCAACGAGACGTTCGAGTACGCCAACGTCATGCAGATCCCGGGCGTCGCGAAGGTCGTCGTCAACATGGGTGTCGGTGACGCCGCCCGCGACGCCAAGCTCATCAACGGCGCCATCAACGACCTCACGCTGATCACCGGCCAGAAGCCGGAGGTCCGTCGGGCCCGCAAGTCCATCGCACAGTTCAAGCTGCGCGAGGGCATGCCGATCGGCGCGCGCGTCACCCTGCGCGGCGACCGCATGTGGGAGTTCCTCGATCGCCTGACGACCGTCGCGCTCCCGCGTATCCGTGACTTCCGCGGACTCTCGGGCAAGCAGTTCGACGGCCACGGCAACTACACGTTCGGCCTCAACGAGCAGACGATGTTCTACGAGATCGATGTCGACAAGGTCGACCGCCCCCGGGGCATGGACATCACGGTCGTCACGACCGCAACGAACGACGAAGAGGGCCGGGCACTGCTCAAGCAGCTCGGATTCCCCTTCAAGGAGGACTGACCTCCTCCACCGGCCGGACCGGCCGTCCCCGCCGGGGCACCGCATCGCGGTTCCCCGGCGGCGGGCAGACGGCCCAGTCGTCTGGTCGCGCCCCGGTGAGAAGAGCACCGGCCGCGGCGGGAACACCGGGATGCCCCGAGGGGCGCCGGATCCCATACAAGAGAACATTCGCACTCTTCGTGATAGGCCCACGACGTCACGTGGGCGGCCCACAGGTCGCCGTACGGGACGTGTTGCATGGGAACCGTTACGAGAAAGGAACATGGTCCATCCATGTCGATGACCGATCCCATCGCGGACATGCTGACGCGTGTGCGTAACGCCAATTCGGCGTACCACGACACCGTGTCGATGCCGCATTCGAAGCTCAAGGGCAACATCGCTGCCATCCTCCAGCAGGAGGGTTACATCGCGGGCTACAACGTCGAGGACGCAGAGGTGGGCAAGAAGCTCACCATCGACCTCAAGTACGGCCCCTCGCGCCAGCGCAGCATCCAGGGCATCAAGCGCATCTCGAAGCCGGGTCTGCGCGTGTACGCCAAGTCCACCGAACTGCCCAAGGTCCTCGGTGGCCTGGGCGTCGCGATCATCTCGACGTCCCAGGGTCTGCTCACGGACCGCCAGGCGAACAACAAGAAGGTGGGCGGGGAAGTCCTCGCCCACGTCTGGTAAGGGGGGCGAGAAATGTCACGTATCGGCAAGGCTCCGATCACCGTCCCGTCCGGTGTCGACATCAGGGTCGACGGCCAGACCGTCACCGTCAAGGGTCCCAAGGGCGAGCTCTCGCAGGTTCTGCCCGGGGCGATCTCGGTCTCGATCGAGGACGGCACCGTCACGGTAAACCGTCCCGACGACCACCGCGACAACCGGTCACTGCACGGCCTGTCCCGCTCGCTGGTCAACAACATGATCGTCGGCGTCACGGAGGGCTACAAGCAGGACATGGAGATCTTCGGCGTCGGTTACCGCGTCGTGGCCAAGGGCCAGGATCTCGAATTCGCCCTGGGCTACTCGCATCCGGTTCCGGTCACCGCTCCCGACGGCATCACGTTCGCCGTCGACGGTGCGACCAAGTTCTCGATCTCCGGGATCGACAAGCAGCAGGTGGGCCAGATCGCCGCCAACATCAAGCGACTGCGGAAGCACGACCCGTACAAGGGCAAGGGCATCCGCTACGCCGGCGAACAGGTCCGTCGCAAGGTCGGAAAGACGGGTAAGTGATCATGAGCAGCACCAAGAAGCGTTCACCGCTGGGCACCGATGTCTCCACCGCACGTCGCGAGGGTCGCGCCCGGCGCCATTACCGACTCCGCAAGAAGGTCTCCGGTACGCCGGAGCGTCCGCGGTTGGTCGTCAACCGGTCCTCGCGTCACATCCACGCCCAGATCATCGACGATCTGGCCGGCCACACGCTGGCCGCAGCCTCCACCATCGAGGCGGATGTGCGCTCCCTCGAGGGCGACAAGAAGGCCCGCAGCGCGAAGGTCGGCCAGCTCCTGGCCGAGCGCGCCAAGGCTGCCGGCATCGACGCCGTCGTGTTCGACCGTGGTGGCAACAAGTACCACGGCCGGATCGCGTCCCTCGCCGACGCCGCCCGCGAGGGTGGGCTGGAGTTCTGATGACCAACACCACTGCACTGTTCGCTAACGGAAGGACCGTCTGATGCCGGGACGTCAGCGTCGTGACGGCGGAAGCAACGGCCCCGCCGCAGACAACAAGACCACCACCGACAACGCCCAGGGCCGCGGCGGAGACCGCGGTCGTGGCCGGGGTCGCGACGATCGTCGCGGCCGCGACGAGGAGAAGTCGCAGTACATCGAGCGCGTCGTCACCATCAACCGTGTCTCCAAGGTCGTCAAGGGTGGTCGGCGCTTCAGCTTCACCGCCCTGGTGATCCTGGGTGACGGCAACGGCATGGTCGGCGTCGGGTACGGCAAGGCCAAGGAGGTGCCGGCGGCGATCCAGAAGGGATCGGAGGAGGCACGGAAGAACTTCTTCCGCGTTCCGCTCATCGCCTCCACCATCCCCCACCCGATCCAGGGTGAGGCTGCTGCCGGCGTCGTCATGCTCCGCCCCGCCTCGCCGGGTACCGGTGTCATCGCCGGTGGCGCCGCTCGCGCGGTGCTCGAGTGTGCCGGAGTCAACGACATCCTGTGCAAGTCTCTGGGGTCGGACAACGCCATCAACGTGGTCCACGCGACCGTGGCGGCGCTCAAGGGTCTGCATCGTCCCGAGGAGGTCGCGGCTCGTCGCGGCCTGCCGATCGAGGACGTCGCGCCCGCGGGTATGCTCCGTGCGCGTGCCGGACAGGGGGCCTGATCATGGCTAGCCTCAAGATCACCCAGGTCCGCGGGACCGTGGGGACCAAGAAGAACCAGCGGGACTCCCTGCGTACGCTCGGCCTCAAGGGCATCCGGAAGACGGTCGTGCGTGAGGACAACGCGCAGACCCGGGGTCTCATCAACGTCGTGAACCACCTCGTCGTGGTCGAAGAGACGGAGTGAGAATGACTATCAAGTTGCATCACCTGCGCCCGGCTCCCGGGTCGCACGCCGAGAAGATCCGTGTGGGTCGCGGCGAGGGCGGCAAGCGCGGCAAGACCGCCGGCCGCGGTACCAAGGGCACCAAGGCGCGTAAGAACGTCCCCGCGGCGTTCGAGGGCGGCCAGATGCCGATCCACATGCGGCTCCCGAAGCTCAAGGGCTTCAAGAACCGCAACAAGGTCGTCTTCCAGGTCGTCAACGTGTCCGACATCCAGCGGCTGTTCCCGCAGGGCGGCGAGGTCGGCGTGTCCGAGCTCGTGGCCGCGGGCGCGGTCCGGAAGAACCAGCCGGTCAAGGTGCTGGGCGACGGGGACATCTCCGTGGCCGTCACCGTGACCGCCGACAAGGTCTCCGCCTCGGCCAAGAGCAAGATCGAGGCCGCCGGCGGAAGCGTGTCGGAGGCCGGGGCCTGATACCCCGCCCGGCCCGTTCACGGGTCGATGACGGGTGCAGGGGTCGGGTCCGAGAGTCTCGGATCCGGCCCCTGCGCTCGTCTTGATAGAGTTTTCCCGTTGTGCGTTTCGGGGTCGGCGCCCGCCGGAAGGTCGGCCCGACTTCCCCCGGCGCATCTGCTTTCGACGACCGGCGGCCCGACGGCCGACCACGACCAGGAGGACATGTGCTCTCCGCACTCGCGTCCGCGATCAAGGACCGGGACCTGAGGAAGAAGATCTTCTTCACCCTGGGGATCATCATCCTCTACCGGATCGGCGCGCAGATCCCGTCGCCCGGCGTCGACTACCCCAAGCTCCGGGGTCTGCTCGACACGGCGATGACCGGGGACAACGCACAGTTGTTCTCCCTGGTGAACCTCTTCTCCGGTGGCGCCCTGCTGCAGTTGTCGGTCTTCGCGATCGGCATCATGCCCTTCATCACCGCGAGCATCATTGTCCAGCTGCTCACGGTGGTGATCCCGTACTTCGAGCAGTTGAAGAAGGAGGGGCAGTCCGGCCAGGCGAAGATGACGCAGTACACGCGTTATCTCACCATCGCGCTCGCCGTCCTGCAGTCCGCCGGCATCGTCGCGCTGGCCGACCGGGGGCAGCTCCTCGGCAACGGCCAGTCCGTCCTGATGGACGACAACATCCTCACGCTGCTCACCATCGTCATCGTCATGACCGCGGGCGCCGCACTCGTCATGTGGTTCGGTGAACTCATCACCGACCGTGGCGTCGGTAACGGGATGTCGCTGCTCATCTTCGCCGGCATCGCGTCCCGCATCCCGGCCGAGGGCGTGAACATCTACCAGAACTCGTCGACCATGAAGTTCGCGGCCGTCATGTTCGCGGTCGTCCTCATCGTCGTCGCCGTCGTTTTCGTCGAGCAGGGTCAGCGCCGGATCCCCGTCCAGTACGCCAAGCGCATGGTCGGCCGTCGCCAGTACGGCGGCACCTCCACGTACCTGCCGCTCAAGGTCAACCAGGCCGGCGTCATCCCGGTGATCTTCGCGTCGTCGCTGATGTACGTGCCGATCCTCATCACCCAGCTGATCCAGGGGCCCGAGCCGTCGAGCGACGGGTTCTGGCAGCGGTACGTCATGCAGTACCTGCAGAACCCCTCCAGCTGGGGCTACATCCTCCTGTACTTCGCCCTCATCATCTTCTTCGCGTACTTCTACGTGGCCATCCAGTTCGACCCGATGGAGCAGGCCGAGAACATGAAGAAGTACGGCGGGTTCATCCCGGGCATCCGCCCGGGCCGCCCGACGGCCGAATACCTGGGCTATGTCCTCAACCGGATCCTGCTGTTCGGTTCGCTGTACCTCGGTCTGATCGCGGTACTCCCCAACGTCTTCCTCGACATGGGCAGCGGGGGTGGAGATCTGCAGAACATGCCGTTCGGCGGCACCGCTGTGCTCATCATGGTCTCCGTGGGCCTCGATACCGTGAAGCAGGTCGAGGCGCAGCTGATGCAGCGCAACTACGAGGGCTTCCTCAAGTAGGCGCGGCCTCGTCCGAGCACACCAACTGTAGAAAGGCTGGTCCCCACCATGCGTCTCGTCCTCCTCGGCCCTCCCGGAGCCGGCAAGGGCACCCAGGCTGCTCTGCTCTCGGAGAAGCTCGGCGTCCCACACATCTCGACGGGTGATCTGTTCCGCGCCAACATCTCCCAGGGCACCGACCTCGGGAAGGAGGCCAAGAGCTACATCGACGCCGGCAACCTCGTCCCCGCCGAGGTGACGAACCGCATGGTCGCCGCGCGCATCGCCGAGCCCGACGCCACCGAGGGCTTCCTCCTGGACGGGTACCCCCGCAGTGCAGCGCAGGCGGACGCGCTCAAGGAGATGCTCGGCGAGGCCGGCCACTCCCTCGACGCGGTCCTCGAGTTCAAGGTCGACGACGACACCGTGGTCGCGCGCATGCTCGCCCGGGGGCGCGAGGACGACACCGAGGACGTCATCCGGAACCGCATGTCGGTGTACCGGTCGGAGACGGCCCCGCTGCTTGAGTACTACGCCGGCGAGGTCAAGAGCATCGACGCCGTCGGTGAGGTCGACGAGATCAACGCACGCGCGCTCGCCGCGCTGGGTCGCTGACGCCCGCCGTGTTCGGACGGTCCCGCAAGGGCGTGGTCCCCGCGCGTACCCCGGGTGAGTTGGACGCCATGGAGGCGGCCGGTCGTATCGTCGGACGGGCGTTGATCGCCGCCCGTGAGGCCGCTGTCCCGGGTGCCACCACCGGTGACCTCGACGAGGTCGTCGAGCAACTGATCCGGGACGCCGGGGCCGTGCCGTCCTTCAAGGGGTACGAGGGGTTCCCGGGATCGATCTGCTCCTCGGTCAACGACGTCGTGGTGCACGGGATCCCCGGGCCCGACACCGTCCTGGGGGACGGGGACCTCGTCTCCGTCGACTGCGGCGCCATCCTCGACGGGTGGCACGGGGACTCCGCGTGGTCATTCGGGGTGGGGACTCTCGCCCCGGAGGTCGCGACCCTCAACGACGCCACGCGGGAGGTCCTCGAGGAGGGCATCCTGGCGATGCTGCCCGGGAACAAGCTCACCGACGTCTCGCACGCTCTCGAGGTGGCGACGCGTAGGGCGGAGGAGCGTCACGGCGTCAGCCTGGGCATCGTCGACGGTTTCGGGGGCCACGGGATCGGCCGCGAGATGCACGAATGGCCGTTCCTCGCCAACGAGGGCAAGCCCGGACGCGGCCCCCGGCTGCAGGAGGGTTCGGTCCTGGCGGTCGAGCCGATGCTCGTGCTGGGCGGTGAGACCGACACCCGGACCCTGTCCGATGACTGGACGGTCGTCACCGTCGACGGGGCGCCGGCGGCGCACTGGGAACACACGGTCGCCGTGACGGCGGACGGCCCCCGGATCCTCACGCCCCGCCCGCGCAGCTGAGGACGCACCGCGACCGGGGTCGCCACTCCGGGGGATCGGAGAGGGTCGACCGCTGACGGTCGCCCACACCGGGTTACAGTGTGTGCCGGTAGTGAACATATGCTTCGAAAGGTCCCGGCATGCTCGCTGAGCAGGAGTCCGTCGCGCGTCGATCAGTCGTACGGGGAGCCGTCGCGCTGGTCGTGACGCTCGCTGTCGCCCTCGTCCACATCTCGGGCCCGGGCGTCGCCCCCTCCACCGCCCAGTCGGTGATGGAGGGGGGCGCGGGGTCGATCGAGGCGGATCCCCAGCCGGGGCCGTTCTACCACGCCGATCCGCAACACCTCGCGGACGCCCCTCTCGGTGAGGTGATCAACTCCCGGGACGTGACCATGCCGGCGTTCCTCGGATACCGGGTCACCGAGATCGCCTACCGGTCGACCGACTCCCGCGATCGGCCGCTACTGGCCACCGCGACGGTCGTCCGGCCGCACCACGCCCGCCCCGACGGTCCGGTGTTGAGCTACCAGCACTACCTCAATGCGCTCGGACAGCGATGCGCGCCCACCGAGACCCTCGTCCACCCGACGCTGGAGACCGTGCAGGACAACGCGATGGTGTTCCTACGGACGCGTCTGGACCAGGGATGGACGGTCATCATCCCGGACCACCTCGGTCCGAAGGTCGCCTATCCCGGCGGTCAGTTGTCGGGCCGGATCGTGTTGGACGGGATGCGTGCGGTGCGGGACGACCCCCGCTTCGATTCCAGGCACAGCCGGTTCGGCGCCCTCGGCTACTCCGGGGGCGGCATCGCGAGCGCGTGGGTGTCGCTCCTGCACGACGACTACGCCCCGGACGTGAATCTCGTCGGGGTGGCGCAGGGCGGTGTCCCGACCGACATGACCACGATGGCGCGGATGGTCGGCAACTGGCCGCACCCGGCGTTCGGCCTGGCGTTCGCCGCGGCTGTCGGCATGGCACGGGAGTACCCGGAGGCGATTCGGCTCGAGGAGAAGCTCACGCCGGACGGGTGGGCGCTCTACAGCCAGCTGAAGGGGCGCTGCACCGCGACCCTGTTGACGGTCGGGGCTTTCCGGTCCGTCCCGATGGTCCTCCGGGGAGGCGACCTCCTGGCAGAGGAGGGGCTGATGCGGGCGTTCGCGGAGAACAGCATCCGTCAGAGCCCGGACGTGCCCCGGGTCCCGGTGTTCATGTGGCATTCCGGGACCGACCCGCTCGTGCCGTTCTGGGACGCGGAGGAGACCGCCAAGCGGTACTGCCGAGAGGGCGCGCCGCTGACGTGGGAGCCGGGACTCGCGCCGGAGCACCTCATGGGCGCGGTGGAGAAACTGCCCGCGGCGATGAACTGGCTCCAGCAGCGCTTCGACGGGGTGCCCGCGGGGCGGGCCTGCTACGTCTGACCGTCGGTCACCGGGACCGCCGAGGGGACGTCGAGCGGGCGGCGAGGGCCCTGTCGGTGCCCGATTGGCGCAGATCCATCACCTGACGTAGGCTTATACGTCGGTGTGCCCACCAGTGCACCGACAATCCGGTAGACGTCACCCGGGGAATCGTGGAGGACCGTAACCAGCATGGCAAAGAAAGACGGAGCCATCGAGGTCGAGGGCCGTGTCGTTGAGCCGTTGCCGAACGCAATGTTCCGCATCGAACTCGAGAACGGGCACAAGGTCCTCGCACACATCAGTGGGAAGATGCGGCAGCACTACA
This sequence comes from Dietzia sp. IBK-p2-15D, assembly GCF_057773105.1. NCBI lineage: Bacteria > Bacillati > Actinomycetota > Actinomycetes > Mycobacteriales > Dietziaceae > Dietzia > Dietzia sp. IBK-p2-15D. Next base: position 542,678 of record NZ_JBYMTK010000001.1, read on the forward strand.
TCCGCATCCTCCCCGAGGACCGCGTGGTCGTGGAGCTCTCGCCCTACGACCTGACCCGCGGCCGGATCGTCTACCGGTACAAGTAAGACGCTCAACTCCCCGCACCAGCCGCCGAGCCCCACAGGGGCCGGCGGGATCACACCCTCGGAAGCGGAGGCCGGGGCCCCGGACGGTTGCTCATCGTGAGATGACCATCCGACAACGGGGACGGTCGGGGAGCAGACCTACCGCACGACGAAAGAGAAACGCCACATGGCACGTCTAGCCGGCGTTGATCTCCCGCGCGACAAGCGCATGGAGATCGCGCTCACCTACATTTTCGGCATCGGTCGCACCCGGTCGCTGGAGATCCTGGGGCGTACGGGCATCAGCCCGGATCTGCGCACCAAGGACCTCACCGACGAGCAGTTGACCGTCCTTCGTGACGACATCGAGGGCAACTACAAGGTGGAGGGTGACCTCCGCCGCGAGGTCCAGGGCGACATCCGCCGGAAGATCGAGATCGGTAGCTACCAGGGCCTGCGCCACCGCCGTGGCCTGCCGGTCCGTGGACAGCGCACCAAGACCAACGCCCGTACCCGTAAGGGTCCGAAGAAGACCGTCGCCGGAAAGAAGAAGTAATGCCCCCCAAGTCACGCGCTGCGGGCCCCAAGAAGACGGGCCGTCGCAAGGAAAAGAAGAACGTGCCCCTGGGCCAGGCCCACATCAAGAGCACGTTCAACAACACGATCGTCTCGATCACCGACCCGTCCGGTGGCGTCCTCGCATGGGCGTCCTCCGGCCACGTCGGCTTCAAGGGCTCGCGCAAGTCGACGCCCTTCGCCGCCCAGCTCGCCGCCGAGAACGCGGCCCGCAAGGCGCAGGAGCACGGCGTCAAGAAGGTCGACGTGTTCGTCAAGGGCCCCGGCTCGGGACGTGAGACCGCGATCCGCTCGCTCCAGGCCGCCGGCCTCGAGGTGGGCACGATCTCCGATGTCACCCCCCAGCCCCACAACGGCTGTCGTCCGCCCAAGCGGCGTCGAGTCTGAGCCGGAAGGAACGCACTAAATCATGGCACGTTACACCGGCCCCGTCACCCGCAAGTCCCGCCGTCTGGGCGTGGACCTCGTGGGTGGAGACACCGCATTCGAGCGTCGGCCCTTCCCGCCCGGTCACCACGGCCGTGCGCGGATCAAGGAGTCCGAGTACCGCACCCAGCTGCAGGAGAAGCAGAAGGCCCGCTTCACCTACGGCGTGATGGAGAAGCAGTTCCGTCGTTACTACGAGGAGGCGAACCGCCGCGCCGGCAAGACCGGTGAGAACCTCCTGCAGATCCTCGAGTCGCGACTGGACAACGTCGTGTACCGCGCGGGTCTCGCGCGGACGCGTCGCCAGGCCCGTCAGCTCGTGGCCCACGGTCACTTCCTGGTCAACGACCAGAAGGTCACCATCCCGAGCTACCGGGTCTCGCAGTACGACATCGTCGACGTCCGTCCCAAGTCCACCAAGATGGACTGGTTCGAGATCGCCCAGGAGACCCTCGGCGAGCGTCCCGTCCCGGCGTGGCTGCAGGTCGTCCCGACGACCCTGCGGGTCCTCGTCCACCAGCTCCCCGAGCGCGCGCAGATCGATGTGCCGCTGCAGGAGCAGTTGATCGTCGAGCTCTACTCGAAGTGATCTGTCCCCCCTCGTCGCCGGGCGGGCCGCACACCGCGGCCCGCCCGGCGACGGTGGGTTCCCACGGCGTCAAATAGCGGGCGTCGAGAATCGAAAGAGGTAGCACATGCTCATCTCCCAGCGGCCCACCCTCACCGAGGAGGTCGTCTCCGAGAACCGCTCGCGGTTCGTGCTCGAGCCCCTCGAGCCCGGTTTCGGCTACACCATCGGCAACTCGCTGCGGCGCACGCTGCTGTCGTCCATCCCGGGCGCGGCCGTGACCAGCATCCGCATCGAGGGCGTCCTGCACGAGTTCACTACCGTGCCTGGCGTGAAGGAGGATGTCACCGACATCATCCTCAACCTCAAGGGCCTGGTCGTCTCGTCCGTCGAGGACGAGCCGGTCACCATGTACCTCAAGAAGCAGGGTCCGGGAGCCGTCACCGCCGGTGACATCGTCCCGCCCTCCGGCGTCGAGGTGCACAACCCGGACCTGCACATTGCCACCCTCAACGAGAAGGGTCGGCTGGAGATCGAGCTGGTCGTCGAGCGTGGCCGCGGCTACGTTCCCGCCGGGCTCAACAAGGACGCGGGCCACGAGATCGGCCGGATCCCGGTCGACTCGATCTACTCGCCCGTGCTCAAGGTGACCTACAAGGTCGAGGCCACCCGTGTGCACCAGCGCACCGACTTCGACCGTCTGGTCCTGGACGTCGAGACCAAGAACTCGATGACCGCCCGGGACGCCCTGGCGTCCGCCGGCAAGACCCTCGTCGAGCTCTTCGGCCTCGCCCGTGAGCTCAACGACGAGGCGGAGGGCATCGAGATCGGGCCGAGCCCGGCCGAGGCCGACCACATCGCCGCCTACGGTATGCCGATCGACGACCTGGACCTGTCGGTCCGGTCCTACAACTGCCTCAAGCGCGAGGGCGTCCACACCGTGGGCGAGCTCGTGGCCCGCAGTGAGTCGGACTTGCTCGACATCCGGAACTTCGGACAGAAGTCGATCGACGAGGTCAAGGTCAAGCTCGTGGAGCTGGGCCTGTCCCTCAAGGACGCGCCCCCCGGATTCGATCCCGCCTCGGTCGCCGGCTACGACGCCGAGACCGGCACGTGGACCGACGAGGGCGGCGAGGATTACGCCGAGACCGAGCAGCTCTGACGAGCGCCCGGAACACCATTCCTAGGAGAATCTGATGCCCAAGCCCAAGAAGGGCGCCCGCCTCGGCGGATCCGCCGCCCACCAGCGGCTCATCCTCTCGAACCTGGCCACCCAGCTGTTCGAGCACGACGCGATCCGCACCACGGAGACCAAGGCGAAGCTGCTGCGCCCCTACGCGGAGAAGCTCATCACCAAGGCGCGTCGTGGCACGCTGGCCGACCGTCGTGAGGCCGCCAAGGTCATCCGCGACAAGGACGTCCTGCACAAGCTGTTCGCCGAGATCGGCCCCCGGGTCGCGAACCGCGATGGTGGCTACACCCGGATCGTCAAGCTCGAGAACCGCAAGGGCGACAACGCGCCCATGGCGATGATCGCGCTCGTCACCGAGGAGCTCGCCTCCGCCGAGGCCTCGCGCGCCACCCGTGCCGCGGCGTCCAAGGCGGCCACCGCGCCGGCCGCGGCCCCCGCGGAGTCCACCGACGACGTCACGGCCGAGGCCGAGGCCAACAGCCCGATCGCCGATCAGGTCGAGGCCGCCGACGACGCACAGGTCGACGCCGCGGAGGAGACCGCCGAGGCCGTGTCCGAGGACACCACGCACGCCGAGGGCGAGGACGCCGACAAGGCCTGATCGCCAGCATCGGATCACGCCGTCAGGGCCCCGCCACCGCATCACGCGGTGGCGGGGCCCTCGTCGTCGATCCGGGGTGGCCGCGTGGGAGCGGCGCACGGGATCGGCGCGTGGGAGCGGGAGTGCAGGCGCGGGCGCGCCCGGCGCGGGCGCGCCAGGTGCGGTGGGGTCAGAGTCTGTCGGCCACCGCCGCGGCCATCGCGCGCTGGCCGGCCGCGGTCGGGTGCATCGGATGCGAGCCGGTCTCCGCACCGGTGAAGTCGGTGTACCGCTCGTCCGCCGGGGCGCAGGCGTGGCGTTCCCCGGCGTCGTCGGGGACGACGATCTCGGCGCCGGCCCGGACGGCCGCGTCGGTCACCGCGCTGTTGACCCGGTCGGTGACGTCCCGCGTCCAGGTGACGTCGCCGGGGCTGACGCGTTCGGTGAAGTCGCAGCCGCCGTCCGGCGGCACGAGTGGCATGTACGCGGTCACCACGACGCGGGCCGCGGGGGACCGCTCCCGGATCCCGGCGTGGACCGCGTCGAGACGTGCCCCGAGCCCCTCGAGTGACGACGAGACCCCCGCGGACAACCGTTCGCGGCAGGGGGCCCCGTCTGTAGCCCTGGGCGTCTGCATCACGCACCCGGCGATCGCGCCGAACCCGATGTCGTTGCCGCCGATGGAGAGCGTCACGAGGTCGGTGTCGGCGGTGAGGGCGTCGAACTGCGGTGGTGTCTGCGCGATCTGGGGCGCCGTCATGTCCACGGTCCTCGCGCCGCCACACGTGACGTCCACGAACTCGTCGACGTCCAGCTGCTCGGCGAGCACCGACGGGTAGTTGAGCGACGATCGCAGGCACCCCGCCGGCCCGCTCGTGGGGGCGCCGGTCGGGCCCAGGGCGGCGAACGAGTCGCCCAGCGCCACGTATCGCCCTATCGCCGGCCCGGCCTCGCTGGTGGTGTCGGTACTGGTGGTGTCGGTGGTGGTGCCGGTGGCGGCGGCACCGGCCGCGGCGGGCGGGGCCTCGTCGTCGTCGCCGGGGGCACACGAGGCCAGGGCGAGGGCGACGGCCGCACCGACGGCGAGGAGCGCGGCGCGGTGGGGGGACGGGGACATGGTCCCATGGTGCCGGAACGGCCCGCGGCGGGCGGTGTGGCGGGCACGCGCGGCGGTGGTCTAGCGTCTGTAGGCCGTGAGCACCCGCCGGATCCGCCTGGACGTCGCCTACGACGGCACCGACTTCTCCGGCTGGGCTCGCCAGCCCGGACTGAGGACCGTGTGCGGGGTGCTCGAGGCCGAACTCGCGAAGATCCTGCGCAATCCCGTCGTCCTCACGGTCGCCGGTCGCACCGACGCCGGGGTGCACGCGCGAGCGCAGGTGTGTCATCTCGACGTGGACCCGCAGTGGTTGGACCAGCGCTCGCTGGAGGGACGCCCGGAGGCGCTCGTGCGTCGGCTCGCGCGGCTGCTGCCGGCGGACATCGCGGTGATGGCCGCCCGGTGGGTCCCGGAGGAGTTCGACGCCCGGTTCTCCGCGCTGCGCCGGCACTACGAGTACCGCCTCACCACGGCACCGTGGGGACCCGAGCCGACCCGCGCCCGCGACACCGCCGCCTGGCAGCGCGGCGCCGACCTCGACGCGATCCGCGACGCGTCCGAACGGCTGCTGGGGCTACACGACTTCGCCGCGTTCTGCCGTCGCCGGGAGGGCGCCACCACCATCCGTGAGCTGCAACGCTTCGACTGGCGTGCCGAGCCGGACCCGCGCGGCGAGCACGCGCCGGGGGCCGCCGAGGTGTGGACGGCGTCGGTGAGCGCGGACGCGTTCTGCTGGTCGATGGTGCGCAGCCTCGTGGGCGCCGTGATGGCGGTGGGGGAGGGCCGGCGCAGCCCCGACTGGATCAGCGGGCTGCTCACCGAGACCGAGCGGTCGTCCGCGGTTCCGGTCGCGCCGGCGTGCGGACTGGCCCTGGTGGGGGTGGACTACCCGGCCGACTCCGACCTGGCGGCGCGCAACCTCGTCACCCGCGAGGTGCGGCCGGGGCCGGGCGGGGCGGCGGGCACCGATGACGGAGCCGGGCCGGGCGCGGCGTCCGGGACGGGGTCCGGCGCGGGCTGCTGTGGGGACTAGACCGGCGCCGCGTCAAGGATCGGGCCCAGGGCGAACAGCATGACCATCGACCACGCCACGTGGGTGATCGCCGGGCCCAGCACTCCGCCGGTGGCCCGCCGCTGGACGGCGGTGACCAGTCCCAGGATGACGGCCGCGAGGACGAGAAGTGGGATCCCCGCGGTGGCCGTGACGGTCGCGTAGATCACCGTCGTCGTGAGGATCGGCCGCAGGTTGGCGACGGCCGAGTACACGGCGCCGCGGTGGAAGCACTCCTCGGCGATGCCGTTGACCGCGGTGAGGAGCGCCACCAGGACGAGGTTGCCCACGGTGGCGTGGTCGAGCAGGGCGTCGACGGGGTCGCGCAGCGGCTCGATCCTCGCCACCACGAGCCCGCCGAGGCAGAACACCACGGCGAGCGCGGCGGCGGTGAGCACCGACGACAGGACGGGCCGGCGGGGCCGGTACGGCTCGCAGCCCACCCGGATCGGCCCGGAGGCGAACGCCCCGCCGAGCCACACCGCGGCCAGCAGTGCGGTGGCGGGGTAGAACATGGCGTCGCCGGCGGGTATCCGTAGCGCCCACGCGTTCACCGCCGCGCCGACGACGAGGGTGACGACGACGACGAGGACACGCCTCCGGCCCGGCCGCGAGGGCGCGGTGTCCATCTCGCCCGATCGCAGCGCCCGCAGGTACCGGTGGGTGGGCGAGGCGGGCGCCTCTCGCTGGTCGCTCATCGCCCGCCGCGCACACGCCCGATGGTGGGCGGGCGGACCCCGGCCCAGTCGGCGTCCGAGGGCAGCAGGCGCGCGGGATCGTCCAGCGGGTCGGCCCCGTCCCACAGTGGCGGTCGAGCCGGGCCGTGGGGGACCCGCAGGGCCTCGCGCAGCGCATCCCGGTAGCTGGTCCGTCCGCCGGGCGGGGGGCCGAGCACCTCGTCGGCGTCGTCGACCAGTACCACGGCCTCGCAGCGCAGTGATTCCACCAGGGGCTTGGCCAGGCCGGGTTCGAGCGGGGTGACCAGTCCCATCCACAGGGAGGACAGCTTGGGCGTGAGGACGGGGACCGGGACCATGAGGCGGCGACGCAGGCCGGCCTCCTCGGCGTAGATCTGCATCATCTGGCCGTACGTCAGCACGTCCGGGCCGCCCACGTCGATGGCCCGTCCGTGGGCGAGGTCGCCCTCGAGGGGGCACGTGGTGGCCGCGGCGAGGTAGTGCACCACGTCGCGCACGGCGATGGGTTGGATCCGGTTGCTGACCCACTTGGGCGTGACCATCCCCGGCAGGCGGGTGGTGAGGTGGCGGATCATCTCGAACGAGGCGGAGCCCGATCCGATCACCACCCCGGCCTGGATCACGAGCGCGGGAACGGTGGACTCCAGCATGATCCGGGCGACGTCGGCTCGGGAGCGCAGGTGCGGGGAGAGGTCCGTCTCGTCCTCGGGGTGGAGGCCGGACAGGTGGACGATGCGCTCGATGCCCGCCTCCTCGGCGGCCCGGACGAACGCCTCGGTGGTCTCGCGCTCCTCCCGCTCGAAGTCCTTGGAGTCACCCATCGAGTGCACGAGGTGACAGGCGACGTCGACGTCGCGCAGGGCGGAGCGCAGCGCGTCGGCGTCCCCGAGGCCGCCGGAGTGGATGGTCACCTCGTCGCGCCACGGCACGTCGTCGAGGCGCTTTGGCGTCCGGGCCAGCACGGACACCTCGGCGCCGTCGGCCAGTAGTCGGGGGACGAGCCGCGACCCGATGTAGCCGGTCGCGCCGATCACGAGCACCCGCGGGCCGCTCCGGCCGTCGTGGCCGGGGCGGGGCTGCGGGCCGGGCCGCCGCGTCGGCTCCGGGTCCTCGGGCGTACCGGAGGAGAGTCGGGCCAGATCATGTGGCGTGGTCATACCCACGACACTGCCAGCGTGGGCGCGCGGGCGCACCCGCTTCAGGCCCCGGGAGTGCCCGCTCGGGACCTGGCGGGTGTGTCGGCGCGGGCACGATCGTCGGGTTATCCGGATACTGGGGTGGAGACATGTTCACGAGGACCGCGGTGACGGGAGGAGAACAGATGGCGATCCGTGCGGTGCGACCCCGGCAGCTCTCGCGATCGCTGGACTTCTCCGGCGTCCGCGTGGAGACGGCCCGACTGCGGTCGGACAGGGCCGTGACCACCTTCTGGCGATGGTGGGCGGAGGGCGGCAGGCGCCGCGCGACGGCAGCGCTCGACTCGGGCGACGCCCGCCGGGTGGTCCCGGAGATCACCTCGCTCATCGAGGCCATCGACCCCGGCCTGTCGTGGGAGTTCGTCCCGGCACGCGAGGGCGGGCCGCACCGCCTCACCGTCACCGCCGCGGGGGTGCCCGAGCTGCGTGGTGCCGCGCGCCGGTGGCTGGCGGCGGCGCCGGACGCCGATGAGTCGTGGTCCTTCGCCGACCTGCGCGAGCCGGTCCGGGGCTGCGCGATGTACTTCCGGGACCGCCGGCTGGATTTCGACCAGGCGGAGGTCGTGGTGGACTTGGGCCTGTCCCGCGCCGACGTCACCGTGCACCACCCGGCGTTCACCGGGCTGTCCGGCGCGGACCTGGGGATCGCCGCATACCTGCTGCTGGACGCCCTGTGCGGTGAGGAGCAGGTGGAGACCTGGGTCGGCCTGATCCGCGCCAACGCCACCGCGCCCGGTATCGAGGCGGTCCCGCTCTGGGAACTGCCGGAGATCCTCTGCGAGCTAGCGGCGGACAACACCGATGAGCTGGGCGACCCGGCGTGGCAGATCCTCCACGGGGAGACGGGCCGCGGACCGCTCGTGGCCGTGGTCCGGGTCCCGCTGGTCGCGCTGTCGGCGCCGGAGTTCGACCGCCACGTCGCGGTCCACGTCCCGTATACGGATGTAGAGGACGGCGGGTTGCCCGGGTCCCTGTCCCTGCCGGGCCTACGGGACCTGGAGGACCACCTGGTCGAGCGCCTCGAGGGCAACGGGGAATGCGTCGGAGCGGAGAGCTGCGACGGCCGTCGCCTCCTGCACTTCTACGTGGACTCCACGACCCCCGCGCACGAGCAGCTGCGGGTGGCCGCGTCCGGGTGGGATCAGGGCGAGGTGACCGTCACCGTCACCGATGATCCGGGGTGGCGGAAGGTGCAGCACCTGAGGGTGTGAGACCGTCCGTCGCGAGACCGTCCGGTGACGCAAGCGGCCCGACGAACGGGTCCTCGCCCGGCCCCGCCACGACCGAGACGCGGCGGGGTTCGCCGGCCCGTGGTTCCACGGAGATCCACCCGTCGATCCGGCCGTCCAGGACGAGGTCGGGTGGCGCGGCGGCCGAGGCCAGGCGGCTGGTGCCGCGCAGCTCCCAGTCGGCGTCCACCCGGATGACGGTGGGTGGGGTGACGTCCGGGCCGCCCGGCCCGGCGAGCGCGTCGATCCTGCCCTCCGTCAGCGGGCCGTCGACGTCCCACATCACGGCGTCGACAGGGGCACCCACGTCGGAGGAATCGGGGTCGACGATCCGGTAGCGGGTCTCGTCACCGATCGCGGTCAGCGGGCTCCACCGGTCGGGGACATCGGTCACCACGGCCACCCGGTATCCGGCCGCGACCGCGCGGAACGCGACCTGCCGGCAGACGGCGGGCCGGGCGGCGAGCAGGACCGACCGCAGGTGGGGGCCGGCGAGCTGGATGGCGGCTGCGGCGCCGGTGCGGGTCGCGCCGAGGATCTGGCCGCAGCCGTGGGCGGGCGGGGCGAGGTCGGCGAGGTCGTCGACCGACCGCCGGGCGAGAGATCCGGCGATCGCGTCGGGCAGGGCCTCGCCGGGTACGGGCGACACCCGCCCCGACGCAAGCGGGTGGCAGGCGGCGGTGGCGGTCGGCGGGATCGCACCTGCCACCTCCCGCTCCGACACCCCGGCCAGGCCCACCGTGGTGACCATGTCCACCACGTCGTCGCGCCCCTCCACCCGTCGCAGCCGGATGACCTCGGTGAGGCGGTCCGCCCGGACCGCGGTGAGCCCGTCGATCACGGCCCTCGGGTCCGCCGACGGCCGGACCACCAGCCCCGTCCCGGGCCCGGGGTCGGCCTCGGCGTCGAGATAGACCTCGGCGAGCTCGGCGGCGTCGAGAACGCGGCACGGCACCCCGTGATGGACCAGCGCGCGCCGTAGCCTCTCCGTGGCCACCGCGACCACCTGCTCCAGCGAGCCGGCCGCTCCTGTCCCCGACCCCGTCCCCATCGCCAGCCGGGCGAGGTCGAACCGCACCAGGAGGTGCACGCGCCGGTGCGAGATCAGAGCCAGCGGTCCGACCAGGGAGTCGTACACCTCGCCGTCGTCGCCGTCGGCCGCGCGACGACCGTCGACCACCACGTCGATTCCCTCCAGGACCACCCCGCCCTGGTCGAGTTGACGCGCCACGACGGCGAGGGGCAGGCAGACGCCGCGGTGGTCGGCCGGGTCGTCGCGCCCCACCTCGGTGGCCACGAGCGCGCCGGCCGAGACCTCGACGGCCGTGGTGACGACCAGGTCACCCTCGACGCACCCGACGGCCGACCGGTCGGGGGCGACGAGGTCCACCACGTCCACGGGCCGCCGCCGGGGGGCCCGGTCCCGCGACAGCAGTGGTCGCCCACCGCGCCGCGCGGTGATCACGGCGGCCCCCGTCGCGGCCACGAGGAGCTGCATCCACGGCTGCCAGGTCGGCGGACACACCGCGGTGAGCACGAGTGTCGCGAGGAGGACGGCCGACAGTCCCGCGAGGGTCGGAACCGCCGTCATATCCCCACCCCTCCGCGACGCCCGCGACACCCCGGCCGCGCCCGGTCTGCGGCCTCGGAAGACCGGCCACGGGGGCCGGATCGTGGCGTACCCTACCCCCGGTGCCCCCGGTCGCGGTGGTGTCACATCGGGGGAGGGAGCCGGGGCCGTGCCGCTCAAGCCGACGACCAGGGCGCAGGTGGACGGACACCGTTTCCTCACCCGCCGGGCCCGGCACGCCGTGGTCGCCCGCGATGTCCGGATGCTGCACGACCCCCTCAAACGCCAGACCACCGGACTGACGGTGGGTGTGGTCGGCGCCGTCATCGGGGTCGCCGGGGCCGCGGTGCTGGCGCTGCTCGACCCCGCCCCGGACGTCGACGCCACGACGATCATGGTGGGGCGGGACTCCGGGCAGATGTACGTCCGCGCCGGCGAGACCGTCCACCCCGTCCACAACCTCGCGTCGGCGCGGCTCGTTCTGGGTGAGCCCGCCGAGCCCCGCACCGTGCGCGACGCCGACGTCGCGGGCACGCCGCGGGGCGGGCTGCTCGGCATCCCCGGGGCACCGTCCGCGTTGCCCGCCCACCGCGACGCCGGTGCCGCGGCCGCCGTGTCGTGGACGGTGTGTGACGAGGTGGCCGACGCCGAGCGCGGACGCCCGCGCGTCACGGCCACGAGCATCGTCGCCCGCGAGGAGGCTGGGCCGGGCCGGGACACGGGCGCCGACGAGGTCGTGTTGGCCGAGCAGGACGGGACGGGGTGGCTGTTGCGCGACGGCACCCGCGCGCGGATCGATCTGGAGGACGGCGACCTGCTGTCGATCCTCGGCCTGGCCGGGGTCGACCCGCGCCCGGTCACGGCGGCGCTGGTGGATCCACTACCCGAGGTCGACCCGGTGCGCCGACCGGTGATCGACATGGCCGGTGAGCCGGTGGACTACGGGCTGGACGGGCTCCGGATCGGGCAGGTGTTCACCGTCGACACGGCCACTGGCACGCGCACCCACGTGGCACTGGCGGACGGGGTGCAGGAGGTGGGGCCCGTGCTGGCGGACGTCATCCGGTCGACGTCGACGGTCGGGTCGGTCGTCCGGGTGCCGCCGGACCGGATGTGCGTGCCGAGGTCGGTCGCACTGGACACCGAGGCGTTCCCGGGCCGGCGACCGTCGGTGCTGGACACCGCCGGCTCGCCGGTGCTGTGCGTCCGCGATGCGGGCAGGAGGGACTCGGCCACGCGTCTCGTCACGCTCGTGGTGGGGGCGCCCGCTCCGGGCCCGGGCGAGGTGCGGGAGGTGGCCGGGGCCGACGGGGGCGGGCCCGCGGTGGACGCGGTGGGAATCCCGGGGGGTGGGCTGCTGGTGGCGGCGACGGGTCGCGGCACGACCACGCGCAGTGCCGTGACGACCATCGTCTCCGATACCGGCGTGAGGTTCGACGTGCCCGATGCCCCGACCGCCGCGATGCTGGGACTGGGCGGGACACCGGTACCGGTGGACGGGGGTGTCCTCGACCGGCTCCCGGCCGGGCCGCGCCTGGATCGCGGGTCGGCGCTGGTCGCCCGCGACGGTGCCGACGCTGAGATCGTGGGACAGGCCACCGCGACCGGGTGACCCGCGGTGGTCAGGCCCGGGTGTCCCGGTCGCCGCGGGGCCGGAGGAGCACGACGACGACGAGGGCGATCGTTCCCAGAGCGAGAGAGCCCGCCGCCACGGCCGCGCCGACGCCGGCACCCGGTGGGCCCGGCTCGGCCGGGGGTGCGGCGATCGCGGTGGTCGCGGGCGCGGGGCGTCCGATCCTGCGGACCCCCGTCACCGCCGCCACGGGGTCGACCACTCCGTGCCCCACCGCGAAATCGTGGCCGCCGGCGGCGGGGATCGCGGTGTTCTCGATCCGCGCGATCACCTGGCGTGCCGTGAGCCCGGGGTGGGCCTGCCGGACCAGCGCGGCGGTGCCGGCGACGAACGGCGCGGCGAAGCTGGTGCCGGTGACGGGCGTGCGCGAACCGTCCCCGGCCACCACGACGTCGGACACCCCGGCCCCGTCCGCGCCGACGGACCGCAGGCCCACCGCCGGCGCGGCGACGTCCACCCACGGGCCGCGCAGGGAGAAGTCGGCGGGGGCGCCGTCGGCGTCGACGCCGGCGACGGTGAGGACGTGCTCGTCGTACCAGGCGGGGGAGGCGACGGTGAGCACGTCGTCCCAGCCGTCGTCGCCCGGAACCGAGGGGTCGGCGGCACCGGGGTTCTGGTCCCCGCACGCGTCACCGACGTTGCCGGCGGCGGCGACCAGCACCACGTCGTGGTCCACGGCGGCATAGCGGATCGCGCCGCCGAGGGTCGCGTCGGCGAGCACCGTGCCGGCCGGTACGCACGCCACCTCGGAGATGTTGATGACGTCCGCCCCCGCGTCGACGGCGGCCCGGATCGCGCGTGCCAGGGAGGACAACGTGCCGACCCCGGCACCGACGGTCGGGCCGTCCGGTCCGCGGCTCCGGTCACGGGCCTGGGGGCGCAGAACGCTGCTGGACTGGCGGATGGAGACGATCTCGACCCCGGGCGCGACCCCGGAGTGTCCGGTCTCGTCCTCGGTGGCGGCGAGCACTCCCGCCACCAGGGTGCCGTGTGCGTCGCAGTCCTCGGTGCCGTCGCGACCGGGGACCACGTCACCGGCGCCCCGTACCCGGGGCAGGCGTGGACCGGGGTTGACGCCGGTGTCGATCACGGCCACGACCTGACCCTCGCCGCGGCCGTGGATCCAGGCCCCGCCCAGCTCGGCCGCCGTGGCGGACGGGGGCGACACCCCGGGATCGAGGACGGCCGCGGTGGTCCGGCAGGGGCCGTCCAGGCGCAGGGGGCCGGCGTCGAGCCCGGTGGCCGCCGGGACCGGCCCATCGATCGCCGGGCGCTCCAGTGCGGCCGCGACGGGCGCCCCGGAGAGCTGCCCGGAGAGGACGGCGACCAGCAGTACGGCGGCGGCCCCGGGCGCGGCTGCACTGTGCGCGGCGCGGGACCCGGGCCCGCCCCCGCTCGTGTCGGAGGTGCGTCGGATCCTCATCGCTGCCGGACGAGCGAGTAGACCTCCATCGCGCCCACGGCGAGGGGGACGACCACGCAGATCCCGATCGCCTCGACCACGCCCACGGCCCGCAGGGCGGCGGGCGAGAGGTCGACGTGGGGCACCACCGAGGCGGCCACCACGACGGCCGCCGACACCGCGACGGCCGCCGGCACCACCACGCCCACCGGGGACGCGACGGTGATCCCCGCGCCCACCAGTACCCCCGCGGTGAGGACGAGCGCGGACGCGAGCAGCACGGCGGTGTGTACGCGGTCCGCGTAGCCGAGGCCCCGCAGCACCAGGACGACGATGAGGACCAATGCGAGCGGTGCCGCCCAGCGGGTCGCACCGGCGTCCCCGGTCAGGGACGTGAGCGACCCGATGGTGCTGACCGCCCCCGCCGCCGCCAGCAGGCCGGTGAGCCACGACCGCGAGGTGTGGAACCGGTGCCGCAGCACGTCCGGGGTCGGCAGGGGCCCGCCGGCCCGGCCCCGCACGTCGTGGTCGATCTCCTCGAGGTCCCCGGCCTCGACGTCCTCGCCGGGGGCGGGCACGGGCGGGATGGGGATCCGGGCGGCCCAGACCGCGATCCGCGGCGCGGCGGTGAGCAACACGAGCGCGACGAGGACGGCCCCGGCTCCCGCCGCCGCGGCCGGGACGCGGGTCGTGGCGACCACCATCGCGCCGACCGCCCCGGACGCCAGTGAGACGGCCGCGGCCAGGTAGCCGGCGGCCGTGGCGTACGCGTGCGGCCCCGGGCGGTACACAGTCCACCGGAGGACGCCCGCGAGCACCGCCCCGGCGGTCAGTCCGCCCACGAGGTGGCCGGCGCCGACGGGCGGCCCGCCCACGGTGGCGCCGGCCAGCACGGTGAACCCGACCGCGCACGCGCCGGCGACGGCGTGGGCCGCGCCGGGCGCCGGGGTGCGGCGCAGAGCCAGCACGGCCGCCAGGCCGATCAGGGCGAGGATGAGCGCGACGAGGGGGACCGCGGGCCCGCCTCCGGTCGCCCATTGGCGCACCAGCGCCACCGTGGCCGCAGCGGCCGCCACCGCCGCAGTCGCGGTCGCGGTGGTGACCGCGTCGCGCCGGTCCCAGGTGGGGGAGCGAGCCACGTCCGGTTCGGTGAGACCCTGCAGGACGTCGTCGAAGAGCGGCGCCGGCGTCGGGACGGGGCGGTGGTCGAGGACGAGGATCTCCCCGTCGTGCACCCGCTGCTGCGCGAGCGTCTCCGAGACCGCGAGGGGCCCGCCGGCGAGTCGGGAGAGCTGCCAGGACCCGCCGGTGTCGCCGCCCATCCGGGCGTCGACATCGACGCCGGAGGCCGGACCGGCGATCGCGCGGATGTGCTCCCGGATCAGGTCCACGACCTCCGGGATCACCGCGACCAACTCGAGGTGGGCGGGCAGACTCAGGTCCACCCGGGTGGAACGGCACACGATCGACACCCGACGCTGGTCCAGGGGTTCGACGCCCGCCGCGACCTCCCGGATCCCACTGCGTTGCGACACTCCAGATCCTCCCGATCCCGCCCGGATGGTGCCCCCGTCAGGACGTGTACTGCCCTAACATCGCCATCCGATACGCCGATATTGTCGGGTCGGACGGGCGCTCGTGGGGACGCCATCTCCCGGCGGCGGGGTCACACCCGGCGGGAGCGAAGGGATCGATCACTGGTGACGTGCACGGGTGACGTTCATGGGTGATGTCGTGTTCGCCCGCGCGGAGAAGCTCGACGCTCCGCCGATGCCCGGCGGGGAGCTGTCGCTCCAGGCGCCGCCCGCGCTGCCCCGGCCCACGCCCCGGCCCCTCGTCCAGATCATCCTGCCGATCGTGCTGGTGGTGGCCGTGGGAGGCATGGTCGTGGTGATGATGCGCACCGGCATGATGCGCAATCCCATGTTCATGCTCTTCCCGGTGATGATGGCGGTCTCCGCCGTCGGCATGCTCGCGGGGACGCTGAGCGGCGGTAACAAGACCGCCGAAACCGACGAACTGCGCAAGGACTACCTGCGCTATCTCGGCCAGACCCGCGACACCGTGCGCGCGACCGCGTCCGCCCAGCGCGCCGCCGCCCTGTGGCGTCACCCGGATCCGGTGGAGCTGCCCGCATTGGTGGGCACGCCCCGGATGTGGGAACGCGACGAGTCGGATCCCGAGGACCTCACGATCCGGGTGGGCCCGGGCCGTCAGGCACTGGCGACCCGGCTGGACGCACCCGACACCGGACCGGTCGACGACCTGGAGCCGGTCTCGGTGGTGAGCATGCGCCGCTTCGTCCGCGTGCACTCGGTGGTCGACGACCTGCCCGTGGCGCTGGAGCTGCGCGCGTTCGCCGCGCTGTCGCTCGATGGTGAGGTGGAGGTGGTGCGTTCCGCGGTACGCGCGATGATCGCCGGGCTCGTCGTTGCCCACGGGCCCGACAGGGTCCGGGTCGCGGTGGCCGCGAGCGAGGGCGACGCCCGTCAGGCCTGGGAGTGGCTCAAATGGCTCCCGCACCACGAACACCCCGACTACACCGACGGCGGCGGTCGGGTCCGGCTCACCGAGTTCTCTCTCGCCGGGGTGGAGTCGATGCTGGGAACGGGCATCTCCGACCGTTCGGCGTTCTCACCGACTGCCCCGGTCGTGCCGGGACGGGCGCACCTCGTCGTCGTCGTCGACGGTGTGGGCGTCACCGGCGCGGAACGTCTCCTGGCGGAGGACGGCCTGGACGGGGTCACGGTGCTGGAGGTCTCCGGCAGCCGCGCGGGGCAACTGCGCGACCTCGCGCTGCGCCGCGGCCTGTGCGTCCGGGTCGACGACGACCGAGTGGCCCGCGTGCGCACCGAGGCCGGGGACGAGGACATCGCCCGGGTCGACGCGATGAGCCCGCCGGAGGCCGAGCGGTTGGCCATGGCCCTGTCCCGGTACCGACCCGCCGACACGGTGACCCACGCCGACGGCTCCACCACGACCCGCCGCGCGCCCGGGCTTCCGGACCTGCTGGGCATCGGCGTGGCCACCCAGGTCGATCCCGCGGTGGCGTGGCGGCGGCGCGGCGAGCGCGACCGGCTGCGCGTGCCTGTGGGGGTCAGCCCGGACGGTGCCCCCGTCGAGCTGGACCTCAAGGAGGCCGCGCACGGCGGAATGGGCCCGCACGGTCTGTGCATCGGCGCGACGGGTTCGGGGAAGTCCGAGTTCCTGCGCACCCTCGTGCTGGGCCTGGTCGCCACCCACGACCCGGACTCGCTCAACCTCGTCCTGGTGGACTTCAAGGGCGGTGCCACGTTCCTCGGGCTGGAGTCGCTGGCGCACGTCGCCGCCGTCATCACCAACCTCCAGGCCGAGATCACCATGGTCGACCGGATGCGCGACGCGCTCGAGGGCGAGCTCACCCGCCGCCAGGAGGTGCTGCGTGCCGCGGGCAACTACGGCGGCGTCGGCCAGTACGAGGCCGCCCGTGCCAAGGGTGCCCCGCTCGAACCGCTCCCGGCGTTGGTGATCGTGGTCGATGAGTTCTCGGAACTCCTGTCGTCCAAGCCCGAGTTCGCGGAGTTGTTCCTCACCATCGGTCGCCTGGGCCGCAGCCTGCACATCCACCTGCTGCTCGCGTCGCAGCGGCTCGAGGAGGGGCGGCTGCGCGGGTTGGACAGCCACTTGTCCTACCGGATCGCGCTCAAGACGTTCTCCGCCACCGAGTCGCGCACGGTTCTCGGGGTCACCGATGCCTACCACCTCCCCGCCACCCCGGGCGCCGGGTACCTCAAAGTGGACGCCGGCGACCCGGTGCGCTTCGACGCCGCCTACGTCTCCGGGCCGTACCGGAAGGACCGTCGACTCGACGGGTCGTCGGTGGCCGCACCGGTCGCCCGCGCGGCGGTCCGCCCGTTCACGTCCTGGTACATGCCCGTGCCCGCCCCGCCTCCGGTGACGTCCGGGGTCGACGACGACGAGGTGCGCCCGTCCTCCGGCGCCGCGGACGAGGGGCCCGCCGACGGGTCCGCGAGCCTCCTCGAGGTCCTGGTGGGGCGACTCGCCGGGCACGGCAGGCCCGCGCACGAGGTGTGGCTGGCGCCGCTCGGGGAGGGGGCGCCGCTCGACGCCGCGGTAGGTACCGAACCGACGGACGAGCGCGCCGGGGCCGGACCCGAGGGCTCCGGAGCGACCCCGACGGCCGGTCGGCCGGCCCGCCTGAGGTTCCCGCTGGCCGAGGTGGACCTGCCGTTCGAACAGCGCCGCGCCATCTGGCACGCGGACCTGTCCGGGGCGGACGGCAACGTCGCCGTGGTGGGCGGGACGCGATCCGGCAAGTCGACCACGCTGTGCACGCTCGTGCTGTCCGCGGCGGCCACGAACGATCCCGGCCGCCTGTCGGTGTACGTCGTGGACCTGGGTGGCGGGGCGCTGCAGTCGGTCGCGGACCTGCCCCACGTCGGCGGGGTCGCCCGTCGTGGTGAGGACGAGAAGATCCGCCGCACGATCGCCGAGGTGGACGCCGAGCGCCGTCGCCGCGAGACCGCGTTCCGCGAGGACGGCGTGGCCTCCGTCGACCAGGCGCGGCGCCGGGTGGTCGACCGGGACGGCCGCCCTGTGGCGGAGTACCCCGACGTGCTCCTGGTGATCGACGGCTGGCAGGCCCTGCGCACCGAGTTCGAGGATCTCGAGCAGACCGTGCTGGGGCTGGCCGCGGACGGGCTGTCCTACGGGATCCACGTGGTGCTGTCCGCGTCCAGGTGGGCGGACCTCCGACCGGCGTTGCGTGACGCCCTCGGCACCCGGGTCGAACTGCGACTGGGGGATCCCACCGACTCGATGATCGATCGGCGGGCCGCGATGACCGTGCCCGCCGCCCCGGGCCGCGGGCTCACGCCGGACCGTCACCACATGCTCGTCCACCAGCCCCGCCTCGACGGGCGGGTCGACGCGGACGGCATGGCCGACGCGACCGCCGAGGCGTCCCGCCATCTCGCGCGCAGGTGGCGGGCGCGGGTGGGCGACGTCGCCGCGGCGCCGGTCCGGATGCTGCCGGAGGTGCTCCCGTACTCGCAGCTGGCGAGTCTGTCGCGCCCCGGCCCGGACGGACGCCGCACCCGGGTCCCGCTCGGGGTGGACGAGGCCGACCTCACGGCGGTCTACGCCGACCTCGAGGGCGACCCGCTGATGCTGGTACTCGGTGACTCCGAATGCGGCAAGACCTCGCTGCTGCGCTCGCTGGCTCGCGGACTGGTAGCCGGAAACGGCCCCGAGCACGCCAGACTCATCGTGGTCGACTACCGACGCACCATGCTCGGCGAGATCAAGGGAGACCACCTCGCGGGGTACGCGCCCACCGAGACCGCCCTGGCCCCGATGGTCGAGCACCTCGTCCGCGTCCTCGACGAGCGCATGCCGGGCGCCGACGTCACCCCGGAGGAACTGCGGGCGCGGTCGTGGTGGAGCGGCCCGCGGATCCACCTGCTCGTCGACGACCTCGATCTGGTCATCACCGGCGGGGGCAACCCGCTGCAACCGCTCACCCGGTTCCTGCCCCACGCCCGCGACATCGGTCTGACGGTGGTCCTGGCACGGCGCAGCGCGGGGGCGTCGCGGGCGATGTTCGACCCGTTCGTCGCCCGCATCCGGGATCTCGGCGGGGCCGGGTTCCTCATGTCCGGCAGTCGGGAGGAGGGCCCACTGCTCGGCGGTGTCCGGCCGGGGCCGCTGCCGGCGGGCCGGGGCCGACTCATCACCCGCGACGGCGGCGTCCGGCTGGTGCAGACCGCCCTGTCCGAGCCGGGACAGGGCGGCGTGGTGTGACCGACACGCGGGCGGCGACCCTGGCCGTCGACCTGTCCTGCTCGGGGCTGACGGTGGCGGCGGCGTCCGCCTCCGCGGTGCTGTCCCCGGTGGTCGCTCCGGCATCGGTGCTCGCCGGGTTGGACGGCTCGGCGCTCCCGCCGGGGGGCGATCGCCTCGAGTGCTCCGCCCGCGTGGAGGTCGCCGCCGGCCGCTTCCCGGACCGCTGCCTGGCCGATCCGGTCGCGCACGCCCACCGTGACCGCGTCGAGGTCGCGGGCCTGTCGGTCCCGGTCTCAGAACTCCTCGGTGCCCCCGTGACCCGGGCACTGCGGTGGGGAGGGGCCCGCGAGGGCGACGCCGTGGTGCTGGTCGTACCCACCGACTGGGGGACCAGCCGCACCACGCGGCTCGTCGGCGCCGCCCACGGCGCGGGGGTCACCGCCCACGTGGTCAGGTCCGCGCTGGTCACCGCCGAGGCCCTGCCGTCGTCCTCCGCACGGTGGGCGCTCTGTGTGGAGTCCTGCCACACGCGGACCACCGTGGGACTCGTCGAGCGGACCCGTGGCGGACTCGTACTCGTCGACCGGGCCGTGGTGCACCGGCGGGACCCCTGTCGCGACACCGCGGTCGACGATGAGGTGCCGCGGGTCCTCGACGCCGTCGCCGAGGTGCGCCGTCGCCGGCGTGAGGCGGGCACCGGGTCGACCGAGGTGCTGGTGCGCGGTCGCCTCGCCGAGCGCGTCGTGGACGCCTGCGACCGGGCCCGACTGCTGTCCTTCGTGGTCCCCGCGATCTCACCGGTCGAGGCGGCGTGGCGCCTGTACGCGACCGCGTGACCGGGTCGCGTGATCGGACCGCGTGATCGGTCCGCGCGGGCGGCCCGGACACGAGCGAGGCGGACGAGATTTTCCCGATCCTGCGGAACCGAACCGCCCCGCGGGCGCGTCGAACACTGTGACGGACCCAGAAGGGGATTCCGCACCGACCACAGTGGAGGACGAGATGACCGGGTTCAACACCCACATCGGGACCATGGACACCGCGGCCAGGAGGGTCGATGACGTGAACCTGGAGATCGACCGCCTGCTCGGCACCGTGCGGGACTCGGTGTCCCAACTCGGCGGCTCGGTGTGGAGGGGCGCAGCGCAGGCACGCTTCACCCAGATCATGGCCGAATGGCAGCAGCAGAGCACCAAGCTCAACACCGCGCTGGCGGGGATCTCGGAGACGATGCGGACCAACAGCACATCGTTCGACGCAGCGGACCAGGATTCGGCCGCGCTCATCAACCGCGCCGGCGCCGCCGGGCCTCTCAACCTCTGACCACCGCCACCGCCACCACCGGAAGGGAACTCCGATGACCTCAGGACAGATCACCTACAACCACGGCCCGATCGAGGCACTCGTCGGCCAGGTCACGCAGGCCTCGGTCAACCTGCGCACCACTCTCGACGATCTCAGGGCGTACCTCGCGCCGCTGGTCGCCGAGTGGGAGGGCGACGCCGCCGTCGCCTACCAGGCGCACCAGAACGACTGGGATCAGGCCGCGGCCGCGCTCCAGGCGATGCTCGCCGAGATCTCCCGCGCCGCGAGCCAGGGCAACCAGGGCATGGCCGACGCCGATCGTCGCGCTGCCCAGGGCTGGGGCTGAACCGGCTCGACGGGCACCCCGACCCCGCCGACGTCCCGCGACGACGGCGGGGTCGTGACGTGTGGACCGGATGCGTACGGCCCGCGGGCGTCCTACCGTCGCGGCACGACCCGGGAACGATCCCGGTGAACGCCACGTGGAGAACGCCACACGAAGGGGGACCGCATGTACGTCACGCACGATCCGTCGACCGGCCGGACCGACCGCGAGTACGAGCAGACCGAGGACGTCGACGCCATCCTCAGCACCGTCACCGAGGGGTTCACAGCCTGGCGCGCCACGGAGGTGTCCGAGCGGGCACGGATCCTGTTGGCGATCGCCGACGCCTTCGAGGAGCACCAAGAGGAGCTCGGCAAGGCGATCACCACCGAGATGGGCAAGCTCCCCGCGCAGGCCCGCGGCGAGGTGGCCCTCGCGGCGTCGATCTACCGCTGGTACGGCGAGCACGGTCCCGCGCTGCTCGAGTCCGACACCCTCGATGTGCCGGACGCCCGCCTCAACCGAGTGACCTACGAGCCGGTCGGCCCGCTGGTCGGCATCATGCCGTGGAACTACCCCTACTACCAGGTGGCCCGGTTCGCGGCGCCCAACCTGCTGCTGGGCAACACCATCGTGCTCAAGCACGCGAGCATCTGCGCCCGCTCGTCGGCGGCGATCGAGAAGGTCCAGCGCGGAGCCGGCCTCCCCGAGGACGCCTATGTCAACGTGTACGCCTCCAGTGACACGGTGGCCGAGATGATCGCCGACCCCAGGATCAAGGGCGTCTCCCTCACCGGCAGCGAGGGCGCCGGCGCCGCGGTGGCCACCGTCGCCGCGAAGAACCTCAAGCCCAGCGTCCTGGAGCTCGGCGGCTCGGACCCGCTCGTAGTCCTGGACGCCGACGACCTCGACGAACTGGTCGAGACCGTGGGCCGGGCGCGGCTGTCGAACTGCGGGCAGGCCTGCAACTCGCCCAAGCGGATCTTCGTGCCCGCGCAGATGAAGGACGACTTCGTCGGGCGGCTGAAGAACCTCTACGAGGAACTGGCCGTCGGGCCCGCCGCCGACGAGGGCACCGAGCTGGGCCCGCTGTCCTCCGAGGACGCGCGCGACGGCGTGGTCGAGCAGGTCCAGCGCGCCGCGGAGCAGGGCGCGACGCTCGTCACGGGCGGCGCGGCGATCGACCGGCCCGGCGCGTTCATGCAGCCCGCCGTCCTCACCGACATCACCCCGGAGATGGACGCCTACCGCGAGGAGATCTTCGGTCCCGTCGCCATGGTCTACGGATACGACTCCGTCGACGAGGCCGTGCGGATCGCCAACGACACCCCGTTCGGCCTGTCCGGCTCGGTGTGGGGGACCGACGTCGACCGTGCCTCCGAGGTGGCCGAGCGGCTCGAGGTGGGGATGGCCTACGTCAACGAACACGGCACGACCATGCCCGGCCTGCCGTTCGGCGGCGTCAAGCGTTCGGGCTACGGCCGCGAGCTCGGCCGCTGGGGACTGACCGAGTTCGCCAACGTTCGGCTCCAGCGCGTCCACTGAACAGATCTGTCTATCCTGGGAGGGGTAGTCATCGAAAGGAGCAGACATGACGACCCCCCTCACCGTGAGCCCCGAGTGGCTGCGCGAGCACCTGGGTGACGCCGACCTCGTCGTCCTCGACGCCACCACCCACCTGGGCACCGACCCGGACGGCACCCCACGCCCCGTCTCGGGCCTCGCGACATACCGACCCGAGCACATCCCCGGCGCCCTGTTCGCCGACCTGCTCGGCGACTTCGCCGACCCGGGCAGCCCCCTGCCCGCCACCGCGCCGGACCACGAGCGCTTCGCCGCGGCCGCGGGCGCGCTGGGCATCGGGGACGGTGCGACCGTCGTGGTCTACGACCAGCACGAGGGGTTCTGGGCCACCCGCCTGTGGTGGCACCTGCGCTTCGAGGGCTTCGACGACGTCACCGTCCTCGACGGCGGCCTGCCGGCGTGGAAGGCCGCCGGCTACGAGGTCACCGATGAGATCGCCGTGCCGACGCCCCGCACCTTCAGCGGTGTCCGCCGACCGGAGATGATCCGGTCCACCGAGGACGTGGCCGCGACCCTCGACGACGAGAACACGATCCTCGTCAACGTCCTCGACGAGGCCACCTACCGCGGCGACGTCGACTCGTACGGTCGGCCGGGCCACAT
The DNA here is from genome assembly GCF_057773105.1 of Dietzia sp. IBK-p2-15D. NCBI lineage: Bacteria > Bacillati > Actinomycetota > Actinomycetes > Mycobacteriales > Dietziaceae > Dietzia > Dietzia sp. IBK-p2-15D. Next base: position 565,564 of record NZ_JBYMTK010000001.1, read on the forward strand.
TCCCGGCAGCATCAACCTGCCGGTGTACACCCTGCGCGATCCCGAGACCGGGACCCTCCGGCCGATCGGGGAACTGCGCGCCGAATTCGAGGCGGCCGGGCTGCTGGACGAGGACCGGAAGGTCGTCACCTACTGCGGCGGCGGGATCGCCGCCACCGGGGTCGCCCACGCGCTGGCGCTGGCCGGTCGTGCGGACGTGGCGGTCTACGACGGATCCATGACCGCATGGGCCGGTGATCCCGACCTTCCGCTGGTCACCGGCGACTCACCTCGCTGACGGACCCGCGAACGACGACAGGGCCCCGGTTGCACCACGCAGCCGGGGCCCTGTTCGCGCTCGAGGCCGCGTCAGCGAGCCCCGGCGTACGCCTGCGCGAGGCGCGCGATCTTCTGGGCCCGGGCCAACCGCGGCAGGTCGGCGCCGTCGCGGGCACGTTCGCCGCCGGGACCGAGCTCGTCGATCACGGATTCGGCCCACGAGACGTCGGCCGCGGAGGGGGATAGGACCTCGTTGATGTAGGGCGCCTGATCGACGCGCAGGCACAGCTTGCCGGTCATGCCCATCTCGACGGCGTGCTCGGCGGCGTCCTTGAGGACCTGCGTGTCGTTGGAGATGGTCGGCCCGTCGATGGGCGGGGCCACGCGCGCGATCCGGCTGGCCACCACGAACTGTGAGCGCGTGTACGCCAGGGCGATCTGCGACGACCCGATGCCCGTGTCGCGACGGAAGTCGCCGACGCCGAAGGCCAGCCGGACCACCTGATCGGACTTGGCGATCTCGGCGGCCTGGGCGAGGCCGTCGGCCGACTCCACCAGCGCGACGATCGGGGTGTTCTCGGCCAGACGCGCGGCCGTGAGGGAGACGTGCTCGGCGTTCTCGGTCTTGGCCAGCATCACGCCGTCCAGTCCGGGGCAGTGCCCGAGCGCCATGAGGTCCTTCTCCCACTCGGGGGACCGGACGTCATTGATGCGGATCCACGCGTGGTTCCCGGCCTCGAGCCACTGACGGACCTCGCGACGGGCCCGTTCCTTCTCGGACTGCCGACACCCGTCCTCCACGTCGAGGACCACCACGTCCATCTCCGAGTTGACGGCGGCGTCGAAGCGCTCGGACTTGTCCGCGGGCAACAGTAGCCACGAACGGGCGATGGTCGGTGGGATGGTCGACATGGGGCTCATGGGTACCGGTCATCCTTTGGTCGTGAGGCGGCGACGATCGCGCTGGCAACCTCCCCACGATACGCCGGGCGCCCCCGGCGGGCCCATACGGGAACGACTCTCACATCTCGGGGGCGGTGACCAGCTGGATCAGGTTGCCGCAGGTGTCGTCGAGGACCAGTGCCCACACCGGGCCCATCTCGGTCGGGGGCTGCACGATCCGGGCGCCCCGCTCCTTCAGTTCGTCGTGCACCCGGTGGATGTCGTCCACCTCGAACTGCGCGGCCGGGATGCCGTCGGCGTGCAGGGCGGTGGCGTACGCGCGTGCCGCGGGGTGCTGGTCGGGCTCGAGCAGCAGCTGCGTGCCACCCGGGTCGCCCGGGTCCACCACCGTGAGCCAGCGGAAGTCCCCGGCCGGGAGATCGTGCTTGATCACGAAGCCCAGGACCTCGGTGTAGAAGGCCAGTGCGCGGGTCTGGTCGTCGACGTGGACGGAGGTCACTGTGATGCGCGGCATACTCCCCACGATAGGTCGGTGGGCGTCCGTCGGCATCCGCTCCGGGGCCGCCGGAGCCCATTGCTGACAGGAACTGTCCGCAAAGCGAGCGGTGAGTGTTGACTGGGACGCGGGCGGGGGACACCCTTTCTAGGTGAGCACCCGATCCTCCTCCGCGCCGGCGATAGAAGCAGAGCACCTCGTGAAGCGCTTCGGTGATTTCACCGCCGTGGACGACATCTCGTTCGCGGTCCCCACCGGAACCGTCCTCGGGCTGCTCGGCCCCAACGGCTCCGGCAAGACGACCACCATCCGGATGATGACCACGCTGAGCCCGCCGACCTCGGGAACCGCCCGGGTCGCCGGGCACGATGTGCTGCGTGAGCCGGCACAGGTCCGCAACGCCATGGGCCTGACGGCCCAGTCGGCGACGGTGGACGAGTTGCTCACCGGGCGCGAGAACCTCCGCCTCATCGGCGACCTCTACGGACTGCCCAAGAGGGCGGTCAAGGCGCGCGCGGACGAACTGCTCGAGAAGTTCTCCCTGACCGACGCCGCCACTAGGGTCGCGAAGAGCTACTCCGGCGGGATGCGGCGTCGGCTCGACCTCGCGGCGAGCCTCGTCGCCGCCCCGCCCGTGTTGTTCCTGGACGAGCCGACCACGGGGCTCGACCCGCGGTCGCGCAACGAACTGTGGGATGTCCTGCGGGGTCTGGTGCGGGACGGCACGACGTTGCTGCTGACCACCCAGTACCTCGACGAGGCCGACCAGCTGGCCGACCGGGTCATCGTCATCGACCACGGCAGCGTCATCGCCGACGGGACGCCGCTGCAACTCAAGGATCGTTCGGGCGCGGCGAGCCTGGTGGTCACGGTGTCCCGCCCGGACGACGTGGACGAGGCCGCCCGCGTCCTGGCGGGGCGCATCGAGGATCTGCACGTCGACCGGGACGCGCGCCGTCTCACCGCGCCGTCGGAGGGGGTCTCGGCCCTGGCCGCGATCGCGGCGGACTTCACCGAGGCGGGTATCGAACTCGACGACATCGGCCTGCAACGGCCGAGTCTCGACGACGTCTTCCTCTCCCTCACGGGCCGCAAGGCGGAGGACCCGCAGACCGACACGACCGATCAGGAGTCCCGGGTATGAGCACTGTCGCCGACCCCGCCACCACGTCCCCGGAGCGGGAACGCTTCTCCGTGCCGGTCCGTCCCGACGGGCCCTCGTTCGGCCGGCAGATCTCCGCGTTGGTGCGCCGCAACCTCTTCCACATCCGGCGCCAGCCGGAGAACCTCGCCGACGTCACCATCCAACCGGTGATGTTCGTCCTGCTGTTCGCGTTCGTCTTCGGCGGTGCGATCGCCGTGGCGGGGAGCGGGAACTACCGCGAGTGGCTGCTGCCGGGGATCATGGCGCAGACCATGGCGTTCTCGTCGTTCGTCGTGGCCTCCGGACTGTGCAACGACCTCAACAAAGGGATCATCGACCGCTTCCGGACGCTGCCCATCAGGCGGTCGTCGATCCTCATCGCGCGCAGCGCGTCCAGTCTCATCCACTCCTCGATCGGCGTGGTGGTCATGTCGTTGACCGGCCTGATCGTGGGGTGGCGGATCCGCAGCGGGATCATCGACGCGCTGCTCGGATACCTCATCCTGCTGGGCTTCGGCTTCGTCATGATCTGGATCGGCATCGTCGTCGGTTCGAGGCTCAAGACGATCGAGGCGGTGAACGGCGTCATGTTCACCACGACGTTCCCCATCACGTTCGTCGCCAACACCTTCGCCCCGCCGGAGTCGATGCCCGTGTGGTTGCGGGCGATCGCGGAGTGGAACCCGCTCTCCTCGGTCGTGCAGGCGATGCGGGAACTCTGGGGCAACGCCCCGGCCGTCGGTCCGGACGCCGCCCTCCCGCTGCAGCACCCGGTGCTGGCGTCACTGCTGTGGATCGTCGGGCTGACGGTGGTGATCGCCCCGATCGCGATCAAGGCCTTCGACGCCCGCACCCGCGACTGACCCGCTCGGGGCGAGCGGTTCGCCCTCCGCAGCGGCGGCCAGGTCGCGCAGCGCCTCGAGGTGACCGCCGAACGCGTTGCGGCCGGCCCGGGTGAGGGCCAGCCAGGTCCGGGCGCGCCCGGTGGCGCCGGCGGCCTTGGACGTGGTGGCGTATCCGGCGTCCGCGAGGACCTTGAACTGCTTGGACAGCACCGAGTCCGCCACCCCGAGTTCGTCGCGGACGGTACCGAACTCCATCGACTCCACGGGGGAGAGCAGGGCGCAGATCCGCAGGCGGTGTGGGGCGTGGATGATCTCGTCGAACCGCGCTGCGGGGCGTCCGCCCCTCATCGGCGAGAAGGGATCGCGGCGGCGCCGGAACGGATCTCCGCGCGCATGGCGTCGTCTACTCGGCGGCCCAGGACGATCGTCGCGATCACGGCCACGGCGGCCAGCAGGACGGCCAGCCAGGCCGGTAGCGCGCGGTCGGTGGCGGTGGGGATGAGTGAGGCGCCGGTGGCCACCGCGATGACCACCGCGTAGGCCAGCCACCATCTGCGCGACGTGGGGCCGAGGTTGCGCAGGTCCACCCACAGGCCGGTCGTGCGTTGGTACGCGCCGATCAGCAGTCCGATGCCCACGGCGCCGGCGAGCGCCACCGGAAGTCGTACGAGGTTGTGGAGGTCGAGCGCGGCCACGAGCATGATCGCCGCGAGGATCACGCCGAGGGCAGGGTGGTACCACCACGGGGTGATGAGCCTGTCCGCCACCGACCGGCGGGCCGCGTCGACGTCCGCGAGCGCGGCGGCGGGGTCGTACGGGCCGGCGTCGTGCGAGTCGTGACGCGGGGCGGAGCCGGTGTTTTCCATGACGGAAACACTAGGAGTTATTTTCCGTTTCCGCAACGGAAAATCAGAGCCGGCTTTGTGTTCAGCTCGTTTTCCTGGGCGAGACGCGGATGGTGATCGAGCCGGTGATGGGCTCGACCCCGGCGTCGTCGACGAATGTCAGCGGGACCTCGACGTCCTGTCCGCTGGTGAAGGTCGAGAAGTCCGGCATGTCCGTCCACTCGGCCGTGACGGTCATGCCGCCGGTCGACATGGCCGGGTACCGCAGGTTCATCCCTACGGGGATCCATCGGTGGGTGGCGGGAACGGAGGCCTCGGCGAGCATGCCCATCGCCATCTCGGCGAGGTTGCACGCCGCGATCACGTGGAAGGTGCCGATGTGGTTGCGGTTGCCCCACCAGCCGGGTCCGCGGACGACGCAGCGGCCCGGTCGGAGTTCGACGACGTGCGGGTACGCGGTGCGGAAGTACGGGGCCTTGAGGCTCACCGCCGCGCTGAACAGGCGGGAGCCGAACGGGAGCCGGGTGGCGGTCTTCCACAGCCGGTAGGTGGAGGTGTCGGCGTGGTGGGTGGGGGAGGTGTCGGAGTCGGTCACGACGACGAGGTTACCCGCCGGTAAGTTCAGAGCGGTCGCCCACCGGGCTCGAACGCGTCCGCTCAGGCGAGGATCTGCGTCCCGTGACGCAGGAGCTCGTGGAGGCGATCCTGGTCGGCTCCGGGCTCGGCCACCCACAGGCGGTAGGCGGCCAGGGCGATCCCCAGCGCCGCGTGCGCGGTCGCGGCGGGCACGAGATCGTCCACCGCCTGGCCGAGCCTGGCGGCGACGAACCCGGCCACGGCCCGGCGCCAGTCGGCGTACACGAGGGTCGAGTGCGCCTGCAGTTCGTCCACGCCGAGCAGGAGGCGCATCCGTAGTCGGTGCGCCTCCGTCTGCTCGCGCGGGAACGTGTTGAACGCGATGAGTGCGTCGGCGAGGGCGTCGCGCAGCGGCGTCTGCTCGGACACGTCGGCGAGGTACTCCAGCATGAGGTCGATCTGCTCGTCGAACTCGCCCCACGCGATGGCGGCCTTGCCGGGGAAGTAGCGGAACAGGGTGCGACGGGAGATGTGCGCGGCCTCGGCGATCTGGTCGACGCTGGTCGCGTCGTAACCCTGGCGTGCGAACAGGTCGAGGGCCACGTCGACGATGGAGGCGCGCGTGGTCGACGGCCGACGCCCCGGGGGCCGTGTCTCGGTTCCGGGCATTTCCGGCATTCCCATGACACGAGAGCCTAGATGAGTGACCCTTGCCACTGGCACTAAGTGCCAATATGATGCGGATCTCACCGGAAACCGGTGGGACAGCGCCCGCGCCGGACGAGAGGACACGTCATGGAGAACACGCAGAACACCGAGGTCGTGCTGGAGGAGGCCCTCATCGAGGAGGTCTCCATCGACGGCATGTGTGGGGTCTACTGACCATGACTCCCGCAGCAGCGCCGGCCGACGCCGAGCAGTCAGCCGCCCCGGCGGAGTTCGACCTCGACGCCGGCTGGCGCCTGCACCCCGGCGTGGCGCTCCGGCCCGAGCCGTTCGGGGCACTGCTCTACCACTTCCACACCCGCAAGCTCAGCTTCCTCAAGTCGCCGACCATCGTCGAGGTGGTCCGCACCCTCGCCGACCACCCCACCGCGCGCGCCGCCTGTGCCGCCGCCGGTGTGTCGATCGATGATCCGGCGACAGCGCGGCTGTACCTGCACGCGCTCGGCCAGCTCGCCGCCTCGCGCATGATCGAGGAGACCTCATGACCAGCATGCTCGACCGTCCCGCAACGGCGTCCACCGCGACCACCACCACGGCCCCGGCGCCCGTCGGCCGCCTCGTCGACCAGTTCGAGCGGGGGCTCGACGCGCCGATCTGCCTGACCTGGGAACTCACCTACGCCTGCAACCTCGCCTGCGTGCACTGCCTGAGCTCCTCCGGTCGCCGTGACCCGCGCGAGCTCAGCACCGAGCAGTGCAAGGCGATCATCGACGAGCTGCAGAAGATGCAGGTCTTCTACGTCAACATCGGCGGCGGCGAGCCGACGGTCCGCTCCGATTTCTGGGAGCTGGTCGACTACGCGACCAGCCATCAGGTGGGCGTGAAGTTCTCCACCAACGGTGTTCGTATCGACGAGAAGGTCGCCAGGCGCCTGGCCGCGAGCGACTACGTGGACGTCCAGATCTCCATCGACGGTGCGACCGCGGAGGTCAACGACGCGGTCCGCGGCCCGGGGTCCTTCGACATGGCCTGCCGTGCACTACAGAACCTCAAGGACGCCGGCTTCACCGACGCCAAGATCTCGGTGGTGGTGACGCGCGAGAACGTCACCCAGCTGGACGAGTTCAAGGCGCTGGCCGACAAGTACGACGCGACCCTGCGCATCACGCGCCTGCGTCCGTCGGGCCGCGGCGCCGACGTGTGGGACGACCTGCACCCGCTGCCCGAGCAGCAGAAGGACCTGTACGACTGGCTGGTCGCGAACGGCTCCGACGTGCTCACCGGCGACAGCTTCTTCCACCTGACCCCCTTCGGCGAGGGGCAGGGGCAGGGCTCGCTTCCCGGGCTCAACCTGTGCGGTGCCGGGCGTGTGGTGTGCCTGATCGACCCGATCGGCGACGTCTACGCCTGTCCGTTCGCCATCCACGAGGAGTTCCTCGCCGGCAATGTCGTCGCCGACGGCGGCTTCGAGACGGTGTGGCAGACCTCGGAGTTGTTCCGAGAGCTGCGCGAGCCGCAGTCGGCCGGGGCGTGTGCGTCCTGCGACTTCTACGACAGTTGCCGGGGTGGCTGCATGGCGGCCAAGTTCTTCACCGGGTTGCCGATGGACGGCCCGGACCCCGAGTGCGTCCAGGGGTACGGCGAGGGACTGCTCGCGGCTGAGCGCAGCATCCCCGACCCGTCGCAGGACCACACCCGGCCCATGGGGCTCGCGGCGCGTAAGCAGCCCACCGGCCCCGTGCCGCTGACCCTCGTCACGACACCGCCGCGCAGGCCCACCAGCCTGTGCGACGAGTCCCCGATCTGAAACCGGCCGCCCGGACGGACCACGCAAGACCGGACGAACCCCGCAAGACCGGACGAACCCCCAAGAAGGAGCACCCACCACCGTGTCCCGCCTGTCGAAGATCGCCGAGGCCAACCCCTGGCGCCAGAACCCGTGGTTCGAGTCGGTCGCGGAGGCCCAGCGCCGCGCGAAGAAGAAGCTGCCCAAGAGCGTGTACATGGCGCTCGTCGGCGGCAGCGAGGCGGGGGTGACCATCCGCGACAACATGGACGCCTTCACCGAGCTCGAGCCCAAGCCCCACGTGATCGGCGCCAAGCAGGACCGTGACATGGCCACCACGGTGATGGGCCAGCCCATCAGCCTGCCGGTGATGATCTCGCCGACCGGCGTCCAGGCCGTCACGCCGGACGGCGAGGTCGACGTGGCCCGCGCCGCAGCCGCCCGCGGCACGGCGATGGGACTGAGCTCGTTCGCGTCCAAGCCGATCGAGGAGGTCATCGCGGCCAACCCGCAGACCTTCTTCCAGGTGTACTGGCTCGGCGGCAAGGAGAAGGTGCTGGAGCGGCTGGAGCGCGCCAAGGCCGCCGGGGCGGCGGGGGTCATCCTCACCACCGACTGGTCGTTCTCGATGGGCCGTGACTGGGGCAGCCCGGCCATCCCGGAGAAGCTCGACGCCAGGGCCATGATCACCCTCGCCCCGCAGATCGCCGTGCGTCCCCGCTGGGCCGCCGAATGGGCCCGCGACGTGGTGGTCAACAAGCGGTTCCCCGATCTGACGACCCCCAACCTGGTGAACCAGGGCGAGATGGGCCCGACGTTCTTCGGTGCCTACGGCGAGTGGATGGGCACCCCGCCGGCCACGTGGGAGGACATCGCCTGGGTCGTGGAGAACTACGACGGGCCGGTCATGCTCAAGGGCATCACCCGGGTCGACGACGCCAAGCGGGCCGTCGACGCCGGGGTCACCGCGATCTCCGTCTCCAACCACGGCGGCAACAACCTCGACGCCACCCCGGCGTCCATCCGGTGCCTCGCGCCGATCGCCGACGAGGTGGGCGATCAGGTGGAGGTCCTGCTCGACGGCGGCATCCGTCGCGGTTCGGACGTGGCCAAGGCGCTCGCGCTCGGTGCCCGGGCCGTGATGATCGGTCGCGCCTACCTGTGGGGGCTCGGGGCCAACGGCCAGGCGGGAGTGGAGAACGTCCTCGACATCATGCGTTCCGGACTCGACTCGAGCCTCATCGGGCTGAGCAAGTCCTCGATCTCCGAGCTGAACCGCGACGACTACGTCATCCCCGACGACTTCATGCGCCGTCTCGGCGTCTGACCCACCACCACGGAAGAGAAGGACACCCCCTGTAATGGGAGATTTCGACGGCAAGGTCGTCTACATCACCGGCGTGGCCCGCGGCCAGGGCCGCAAGCACGCGATCCGCTTCGCGCGCGAGGGCGCCAGGATCATCGGCTTGGACCTGTGTGACTCTCCGTCCGAGTACGTGAAGTACCGGGCCGCCACCGAGGACGACCTGGCCACCACGATCGAGCGCGTCGAAGCCGAGGGAGGGGAGATCCTCGCCGAGGTCGGTGACGTCCGCGACCTGGCGTTCCAGCAGGCCCTCGTGGCCCGCGGCGTGGAGCGCTTCGGCGGCCGCCTCGACGTGGTGATCGCCAACGCGGGCATCTGCAACTGGGGCAAGGTCTGGGAGCTCGACGAGCAGCAGTGGCAGGACACCATCGACATCAACCTCACGGGGTACTGGAAGACGCTGCGTGCGGCGATCCCACACATGCTCTCCGCCGGCAACGGCGGGTCGATCATCCTGGTGAGCTCGGTGGCCGGTCTCAAGGCCATGCCGGTGCAGTCTCCCTACTCGGCGTCCAAGTACGGCGTGGTGGGCCTGGCCCAGACCGCGGCGAAGGAGCTCGGCGAGCACGGTATCCGGGTCAACACGATCCACCCCTACGGTGTCCAGACGCCGATGGGCGCGGACGATCCCGACGCGCTCGAGGTGTTCAACACCATGCCGCAGTTCCTGCCGCACTTCACGCCGATCCTGGGGATGGGCATGGCCACCACCGACGACATCTCGGACTCGGTGATGTTCCTCGCCTCGGACGCCTCGCGGACCATCACCGCCTCGACCTTCACCGTCGACATGGGCGCGATCAAGGTCTGACCCGACGTGACGGGCGCGATCGGCGCGACCGGCCGGGCCGGTACGGGAGTGCTCGCGGTGCTGCCCCTCGGGGCGACCGAGCAGCACGGCCCGCACCTGCCGCCGGAGACGGACACCCTCCTGGCCACCGCGACGGCCCGCGCGGTCGCCCCCGGTGACGTCCGTGTGCTCCCCGCCCTCGCCTACGGTGCGAGCGGGGAGCACCAGTCGTTCGACGGGACCGTGTCGATCGGCACCGAGGCCCTCGCCGGGACGATCATCGAGCTCGGCCGGTCGGTGAGCGCCTGGGCGGACCGGCTCGTCGTGGTCAACGGGCACGGCGGCAACGTCGACGCACTGCGCCGCGCGGTACCCCGGCTCCGCTACGAGGGCCGCGACGCCGCCTGGCTGCCCTGCCGAACGAGCGAGGACCCCACGGACACCCACGCCGGTCACGCCGAGACCTCGCTCCTGCTGCATCTGTACCCCGACCTCGTTCGGGTCGACCTGGCCGCGCCCGGATGTGTCGAACCGTTGCCGCGGATCCTGCCGGCGCTCCGCGCGGGCGGGGTCGCGGCGGTGAGCCCGAACGGGGTGCTGGGCGACCCCACCACCGCCTCCGCCGACGAGGGCCGGCGCCTGTGGGACGCGCTGCTCGCCGACGCCCGTGCCCGGCTCGGACGGTGGCGGCCGGGGGAGGACGGGATGCTGCGATGAGCGAGGCCCCCCACGTTCTGCTCGATCGTCGTACCCGGGTGTTGCGCAGAGGCGGCGTCGTGCGGGTGCTGGGTGGCGACCCGGTCACCCTGATCACGCCGTCACCCGCCGTGTCGGCTCTCATGGACGGCGAGACGATCGCCACCGACACTCCCGCGGGTGCGGCCCTCGCGCGCGCCCTCACCGACCGGGGGATGGCCCACCCCGCCGGCACCGCGACGGGCACCCGCCCGCTGGCGGCCGTCGCGGTGGTGGTCCCCGTCCGTGACGACGCCGCCGGGGTCGCCGCGCTCTCGAAGGCGCTCGAGCCGGAACTCGCCCGCGGACTGCGCCTCGTCGTCGTCGACGACGGCTCCACGCCGCCCCTGACCACCTCCGCCACCCCGGCTCCCACCACAATCCTCCGCCACGATGAGTCGAGGGGGCCCGCCGCCGCCCGCAACGCGGGCACCGCCGCGGCCGTCGCTGCCGGGGCGCAGGTGGTGGTCTACCTCGACGCCGATGTCCTCCCGCTGCCCGGGTGGCTCGACGTCCTGCTCGCCCGCCTCGACGACCCGCGGGTCGCCGCGGTCGCGCCCCGCATCGTGGCCGCCGAACCGGGGCGGTTCTGGGTACGCGGGTACGAGACGGCCCGCTCCGCGTTGGACATGGGCCCCGAGCCGGCGAGGGTCAGACCCCGCACACGGGTGGCGTACGTCCCCAGCGCGGCGCTCGCGGTACGACCCGACCGGTTGCCGCCCCCTCCCGAGGGCGGGGGAATCGGCCCGTTCGACGAACGCATGCACGTCGCCGAGGACGTGGACCTGTGCTGGCGCACGGATGCCGCGGGGGGTCAACTGCGCTACGAGCCGGCCGCCCGGGTGGCGCACCGGCATCGCACCTCGCTCGGCGCGGTGGTGGCCCGGCGCGCCTTCTACGGGCGTGGAGCGGCGCCGCTCGCCGACCGCCACGGGGCCGCCGTGGCGCCCGCGGTGGCCGCACCGTGGTCCCTCGCCGTGGCGATCGGGGTGTGGAGCGCCACGCCGGTGGGGTCGCTGGTCGCGGCCGGTGCGATCGGGAGTTCGTGGTGGCGGACCCGCGGCCTCACCGGGGACGGTCGCGCGGCCGCCGGGTTGGTCGCCCGGGGAGCCGGGGCGTCGGTCCGTCAGCTCCCGCAGGCACTACTACGCCCGTATTGGCCGGTCACGGCGGTGGTGCTCGCGGCCACCGCCGGGTCCCGTTCCCGCGCGTCCCGCGGCCTGCGCCACCGTCTCCTCGCCGCGGCGGTGGCCGAGGGCCTGTGGCACTGGTGGACCGCCCGGGAACCCGGACGGCTGCCGATCGACGAGCCCCTCGGGCACGTCCTGCTCCATCGTCTCGACGACCTGGCCTACGGCCTCGGCGTGTGGCGCTCGGCGTGGGCCGCGCGCTCGCTCGACGCACTGCGACCGGACGTCACGCGGTGAACGGCGTCACGCGGTGAGCGGCGGCGCGCGGGCCGACGTGGTGGTGGTCGGTGCGGGCCCGGCCGGCTGCGTGATGGCCCGTCGCCTCGCCGAGGCCGGTGCCGACGTCCTCCTGGTGGAGTCCGGCACCGCGAGCGCCTCGCCGCGCGCGGGCCTGCTCGACGTGGGACCGGGGTCGCAGGTCGTCGCCCGTTATCGCGCCACACTCGGCGAGGCGAGACTCGACCTGCCCCGCGGCCGCACCCTCGGCGGGTCCGGAGCGGTCAACGGCGGGTACTGCACCCCGGCGCGACCGGCGGACCTCGCGGAGTGGGGTCCGGACTGGCCGCGGCGGTACGCGGCGGGACTGGCCCGCGCCGCCGAGCGCCTCCGACCCGGCCTGGCGCCGATGGGGTCGGTCGCCGCGCGGGTGGCCGCCGCGTTCCCCGGCCGCGTGTCCGCGATCGGTCAGGCGCGCCGGGGCCCGCGGCGCGTCACCGCGTTCGACGCCTGGGACCCGTCCGGCGCGGGGGCCCGGGTGCGCACCGGGGCGACCGTCCGCCGGCTCCGGTGGGAGGGCGGGCGCGTCGCCGGACGGTGTGACGGCGTGGTGCTCGACGACGACGAGGAGATCGGTGCCCGACAGGTGGTGCTGTGTGCGGGGGCGATCGGGACGGCCGCCCTGCTGACGGGGTCCGGGATCGGACCGTCCACCGGACACCCGGTCGGCCACGGGGTGCAGGAGCATCCGGAGCTGCTGCTGGACCTGCCCGCGGACGTCCTGTCGGAGCGGGACCGGTACCCGGGTGGCGGCCCGGCCGCACCGGCGGGGCTGCCGCCCCTGCTCTCCCACGTCGTCCGGCTGCAGCTTGCCGCGGAGGCCGAGGTCGAGATCCGTCCCTACGCCGTCCCCCTGCACCACGTCATCCCGGGCCTCGAGCCGGCGCCGCACCGGATCGGGGTGGCACTGATGAACCCGGTCGGTCGTGGACGGATCGGCGACGACGGGACCGTGCACCTGTCCGAGGACCCGCACGACGCGGCCGTCCTCGCCGGGGCCGCCGCGATGGTGGCGGAGCGGATGGGCCTGGACGGGGACGTCACGGTCTCGACCTCGCAGCACCTGTCCGGCACCGCGCGGGTCGGGGAGGTGCTCGACGACTCCGGAGGAGTCCTGGGGGTGCAGGGGCTGCGGGTGGCCGATGCGTCGGCGCTGCCCTCGCTGCCGCGGTGCGGCCCGTACTACACGGTCCTGGCGGTGGCCGAGGACCTCGCTACGCGGGTGATCGCCGAGCGGGCGTGGTAGAACGGCACGAGAACACGTTCCACCGATGGGGTGGGCGCCATCCCGGGAGGCCCGTACATGTCGAGTACCGAGACGATCTGCGAACCGCGGCAGTTCACGGTGGAACGCGACGGCGGTGTCACGCTGGTCGGCGAGGTGTGGGATCCGGTGGATCCGGCGGGCGACTCGCTCGACCCGGTCGAGGAGATCCTCATGCTGCACGGGGGTGCCCAGACCCGCCACGCGTGGAGCCGCGCCGCCCGCCGGCTGTCGGGGGAGGGGTACAGGGTCACCGCGATGGACGCCCGCGGTCACGGGGACAGCGACTGGGATCCGGAGGGTGACTACGACATCCACCGGCTGGCCGCGGACCTCGAGGCGATCGTCGCCGAGCGGTTCCCCTCCCGGCGCCCGGTGATTGTCGGCGCGTCCCTCGGCGGGATGACCGCGATGCTCTCGCTGGGCACCGGCAAGGACGTCGCCCGTGCGCTCGTCCTGGTGGACGTCACCCCGAAGCTCGAGGCCAAGGGGGTCGAGCGGGTCGGGGAGTTCATGCGCTCCGGGTTCGAAGGGTTCGCCAGTCTCGAGGAGGCCGCCGACGCGATCGCCGCCTACCAGCCGCAGCGCAAGCGACCGCCTAATCCCGAGGGCCTGCGCAAGAACCTCCGGCTGCGCGAGGACGGACGGTGGCACTGGCACTGGGACCCCCGCTTCGCCGGTGGCGCCTCGGCCGACAACGCGGAACTCGGCAACGCCTTCTTCGAGGAGCTCGTCCCGCACATCGCGCAACCGACCCTGCTCATCCGGGGCTCGGCGTCGGACATCGTCAGTGACGAGTCGGTGCGGCACCTGCGGGGGCTGCTCCCGCACGCGTACACGATGGAGGTGCCCGACGCCGGGCACATGGTCGCGGGCGACGACAACGCGGTCTTCCTCGACCAGCTCGAGAAGTTCCTCGCCGAGGTCCTCGACTCGCCGCCCCGCCGGGAGGCGTGAGGTCCGGGGGGAGCGGGGAATAACTCGAGTCAGGCGACGTTGTCACTGACTACGCGCGGCATCCATACCCCCATAGGTATGGATTGTCGCGGAAGGTCGTCGCCGGCGCGGGCTGTCCGTAGGCTGGCGGCGTAACGAGACGGGACGAGAGTCGCCCCGTCCGCGCTAGGAGGGCATTCGTATGAGCACCGTCGACATCACGACCGCCGAGTTCGAGAAGACCGTCACCGAGAACGACATCGTCCTGGTGGACTTCTGGGCCGAGTGGTGTGGCCCGTGCAAGGCGTTCGGTCCGGTCTACGAGAAGGTCTCGGGCAAGAACCCCGAGCTGACCTTCGCCAAGGTGGACACCGACGCAGAGCAGCAGCTCGGAGCGATGCTGCAGATCCAGTCCATCCCGACGCTCATGGCGTTCCGCGAGGGAATCGCGGTGTTCCGCCACTCGGGCGCCATCCCGGAGCAGGCGCTGGACGACCTGGTCGAGCAGATCAAGGGGCTCGACATGGACGAGGTCCGCAAGGCCGTCGAGGACGCGCAGGCGCAGCAGGGCGACGCGCAGCCCTGATCGGCGGGCCGGCCCACTGAACTGACGGGACGACGGCGGCGGCGAGGTCCCACCGGAACACGTTCGGGTAACCACCCCACAGGGTTCACCCATGGGGCTAACGTTGCTAGAACACGTTCCAGTGGCGGGCTTCACCCCGTCGCGCCCGGAGGGAGTTCAATGAAGACCAAGGCCGCCATCGCCCGAGAGCTCGGCAAGCCGTTCGAGATCGTCGAGGCCGAGCTCGACGGACCCAACTTCGGCGAGGTGCTCGTCAAGTGGAAGGTCGCCGGCCTCTGCCACTCGGACCTGCACATCACCAGCGGTGACCTGCCGGGTCGCCTGCCGATCGTCGGTGGCCACGAGGGTGCGGGCGTCGTCGAGGCGGTCGGTGACGGCGTCACCCACGTCCAGCCCGGCGACCACGTGGTGGGGTCGTTCATCCCCGCCTGTGGCAAGTGTTCGGCCTGCGCGCGCGGGATGACCAACCTCTGCGACGGCGGCCTCAACGGCACCATCGGTGAGATGGCCGACGGCCGCTACCCGTTCAAGCTGGACAACGGCGAGACCGCCGGCGCCATGTGCACCCTGGGTACGTTCTCGCAGTACACCGTGGCCAACATGAACTCGGTGGTCAAGGTCCAGGACTGGATCCCCTTCGAGGTCGCGGCCCTGGTGGGCTGCGGAGTCACCACCGGCTGGGGTTCCGCCGTCTACTCCGCCGACGTCCGGGCCGGCGACACCGTCGTCGTCTTCGGCATCGGTGGCATCGGCATCAACGCCATCCAGGGCGCCAAGCACGCGGGCGCCCGGTTCATCCTCGCCATCGACACCGACGAGTCGAAGCTGGCCAAGGCCAAGGAGTTCGGCGCCACCCACGTCTACACGGATGTCGACGAGGCCAAGGCCGAGCTGCCGGGCCTGACCTGGGGCACGATGGCGGAGAAGGCCATCATCACCATCGGCGTGGCCGACGCGAAGGTCACCGCCGACGCGACCGACATGGTCGGCAAGCGCGGCGTCGTCGTGCTCACCTCGATGGGCGGCCTCGACAACCAGTCGATCTCCCTGCCCGGCCTGTTCGTCTCGCAGTACGAGAAGGTCATCAAGGGCTCGCTCTTCGGCTCCGCCAACGCCTTCCACGACATCCCCAACATCCTGCGCCTGTGGGACGAGAAGCAGCTCAAGCTGGACGAGCTCATCACCCACCGGTTCACCCTCGACCAGGTGAACGAGGGCTACGAGATCATGGAGCGCGGCGGCGAGGGCATGGTCCGCGGCATTATCGTCCACGACGACTGACCGTCAGCTGGGCCGGCAGAAACCGGCACTCGCGAAAATATACCCCCGCGGGTACGCTGGAGACATCCGGTGGACCCACGGGGGTCTCGCGTCAGTCCGCCTTCACCATCCGAGACCATCAGTGACCCACGAGAGGGACGACGATGTCAGCAACCGAGCGGGCTTTGTCCGACAAAGCAGTGTCCGACAAAGCCGTGTCCGCAAAAGCCGTGTCCGAGCCCAGGCAGCAGGTCCTCAACAGGCTGCGCCGCGCGCGCGGCCAGCTCAACGCGGTGATCGACATGGTCGAGCAGGAACGCTCGTGCAAGGAGATCGTCACCCAACTCGCGGCGGTGTCCAAGGCACTGGACCGTGCGGGGTTCAAGATCATCAGCGAGAACATCCAGGAGTGCATCACCCGCGACGGCGAACCCGGCGCGGACGGGGTCGACCTGCCCGAGCTCGAGAAGCTGTTCCTCTCGCTCGCCTGACCACCGGCCGGCCCCGTGGCAGGCTGGGTGACGACACCGGAGACCAGAACCGACAACACCAGAACCGACAACACCGGAGGTAGTCGACATGGACATCGGAATCGGCACGTTCACCGAGATGGAGTTCGACGAGGCGGTGGAGGCGACCCGGGCCGCGCTCGCCGACCGCGGGTTCGGGATCCTCCACGAGATCGACCTCACGGCCACCCTGAAGAACAAGATCGACAAGGACATCGAGCGTGTCCTCATCCTCGGCGCCTGCAATCCCGGGTTCGCGGGTAAAGCGTTCGACGTGAGCAAGGACGTCGCCCTGATGATCCCGTGCAATGTGGTGATCCGCGAGTCCGGCGGCGGTTGCGTGATCGAGGCCCAGAACCCGGATCTCCTCTCGCAGGTCATCTCCGGTGGCCTGCAGGACCTCGCCGACGAACTGACCACCGACATGCGCTCGATGATGAAGGACCTCACGCGCTGAGTAACCTGGGGGCATGAACCCGGAGCAGGACAACGACCCACGGACCCTGGCCCAGCGGCGCCTCGAGGCGATGGTGGGGCGAGGTGAGTTGTCGCTCGCCGAGTTCTCGGACCGAGCGGCCAAGATCTGGGCCGCGACCTGCCCCGCGGAACTCGAGGTGGCGCTGAGCGGTCTCCCCGCCGACCGGCCCGGCCCGGCACAGCACGCCCGACCGGCGCCGGTCGGCCCGGTGCATTCCGCGCCGCCGGCCACCCGTCCCGGCAGTGCGATCACCGTGGACGAGAGCCAGAAGAGGACCTCCGTCTTCGACACCCTCAAGCGCGAGGGCCGCTGGATGCTGCCGGACGACTACCGACTGACGTCGTGGCTGGGTGAGATCTACCTCGACGCCCGAGAGGCCGTCGTCGACCGCCCGCGCACCCACCTCCAGCTGGATCTGTGGGGCGCCAACGCCAAGATCCTGCTCCCGCCCGGGGTCTCGGTGTCGATCACCGGCAACCGGACCATGAGCGAGCTGAAGATCGACGAGGGGCGCTACGACGTCCACGGCGGTCCCCACCTGGACATCGAGATCAACGGGTTCATGGCGGGCACGAAGATCAAGATCCTCGCCGCGGGGGAGAAGATCCCCAAGACCTGGAAGTGGTTCTAGTCGGCGCGGTCCCGACCGGTTCAGCGCTGCCGGCGGCGCCACACCGTGTGCCGGTGCCGTACCTCGTCGTCGTACCCCTCCACCCGACTCCGCGGATCGGTGATCCACTCACCGACCTCGACCAGCTCCCAGGCGTCGTCCAGTTCGGGCGCCAGCACGGTGCCCGGCGCGTCGGCGTCGATCTCGGTGACCAGACACTCGTCCGCGGCGGACAGCGCCGCGGCGTAGATCTGGCCGCCGCCCATCACCGCGGCCTCCGGGCCCGCGAGCTCCAGGGCGCGCTCCATGGACCCGGCGCGCTCGGCGCCGTCGGCCGACCAGTCGGCGTCCCGCGTGCACACGACGTTGCGACGGCCGGGCAGGGGGCGGAACCGCTCCGGGATCGACTCCCACGTCGCACGGCCCATCACCACGGGACGCCCGACGGTGGCCTGTTTGAAGAACGCGAGGTCCTCGGGGATGTGCCACGGCATGTCGCGGCCGTCACCGATCACCCCGCCGCGGGCCTGCGCCCACACCATCCGCACGGTCACCGCAGCCGTCCGCCGGATCAGACCGCGACCGGGGCCTTGATGCCCGGGTGGTGCTCGTAGCCGATGACCTCGAAGTCCTCGAAGGTGTAGTCGAAGATCGACGGGGCGCGGTTCAGCCGCAGCTCGGGGTAGGGGTACGGCTCCCGCGAGAGCTGTGTGCGGACCTGCTCGACGTGGTTGTCGTAGATGTGGCAGTCGCCGCCGGTCCAGATGAACTCGCCCACCTCGAGTCCCACCTGCTGCGCCACCATGTGGGTGAGCAGGGAGTAGGAGGCGATGTTGAACGGCACGCCCAGGAAGAGGTCGGCGCTGCGCTGGTACAGCTGACAGCTGAGCTTGCCGTCGGCCACGTAGAACTGGAACAGCAGGTGGCAGGGCGGCAGGGCCATCTCCGACAACTCGCTGACGTTCCACGCGGACACGACGTTGCGCCGCGAGTCCGGGTCGGCCCTCAGCAACTCGACGGCCGCGGCGATCTGGTCGATGTGGGCGCCGTCGGGGGTCGGCCACGAGCGCCACTGCACCCCGTACACGGGCCCCAGTTCACCGTCGGCGTCCGCCCACTCGTCCCAGATCGTCACGCCGTTCTCGCGCAACCACCCGACGTTCGAGTCGCCGCGCAGGAACCACAGCAGCTCGTATGCCACCGACTTGAAGTGGACGCGCTTGGTGGTGATCAGCGGAAACCCCTGCGCGAGGTCGTAGCGCAGCTGGTGGCCGAACAGGCTGCGTGTGCCCGTGCCGGTGCGGTCCGCCTTGGGGGTGCCCTGCTCCAGGACCAACCGGAGCAGGTCCTCGTACGGGGTGGGGACGGTCATGGCGCTCAAGTCTACTCAAGCTTTCTGTTCACGCCGTCCAGACCGGGTGCCCCGCCGTCACGGCGAGCACCTTCTCGGTGAGATCGGGGCGGCACACCAGGATGTCGGGGGAGTAGGTGTCGGACTTGTTGAACTCGAGGGGCGACCCGTCGATCCGGGAGGCGTGCAGGCCGGCGGCGAGCGCCACGCCGACGGGCGCCGCCTGGTCCCACTCGTTCTGGCCGCCGGCATGGAGATAGACATCGGCGTCGCCGAGCAGGACGGAGAGCATCTTGGCGCCGGCCGACCCCATCGGCCGCACGTGCAGCCCGAGCTCGTCGGCGACCTCGTGGATCCCGGCGGGCGGGTTGTTGCGACTGATGACCATGGTCCCCGAGCTCGGGCCGTCGACGTGGTCGACCTGGTCCGACCGGAACACCCGGCCGGCGTCGGGGAGTCCGACGGCGGCGACGGTGGGCCGGCCGTCGACGACGAGCGCGACGTGGACCGACCAGTCCGACCGGCCGGTGGAGAACTCCTTGGTGCCGTCGATCACGTCGATGATCCACACCCGTGACTTGGCGAGGCGGCTGCGATCGTCGGCGACCCCCTCCGAGAGGATCCCGTCGTCCGCTCGGTGCACGGCGAGTACCTCGCCGGTCCAGTCCTCGGCGACGTCGTTCGCCACACGCGCGAGCGAACGTCCGTGCAGCAGGCCGCCCGCGCGGGTGCCCCGGACGATGTCCCCGATGCCGGTGGCGAGGTGGGAAGCCAGGTCGTGGTCGTCGAGATCGCGCATGAGCACACTCTACGGAGCCCCGTCCGTGTCACGGCGTGTGTCGTAGCCGTACGACATCATGTGTTCATGTCCGTCGCCCTGGACCGGTTCCACCCGGCCACCGCCTCCTGGTTCCGTGGTGCGTTCGGCGCGCCCACCGCCGCGCAGTCCGGCGCGTGGGCGGCCCTCGCGGGCGGTGCCCACACCCTGGTCGTCGCACCGACGGGCTCGGGCAAGACGCTGTCGGCGTTCCTCGCCGCGCTCGACGGACTGCTCCTGGGCCCGGCCGAACCCGACCCGGGCAGTGCGGCCGGGAGTGCCCGCGCGTCCGGGCCCGGCACCCGTGTCCTCTACATCTCCCCCCTCAAGGCGCTGGCCGTGGACGTCGAGCGCAACCTCCGGGCGCCGCTGGCGGGGATCGCCCGGGAGGCCGCGGCGCTGGGCACGGAGACGCCGGAGGTGACCGTGGGGATCCGGACCGGTGACACCCCGCCGGACGAGCGACGCCGCCAGCGGGCCAGGCCTCCGCACATCCTGGTCACCACGCCCGAGTCGCTGTTCCTGCTCCTGACCTCGGCCGCCCGCGAGACCCTGACGGACGTGGACACGGTCATCATCGACGAGATCCACGCGGTCGCCGGCAGCAAACGCGGGGCGCACCTCGCGCTGAGCCTCGAGCGTCTGGACGAGCTGCTCGACGCGCCCGCGCAGCGGGTGGGGTTGTCGGCGACGGTCCGGCCGCACTCCGAGGTGGCCCGCTTCCTGGCGGGTGAGCGCCCGGTCACCGTGGTGGCGCCGCGGTCGGACAAGAGCTTCGAGCTGTCCGTGCGGGTCCCGGTGGAGGACATGACCGACCTGTCCTCGGCCGCCCCGGATGTGTCCGCACCAGCGGGCACGCCGGGGCAGGGGTCGATCTGGCCGCACGTCGAGCGGCAGGTGGTGGACCTGGTCACCGCGCACCGCTCGACGATCGTCTTCGTCAACTCCCGTCGCCTGGCCGAACGGCTCACCGCCCGCCTCAACGAGATCTACGCCGAGGACACCGACCCCGGGTCCCTGCCCGAGCCCCCGGCCCGACCGCCAGCGCAGGTGATGGTGCCCTCGGAGGTCACGCGGGGCGCACCGCCGGAGTTGGCGATGGCGCACCACGGGTCGGTGTCCAAGGAGCGCCGGGCGCTCATCGAGGACGCGTTGAAGTCGGGCCGGCTCCGGGCGGTGGTGGCCACGTCGTCCCTCGAGTTGGGGATCGACATGGGGTCGGTGGACCTGGTGGTGCAGGTCGAGTCACCGCCGTCGGTGGCGTCGGGGCTGCAGCGCGTCGGCCGTGCCGGTCACCAGGTCGGTGAGGTCTCCCGGGCGGTGGTGTTCCCCAAGCACCGTGCGGACCTGGTCCACAGCGCGGTGACCGTGGAGCGGATGCTCGCCGGTGCGATCGAGGAGTTGTCGGTCGTCGCCAACCCCCTCGACGTCCTGGCCCAGCAGACGGTGGCGGCGTGTGCGCTGGAGCCGATCGACGTGGAGGAGTGGTTCTCGGCCGTCCGGCGCACGGCCCCGTACCAGGGGCTGCCGCGGTCGGCGTTCGAGGCCACGCTCGACATGCTCGCCGGCAAGTACCCGTCGGCGGACTTCGCGGAATTGCGGCCGCGCCTGGTCTGGGACCGCGACGCGGGGACGCTCACCGGCCGCCCCGGCGCCCAGCGGCTGGCCGTCACCTCGGGCGGTACGATCCCGGACCGCGGACTGTTCGGCGTGTTCATGGTGGGGGAGAAGGCCACCCGCGTCGGGGAGCTGGACGAGGAGATGGTCTACGAGTCCCGCGTCGGTGACGTGTTCGCGCTCGGGGCCTCGAGCTGGCGCGTCGAGGAGATCACCCATGACCGGGTGCTGGTCACCCCCGCGCCCGGCGGCACCGGTCGGCTGCCGTTCTGGCTCGGTGACGACCAGGGTCGGCCCGCCGAGCTCGGCCGCGCGCTGGGCGGTTTCCTGCGGGAGGTCGCGGGCGGCACGGACGCGGAGGCCACCGCCCGGCTGGACGCCGCCGGCCTGGACGCCAACGCCGCGACCAATCTCCGGCGCTTCCTGTCCGAACAGCGCGAGGCCACCGGTCATGTACCCAGCGACACCACGCTCGTCGTGGAGCGTTTCCGCGACGAGGTCGGCGACTGGCGGGTGGTGCTCCACTCGCCGTTCGGGGCGCGGGTGCACTGGCCGTGGGCGGAGGCCGTGCGCGCCCGGCTCGCCGCCGCGCACGGATTCGACGCGGTGCCGGTGGTGTCCGACGACGGCATCATCCTCCGGGTACCGGACATGGGCGACGACGGCGAGGTGAGCGCACGCCCGGGAGCCGAGACGTTCGCCATCGGGGCCGAGGAGGCGGTGGACCTGGTCACCCGGCACGTGGGCGGGTCCGCACTGTTCGCCTCCCGCTTCCGTGAGTGTTCCGCGCGCGCCCTGCTGTTCCCCCGGCTCGACCCCGGCCGGCGGGCGCCGTTGTGGCAGCAGCGGCAGAAGTCGGCGCAGCTGCTCGACGTCGCGCGCCGCTACCCGGACTTCCCGATGATCCTCGAGGCGGTGCGCGAGTGTCTGCAGGACGTCTACGACGTCCCCGCGCTCGAGCGGATCCTGACCGAGATCGAGTCGCGCACCGTGCGGATCGTCGAGGTGGACACACCCGGTGCCTCGCCGTTCGCGCAGTCGCTGCTGTTCGACTACGTCGGGGCGTTCCTCTACGAGGGCGACTCCCCGTTGGCGGAGAAGCGGGCGGCGGCGCTCGCGATCGACCCGTCGCTGCTCGGTCAGCTCCTCGGTCGCGTCGAGTTGCGTGAGCTGCTCGACATCGAGGTCCTGGACTCGATCGAACGGCGGCTGCAGCACCTCGAGCCCGATCGCGCCGCCCGCGACGCCGAGGCCGTGGTCGATCTCCTGCGCCTGCTGGGCCCGCTCACGGTGGAGGAGGTCGCGGCCCGGTCCGCCGACCCCGACGCCGCCCCCGCCTGGCTCGCCTCCCTGGCCGAGGCGTGGCGCGTGGTCACCGTCGAGCACTCCGGCCGGACGTGGTGGGCCGGCGTCGAAGACGTGTCCAGACTCCGCGACGGGCTGGGTGTCCCGCCGCCGCCCGGGGTGCCGTCGGCGTTCCTCGGCGATGTCACCGACCCCCTCGGCGAGCTCGTCCGGCGCTACGCGCGTACCCACGGCCCGTTCACCGTCGACGCGGTCGCCGAGCGTTTCGGGCTCGGGGTGGCCGTCGCCCGCGGCGTTCTCGATCGGCTCACCTCCTCCGGGGTGCTGTTGGCCGGTGAGTTCCGTCCGGGCGCGACGGGCCCCGAGTGGTGCGACGCCGAGGTCCTGCGGCACATCCGTCGCCGCTCGCTCGCCGCATTGCGATCGCAGATCGAGCCGGTCTCGCACTCCGCGCTGGGCCGCTTCCTGCCCGGCTGGCAGAGCCTCGGCAGCGGAGCAGGTGCGGGCACAGCGGCCGGCGCCGAGTCGGGCGCCGAGTCCGGCGTGGACGGGGTGCTCGCCGTGGTCGAGCAGCTCGACGGACTCGCGGTGCCCGCCTCCGCTCTCGAACCGCTGATCCTGGCACCCCGGGTGCGGGACTACTCACCGACGATGCTCGACGAACTCCTGGCCGGGGGAGAGGTCATCTGGAGCGGGCGCGGTCGGGCGGGCTCACGCGACGGCTGGGTCTCCCTGCACCCGGCCGATTCGGCCGGTGCGACCCTGCCCCTCGATCGACCGCAGCCGGAGGGGCCGGTCCACCTCGCCGTCGTCGATTCCCTGCGCGGCGGCGCCCTGTTCTTCCGCGACATCGTCGCCAAGGTGAAAGACGCGGCCGACACCGTGCCCACCGACACCGCGCCTACAGACCCCGTGCCCACCGACCCCGTGCCACCCATCACCGAGGCCGCGGTCCGCGACGCACTGTGGGACCTCGTGTGGGACGGGGTGGTCACCAATGACACCCTCGCGCCGCTGCGCGCGGTGTTGGCCGGCGGTGGTTCGTCGGGGTCGGGGACCGCGCACCGTTCGTCCCGGACCTCCGCCCGGCCCCGCCGTGCCCGGCTGGGCAGGACGACCATGGCCCAACTGAACGGCGCCGTCGCCGCGGGGACGAGGACGCCCCCCGTGCTCGCCGGCCGCTGGTCGCTGGTGCCGGAGCCGGTCACCGACGCGACGCTGCGTGCTCACGCCTGGGCCGAGACATTGCTACTGCGTCATGGTGTGGTCACGCGGGGCGCGGTGGAGGCCGAGGAGATCCCCGGCGGGTTCGCGGCCGTGTACAAGGTACTGGCGCAGATGGAGGACTCGGGCCGCTGTCGGCGCGGGTATTTCGTCGACGGCCTCGGTGCCGCCCAGTTCGCCGCCGGCAACACCACCGATCGGCTGCGGACGTTCGACGACACCGCGGACGACGCCCACTGGCCATCCGGTGCGGACGAGCCCGCCGTTCGGGTCCTCGCCGCGACCGACCCCGCCAACCCCTACGGGGCGGCTCTGCCCTGGCCCTCCGCACGCACGACCGGTGACGGGGCCGCGGGTGGCGAGGGCACGGGGAACGGGTCCGGACACCGCCCCGGTCGCAAGGCGGGAGCTCTGGTGGTGCTGGTCGACGGCGTGTGTGTGCTGTTCGTCGAACGCGGCGGGCGAACCGTGCTGGTCCTCGACGACCGCGCCGGTGCCGTCCCGGCCGCTGCGACGGCGCTCGCCGGAACCGTGAAGTCCGGCGCGGTCGGCGCGCTCACCGTCACCACCCTCGGTGGCGAGCCCGTCCACACCTCGTCCCATGCCGCGGCGTTCGAAGCCGCCGGCTTCGGCATCACTCCCAAGGGGCTGCGGATCCGCCGCTGAACGTCCGCATCTTGAGTCGGCCACATCTTGAGTCGGCCACGGCGAATAGTTAGAATATGCGCATTAGTGCATGTGTTGGAAGGGGTGTTGTCGAATGGGTGCGGGCCATTCCCATGGTCGTCCCTCCGGCCACGCCGGTGGGCGATACCGGGCGCGCCTCGGGGGTGCGTTCGCCCTGACGGCGGCGTTCTTCGGGGTCGAACTGGTCGCCGGCCTGGTCTCCGGCTCCCTCGCCCTCCTCTCCGACGCCGGCCACATGGGCGCGGACGTGGTGGCACTTGGCGCGGCCCTCCTGGCCACGGTGGTCGCCACCAGGCCCGACGCATCAGGCCGCCGGACGTTCGGCCACTACCGCGTGGAGATCTTCGCCTCCGGCCTGGCGGTGCTCATCATGCTCGGCATGGGCGTGTACGTCCTGATCGAGGCCGTCGGTCGGCTCGGCTCCGACGCCTCCGTCGCCACCGGGACGATGCTCGTCGTCGGCGCGCTGGGACTCGTCATCAACGTCATCTCCCTGCTGTTGTTGCGCAGCGGGTCCGACGAGAGTCTGGCAGTGCGTGGCGCGTACCTCGAGGTGCTCGCCGATGCGGCAGGGTCCGTCGGTGTGATCGTGGCGGCGCTGCTCATGCGGGCGACCGGGTCGACGGTGTGGGACCTGATGGTCGCGGTGGCGATCGCCGTGTTCATCGTGGTCCGCGCGGTGGTGCTCGGACGGCAGGTGGTCGCGGTCCTCGCCCAGCACGCACCCGTCGGCGTCGATCCGGTGGAGGTGGAGGCCCAGCTCGGAGCCCTGCGTGACGTCGAGGAGGTCCATGACCTGCACCTGTGGACACTGACCTCGGGAATGGACGTGGGTACCGTGCACCTGGTGGTCGACCCGGTCGCAGATCACTCAGAGGTGCTCGGCGAGGCTCGGCGCGTCCTCCTGGAGGAGCACGGGATCGAGCACGTGACGGTGCAGATCGAGACCGCCGGGGTCGTCGGTTGCCGCGAACTGGGGTGGTGAACCGTGCCCGAGGGTGATTCGGTGCACCGGGCTGCGGCGCGGGTCCGCGAGGCCCTCGTCGGGCGGACCCTGGACAGGAGTGAGCTCCGTGTGCCGAGGTTCGCTGCCGTCGATCTCACGGGCAGGTCGGTGGTGACGGCCCGGTCCCGGGGGAAGCACCTCTTCGTCGTCGTCGGCCCCGACGCTCAGGGCCGTGACCCCGTCACCCTCCACATCCACCTCAAGATGGAGGGCCGCATCCACGTCCTGCGTGCGGGGGACCGGTGGCGGTTCCCCGCGCACACCGTCCGGCTGCTCCTGCGTGCCGGCGACGTCGAGGTGGTGGGCACGGAACTCGGACTGCTCCGCGCACTGACCCCCGCCGAGGCCGACCGCGCCGTCAGCCACCTCGGGCCCGATCTCCTCGGCGCGGACTGGGACCCGGTGACGAGCACTGACGAGGTCGTGCGGCGGATCGGCGAGCGGCCCGCCCGTACGATCGGCGAGGCGTTGCTCGACCAGCGCAATCTGGCCGGGATAGGGACCGTCTACCGGGCGGAACTGTGTTTCCTACGCGGGGTGGACCCGCGGGATCCCGTCGAGGTCGTGCCGGACCTCCGTGCGATGGTCACACTGGCGCGGCGGATGCTGGTGGCCAACGCCGACCGCACAGTCCGGGTGACGACCGGCGACACACGGCGCGGGCGCGAGCTGTGGGTGTACGGCCGCGACGGCAAGCCGTGCCGCCGGTGCGGGACCGAGGTGGAGACGTTCCGTCTCGGAGGGCTCGCGGACCCGGACGAACCGAGCGACTCCCTGGATCGCATCGCCTACCGTTGCCCGTCCTGCCAGCCGCGTCGTGCCACACTGGGCGCATCGCCAACGGAGGAGAACTCGTGACCGACCGCAAGACGATTCTGATCACCGGTGCCAGCTCTGGCCTCGGGGAGGGAATGGCCCGCCGCTGGGCCGCGCAGGGGAAGAATCTCGCGCTGTGCGCGCGGCGCCTGGACCGCCTGGAGGAGCTCCGTGCCGAACTGCTGGCGGCGAATCCCTCGATCACGGTGGCGGTTCGCGAGCTCGACGTGGCTGACGGCGACGCCGTGGAGCGGGTGTTCGGCGAGCTGGACGCCGAGCTCGGCGGCATCGACCGGTTCGTACTCAACGCCGGGTTGGGCAAGGGCGCCTCGATCGGCACGGGGAAGGCGCACGCCAACCGGGAGACCGCGATGGTGAACGTGGTGGGCACGCTGAACCAGGCAGAGGCGGCGATGGAGCGGCTCTTCACTCGAGGTGAGGGGCACCTGGTGTTCATCTCGTCCGTGAGCTCGTTGCGCGGCATGCCGAAGGCGCAGAACACCTACGGCGCGACCAAGGCGTTCGTCTCGGCCCTGGCGCAGGGCCTGTACGCCGAGCTCGACAGTGCCGGTAGCCGGATCAAGGTGACGGACATTCTCCCGGGGTATATCCGCACGGACATCAACCGGTCGGTGAAGACCGCGTTGATGACCGAGTTCGACGAGGGCGTCGACGCGCTGGTCAAGACGATCGACGCCGAGCCCACCCGCGCGCTGGTTCCCGCCAAGCCGTGGAAGGCGATCGGCCCGCTGCTGACGCTCCTGCCCGAGAAGGTCAGCCGCCGCTTCGTCTGACCCACTGGTGGCCCCACCCGGGCCCCGACGAGGGCCGCGCCGGTCATGCCCGGCGCGGCCCTCGTGGTGTCAGAAGGGTGGCGGGTCGATGAGTTCGTCGAGGCGTTCGTGGAGTAGGGCGCGGATGCCTTTTTCGATGTCGCTGTGGTGGGGTTTGTTGCGGGCCCACCAGCGGCTGGCGCTCTCTGGGGTGGCGCTGGCGGGGGTGGCTTTCTCGGGCGTGGTGTCGGTGGCCGCGCCGGTCGTGGCGCTGGCGCTGGTGGCGTCCGTGCCTGTGCCGTTCCCGGCGGCCGTGCCGGTCCCAGGAGCGGGCGGGGTGGGGTCGTAGGCGCGGGTGCGTTCGGCGTTGCGGCGTTCGGTGCGGTGGCGGGAGGCGCGGCGGGACCAGAACGTCGGCTCGGCGTCGGCCTGCTCGTCGCCGGTGGGGTCGGGGCTGCGGCGTTGCTGCCGGGTCCACGCCTCGGTTTCGGCGCGGGCCTGTTCACGCCGGTACTCGGCCAGCGGGCCGGAGGGTCGGGTGAGCATGGTCGAACCGTCCGGGGTGCGCACGGTCAGGGTGCCGTCGGGCTGCAGTTCGTAGATCCAGTCGGAGAAGGTCTTGAACCGGTGATGGCGGCGGCACATCGCCGCCAGGTTGGCCTCGATGGTGTGCCCGCCCCGACGGGGGTCGGCGTGATCAAACGGCACCACATGATCCAGATCACAGGCCTCGGCGGGGATCGCGCAGCCGGGGTGGCGGCAGGTGCCGTCCCGCAGCCGGATCCGGCGGGCCAACTGGGCGCTGGGCCGGTATTTCAGGGCGGCCCGGGAGTCGTCGGCGGCCCCGATGCGCGGGTCGATGGGCTCGAAGGTGGCCCCGTCGCTGGTGGCGAGCATGTCCAGCAGGGCCTGCAGGGCGGCCTGGCCGGTGCGGGTGAACTCCACCCGGGCGCCGCCGGCGTCGCGGGCGGTGTTGCCGGTGGCGATGACGGTGACCTTCGGCCGCAACGCCACCCCGGCACCAGGCGCGCCCGACCGGCCGGAGCGGGCAGAGGTGCCAGCAAGGCCGGCATCGCCGCACACCAGGGACATCAGGGCGTCGGCGCGCCGTTCGGCGATCGAGTAATCCTCGACCTCGCCAGCGGCCGCGCGATCGCCCGCGCCGCCGGCGCCGGGGTCGGCGGTGTCGACTTGGGCGTTGGCGGCGGCTTGGGCGTCGGCGTACTTGTGGTCTTTCACGCGTTGGTCGAGGGCCTCGGCCAGGACGGCCGCTTCCTCGGTGGCCAGGATCGCCGACACACTCGACATGCCATCGACGCCCTTATGGAACCGCACCCCGCGGGTGCGGGCCGCTTCCTGACGGCGCAGGCGGATCCCGTTGGCGTCGTAGCGGGCGATGATCGCATCGACGTTGCCGCGGATGGCTTTCTCGCCCAACCGCACCCCGCCCTCGATCGCGGCGAGATACTCCTCGACGACCTGCCGCTGCACCGCCTCGAGCACATCGACGTGGACGGTGGCCATCTGCGAGGCCAGGATCTTCGCGGCCTGCAGATCCAGCCGCCCCTGCGTCATCGCGGACAGGATCGCCGGATACCGGGTGTGCAGATCGAACGCGAAAGTGATCATCCGCTCGGCCCGCCTGGCTGAGATCGCCATCGCCGACACCACGTACCCGGCCGCGACATCGATCGGATCGAGCACCGCATGACCGGGCCGACACTCACCGCTGCCCGCCCCGGACTCTTCC